>CAZWCX010000033.1:0-61403 GCA_964632945.1 uncultured Planctomycetia bacterium | reverse complement strand
CCTTCCAGGCCGGACGGAGCCGGATTGTTCGCGAACAGCGAAGCGGTTCGCGAATAATCCGGGCTAGTTCGTAGCCAGCAACGCCTTCGCGGCCTCGAAGACCACCTCCGGGTCCTCCGCGCGCAGGAGCGCCCGCAACGGCTCCTGCGCCGCGGGCTCTTTCATCTTCGCCAGCGCCGCCGCCGCCCGCAGGCGCACGCGCGGCACCTCGTACGAGAGCAAGCGGCGCAAGGCGTCAATCGTCGTCGGCGCCGCGATCTTGCCCATCGCGATCGCCGCCTCCTCGAGCTCCGAGTCGGGAGGCGGCGGCTCGGCGCCGACGAACTCCTGCAAGGCCGGCGCCGCTTCCGGATCCTGCAGCGAGCCCAGGACGAGCAAGGCCTCGTGCCGCGCATCCGGACTGCTGCTCTTCAGCATCGCGAGCAGGAACAGGAGCGCGCCTCGATTCCCGAGCCGGTAGGCCCCTCCGGCCGCCTGCGCCCGGACCGGTTTGTGCGCATCATCCGTGATCGCCTTTTCCAGAACGGGTCGGGAGCGGGGATCCGCGATCTTTCGCAGCGCCAGGGCGGCCTCGACCCGGACTCCGGCATCGCTGTCCCGGGCCAGCGTCCCCTCGAGGGCCTCGCGCGCGCGCCCGTCGGCAATCTCTCCCAAGGCATGCGCAGCCCACACGCGCAAATCCGGATCACCGTGCCCCAGGTGGCCGATCAGCAAGTTGACCACGGCCCGACTCTTCAGCTCCGCGATCGCCTGGGTGGCCTCGATCTGCACATCGACGTCGGAAGTCTTCAGGGAATCCTCGAGCAGATCGAGATTCTTGGTGTCTCCCAGCGCATACAGCGCGCGATAGACCCAGACACGCGCCACGCCGTCCCCCATCCGGGTCTGCGCCTGGAGTCCCTCCTTGAGCGATTCCGCCTTGATGTCCGTCGCGGCGCGCGCCGCCCAACCGACCCAGCGCATCTGTCGGCTGTTCACCCAATCCGCCAGGGAACGCAACCCTTCCGGCCGTCCGTTGGCATGCAGCACCGCCGCCGCACCCGTCGCCCACTCCGGGTTCGGACCCCGCAGCAGGCGGATCAGCGCCGACAGCGCCTCGCCGCGCGCACCTTCCGGCAGCGGAGGCCCCTCTCCGGACGGCACCGCGATCGGGCCGGCCGCATCCTCCGGAGTCACCGCCCGCGCCGTGCCGCCCGCCCCGTCCACCGGAGCGCCCTCCGTCCCCGCCACGACCGCCCGGCTCGGATCACCCGTCCCCGAGGCAACCGCGCGATCGGTCGACACCGGCAGCGGCTCGAGGGCGAACCGCTCCTCCTCGAGCACCGCATCGATCCGAACGTTGCGATGTTGATACGTCAAGGTCACTTCGCGCTTCGGTTCCCCGTCGGGGACCAGTCGGACCTGCCATTCTTCGCGGAGGAGCTTGTTTTCGTACCGCGACAACCAGAGCCGCAAGAGCCCGCCGTCCGCCCGCTGCTTCCCCCGCCACAACCGCTTGACCGACTCGTCCCCGTACGAGTAGACGACGCACTCTTCCCCCCAGTACGTTCCCACCTCCACACCGATCTGACCGTCGAGCAGCAGGTCCGCCTGGCTCTCCATCTCGCGAAACACCCACGGCAGCACGAGGGACTGGCTCAGATAGGACGTGGACTTGTACCCGGCCAGGATTCCTTCGATGTGGTAGAACCGCAAGGGGTCGGGAAGCGGTTGGAGCGAAAGGCGGGACGCCCCCGCAGTCTGAACCCCCATCTGCGTACCGTCGGAGACCATCCGCAGCACCTCGGGACCCGTCACGTCCATCCGGAACTTCCCGGGCTGCATCACTTCCAGCTTCCAGCGCACGCCTTCCAGGGACCCGCCCCGGTCATCGCGATAGCTGAACTCGGTCTCATCGTAGTAACCGTCTACGCCCGCATACTTTCCGGGGACGTCCTTGATCTGGGCGGGAGGGCCGCTCGGACCCAGGATCGGCTGGACAATGCTGCAACCGACGAGGGCAAGGATTACGACCGGAAGCAGGACGGCGGAATGAATGGCACGCATGACCGGATACCCCTCCCTGATCAAGGCCCCCATTTTAGGGGTCCTGTTCCGGCTTGCAATACAATAAGATTGACGCCCGGATCGGCGATCGGGTAATTTTTACCTTCCGAGTTTGTACCCCGCCACGGCCAGCAGACGGTCGCCGATTCTGCCGATAGGAAGGAAGGCAGGACCGCCCGCGAAGACCGGCCGTCCGGACGGAGCGTGCGAGTCGGGATGCGTGAGGGTGTCTCCGTGCCGTTCACCAAGAACGCCAAGCTGGCGAAGCATCTGCTCAGCCTCAATTCGGTCGACCTTCGCGCGCTCTTCAAGCGACTGGTCACGTTCATCCCCGACTTCTACTACAACAGGTCGGGCACTTCGTCCGCGCTGGTCAGCATCACCCTCGAGGTGACCTACCGCTGCAACCTGAAGTGCGACTTCTGTTTCGAGAAGGACACGGTTCTCAACAAGCGACTGGATGAACTCACCCTGGACGAGATTCGCGACCTCGCGAAGCAGGCCCGCCGCCACTACGCGTCCTTCTTCGTCACCGGGGGCGAGCCGTTCGTGCGCAAGGACTGCACCGACATCCTCGAGACCCTGTTGCGCGCCGGATGCAAGGCGGGGGTCAACACCAACGGCATGCTCTTGAATCCCGAGCGCATCGACCGCCTGGTGAAGGCCGGCCTCAATTTCATCATCTTCTCCATCAACGGGCCGCACGAAGTCCACGACCGGGTGGTCGGCATCAACGGGGCGCTCGCGCGGACGCTGCAGAACTTGCGCTACTTCGCGGAGCACAAAAAGAAGACGCGCGTTTTCGTCAATGCGGTCATCAGCGACAACACCGTCGACACGATCGACCAGGTCCCGGACTTGCTGAAGGGGATCGACATCGACGGGATCACGTTCCAGCACGAAAGCTTCCTCACCCGCGAGGAGACCCGGCAGCACGAGCAGGTGTGGGAGAAGCACTTCCCCGGCGACAAGACCGAGCTCGTCGTGTACGTCAAGGACGGGCCGATGCCCGACCCGGCGAAGATTTTCAAGCAGGTGGGTCGGCTGAAGGAAGCCGCCGAACGGGTCGGGGTCCGGATCGTCCAGAAGCCGGAGCTCACCCACGCCGAGCTGGACACCTGGTACAGCGAGCATTTCCGGATTCAGAGCAAGTGCATCTATCCCTGGACGGAAACGCGCGTGACTCCGAACGGAGACGTCGTCCTCTGTCCCTTCATCCCCCAGAAGATGGGGAACATCCGGGAAAACCGCCTGGATGAGATCCTCAACAATGGGCCGTACCGGCATCTGCGAAACGCGATCCGGGACGAGGGCGGGCTCTTCCCCGGCTGCGCCCGTTGCTGCAAGCTGTACCGGAACGTCTCGACGCGCGTGATGACCAAGAACGAACTGCCGGTCTCCGAGCGGTTCGTCTCCCTGCCCGTGCTGACACCCGCCCAGCCCGTTGAGCAGCACTGATTCGGCCGCGCTCCCGTCCTCCGTGCGTCCGCCCCTGCGGGCGCTGGCGATCGTCCTGCTCGGCGTCGCCGCCCTTTGGCTCCGGCTGGGGCACCTCGGCCTGACCGAACCGTCCGAGGGCCGGTACGCCGAGATCGCCCGCGAGATGCACGAGAGCGGCGACTGGGTGACGCCACGGTTGAACTACCAGCGGCACTTCGAGAAGCCTCCCTTCGCCTACTGGATGACCGCGATCGGGGTCGGCCTGTTCGGCCCCGACAACTTCGGCGCGCGCTTCATGACGGCGCTCTTCGCGACCGCCCTCGTCGCGATCGTGTACGGGATCGGGGCGACCCTCTTCGACCCCCTCGCGGGCGCCCTCGCCGCGGGGATCCTGGCCAGCCAGATCCTTTTTTTTGTAGTGGCGCGAACCGTCACCGCGGACCTGTACACCACCTTCTGGGGGATCGCCGCGGTGGGGTGCTTCCTGCGCTGGTACGGGGACGGGGAGGACCGGCCCGGCTGGCGCTGGGGCTACTATCTCTGCCTGGGCGGCGGACTCCTGACCAAGGGGCCCGCGGTCTTCGTGCCGGCCCTGCTCCCGGTCGTCCTCTTCCTGGGGATCCGGAAAGACTGGGCCGCCCTGCGCCGCCTGCGTCTGGTCCGCGGCCTGCTGGTTTCCGCGGCCATGGTGGTCCCCTGGCTGGTCCTGGCCGAACAGCAGACGCCGGGCATCTTCCGGTATCTCGTCGTGGACAAGGCGACCAGCGCCGTCGCCTCGAGCAAAGGATACCACTCCGTCGATCCCAGGCTGGCGCCGATCTACTACCTGCCGGTGCTCCTGGTCGGTTGCATGCCGTGGTCGTTCTTCCTGCCGGCGTTCGGCGCGCGCGAGGTCTTCGCGCGTCCGGAGCGACCGCTGCGACGGGAGTGGGGACCGCTTTTCCTCTTCGTGTGGTGGCCGACGATTCTCGTCGCGTTCACGGGGATTGCGGCCAAGCTGCCCACCTACCTGCTGCCGATCACGGTCCCGGTCGCGCTCATGAACGGACGGCTGTGGAGCGACTCGATCGCGGACCCCGGCCGCGCCCGGAACCGGTGGGAGTCGGTCGGCTGGAACTCGTGGTTCGTGATCCTGGGCCTGATCACGCTCGGCGCGCCGGTGGCCTGGATGCTCGCGCCGCCGGGCCCCCTCGCCGCCGCCTACGGAACCCTCCCGATCCTGTCCGGTTTGGGCGCGGTCTACCTCGCGGCCGTGTGGATCTCCCGACGCCGGGGCCGCGGACCGGACGTCCCGCTCCTGACCGTCGCGTTCCTGCTCGTGCTCGCCCACGTCGGCATCGCCGCGCGCAAGGTCACCGAGGCCGAGTTCAGTTGCGTGGAGCCGATCGGACGGCACCTGCAGGAACATCTGCAGGCCGACGATCAAATCCTCTCCTACCGTTGCAACATTCGCACGCTGCCCTTCTACGTCCGCCGTCGCGTCCTCCTGGTCGACTACGAGAAGGACGACGACGTCTTCGACCAGGCCGCCCCGGAGTACCGCGAGAACGTACTCTTCGGCCAGGAGCGCCTGATGGAACGGGTCCGGGGACCGGGGCGCGTCTGGGTGGTGACCAAGCAGAAGTACCACGAAGGGAACCCGGAGCTCGCCGAATCGACCCGGGTCGTGGATCGGAACGGGAGCGTGGTCCTGTTGGTCAACCGCTGACGGGACCGGGCCTTTCGCGTGCGTTCCGGGCGGGGGAGAGGCGCATTGCCCGGAACGGTCCCGCCGCCTGGGCCGGCGCCCTCGAAGTCGAAGCCGTCCGGCCCCAGGGGACCGCCGCGATCACTTCACCGCACCCACCGCCCGGAGGAAGCGCAGGACGACGAGCGTCGCGTCCGGGCGGTTCCAGCGCGCCGGGGCGAGCCACCCCCCGTCGGGCTGCTGACCCGCCTCCAGGCGCGCGCGCGTCTCCTCGAACGGCCCGGTGCCGGCCGTGAGACCCATGTGGGTCAGCACGTCCGCAAGGACCGGCAGATCGGCGACGACGTCTTCCCCCGAGTGCAGCCAGGCCGCGATGATCTGCTGGCAGCGGTTGAACTCCCAGGCCCGCGGCGCCAGCGTGGACCCGAAGATGATCAGGCCCAGCGAGGGATAGGTCAGTCCCTGCCCCCAAATCTCCTCGACCAGGTCTTCGTCGGTGCCGAGGAACTTCCGCGACCACTCGACCTCGCGCGAGTCGGCGAAGCCGCTGCGGATCAGCGCGGCCAGCGCGTCGACCGTCGAGGACCAGACCGTCCAGCGGCGCGAGGGCCAGAGCCGTCGCGGCGCCTTGTGGGCGTAGAGGACTGCGTCCTCGTCCCACGCGCCGTCGCTCCGCTGCATGATGGTGATGAAGCTGATGGTCCGGAGGAAGACGGGATGCGACGTCAGCCCGAGTTCGACGAGCATCCGAACGGCCTGGGCGCTGGTGGACAGCGTGCTGATGGTTCCGTTGTAGTCGGACTCCAGCCCGTGCGCCCACCCCCCGTCCTCGTTCTGGTAGCGGACGAATTCCGCGAGGGCCGGTTCGGGGTCCACCTTCTTGCCGAGGAAGGCCTCCAGGCGAAGGCGGTCCAGGGCGTTGCCGTTCTCCCGAACGTAGCGGAGCGCGCGGTCGAGATCGATCATTACGGGTGGAATCCGGCGGATGGGGGCTTCGGAAGGTGACGGCCGTTCCCCCTGTTGAGGCCGCGGGGCCATTCTAGGGGGCTGGGACGGCGAGTGCAAGGGACAGTTGACAGGCGGGCGCGAGCGGGCGACGATGCGCGGGATCCCGGAACGCTGCCGAGTGCCCGCGCGCGGAGGACGCCGTGAAAATCTACACCCGAACCGGAGACCTCGGAGAGACCGGACTCTACGGCGGCGCGCGCGTCGCCAAGGACGACCTCCGCATCGAAGCGTACGGGTCGGTCGACGAAGCCAACGCCTTCCTCGGCCTGGCGCGCGCGACTCGACTTCCGGCCGACCTCGACGCGGTCCTCGAGCGCGTACAGTCGAGCCTGTTCACGATCGGGGCGGACCTCGCCACCCCCGAGGAGACGCGCGCCCGGCACAAGAAGCCCCAGGAGATCTCCCCCGAGGAGATCGAGTTCCTGGAAGAGACGATCGACGGCCTGGAGGGCGAATTGAGCCCCCTGCGAACCTTCATCCTGCCGGCCGGCGGGACCTCCGCGGCGACCCTGCACGCCGCGCGCACGGTCTGTCGCCGCGCGGAACGCCGCGTGGTCACGCTTTCCCGGCAGGGCGCCGTGCATCCCCGGATCATCGTCTACCTCAACCGCCTCTCCGACCTGCTGTTCGTCATGGCGCGCGCGGTCAACCGACGTCAAGGCGTGCCGGACGTGCCCTGGCAGGGCTGACGCGACGGATCCCGGGAATTCGGGCGCCTGCAGCCCGGAATTCCTTGACCCCCGCGCACCCCACCCGTAGAATCTCCCTTCCCTCAGTCGAGCCAACCACGCAATTCCCTGCCGGGGTGGTGAAATTGGCAGACACGTACGTTTGAGGGGCGTATGGGGCAACCCGTGCGGGTTCGAGTCCCGCCCCCGGCACTTCCTTCCCCGCCTGCGTGACGCCCGGTTACTCGCCCTCCCGCCCGGACCCCGCGCCCCCTCGAACGCGAAGCCTTTACACGCGTCGGCGACCTGCTAAGATCATCCGCGTGCGCCCCTTCCCGGCCATCCGGAGATCTCCCGGCATGAAGCGCCTCCTCCCCGTCTGGTTCGCGTTTGCCTGCGCCGCCGCCGCGTTCGCGCAGTCTTCGCCCCCGAGCGCCGCCCTCGTCGAGGCGCGCAAGAAGGCCGTCGAAGAACTTGCTGCGGTGCGCGCCGAGATGGCCCGGTTGGGATACAAGGCCGAAGCGGACGATTGCGTCTCGATCCAGAAGAAGGTGCTCGATCCCGACAAGCCGATGCCCGAGAAGGGAGGCAGCACCCCCTATCCGGGCGACGAGGCCTTCGCCGCCCTGCTCCAGACGTGGTCCGATCTCGGCGACCGGCTCGCTGCGATCTACCGCGAGGCGGAGGGCAAGGTCTCCGAGAAGGAAAAGGAGCAGGTGGAACTCCTCGCCGGCTGGTTCGAGAGCTTCAAGGAGGTCGCGCGCGGGACCGCGCACCTGAATCGTCGCCGCAAGTTCATCAAGATCACCCCCGTCCTGTGCGACTGGTCGGGTTCGATCGGCGGCTACCTCCACGGCCGCTACCTCGTCCTCAACCGGAATCACCCCTCAACGGCGGGCCTGGGCGCGCACAACGAAGAGGCGAAACTCCCCGGCTACACGCCGGAGGGGGCGGAAGCCGCGCACGGCATCCTCGGCGGCGGATCGGCCGAATCCGTGATGGACGGATGGCTCGGCTCCGAGTTCCACCGGGATCCGGTATTCAGCCACCATTGCACCCGCATCCACTTCGGCGGCTATCCCGGAAGCATGTGGTCGTGTCGCAATGCGGGCGGCGGCAGCGGCCGGGCCCTGGCCACGGTCCTCACCTGGCCCGGCGACGGCGATACGGGCATCCCGACGTGGTTCGCCAACGAAGGGCCCAATCCGCTCGAGAAGTACGGGATCACGAGCGCGGGCACGTTCGTGGTGATCGATTTCCTGAAGAACAAGCCGCGCAAGCCGAAGGTTCGGTTGCTGGATGCAGAGGGCGCGGAAGTGGAGATCCTCGACGTGGGCAAGAACCCGCTCACCTTCGTGGCCAAGAATCCGCTTCAGGCCAACGTCACCTACACGGTCGAGGTGAGCGGGCAGGACGGCGGCGGACACAAGTTCTCGTTCACGACCGGCGGCGGCGGTTGGGGCGGACGCTAGTGGGTCTTCAATCTTGAGATCCTAGGTTCGGCCGAGGCGACTTTCGCGCCCGGCGAGGCGCGAGGAGGAGGCGATGCCCCCGTGCATCGCCGACGACGAGCAACGAAGCCCGGCGCGAATCCGGCGGGGACCCGGGGTGCCCTTTGCGCCCGGCCTCCTCGCCCGATCCGGCCGGAGGGTCGGGTCCGGATGCCTCTTGTCCCCGCTCCAGGGAGCCCTTCATGCGCCCGTTCCGCCGGTGCCTCCGCCTCGCGGCCGCGTTCCTCCTCGCCCTGGCAACGGACGCGTCCGGGGAACCCGCCATTCCGGGCTACGACGACTACGCCGCCTACCGCGCGCGCATGACCTCCCTCGCGGACTCGGACCTGGCGTCGCTGGCGGTACTCGGAACCTCGGCAGGCGGCCGGGAGATCCTCGTCCTGACCGTCTCGTCCGGGCCGCCCGCATCGAAGCCGGCCGTCGCGGTGGTTGCCGGCGTCCACGCGCCGCACCTGGCGGGCTCCGAAGTCTGCCTGCGGCTCGCGCGCCTGCTCGTCGACCGCGCTGCGTCGGATCCTGCGGTGGCCGCGCTGCTGGAGCGGACGACCTTTCATTTCCTGCCCCGGGTGAATCCGGACGGCGCCGAGGCCTTCTTCCGCAAGCCGTATCAGGAACGGGAAGGGAACGGCCGCGCGACCGACGATGATCGCGACGGCCCGGCGGGCGAGGATCCTTGCGAAGACCTCAACGGCGATGGCTGGATCACCCTGCTGCGCGTGGCCGACGGGATCGGCCCGAAGCTGCCGCACCCGGGCGATCCCCGCGTCATGATCGACGCCGGGCGACGCGAGAACGAAGCCGGGGGGTGGTCGATCCACGCCGAGGGGCTCGACTCCGACCGGGATGAATCGTGGAACGAAGACGGCTCCGGCGGCGTTTCCTTCAACCGCAACTTCCCCCATCAGTACCCGGTCTTCCAGGCCGGAGCCGGCCCGCATCCGGTCTCCGAACCCGAATCGCGCGCGGTGGCGGACTTCCTGTTCGACCACCCGCACGTGGCGATCGTGTTCTCCTTCACGCCCGAGGACAACCTGATGAACCCCTGGCAGCCGGACGGCGGGGCGGAAGGGGAGAGGATCAAGCGCACGCTGCTGGGGGCCGACGCCCCGTACCACCATTTCGTCGCGAAGACGTATCGGGAGATCCACGGCGGGACCGAGCCGCCTGCGGCTCCCGACGGCGTGGGCTCGTTCAGCGAGTGGGCGTACTTCCAGTACGGACGCTGGTCGTTCGCCGCGCGCGGCTGGTGGATCCCGCCGGTGCCCGTCGCGGAGACGAAGCCGGAAGCGCCCGGCACGGCGCCCGCCGCCGATCCGGGACCGGCCGCCGGGGACGGGAAGGGCGCGGGTCCATCGCCGGAGGTCGAGCCCCCCGCGGGCGGCGCCACACCCGCGCCGGAGGAACCGCGCGCGGACACGGATCCTCCCTCGCCGCCCGCCGCGGATCCGGGCGCCGGCGGCGCGAACGCAACGGCTGCCGCGGGTGCCGCCCCCGGGGCCGCCGGCACGCTCCCGCCGCTCGACCCATCCGGCCGCGTGCCGCCGAACCGGCCCAAGACGGACGACCCGCGCGGCGCGGAGTGGCGCAACGCCCTGCGCTGGTTCGAACGCGAGAAGATCGACGGCTTCATCCCGTGGACCCCGATCGCGCACCCGGACTTCCCCGGCAAGACCGTGGAGGTCGGGGGCTTCAAGCCCTTCATCCTGCTCAACCCGCCGGCGACGGAACTCGACCCGCTCGCGGAACGCCATTTCGCCTTCTTGCGCCGCCTCGCGGCCCTTCTGCCCGACCTGCGCATCCACGAAACCCGACTCGAGCGACTCGGCGACGGCGTCCACCGGCTGAGCGCCCGGATCGTCAACGCGGGGTATCTCCCCACCCAATCGGCGATGGGGCGCACCAGCGGCACGCCCGATCCCGTCTGGGTGCGCCTCACCCTTCCTGCTCGCGCGGTCCTCCTGGCCGGCCACGCCCGCCGGACCCTGGATCCCCTGGAAGGCAGCGGCGGAACGGCGGAGTCGACCTGGCTTTTTCGCGTCGAGCCCGGCGCGGGCGGAACCGTGGAGATCGAGGTGGGCAGCCCCTGCGCCGGAAGCGCCCGGGCGTCCGTTCCTGTGGAGTAGCCGATGCGCCGATCCCTGACCGTCGCCGCCGCCGCCGTCCTCGTCGCGGCCGCCGGCCTTGCCCAGGAACGACCCTACAAACCCATGGGCGCCCCCGCCGACCCCAAGGTCGCCGCCCAGTGGAACCGCTACCACGACTACGGAGAGGCCACCGCGCTCCTGCAACAACTCGCCGCCGCCCACCCGCAACGATGCCGGCTCGAGAGCTTGGGACGATCCTACGGCGGCCGCGAGCTGTGGGTGCTCACCATCGCGGACCCCCGCACCGGACCGGAGGCCGAGAAACCTGCCTTCTGGATCGACGGCGGCATCCACGCCAACGAACTGCAGGGGACCGAAGTGGTGCTCTACACCGCCTGGTTCCTGCTCGAGATGTACGGCCGCAGCCCGTCGGTCACGCGGCTCGTCGACGAGCGCGTCTTTCACCTCCTGCCGATGATGAGCCCCGATTCGCGCGATCTCCACATCCGCTCGCCCAACACGACCCATTCGCCGCGCAGCGGCATCCGTCCCGTGGACGACGACCAGGACGGCGCCTTCGATGAAGACGGGCCGGACGACCTCGACGGCGACGGGACGATCGCGCAGATGCGCATCCGCGACCCGAACGGTCGCTGGAAGCGGCATCCGGAGTACCCCAACCTGATGGTGGAGGCGGCGCCCGACGAACCGGGCGAGTACACGCTGCTCGACGAGGAGGGATTCGACAACGACGGCGACGGGAGCGTCAACGAAGACGGCGTCGGCTTCTACGATCCGAACCGGGACTGGGCCTGGTCCTGGCAGCCGCCGTACGTCCAGGGCGGCGCCCACCGGTATCCGTTCTCGATCGCCGAAAACCGCATGGTGGCGGACTTCGTCATGGCCCACCCGAACATCGCCGGCGCCCAGTCGTACCACAACGCCGGGGGGATGATCCTGCGCGGCCCGGGATCGAAGAGCGATCATTTCCCGCCCGCCGATATCGCCGTTCTCGACGCCATCGCCCGCAAGGGCGAAATGATCCTTCCCGGCTACCGCTACTTGAACGTCGCCCATGAACTGTACGAGGTGTTCGGCGGGGAACTCGACTGGTTCTACGCCATGCAGGGCGTGCTCACGTTCACCAATGAGCTGTTCACGCCCTTCAACTACTTCCGCCGCGCCTCTCCGGAAGGGTTCTTCGGCAAGCGCGAGGACCTGCACGCGTTCGACCGCTACCTCCTGTTCGGCGAGGGGTTCATCCCGTGGAAGGAAGTGGACCACCCGCAATACGGGCGCGTGGAAGTGGGGGGATTCCGCAAGGAGTGGACGCGTCAGCCGCCCTCCTTCCTCCTCGAGGAGGAGTGCCACCGGAACATGGCGTTCACGCTGTACCACGCGGACCAGATGCCGCGGGTGCAGGTGGAATCGGTCGAGGTGCGGGACCTGCCCGGCGGCCTCCGCGAGGTGACGGCGGTGATCGCCAACCCGCGGCTGACACCGACGCGCACCGCCCACGACGTCGCCCACCGGATCACCCCGCCCGATCGAATCGACGTGTCGGGGACGGGTCTCGTCGTTCTCGCCGGCGTGGTGTCCGACAACGTGTTCTTCGAGCGCGCCCGGGAGCAGAAACGGGATCCGCAGGAACTGCGCGTGGACGCGATCCCGGGGATGGGGGCGGTGTACGTGCGCTGGGTCGTACGCGGGGCGGGACCGCCGGCCGTGCGCGTCCGCTCCGTCAAAGGCGGGACCGCGCGGCGGGAACGGTGATCAGAACTTCCCCTTCTTGAACCCGACCAGGATCTCGTTCCCCTTGCGGTTGGTCCGCATCAGGTCGACGTATTGCTTCACCAGATAGAGCCCCCGACCGCGCTCCGAAGTGGCGTCGGTCGTGTTCAGGCCGCTCCACACCGTCTCCACGTCGTATCCTTCCCCCTCGTCCAGGATGACCACGTTCGCCTGCTGCGGGTCGGTGCTGATGCGGACCTTCACCTTCTTGCTCGCCACCTTCCGATTGCCGTGCTCGACCGCATTGCCGATCAACTCGACGAGGACGAGTCGCAGGTTCAGCTCGTTGGCGGTGATGAAGCCGCGCTGGCGGAGATGGTCGAGAACGCGCTGCGTCGCCTGTTCGACGTAGTCCGGCGTGCTGTAGATGGTGAACTCGGTGTTCTCGACGCCGGACATGCACTTCATCGCGATCATGGTGACGTCGTCGTCGAGTTTCTCCGCGCCGGTGTAGCGCTGCAGCATCGAGCGGATGCCCATCAGGACGTCGTCCGGCGACTGGTCGAGCTTCGTGCGCACCTCCTCGACCAGACCCTCCACGCCGACCCGCTTGCCCGCGTTCTCGGCCTCGATCACACCGTCCGTGTAGATCACCAGGAAGTCCTCGGGATCCAGCTCCAGCGTCTCCTGCTCGTACGTGACCGGGTGGAGGATGCCCAGGGGCATGCCCCCGACCTTGAGCTCGAACGGCTGATCCATGCCGCGGCGGAACAGCAGCGGCAGCGGCGAACCCGCGTTCGAATAGGTGAGCATCATCGGCTCGATGTCGAGGATGGCCAGGAAGACGGTCACGAACATCCCGTGCGGGATGTCGCGAATCAGGTGTTGATTGGCCTTGAACAGGATCTCGGCCGGGGTGTCGGTGTACTCGCACGAAGCGCGGATGCTGCCGCGCACCAGACAGGCGATCAGCGACGCCGAAACGCTGTGGCCGGACACGTCGGCGAGGACGATGACGATGCGGCCGGTATCGAGTTCGATGAAGTCGTAATAGTCGCCCCCCGGCCCCTCGGTGGTAAAACACCGCGCCGCGATGTGATAGCCGGAAACCTCGGGCAGACTCTTGGGGAGCAGGAACCGCTGCACGCTTTCGGCGTTGCGCAATTCCGCGTCCATCTGCTCCTTCTCGAACTTCGTGCGCACCAGCCGCGTCCGCTCGATCGCGGTCGCCAGCTGGCTGGCCAGAACCTCGAGCAGGAAGAGCGTGTCCTTCGCCGAATCCCCGACCTCGATGAAGCTGTCGACGCACACCACGCCGATCGTGCGGCCCGGCTTGGTCACCTGATCGTCCCCGCGCGGGTCGTACTCCACGACCTTGAGCGGAATGAACGAGGGGAAGGTGGCGCGGAATTCCATCACGGTCTGCGTGAAGTTCTGCTGATCCGCGGCGGAGGGCGGCTGGAAGATCGACTCGCCGCGACGGATCACGTCCGCCAGATGCCGGCGGTGGATCGAAAACGAAGTCTCCGGAACCATGCTGCCCTGGCGGTCGCGCCCCAGCTTGAAAACCAGACGCCCGGTCTGCGGAGAGGCCGGCGAGGCCTCCAGCAGCATGAGGAACCCCTTGTGGCTGTTCGATTCGGCCAGGATGACGTCGAGGCCGGCGCGCAGCAACTCGTCGAGGTCGGCCGCGGAGTTGATCGCCAACGACAGTTTGGCGATGGCGGTCAGACGGCTCTTCTCTTTCGACAATCGCTCGTAGAGGGCCTCGTTCTCGAGGGCCAGCGCCACCGCCTGGCCGAGCGATTGCAGCATGTCGAGGAAGTCCTGCAGCCGCTGCCTGGGCTTGGTCGTGCTGTCGAGGTAGAGCGCCCCGCGCATCGCCTGCGCGCTCCCGGCCCCCGGAATCAGCGGCACGCAAAGCGACCAGGAAAGCCGCAACGTCACCACGCTCGCCCACGGCGAACTCGCGCCCATCCGCTTGCCGAAGTCGTCGATCACCTGCGGCTGCTGCGTCCGCACGACTTCTTCGATCACATTGTGCGAGAGCTGCATCTCCCGCTGCGGATCGAGGTCGCGACCGGTGACGTGCCGACCCAGCCGCGGCAGGACCTTCCCGTCCTGATCGAACTGGAAGATCATCCCCCGTTCGGCCCCGGTGGACTTGATGGCGACGTCCAGGATGGATTGCAGCAGGACCGGAGCGGAGACCGTGGGATTCAGGATCTTGCTCATCGGGGCGTCCTTCGGGTTGAGCCGAATGGTAGCACGCGCATTTCCGCAGCGTCAAGGAGCGCGCCGTGGGGATGACCCCGGACCGGGCGCGAGGCGTGACCGGTCGCCGGAGACCGTTGACGACGACCCCCGGTTGCAGGGAGCAGCGCCGAGACTTCCTCGCCACCCGAGCCCCGGAAGCGTTCGCACGGGAATACGAGTGTCCACCCGGAGGTACAGGGACTGTAAATCATGTTGAACGGTTGCACGTCCCCTGACTTCGCCCCCGTCCTTCGTCGGGCCCATCTTCTGGTCGCAACCCATTGATTTGGCGGAACTAAGCAGGAAGCGAGCAAACGCATGTATATTCTGCAGTCCAGGTACAGGCCTTGCTTCATCCTGGGTCGGCACCGAACGGAGGAGGAGAGCCCCATGGCCCAGCCGCGGGTCGAACCGTACGTCATGCTCACCTGGCTGCCGAACGGCCGGATGCCCTGGACCCTGGTCCGTCCGGGCGCGGTCGGCGACCAGACCACGAAGATCCGTCGCCGCCCCCGATCGACGGGGAGGAGCGGCGCGGAAGGCTCGGGGACCGGGTATCGGCTCCTGCAGGCCGGCTAGAACGCAAGGAACCCGCCTTCTCCCCCGCCGAGGAACTTCCCGCCGCCTCGGGACCCGGTCCTTCTCCTTGACAGTGTCGAGCGACCACGAGTATCATCCGACGATCGCTCACACCCCCCTTTGTGGACCGGACGCGTCATGCGCAAGATCGCGCTGGTGAACCAGAAGGGCGGGGTGGGGAAGACGACGACCGCCGCAAACCTGGCCGCCGGCCTCGCACGCCTCGGACGCAAGGTCCTCCTCATCGACTTCGATCCGCAGGCCAACGCCACGATCAGCTTCGGCATCAACGTCAACGAACCCCGCCTCACCGTCTATGACGTCCTGCGCGGCGAAGCCAAGCCGGAGGCAGCGACGCTTCATGTCTCCGCCCACCTCGATCTGCTGCCGTCGTCGATCGACCTGGCGGGAGCGGAAGTCGAACTCAATTCGGTGATCGGACGGGAGTTGGCGCTCCGCGATGCGCTCTCCGGGCTATCCGGGTACGAATACGTCCTGGTCGACTGTCCGCCCTCCCTGGGGCTGCTGAACGTCAACGCACTGGCCTTCGTGGATGAAGTGTTCATCCCGCTGCAGTGCGAGTACTTCGCGTTGCATGGCATCTCCCTCCTGATGAAGACGATCGAGTTGGTGCAACGCCGGATCCACCCCGCGCTGCGGATCTCGGGCGTCGTGGCGTGCATGTATGATGCGCGCACCAGCCTGTCGAAGGAGGTGGTCGCGGAGATCGGACGTCACTTCAAGGATCGGGTCTTCCGCGCCCGGATCCGCACGAACGTCCGCCTGGCGGAAGCGCCCAGCCACGGGCAGACGATCTTCGACTATGCGCCGGAGAGCGCCGGGGCCGAGGACTATCTCGCCCTGGCCAAGGAGGTGTCGGGCGTGCGGGAAGAGGCCTCCGACGGCGCCGAGGAGGTCTCCCGGGAAGACGCGGTGCCCGCCCCCAGCGAGGCACCCTCGCGGGGCGCCGCCACCCCGGGCACGACGCCCCCGACGCCGGACTAGACGGCCATGAGTTCCCCGAACTCGCGTGCGGCCTCGCCCCCCCGACCGGGGCGGGCGGACAGACCGGGCGTGCCGGTGCGGTTCTGGCTGACCGGCCTGCTTCTCCTGGTGGCGGCGGGGTGCACCTTCGGTCCGCGTCCACCCGGTCGGATCCCCGATCCTCCCGCCACCACTTCGCCGGCGGAGGCGTTCCGCCGGTTCAGCGAGGCCCTCCGGGCGGAGAACTACGAGGCCATGTTCGCCCTGCTCTCGCGCGACACGCAGGCGCGCTACGAGCTGTGGGAATTCGACGACATGTTCAAGAAGACGAGGTTCGGGAAGCTGTTCCGCCACCTGATGCTGAACTGGCGGGTGCGCGACTATCGGGTCGAACCGGACCTCGTCCAGGCCATCGTCACGCTCGAGCACCCGACCGCCCCGGGGTACGCCAAGGCCTTCGGCATGAGCCTCGAGGGCGGGGACTGGAAGGTGCGCCTGACGATCGCGCAGGCCCTCGACATGCCGGAGTTCGACGAGCGGTTCCTGTTTCCGGAGCGCTTCATGCCCCCGGAGTTCGGGGAAGACGACCGCGCGGGGGAGGGGCCCCCGCCGGCGCCGAGACCGCGCGCGTCTCCGGGGGACGCCGACCACGCGCCCTCCGCAAGGATCGAACGGCGGCCCGATCGTCGCTGATCGGTCAGCGCGGTCGACGGGCCGGCCCGCGGCCGCCGAATTCGGGGACCCCGTGCGCCGCGGGTGCGCCGCCGCCGGTGCGTCCCGCCGACGCGGAAGACCCGCCGCCCCCGAACGATTCCGGGAAGAGCATCCGCTCGTCCGCCTCCGGCATCCCGATCGTGTCGGACAACCGGAACAGGACTCGCCAGACCCGCCGGCCCTCGAAGTCCTCCTTCACCATCACCACCGGCTTGTCGTGATCGGGGATCAAGTAGTGGGTCAGGACCACCTCCGCCCGCTCGCCGTCCGGAGCGAGTTTCACCCCCTTCACGTCCCACTCGGTGTAGAGGTAGCGCAGCATCGAACCGAAGCGGGTCTTTTGGAACGTCAGCTTGTATTCGATCCAGCCGTACCGGTCGCGGCTCTCCTGGCTCAAGAGCCGGTACGCCGCCTGGAAGTTCTCCGCGCGCATGAACTCCCGGTACTGCTCGAAGGCCTCGCGGGCCGACGCGGCCTCTGGATAGCGGGTGCGATCGACCCCGGTGATGAGCAGGTCCTTGTGGGCGCAACCCGCCGGCACGAGGACGAGCAGGAGGAGGGAGAGGACGCCGGTCCTCACAGCGAGCTGGCCTCGGAGATGATCGTCTGCCCCTTCTCGACCGTGTCCACGAAAGTGAACACGCCCTGCAGGCCGACGTTTTCGAACACCTCCATGACTTCGCGGCTGGGATTGACCAGGATGAGCCGGCCGCGCTCGAAGTCCACGCGCTGGAGGGCGCCGATGAGAACGCCGAGTCCGGCGGAGGAGATATAGTCGACGGCGGCCAGGTCGATCAAGAGGTAGAACCGTTTCTGGCGAAAGAGTTGTTCGAGTGTGCGGTCGAGCTTGGAGACGGTATAGCTGTCGATGCTGCCGGTCAGCTTGAGGTAGATGGCCTTGCCCGGCAAAGCCGTCTTGGTGACTTCGAGATCGGACATGAACTTCCCGATCCAAATGGCGGCCGCGCTCGCCCGAACCTGGATCCCCGGCGTCAGCCGCCGAACTCTTCCGTGAAGGCCTTCTTGTGCACCCGATCCACGAAGTCGATGCTGTGGCGCATGTACTTCAGGATTTCCCCGCGATCCCAGGAGCCGTTCTTTTCGATGTTCTCGATCAGTTCCTGGATCGTCTGCTTACGCCAGTGCATGCGCTTGGCGATGCGCAGCCGCTTCAGATCGTAGCCGAGCCGCCGCGCGGCATTGAAGACCCGGTCCTGGTCGGACTTCGTCGCCTTGAGCTGCTCGTTTTCCTTGAGGATTTCGCGGACGAAGTGAACGTCCATCCCGACGGCCTTGGCCACGTCGCGAAGCGTCGCCATCCCCGACCCCCCGTCACGCCGAACGAATCTAAACCTTGGGAAGCGTGACCTCACGCTGTGCCTGATACTTGCCCTTCTTGTCCGCGTAGGAAATCGCGCACGCCTCGTCGCCCTCGAAGAACAACACCTGGGCGATGCCTTCGTTGGCGTAGATCTTGGCCGGCAGAGGCGTCGTGTTCGAAATTTCCAGGGTCGCGGTTCCCTCCCACTCGGGCTCGAACGGCGTGACGTTGACGATGATCCCGCAGCGGGCATAGGTGGACTTCCCGACGCAGATCGTCAGGATGTTGCGCGGGATCTTGAAGTACTCCACCGTGCGCGCGAGGGCGAAGGAGTTCGGCGGAATGATGCACGTCTCGGCCTTGACGTCGACGAACGAGCGCGGGTCGAACAATTTCGGATCCACGATGGTGGAACTGATGTTCGTGAAAATCTTGAACTCGTCCGCCACGCGAATGTCGTAGCCGTAGGAGGACAGCCCGTAGCTGATCACCGAGTTCCGCACCTGCGTCTCAACGAACGGCTGAATCAGTCCGTGTTCCAAAGCCATGCGTCGGATCCACCGGTCGCTCTTGATGCTCATTCACGTCCTTTCGAGACGGCGGGAGGGATCGGCAGGAAGGGAGCAGGTCCCCGGCGCGGACGCACTGCGGTCCTCGCGCGGAACCCTACTTCGCGCTTGATTATAGGGAGGCGTCGGAAAGAGTGTCAAGGGGATTGAACCCGTTGCGCCGGGGGGGCGGCGATGCTACAGTCGACGCCCGACCCACCCGCTAGGGGAGAGGACCGATGACGCGCATCCTGGTCGTGGACGACGAACCGCCAATTCGCGACAGCCTGAAGGGCATCCTGAGCCGGCAGAAGCATGCGGTCCTGACCGCGGAAAACGGTGGGGCCGCGCTGGCCTTGCTGGAGCGGGAGACCGTCGACCTGATCTTCCTGGACATCAAAATGCCCGGGATGGACGGCCTCGAAGTGCTGGAGAAGCTGCGCGAGCGGGATCCCGACGCACTGGTGATCATGATCTCCGCCCACGGATCGTTCGAAACCGGACATGAAGCGACGAAACGAGGCGCGTACGACTGCCTCGAGAAGCCGCTGGACCTCGATCGCGTGCTCGGGGCGGTGAAGCGCGCGGCGGAACACCTCGACTTGCGCCGCGAGAACCACGATCTGAAGCGCCGTCTCCTGCAATCCACCGATCTGAAAGGGGAGAGCGCGCCGTTGGTGAAGGTGCGCGAACTGATCCAGCGGGTGGCGCCCACGGACGCTCGCGTGCTGATCACCGGGGAAAACGGCACGGGCAAGGAGCGGGTGGCGAGGCTGGTGCACGAACTCAGCCCGCGGGCAAGTCGCCCGTTCGTCGACCTCAACTGCGCCGCGCTGCCGGGGGAACTGATCGAAAGCGAACTGTTCGGACACGAGGAGGGGGCGTTCACCGGCGCCAAGGGGAAGCGGGCCGGCCGCTTCGAGAACGCGCACGGCGGCACGCTCTTCCTGGACGAAGTCGGCGACCTCCCGCCCGCCGCGCAGGCCAAGGTGCTGCGGGCCCTCGAACAGGGCGTCGTCCGGCGCGTCGGCGGCGACCAGAACATCGAGATCGACGTTCGCGTGGTCGCGGCCACGAACCGCGACCTGACCTCGATGGTGGCGGAAAAGTCCTTCCGCGAAGACCTCTTCTACCGGCTGAACGTCTTTCCGATCCAGGTCCCGCCGCTGCGGGACCGCGGCGAAGACGTCGCGTTGCTCGCCGGACACTTCCTGGTCGAGGCCTGCCGTCGCAACCATCTCGAGGACCGCAAGCTTTCCACCGGCGCGGTGGAACGCCTCAAGCGTCACGCCTGGCCGGGCAACGTGCGCGAACTCAAGAACGTCATGGAGAGATTGGCGATCCTCGTGGATGCCCCGGAAGTGGGGGAGGCGGATGTCGGACGCGTCCTGCAGCCGCCCGCCGGACCGGCCGCGGCGATGCAAGATCCGTTCGTTCAATGCAAGACGTATGAGGAATTCCGCGACACGTCCGAGAAGATGTTCCTCTCCGCCAAGCTCAAGGCCAACGACTGGAACATCTCCCGCACGGCGGATGAGATCGGCATGCCACGCAGCGGGCTGTACAAGCGGCTGGAGAAGTACGGATTGAAGTAGCGCGCACCGCGTCCGGTCACCGGTCGCCCGCCTCTTCCCGCGCCAGCCGGGCCGCCAGCCGAAACGCCGAGCCCAGGCGCGCCCCGTAATCCCTCCAGCCGATCGTCCGTCCCGACGGCGGAAGGTCGATGGCGGCGAGTGCGTCCGGCGGCGGCGCCAACGATCGCCACAGGAACCGCAGACGACTTCGCCAGTTCGGCTCCTCCGCCAGGTAGACGAGCACGCAAAGACCCTCGCGGCTGGTTCCCGCACAGACCCGCCGGTCGAAGTATCGCTCCAGGGGACCCTGCGGAACCCTGCGCAACGGGTGGCGAACCTCAGCCGGAATCGGCAGCCCCATCACGTCCGCCAGATAGCGGAGCGCGAAGGCGACGCCGGTCTCCCGGCCGGTCGCTCTCGCCTCCTCGACCGCCGATTCGAGCCGGACCCCCACCCCAGGGCGGGCCTGCCCCCCTCCCTGCACCAGCAAGCCCAGATCCACCCACTGCGCCAGCGAACAAAAACTGTGCTTGAGCGCATGATCACAAAGGTGCAGAAAGCGATCCATCGGGTGCAGCGTGCGGGACAGGGGACCCGCGCACGAAGACGATCGACTCCAGACCCGCTCCATGTCGATGGCCTCCAGGGGGCGCAAGCGGGGGACCGACGTGTTCAGAAGGTGCCAGTGGAGATGGACCGGCACCCCTCCGTCCTCCGGAACCAGGTAGCGTGAGTTCAGATAGGGGGACGGGGTCGGCACCGCGGGCATGCCACCCGTCCGCAGGGGAGAGTATCCGAGGGCGCATACGATCCTGGCCGCCTCCACCGCTTGCGCGGGCCGCACGAGGATATCGATGTCCATCATTCCTCGCAACGCCATGTTCCTGTAGACGTTGCGAATCATGTCGACGCCCTTGAGGGGCATATGGGGGATTCCGGAGGACCGGAGCACCGCAGAAATCCGAGAATAGCGGGCGAGGAGCATCGTGTTGCGGGCGGCTTGCTGGTAATAGGCCTGCTCCAGATGCTCCCGCCACTCGCAGGGCCAGCGCCTGGCGGCATCCGTCTCCTCAAGCACCGCATGCACGAGCGGGGCGATCGGTTGGGCGGCCAGGAGCGCAGGAATTCGCGGCAACACGGACACAACCGCTTCTCTTGCAGTCTCTTCCGACTTCCCGAGCAGCCAGGAACCATGCCACCGGGCGAAGCATCGGAAGGTCCTGGGGGCATCCAGGGGAGCCGGGGGTGGGACTCGGGGGGGTAGCGGCGACACGATCATGCCCGCAAGACCCCCGGGGGGACCGAAAACTGGCCGAAAAAAAGAACCCTCACCGCATTCCATGGGAATTCGATGAGGGCCCTTAGGATAAGGAGGGTGTCTGGTTTTCTTTTGAAGGCCCGTGGGCCTCCGAATATTTCAAATCCCTTCGCTCAACGCTTCTCAATTACAAATACATTATACTCCCCGATTATTCCAGTGTCAAGGCCGTGGCTCGAATCGAATCAAGAAAAAACAGATGGTGGCCAATAATTTGCTTTGTGGACGTAAAGCTAATTATTGTTGTGTCTTAAGAACAAACAAAACTGTAGCATGAAAAAAAAGGTACCGACTTGAGCGGGAAAATGCAGCGTTTATGCATTTTCG
This sequence comes from uncultured Planctomycetia bacterium, assembly GCA_964632945.1. GTDB lineage: Bacteria > Planctomycetota > MHYJ01 > WSZJ01 > CAZWCX01 > CAZWCX01. The sequence continues at coordinate 39,607 of CAZWCX010000033.1, read as the reverse complement.
CCAACCGAACCGATCCGTTGGCCACCGATTCATCCATTACTCTTTCTCGTTACGGGTGTTGCGGCATTCTCATGGAATGTCGGCCCGCCCTCACCGCTGCAAAGGCCATCCGGAGCGGAAATCCGTCCCGCCACGGGCGCCCGTGCCACCGGAAGCGCACCTCATAACAACACTTAAATATAGGACTTACGCATTCATCGGCGAAGTCTTCAGCGAGCCAGTGTCGCCACGTGGCACTGGCGGGCGCCCGCTTTCATCAAGGCGCGTGCTGCCTCGGTGGCGGTCGCCCCCGTGGTCAGGATGTCATCCACGATGAGCAAGGACATTCCAGTAACCGCTTTTACAGAATCCACTTCCATCGATCCGACCAGATTCGCCAAGCGCACCGCCCGCGGGAGGGCACTTTGTGGAGGCGTCACGCGCGTTTTCCTCAAGAGACGCGTGTGGACGGGAATCGCGAGTCGCATTCCCAGCGAGCGAGCCAGAATTTCGGCCGGATTTCGCGCCCGCAGCCACCAGGAGTCCCGGGACGCGGGGATCGGAATGATTGCGTCCCAGCGGATCGGCCCGCCCCGCCGGCCGAGGGCGCCGATCAGTCGCTCCCCGAGCGGACCCGCAAGGAGGTCCAGTTCGAGAAACTTGAATCGATGGATCGCCTCGCGCAGGATCCCCTGGTACGCTCCAAACGCAACGGCCCACTCGAACGGCAGGGTTCGCCCGGCGCAATTGAGACAGACCGGGTCGCCCGGGCCCTCCGAAGCGAGGCTCTGGCCGCAGCGGCTGCAAAGCGGCGGGGGGAGCGGAACGAGGCCGGCCTCGCACGCGCCGCAGATCACGGCCGACCTTCCGGCGGCAAAGTCCTGATCACAGATGAGGCATCGGGTCGGATAGACGAGGTCGAGCGCGCGCGCGAGCCACGATCGCCATGGCGGACCGGAACGGGCGGGGGGGGACCGATCGGCGCCCGCGCCTCCCGGCGCTCCCGCCGCCTCCGCCTCGGCCCTCGATTCCTCGACCATGCTCGGGATCTCGACCTTTTTGATTGAATGCGGTTCCCCGACCGACCTACAATCGGGACCTCGACCCGCCCTGCGACATCCGGCCCGGGGCCGGGTCCTCCGCGTGGGGCTATCGTACCACGGGAGATCACCGCACCCCACCATGGCGCGCTTCGCCCTCCGCAGCCTGATCAGCCGACCGCTGCGGTCTTTCCTCGCTCTGATCGGTCTTTCCATCTCCCTCGTCGGGGTGATCGGGCTGATCTCGGTTTCCGCAGGGTTGCGCCGTTCCGTCGGCGCGGCCCTCGAGCATGTCCGCGGCATCGTGGTCCTGAAAAAAAACAGTCTGGATCCGATCTTCTCCAAACTCCCCGTGGATTACCGCAAGACGCTCGGAGCCGTTCCCGGGGTGGCCCGCGTGGTCCCGGAGTTGTGGGAAGTCGCCCCCTGGGTCGAAGGCCAAAGCACGCTGACGCAAGGTTTTTTCGGCGCCCTGGCGGTCTTCGGCATCGACGCCTCCACCGATGCCCGGCATGCCGCGGGCGGCCTGTACTTCCGCAGGATGCGCGAAGGCCGATTCCTCGGGCCCGAAGACGCGGGACGGACCTCGGTGGTGATCAGCCGCACGATCGCGGAACGGTTCCGCAAGCGTCTCGGGGATCCCCTGCGTATCGCCGAGCACGAGTTCTCGGTCGTCGGCATCTACGAGACCGGCGTGCTCTTCCTCGACGTCGCCCTCATCCTTCCCATCGACGTCCTGCGTGCGCGCCAGATGGTGCGCGATGACGTCGTCTCCAATTTCTATCTGGACCTCGCCGACGACGCCGACCTCGCCGCCGTTCAGGCGGAGATCGAGCGCCGACTCCCGGATGTGGAGTCGAACACCGGCCCGCAGTGGGAGGAGAAGTTCGGCGGGCTGATCCGGGAACTGGAACTCTACCTCGCCATCGTCTCGTCGATCGCCATCCTGGTCGGCACCATCGGGATCCTGAACACGATGCTGATGAGCGTCACCGAACGCGTGGGGGAATTCGGCATCCTGCGCGCCAATGGCTGGACGCGCGGAGACGTCCTTCGCCTCGTGCTGTACGAGTCGGTCCTGCTTGGCGCGGTGGGCGGCGTGGTCGGTTGCGCCGCCGGGACCGCCGGCGTCCACGCGATCGGCCGCTTCGTGGCGCTGACTCCGATCACCACCCCCGGCTTCGTCGCGCTTACGTTTCTCCTTGCCCTCGTTCAGGGGACGTTCGGCGGGCTCTATCCCGCCTTTCGCGCCGCCCGCATGAACCCGATCGAGGCGATCCGCTTCGCATAAATGGAACGACATGGACCCCGCACCCTCCCCGAAGACACCTTCTCCCGCGCCCCCCGACGGGCCCCTGATCCGCGTGCGCGATCTCCACAAATCCTACCGCATCGGCGCGCGCGACGTGCACGCGCTTCGCGGCGTCGATCTCGACATCGAAGCCGGAGCGGTGGTCTTCATTCTCGGCCGATCGGGCAGCGGCAAGTCGACCCTGCTGCATCTGATCGGGGCCCTGGACATCCCGACCCGCGGCAGCGTCGAGGTCGGCGGCGTCGAGTTGGCCCGCATGTCCGACGGCGAGCTCTCGGATTTCCGGCGCGCGCGCATCGGCATCGTCTTTCAGGCCTTCAACCTGATTCCGAATCTCACGGCGCTGGAAAATGTCTTGATCCCCCTCATGCCCAAGGGTATAAGCGAAAAGGAGTTGAGTCTCGCAAGCGCGACCCTGGCCCGCGTCGGATTGGCCGACCGGGTCGACCACCGGCCCGTCCAACTGAGCGGCGGAGAGCAGCAGCGGGTGGCGATCGCGCGCGCGGTCCTGAAGGATCCGTTGGTTCTCCTCGCGGACGAGCCGACCGGGGAACTCGACACCGCCACCGGCGCGCAGGTCATGGAGACTCTGCGCAATCTCAACCGCGACACGGGCACGACGATCGTCATCGTCACGCATGACGTCACGTACGTGCGGCCCGAGGACAAGGTCTTCCGGATGGAAGACGGCCGCCTGTCGGCCGCCCCCGGAAGCCCGCTGCCGCCTCCGGGATGATCGGAGTCCATGGCCACGACCTCGCCCCCGTCCGCCGCGGCCTCGACCCAACCGCCGCCGGTCGCCACCACGCTTCGCGCCGAAATCGAGGAGTGGGTGCGGACGATCGTCTTCGGACTGCTCTGGTATTTCTGCATCATCACCTTCCTGGTCGAGGCCTACAAGATCCCGAGCCAGTCGATGTACCCGACCCTCGACGGCCGCGAGGGGTTCATGCAGGGCGACCGCGTGCTCGCGGTCAAGGCCCTCGACCAGTTCCGGGAGCTCCGGCGCGGGGACATCGTCGTCTTCTTCTCGGCCAACCCCGCCGACACCCGCGTGCGTCCGGTCATGATGAGACGCCTGGTCAAGCGCCTGGTCGGGTTTCCCGGCGAGACGATCGAAATCATCGACGGCCGCCTGGTGGTGGACGGAAAGGTGGTCGACGACCCGCCGATCTTCCAGGAAATCGAGTACCGCAATGAACGCCTCCTGGAGCGCGGCCGGAAATTCGTCGTTCCGGAAGGACACTACTTCGTCCTCGGCGACAATTCCGGATCGAGCCAGGACAGCCGCTACTGGGGTCCGCTGCCCGCCCACCACATGCTGGGCCGCGCCCTGTTCACCTGGTGGAAGCCCAGCCGCATCCAGAGCCTCAATCCCGAGAAGCAGAAGCTGAAGTAACCGCCGACGGAGTGCCGCCTATGCCCCCGACCATCCCCGGCCTCAAGGTGATCGAAAAGATCGCCGAGGGTGGATCCGGCCTCATCTACAAGATCCTCGACGAGCGCAACAACGAGACCCGCGCACTCAAGGTGCTGAAGGAAGAGGCCGCGCAGGACACCTCGATGGTGAAGGCGTTCAAGGCCGAGGGGTCGCTCCTCATGGAGCTCGACCACGAAGGGCTGATCAAGGTTTACGACCTCGGCGAGGCGTACGGGCAGCCGTACATGGTGATGGAGTTTTTCCCCGGCCGCAATCTGAAGCGGATGCTGCAGCAGAAGAACTCCCTGCTGAAAGACCTGGCCATCGAGATCGGGCAGAAGACCGGCGCGGTGCTCCTCGAGCTGCACCTGAACGGGATCGTGCACAAGGACGTGAAACCCGAGAACATCCTCTTCACGGATTCCGGGCGCCTGAAGCTGATCGATCTGTCGATCGCGCAGCGCAAGGGCGGGTTCTGGTCGACGCTGTTCAAGAAGCCGGTGCAGGGGACGCCCACGTACATGGCGCCGGAGCAGATCCGCAACGACAAGCTCGACCACCGGGCGGATATCTACGCCCTGGGCGCGACCCTCTACGAGCTGGTCGCCGGCTCGCCGCCGTTCATCGGCAAGTCCCAGGACGAGATTCTGCAGAAGCACCTGCGCGAGCGCCCCACGCCGCTGAAGGACGTCGCTCCGACGGTGCCGGCGGAATTCGCCAAGCTCGTCATGTCGATGCTCGAAAAGGCCCCGGAGAAGCGGATCCAGGACATGAACCTGGTCTTGTTCGAGCTCAACAAGATCACGCGGAACGTCCGCCTCCCCGGGCGCACCACGCGGGTACACGGCCGCTCCACGCGCATCAATCTGCAGGCGGGCATGATCAACTTCTTCCGCCTCGACAAGGCGTCGAAGACGGCCACCTCGATCAACGGCCGCGGCGTGCTCACCAACATCAGCCGGCATGGGCTCGGCTTCAAGAGCAACCTCAAGCTCGCCAACGACGAACGGGTCGAGATGCTGGCGACGATCCCGCCGCTCAAGCAGCCGCTCAAGTTCGAGGGCAACGTCGTCTGGTGCACCAAGCCGCAGAGCGACACGATCTACACCATCGGCGTGCGCCTGTCGGAATGCCCGCCCGACTATCTGACCAAGTTCGAGACGCTCAAGGAACATCTCGATCAGTCGAGGTGATCCGTGTCTGCGGCAGCGACGCGTTGGACCCGCACCACCGTGGTGGCGATGGTGGTGCTGGCCTGCGCGGCCGCCTTCGTCGCCGAGTCGTACCGGATCCCGAGCGGCTCGATGGAACCGACCCTGCAAGGGGACGACGGGGGGTTTTCGGGCGATCGCGTGCTGACGCTGAAGGGGATCGACGGCTTCCGCCCGCTGCGGCGGGGGGACGTGATCGTGTTCTTCTCGCCCGATCCGGGCGAACCGCTGCGACGCCTGATCAAGCGGGTCGTCGCCCTGCCGGGCGAAACGGTGGAAATCGTCGAAGGCAGCCTGCACGTCGATGGACGGGCCGTCGAAGAGCCGGCGATCTTCCGCGAGCTCCGGTACGGCGAGGAATTCAAGCTCGCGCCGGGGAACTCGTTCACCGTCCCCCCAGGCCATTGGTTCGTGCTCGGCGACAACACGCAGGCGAGCCGCGACAGCCGGATGTGGGGCGCGGTGCCTGCGGATCACGTCCTCGGCCGCGCCGTGTGCGTCTGGTGGCCGTGGCGCAACCGGCGGTTCCTGACCCCGGCCCGGTGAGCCGGGCACCGGCCCCGCGGACTACGCCTTGTCGCGTTCCTTGACTTCCCCTTCTTTCACACCCTGCGCCGTCAGATCCACGATGTCGCGCACCATCTGGACCAGCCGCCAGCGCTGGAACGGCTTGGAGAGCACGCCATAGAGCCCGAAGAAGAAGGGGCGGGGCGTGTTCTCGATCACCGCGCGCGCGGTCAGCATGATCACCGGAATGTGCATCGTGCGGGGGTCTTTCTTCAGCACCTCGAACACCTGATACCCGTTCATCTCCGGCATCATGATGTCGAGGATGATCATGCTGATGCCGCCCTCCTGGGCCATCTGGATGCCTTCCTTCGGCATCGCCGCGGTCTTGACCTCGTACCCTTCCTGAACGAGGAAGTGCTTCGTGATGTCCAGGATGTGCACCGCGTCGTCGATGATCAGAATGGTGTTCGCCATGCGTGGCGCCCTTTCGTGAAGCCGCCCCTCACCGGTTCCCGCGCTGCCGCGCGATCAAGTCCGGCAGAACCTGAAGGAACCGGTCCACTTCGTCCCGCGTATTGTACCTCGACAGGCTGATCCGGAGCGAGCCATTCGCGTCTTCCGGAGTTCGCCCCAGGGCCAGGAGGACGTGTGAAGCCCGAATCGATCCGGAATGGCAGGCCGCGCCTGTGGATACGGAGATCCCTTCGAGGTCGAGCGCGATCAACAACCGATCTCCGAGCACGCCCGGGAACGCCAGGTTGAGCGTATTGGGCAGGCGGGACTCGGCGGACCCGTTCAGGCGGGTCCCGGGAATGCGCTCCTCCAGGCTTGCCCGGATGCGTCCCGTGAGTTCCAGCATGGCGGCGCGATACTCCGCGAGGCCGCGGACGGCGATGTCGAGGGCCGTCGCCATGCCGGCGATCCCCGCCAGGTTCTCCGTCCCCGATCGCCGGCCGGTCTCCTGCCCGCCGCCGACGATCAGCGGGGTGAAGGGCGCACCGCGCCGGACGTAGAGCGCCCCCACGCCCTTCGGCCCGTGGAATTTATGCGCCGAGATCGCGAGGTAGTCCACTCCCAGGTCGTCGACGCGCACCGGCACCTTGCCGGCGGCCTGGACCGCGTCGGTGAGGAAGCGGACGCCGCGGGCGCGCGCCAGCGCCGCCAGGCGGGGGACGTCCTGGATCACACCGATCTCGTTGTTGGCCAGCATCACCGCCGCGATCGTCGTCCCCGGTTCGAGCGCAGCCTCGAAGGCCGCGGCATCCAACCGGCCGTCGCCCCCGACCGGCAGGATGCGCGCCGTCGCCCCCTGTTCCTGAAGCATGGCCGCAACGCCGAGGACGGCCGGATGCTCAATCGCGTTCGTCACCATGCGCACGCGATCGGGCGGCCCGGTCACGTGTCCCCGCAGCACCGCGTTGATCGATTCGGTCCCGCCGCCCGTGAAGAGGATCTCGTCGGGGTGGGCGCCCAGGCACGCCGCGACCTGCTCCCGCGCCTGCAACAAGGCCACGCGCGCTTCCTGCCCGTGGTGGTGCACGCTCGACGGGTTGCCGAATCGCTCGCCGTAGAAGGGAAGCATCGCCTCCCGAGCCTCCGGGGCGACCGGCGTGGTGGCGTTGTTGTCGAAGTAGATGCGCCGCGTCACTTGGACGGATCCTCCTCGGGCGCCGGCAACGGTTTCAGGACGCGCCGGACCGCTTCCTCCCCGACCCACTTGGCGGCGAAGAACACTCCCACCAGAATCGCCGTCCCGAGGACGAATTCGATCCAGGAAGTGCCCCCGGTCGCGCGCGCCTCTTCGAGCCGCGTGCGCCGGGGTTCGGCGGGCGCCTCGCCCCCGACGGATGCCGCGACGGGCCGGGCGGACGCCCGGCGCGGGGCGGTTCCCGGTAACCCGCCCTTCAGAACGTCCGACCCGGGCCGGCTCGACGCTCGCCGCGGCACCGTCCCGGGGGCGGCCCCCCGGACCACATCGGACGCAGGACGCGCTGTGGGTCGCCGCGACGGCGGTGGCGACCCCACGGAAGGCGCCTCCCCCGCCACGTTGACGCGGAAGCCCACGCCTCCGTCCGCGCCCGCGGCCGACCCTTCCATCGCAACCAGGGTGCGGCCCGGATCCCCCTCGGGCAGGGGCGGCGGCGCCCCGTCCCGGGCAGCCTCGAACCGCAACACGCTGACTCCGATGGTCAGAGAGTCGCCGTGTTCCAGCCGCTGCCGCGAGACTCGACGCCCGTTCACCTCCAACCCCTTCGAGCTGCCGAGGTCCACGACCACGACTTCGTGGCCGTTCACCTCGAGGCGGGCGTGCTCGCGGGAGGCCTGCTCGTCCCGAAGCTGGATGTCGTTGCTGGACAGCCGACCGATGGTCACCGTGTGCCCAACGTCATGGATTTGACCGCGGTCGGGACCCTGGAGCACGATCAAGCGGGGCATGGGCGCGGCCCGTCACCGGCAGGAATGAATAAGCCTAAGGAAGATAGCACCCCTCGCCCGCCACCGACAAGCGTTTTTACCCTCCGTCCCGGGGATTTCCTTTCCCCGCGAGCTTCCGGGCCGGTACAATGCTTCGCTTTGACCTGGCCCGGGCGGCCTGGGGGAACCCTCGCATGAGCAGCGACCGGCTGCAATCCTGGTACCTCGACCACGTCCGGGGGCGACGCACAGGTCTGTCCTCCGCCCTGGTCCGCGCCGGACTGTGGGCGGTCTCCCTCCCCTACGATCTGGGGATCCGGATGCGCCGGACTTGCTACCGGATCGGGCTTCTGCGCACCCACCGCCTGCCCGTCCCGGTCATCAGTGTGGGCAACCTCTCCCTCGGGGGGACCGGGAAGACCCCGATGGTCGCCCTCCTCGCCCAACATCTACTCGCGCGCGGACATCGCGTGGCCGTGCTTTCGCGCGGCTACGGTCGCACGGGGATCCGGACGCCCGCGGACGCCTCGTCCCCGTCCGGGGACGACGAGGGCTTGCTCCCGGAGGCGCCGGCGGACCGGCTCGTGCGACTGGTCGGGGCCGCGCGCGCGCGCACCGGACGAAGGGCGGTCGAGGAGCACCGCGCCACCGTCATCCTGCTCGACGACGGTTTCCAGCACCTCGCCCTGGCCCGGGACCTGGACCTGGTCCTGGTCGACGCCACCCAACCGCTCCGCGGCGAGGGGCTGTTTCCGTCCGGCCTGTTGCGCGAGCGCCCCTCCGCCCTCCGGCGCGCCTCCGAGGTCGTGCTCACCCGCACCGACCAGGCAAGCCCGGAGCGGGCCGCGGCCGCGCGCGCCGAGATCGAGCGCATCACCGGCCGCCCTCCGATCGAAGCGGTCCACGCACCCGCGGCGGTGCGCAACTGGCCGGAGCCGGGGTGTGAAGGCCTGGAGCATGTGCGGGATACGCGGGCCTTCGGTTTTTGCGGCGTCGGCAACCCGGAGGCGTTTCGGCGCACCCTGGTCGATTGCGGGGTCAAGCTGACGGGATTTCGGGCGTTTCCGGACCACCATCGATTCGACGATGCCGACCGCGACCTCGTCAGCCGGGAAGCCGAATCGTCCGGGGCGGATTGGCTCCTGACCACCGCCAAGGACGCGCTCCGGCTCACGCCGGATTGGAAGCTCGCCTCGCGTCCGGTGCGGATCCTCGAAGTGCGGATCGCTCTCGTACGGGACGCAGAACGACTGTGGCAACGAGTGGACGCAACGAGCGGGGACGGTCCGGAGCCGCCCGTCGGCACCGCGATCCCGACGGCGGGAGACGCGGCATGAGGCTGCTGATGCTGACCCGCGGACCGGACCACCCCGCCACGCGCTACCGCGTGAATCCGTACCTCGTCCCGCTGCGCGAGGCCGGGATCGACCCGACGCCGCTGCCGTATCCACACGGGATTGCGGGCTGGTTCGGCGCGCTGCGGGCGGCGCGCTCCCACGACGCCGTGTTCGTGCAGAAGAAGCGGCTGCCGGGACTCTTCCAGAACTGGCTCCGGCGCCGCGGCATCCCCCTCATCTACGATTTCGACGATGCGGTTCTCTTCCGCAGCTCCCGCCACGAGACCCCGGATTCGCCCGCCCGGCGCAGGCGGTTCGAGGCGATGGTGCGCGCGAGCGAAACGGTGATTGCGGGCAGCGCCTACCTCCGCAGCCTGGTCGAGGGAATCCACCCGAGCGTCCACGTCGTGCCGACGTCGATCGACTGCTCCCGCTATCGGGTGCGCGGGCACGAAGGCGGCGACCGCGTGGTCCTCGGATGGATCGGCGGACGCAAGTCGCTGGAATTCCTCGAGACCCTCGCGCCGGTCCTGTCGCGGATCGGCCGGGACCACCCGGGATCCGCGCTCAAGATCGTCTGCAACGCCTTCTTCCGCGTGGATGGCCTGGAGGTGATCGAGAAGCCCTGGCGGGAGGCGGAGGAAACCGAAGACGTGGCTTCGTTCGACATCGGGCTGGCCCCGCTGCCCGACGATCCCTGGTCGCGGGGCAAGTGCGCGACGAAGCTCCTTCAGTGCATGGCCGCGGGCGTGCCGACGGTGGCGTCGCCGGTCGGCTCGCACGAGGAGATCGTCACCGACGGGGAGGACGGGATGCTCGCCTCCACGCCCGACGAATGGTACGATCGGCTGACCCGACTGGTGCAGGACGTCGCGCTGCGGCGCCGGATCGGCGCGGCCGCGCGCCGGCGCGTGGAGGCCGCCTACGCCACCGCGGTGAGCGCGCCGAAGCTGGTGGCGGCGGTGCGCGGCGCCCTGGCCTCGCGCGCGCTCCCGGGGAGGCACGCATGAGGTTCGCGGCGGTGCTTCCCCACCTCGGCGTGTACGGGGGGGTCCGGCGCTTCGTCGCGCTCGGCAACGAACTGATCGCGCGCGGGCACGAGGCGACGCTCGTCCATCCGGAGGGATCGCCGCCCGCGTGGATCCCGTTCCGCGGACGCACGCTGCGGGTGGAGGAAGCCGAAGGCGAGACGTTCGACGTCGGACTGTGCGGAGATCCGGGTGTCTTCGAGGCCTTCTCCCGGCTGCGCGCGACGCGCAAGGCGCTCTTTCTCCTCGGCCCGAGGTACGCGGACAAAGTGCGGTCCTTCCGCCGGGACGACATGATCGTAATCGGCGTCAACGACGACTGGCGGGACTGGATGCCCGGCGTCCCCGGATACACGGTCGCGGGCGGGATCGACCTGGGACGATTCCGGCCGCGCCGGCCCGACGAGGAACCGCCGCGCGGCAACGGGCAACCGTTTCGCATCCTGGGCTTCGGACGAATCGAAAAGAAGGTCAAGGGCGGGCGCCACCTCCTGTCCGCGGCAAGACGGCTCGGACGGGGGACGCGACTCGTCCTGTTCGACAACGCCCCGGTTCGCCTCCCCTGGACGGCGCGGCTGTGGCTGAACGTGGAGACCCACATGGGACTCGACCAGGACGCACTGGCCGCCCTCTACCGATCGGTGCACGCCTTCGCCAGCGCGGAAATCAGCGGCGGCTGGAGCAATCCGGTGGCCGAGGCGATGGCCTCGGGAGTCCCCGTGGCGTGCACCCGCGTGGGCACGGCCGCCCTGGCGGAGGACGGCGAGACCGCCCTGGTCGTCCCCGCCGGGGACGCCCGCGCCCTCGCCGCCGCTCTGCGCCGATTGCGCGAGGACCCGGCGCTCGGACGCCGACTCGCGGAAGCCGCGCGCCGGCGCGTGGAGAACTTTTCCTGGCCGCGGACGTGCGACCGCTTGCTTCAGGTGCTCGACTCCGGGGCCCCGAACGGGGCCCCCGTTCCCGTCGGCGGAGAGGCCGGGAGGACCCACACGTAACCGTCGCGAGCCGGCCCCTTCGGCCGCCCGCAGCCCCTCCCCCGGCCCCACCGTCGGAACTCGAACGGAACTCGTTTGCCCGGGCGATCCAATCGCCCGCTTGAGACCATGCTCCAAAAATACGTCTACCGGGAACTCGTCCTGACCTTCCTGCTCTGCTTCGTCGCCTTTTCCGGGGTGATCTTCCTGGGGTTCGGCCTTCACCAGCTGCACTTCTACAAGGACCTCGGACTCGCCTTCCTCATCCAGGTCCTCCCCAACTTCTTCCCGCTGGTCATGTCGTTCACCCTGCCGGTCGCTCTGCTCACCGCGTGCACCTTCACCTATGGGCGCATGGCCGGAGACCGGGAACTCGACGCCATCCGCTCCTGCGGCATCTCCCTGGCCCGCATCGTCTGGCCCGGTATCCTGCTCGGCATCATCTGCAGCCTCGCCTCCTTGCTGCTCTACCAGGACCTCATTCCCGAGGCGCGTTTCGCCAGCCGCCGGGTCACCCGCAATGCCCTGCAAAAACTCGTGTCCGCCCCGTCGTGGGGATTCCGGGACATCAAGCTCGGCTCGTCCCTCCTTCACTTCAAGAGCGTCGAGAACGGGGAGTTCCGCAAGATCGTCCTCGTCCGCTTCGCCGGTGAGGAGATCCAGGAAATCCTCCTCGCCGAACGCTGCCGGTTCGCCCTCGACCGCGACAACGGCACCCTCGTCGCCGAGTTGCACGACTGCTCCGGCCAGCGTCGGAAGGCCACCGGCGACGGCGTTCAAACCGACTCCGGATTCTTCGGCACGGTCATCCGCCCCATCCAGGTCGACAGCACGGCCAACAAGCCCAAGGGCATCGCGGACATGACCAGCCTCGAGCTCGAAATCCTCATCGGGGTTCCCTTCGCCACCCGCTACACCCCGTACGAACTTCTCTCGGAGTACCACCGGCGCTTCTCGATGGCCTTCGCACCGCTCGTGTTCGCCCTCGTGGGCTCCACTCTCGGAATCGCCACCCGGCGCGGCAGCAAGCTCGCCGGCCTCGGCGTGACCACCATCCCCGTCCTCCTCGTCTACTACCCCGTCACGATGCTCGGCAACCAAGTCGGCCAGAAGGGGCACATCCCGCCCATCCTCGCCATGTGGCTGCCGAACCTGTTGATCGCCGGAATCGGCCTCGTCATCCTGTGGTGGACCCTGCGGAGATAGCCCGGTGCTCGACGCCACCCTCGCGATTCCCACCTTCTGCCGGCCCCACCTCCTCGAGGAGGGGCTGCGCCGGCTGCTGAAACAGACCTGGCCCCACGATCGTTTCGAGGTGCTCGTGGTCGACGACAGCGGCCCGGAAAACTACGCCGCCAATCAGAAGGTCCTGCGCGACGTCCGCGTCGACTTCCCGGTGCGCTACTTCACCACGGGACTCCCCAAGGACGTTTACGGCGTCACCGTGGCGCGCAACATCGGCATCCGCGAGGCCGCCGCCCCGCTGGTGATCTTCACCGACGACGATTGCTTTTGCCACCCGAACCTGATCGAGCAACACGTCCTGCCGCATCGTGAAACCGATCGCCTCATGCTGACCGGCTATCGCGCGGATCGCGAAGAGGTCCTGCATCAGTCCATCCCGATGACCGTGACCCGGGAGAAGTGCCTCAAGGAGCTCGAGAAGAGTCGTCGCGGCGAGCTCGGACCCGGAGACTTCAAGACCGGAAACGCCTCCGTCAAGAAGACCCACCTGCTCGAAGTCGGCGGGTTCAATGAGTCGATGGCGCAACGCCACGAGTACGGGTACACCGACCGCGAACTGGCGATGCGCCTGCTGGACAACCGGATGACCTTCCGGGTCAACCCCGACGCCGTCGTCTGGGTGATCCCGACGGACGAGGCGACGCTGCGCTTCCGCCAGGAGCATCGCGTGCAGGAGAAGGCCCGCGCCCGCTTCCAGGCCATCGAGCGGCAATACCGGAGAAAGAAGTTCATTCGCAAGATCCAGTCCTTCTTCGGATTCGGAGACAAGGCGAAGGCGTGACCGGCGTTCGCGCCGCCCCGCCCGCCGTCCAACGGAGCCCTGCCGAATGAGGATCTTCGACCGCTACATATCCGGGCAGTACCTGCTCGCCCTGGGCTCGTGCACGGGCATCCTCATGGTGCTGTACGTGGTCATCGACATGTTCAGCAAGATCAGCGAATTCATGGAGATCGAAGGAAGCGGGTTCCTGCTCTTCATCTTGTCGTTTTACGCCTGCCGGATCCCGCAGTTCCTGCTCCACCTGGCCCCCGTGCTCTCGCTCATCGCCGCGACTCTCCTCGTGGTCAAGCTCGTGCGCCAGAACGAACTCGTGCCGATGATCGCATCCGGCACGAGTGTGCACCGGCTCTTCCTGCCGGTCATGCTCCTCTCCGGCGTGGTCGGGATCGGCATGGCCGCCATGGAAGAGTACCTCCTGCCGCAGATCGAAGAACCCGTCCGCCGCTCGAAGGACGCGCTCGAGGTGGACGAGCAACGGGACAACCTGATCCTGCGCGACGACCTGAACCACGTGCTGGTGGTTCGCCGATACGATCCCGGCAAGCGGGTGATGCAGAACCTCGTCCTCATCCAGACCGGCGACGCCGGGGGCATGATCCAGGAGGTCAATGCGCGGAGCGCGCGCTGGACCGACGAGAACGGCGGCGGCTGGCTCGCCTCCGACGGCGTCGAATTCGTCTTCGACCGCGAGGGCAAGCGCCTCGCGCAGCGCGAGTTCGGTGTCGACGGTCGGCTGCTCGTCACCCAGGTCACCCCGGAGTCGATGCTGCAGAGGCGGGAAGAAGGGGACTACCTGACCCTGGCCCAGCTGCGACGCCGCGTGCAAGAACGCCCCTTCGAGGCGAACCTGAAGGTGCGCCTGCACGAACGATTCACCTTCCCGCTGTTCTCCCCCATCCTGCTCGGGCTCGGCCTGCCGTTCGTGCTGCGGCGCGACGTCCGCAACCTGTTCGTCGGGGGCGGCATCTGCATGGTCGTTTGCGCGGTGTTCTTCAGCACGTACTTTTTCCTCTCGGACCTCGGAAGCAAGGGGGAGCTGAACCCGGTCCTGGCCGCATGGCTCCCGATCGTGATCTTCGGCGGGATCGCCATTTACCTGCTCGACTCCGTTCGCACCTGATCGGGCAAGCGGCGCACCGCCGGCCCCACGACTCGACGGAATTCCCGATCCGGATCCCGGCCCCTCCCGGGCACCGCCGGGGGGACGCACCCGAAACCGAAAGGCCCGGAGTCCCGACCGTCATGCCGCGCCTCCCGCCGATCCCGCTCGCCGATGCCGCCGTCCTGATCGTGGGCGCAGGCGGGCTCGGGTGCCCCGCCGCCCGCGCCCTCGCCGCTGCCGGCCTCGGAAGGCTCGGCGTCGTCGACTCCGACCGCGTCGACCTGTCCAACCTGCACCGGCAAATCCTCCATCGCACGCGGGATGTCGGGCGTCCGAAACCGGACTCCGCGCGAGAGGCCCTGCTCTCCCTCCACCCCCGCTTGATCGTGGAGGCTTGGGAGGAGCGTCTGACGCCCGAGCGAGCGCGCGCCCTGTTCCGGTCGTACGATTTCGTCCTCGACGGTTCGGACAACTTCGACACCAAGTACCTGGTGAACCGGGCGTCGGTCGAGACGGGGGTGCCGTTCACCTACGCGGGCATCCTGCGCTTCGAAGGGCAGCTGCTGACCGTCGTGCCCGGTCGTACCGGTTGTTTTCGGTGCCTGTTCCGGGATCCACCGCCGCCGGGGGTCGTGCCGGATTGCCAGGAGGCGGGGGTATTGGGGGCGGTCGCCGGCGTCCTCGGGGGACTGCAGGCCGCCGAGGCCCTCCTCTGGTTGCAGCAGGGCGAAGCCGCGCTGGCGCCCCGGGGGCCCGAGTGCGCGCGGCCCGCCTTGCACGCGGATCGCGTTCTCGTCTACGAGGCGCGAACCCAGCGGTTCCGCAGCGTTCCGTTCCGCCGTGACCCGGCGTGCCCCGCATGCGGCAAGCCGGACGCCGATGCCCGCGACCCGGCGACGCCGGTTTCGGATCCATCGGGTCGGACCGAGCCCGATTGATTCATGAAGCCGCGTCAACGGCTGCGTGAAGAATCCGCCCGCGGGCTCCCGGCTGCGTCGGCGGCCAGGACCGCGGGGCGACCGGCCTGCGCCCTGGCGGGGGCGGAGGCCGATCTGAGCGACGCCCTGCGCCTGGATCCCGCGTCGACGGATCCCTGGCAACGGCGCGCGAGCGTCCGCGCGAAATCCGGCGACCGGCAGGGGGCCGCGGCAGACGCGCGCGAGGCCCTGGCGCGCGCACTTCCCGCCGATCAACGGGCGAAGAGGGAGGCCCTCCCGGAGGCGCGCGGGCGCGGAGCGTCCGTCCCCCTGAGATCAGTCGAACTTCGGACGCTTCTGGGACCGGATCGGCAGGATGATCGTGAAGATCGACCCGCCGCCAGGATTCTCGTCGCAGGAAATCGCCCCGTCGTGCGCCTCCACGACCTTCTTGACGATCGCCAGCCCCAGTCCGGTCCCGCTGACCTTGTAGGTGAGGCTGGAGTCCACGCGGTAGAAACGATCGAACACCTTGTCGCGCGATTCCCGGGGAATCCCCATCCCCCGGTCGGAGATGTCGATGCGCAGGTTCTGGTCGACCATCTTCATCGCCACATGGATCGCCCCCCCGTCCGGCGAGTACTTGATCGCGTTGCCGATGAGATTGATGATGACTTCCTTCATCCGCGCCTTGTCCATCAGCGACATCGGCAGATCCGAGGCGAACTCCGTCGTGATCGGGTGCTTCGCCGACTGCAGCTTGGAAATGTGCAGGACTTCCGTGACCAGATCCGGGGGAAAGACCAGATCCAGCTTCAGCTGCAGAGTCCCCGAGGATATCAGGGACGTGTCGAGCAGATTCTCGATGAGGGCGATCAGCCGGTCCGACTCCGAGTCCACCACCGAGAGGAATTTGACCGCGGTTTCGTCGGAGACCATGTCCTTGAGCGCCTCGGTGTACGCCTTGATGCTCGTCAATGGGGTGCGCAATTCGTGCGAGACGTTGGCGACGAACTCGTCCTTCATCTGATCGATCCGGCGCAGCCGTTCGAGTTCCTGACTCGCCGTCATGTCGCGCAGAATAACCACGACCCCTTCCATCGCGCCGGACTCGCCGAAGAAACCCGAGGTCGATACCGCGACGTCGAGCTTCGGGCCGGTCCCGAGGTGAATGCTCGTCCGCCGTTCCAGCGCGAATCCGTTCTCCAGCGTCTCCTTCACGATCCCGTCCACGACCTCCAGCACGTCGGGGGGCAGGATCTGATCCAGAGTCTTTCCGATCGCGTCCAGGCCCCAGGGCACGTCGACGAGCGCGAGGGCGTTCCGGTTCACCTGCTCGACGACGCGCTCGCGATTCACCGTGATCACTCCGTGGTGGATGCTCTCCAGGATGTTGCGCAGGAAGTCGGTGGCGCGGGATTCCGCGGCCAACTGCGTCTCGATCTGCGTGCGCAGCCGGATCGCGAGCAGGACGCTCGCGGCCTGGTTGGCGAGGAGGGCCAACTGCTCCTGGACCTGCCGTGTGACTCCCTCTCCCTCCTCCTGGAGATCGACATAGACGACGCCGACCAGCTTCGTCTGGGCGATCAGGGGGATGATGGTCTTGAGACGCGCGTCGCCCATGGGCAGCGTGGACGGGCGGCCCCAGCGGGTGATCCAGCGGATCACGTCGTTGTCGAGGAGGTTGTTCTGGTTCGGGAAGGGCAGGACATGTCCCTTCTCGGGGTTGCGGCAGACGCGGAACTCGGTCTTCCCGTCGTCGATCAGGCAGAGGATGATTTCGCGCGTCCGCGTCACGGAGGAGATGGCGCGGAGCAGGATGCGCAGTACTTCATCGACGGTACCGGCATCGCCGATGCGCCGCTGGACGTCCTTGAGGGAGATCAACTCCTCGAGGCAGAGGGCGAGTTCCCGGTGATAGTCGGTCGGGGATTCCACGGAGGCCTTCCCGCCGCTGGGTTACTTGGCGAACTCCATGAACACCATCGCGCGCTCAACCTCCTCGTCGGCCTCGTCGATGATCGACTCGAGCTTGCCGACCGGGATTTCGAGCAGGTCCCAGGCATGCTTGCTCAACACCGGGACCTTGCGGTCGCCGCCGCTGCCGAGTCCCATGGTTCGCGCGATGATGTCGGCGAGATGGATAACGGCGGCGTATTCGGGAAGTTCTTTGGCGAGCGACGGATTGTGATGGGTCGCGATGCACTCCACCAAACCCTTCGAGAGATTCCACTTCTCGAACAGCCAGCCGGCCAGTTCCGCGTGGTTGACGCCGATCACCTCCTCCTCGGCTTGAAGCATGAGGATTTCGCGGGTGTTCACGCGATCGAGGATCTCGATGAACTCGTCGTGGAGGTACTGGTCGATGATGATCTTGCCGACGTCGTGAAGAAGTCCCGCGATGAAGAACTCTTCGGTGGCGGTGTAGCCGCGGCGTCGACCGAGGACCTTGGCCACTGCGCCCACGCCGATCGAGTGCTTCCAGAACTCCATTCGATTGAAGCGTCGCTCCACCCCGTCCCCCTTGAAGGTGTCGAAGATCGAGGAGGAGAGGACGATGCTCTTGATGGTGTTGAACCCGAGGATCACAATGGCATGGGTGATCGTCGTGATTCGATTGGGAAAGCCGTAGAACGAGGAATTGACCACGCGCAGGATCTTGGACGTGATCGCCGGGTCGCTGGAGATGAGCTGCCCGACCTCCTTGGCGGACGTGCGGGGATTCATCATCAGCCGATTGATGTTGGAGAGCATCACCGGCAGCGTCGGCAGCCCCGCAATGCGGTCGACGACGCGCTTGAGGCGCTCCCGATCGATTTCGGCCATGCAGCAACCCGCTTTCCGTCCGTTCCGGATCACCGCAACTTGCGTTTGCGGTACTTCTTCCCGAGTTCGGCGAGGGCGACCATCACCTCGGAGCCGGCATGATCCGCGAACATGAGCTCGACAGCCCGGTCGATTTCAGCCTCGCGGACGGCGATTTCGGACTCCGAGGCCCCTTGGCCGGACTCCCCATCCTCCTGCACGTACACGAACTCCACGCGGCGGCTCTTGAGCTTCTCGATGATGCCGTCGGTGAGCTCGACCCCCACGTTGGTAAGCACGGCACCGGTCCGATCGGCGATCGACCGGGCGGTGATCATCCCCGGCTTGACCTGCGAGATGGTGAGGAGCTTCATCGGCGATCCCGGTCCCGGTCGCTACTTGCCCGCGGAACGGACGATGTCGATCTCGCCCGTCTGCGGGTCGTACTTGAATTCCATGAAGTGGGGGATCTTGGGGAGCGGAGCCTTTGCCGCCAGCTCCGCAAGACTGCCCGGTTTTCGGCTGTTCGCGATATCGAAGGCCTGGATCCGCTGTTGCAGGTCCGCGAGCCAGAGCTTTCGCTCCGCCTCGAACTTGGCGTCGACGACCCCCTCGAGGTACGCCCCCGGAGCTTCGAGCGGGTTGGTGATCGATTTCGGCTCATGGCCCGGAGCGGGAGACGGCGCTTCCTGGGAACAGCCCGCGAGCGTCGACGCCAGAACCAGCGCCCAAGCCCGTGTCCTCGTATGCATGCAAGAGCCTCCCGCGAACTTCGCCGTCCTTCGGGTGTATGATTATACGGGTCCGCCGCCGCCCGGTGGTACAAAAATAGCCGCCGCTCGCCCTTCCGGATGGCCGCATCCGCGGCGCGCAGATCTTGCGTCCCCTGGACGGCGCCGGTACAGTCGGGTCCTGCCCCGGCCCTGCCCGTCCGGGGTGTTTCTCGCTTGCCGACACGAGCCCCCGTGACCCCGACCCGCATCGCCCTCCTCACCCTGATCGCCCTTGGGACGTGGACGTACGGTGCCTTTCTCGGAGACTCCGACCTGCTGAACCCGGACGAGCCGCGCTATGCGACGATCGCCCGGGGAATGTTGGAAAGCGGCGATTGGCTCGTGCCCCGGTTGGCCGAACGGCCCTATTCGGAAAAGCCGCCCCTCTTCTTCTGGTGCGCCGCGCTGGCCGGAGCCGCGCGCGGCGACGTGGACGAGTTCGCCGCTCGCCTCCCCTCCGTATTGGCCGCGGTCGGGACCCTCGTGCTGACGTTCTGGATCCCGCGGCGGCTCTTCGCCGATCCACGCACCGCCTTCTTTACCGGCGTGATCGCCGCGGCCCTGCTCGGGACCTCCGCGCGATTCCTCGTGCTGGCGTCCCGGGCGAACATCGACGCCCTGCTCGCCTTCTGGACCACGACGGCCTTCGCGGCGTTCGTGCGCGGGCTTCCGCCCGCATCGCCGCCGTCGGCAGGCCCGGTGCCCGCGTCGATCGCATGGCAGGCGCTCGGCTTCGCCCTCGCCGGGGTGAGCGTCCTGACCAAGGGGGTGGGGGCCGCGCTTTTCCTGCTCGGTCTGGCCGCGTGGGCCTGGATCGGCGCACGTCCCGAGCCGCTCGCGCGGCGTATCGCCTGGGGCCCCGGCTTGGCGGCACTGTCGGCCGTGATCGCCGCCTGGGCTCTGCCGCTGGTTTTCGCGGCGCCCGACGGCTATCCGGAAGCGATCTTCTTCCGACAGACGGTGACGCGACTCGTCGATCCCTGGACCCACACGCGATCCGCGACGTTCTACTTCCGGACTCTGCCGCTCAACTTTCTCCCCTGGACGACGCTCCTTCCGCTGGCCGCGTGGTCCTGTTGGCGGACTTTCCGGCACGGCACCGACGACCCGGATCGGCGGGGAGTGGCGTTCGCCGCGACCCTCTTCCTGACCATGTTCGCCTTCTTCACGCTGCTCCCGGCGAAACGCGACTACTACCTTCTCCCCGCGCTCCCGTGGCTGAGCATCCTGGTCGGCTGGACGGCGGCGCGCGCGCTCGCGCCGTCGGGCGACGGCGCAACCGGATTGCGCCGGACCCTGTGGACGATCGCCGGACTTCATGCCCTGGGCGGACTCGCCCTGTGGGCGTGGCCGCTCCTTCCCGCGGAGGCTCGCCCGCCTTTTGCCGGCCGGGGACTCCCCGAACACGTGCTCTCGGAACTGGCCGGCCCGGCGCAGGCCGTGGGCGCCCTCGCTCTCGGCGGCGCCGTCGCCGCCACTCTGTTCCTGCGCCGCGGCCGCATGGCGGCCGCCGGCCTCGCGCTGGTCCTCGTCCTCCTCCCGTCCTGGAACCTCTATCGCGGCGCCGTGCGGCCCGCCGTCGCAGCCCTGTCGTCGGCCCGGAAACTCGGCACGCGCCTCGCCGAATTGTCCCGCGAGGACGACGTCATCGTCGCCTTCGGCCCGTATGAGGAAGGCATTCCCTACTACTCGCGCAGACCGGTCGAGTCGCTGCCCGATTCGGATCCCGCGGCGCTCGCCGCGCGCCTCTCCGCTTCCCCCCGCCTCCTTGTCGTCACGACCCGGACGGGCGAGCGCATCCTGCGCGAGTCGCCCTCCCGCCTATCCCTGAACGTCCTGGCCGAAGGACGCATCGGCAACGATGATTACGTCATCCTCGCCCGTCGCAAGTGACGCCCCCCGCCGCACGCCCGACGCGGACGCGCCGATGCGGCACGGGGCCCCGCGCCCCGCCTTGATCGTCACCACCGTCGGATGATACGGTGCCTTCAGCAACACGACCCTCCTGCGAGGTCTGATGTCCGAACCCGCCCCATCCTTGATCGATCGCTTGCTCGAACGCGGCGCGATTACGCCCCAACAGGTGGCGGAGTGCCGCGCCACCGGCGCCGGCGACGAGCGCGCCCTCGTGGAGGCTCTGCTGGCGCGCGGCTTTCTCGATCGAGCGGAACTGACCGTGGTCGATCCCGGAGCGGGCGTCAACGGGCCCGGACCGCCCTCCGGAACGACCCGCTTGACCGACGTGCGGCTCGTGTCCGGCGACGTCACTCGACTGCTCGGCGAGGGGGCGGAGTCCAAGCGCATCACCGGTCCCGCGGTCGCGCCGATCGGCCGTTTCGAAGTCGTCCGGGAACTCGGCCGCGGCGGCATGGGAATCGTCTATCTCGCGCGCGACTCCCGCCTGGGTCGCGAGGTTGCCCTCAAGGGACTGTCCCGCTCCGGCCCCCTGGCGGACCCGCGCGCGCGGGATCGCCTCCTCCATGAAGCGCGCGCGGCCGCCCGACTGCAGCACCCCGGCATCATCGCGGTGCACGAGATCCACGAACATGAGGGACAAACCTGGCTCGTCATGGATTACATCGCCGGCCGGACGCTCCGGGACCATCTGCGGCGGCAGGACGCTGCGGGGCCCGTGGACCTCCGGGAGGCCGCCGCCCTGGTTCGCCAGGTCGCCGTGGCCGTGGACCACGCCCACCGGGCCGCGGTGATTCACCGCGACCTCAAGCCCGACAACGTCCTGGTGGATTCCAACCGCCGCGCCCTGGTCGGCGATTTCGGCCTCGCCAAGAACATCGACCCCGACGCGGCCGCGACGATCACGACGGCTGCCATCCAGGGGACTCCCGCCTACATGGCCCCGGAGCAGGCGGAGGGCCGTCCCGCCACCGTCGCCACGGACGTCTACGGCCTCGGGGCGATCCTCTACGACGCCCTGACCGGACATCCTCCGCACGAGGGCGCGTCCGTCCAGGAAACCCTGTTCAAAGCCGCGCATGCCGATCCCATCCGGCCCCGGCTCCGCGAACCGCGCGTGGCACGGGACCTGGAGACCATCTGCCTCAAGGCGCTGGAGAAGGAACCGCCGCGACGCTACGCCTCCGCCGCCGAGTTCGCCGAAGACCTCCGGCGCTGGCTCGCCGGAGAGGCGATCCTCGCCCGACCCGCCGCGCCCCTCTACCGCCTCCGCCGCTGGGTGAGCCGCCGGCCGGGACTTGCGGCCGCGCTGGCAACCCTCTGCGCGGCCGTCGCTCTCGCGGTCTCCCTGGGGACGGAAGCCTGGCGCGTCGCCGAAGAGCGCCGCCGATCCGTGCTGGAAAGCGAGTTCTTCCGGAACACCGAGATGGCCGTCGTGAAGGCGGTCGAACGCCGCCGCCTCGGAGACCCGATCCCTTTCCGCACCCTCCTCGAGGGGACCCTCCGCGCCGCGGAAGCGCAGCAAGCGCGCGATCCGGACTCGGCCGCCCCCTGGTTCGTCATGGGTTGGGTGCTGCGCCTCGCCGGACATGGCGACCGCGCGACCCGGGCCCTCGAGGAGGCGGCGCGCCGCCGGCCCGATGACCTCGCCACGCGCTATCAGCTCGGACTCGCCCGTTCGGAGGTGCTGCGCGCCGCGCTCTTCGAAGCCGAGTGCCGCTGGCGCGCCGGCCGCGGCGATACTGCCGCCGCCGGACCGCTCCCCACGGCGACGGATTTCGCGCGGCTGCATCCGGACCTCGAGCGGCTGCGCCGTCTGGCCGCAGCGGAGTTCGCCGCCATCGACCAACCCGCCCGCTCCGGCGGCCGCATCGAGGCCCGCGACGGCGCAAACGATTCCTGCCTCGGCCTGCTCGCGCTTCACCGGAACGACCTCGACGAAGCCGAATCCCGGCTTGGCGAAGCGCTGCGCCGGAACCCGTACCGGGACGAAGCCCGGGACGGTTGGCTCGATCTGCGCTACGCCCGGATGCTCCAGGACTCCGCCGCGCTCGACGGGCTCCTGCAGTCCTGCGAGGAGGCCCTCCAGCACAACGCCGGACGGTGGACGTGGTGGATCGCCCGAGCGGGCGCGCGCGCGCACCGGGCGCGGGTCCTGCTGGCCGGGGGAAAACCGGTGGAGGCCGCGTCCCTCCTCGCCCAGGCGGCCGCCGATGCCGAACGGGCACTCGCGCTGGAGGAGGGAATCGCCGCGCCGTGGATCCGGAAGGGCCTGGTGGCGCTCGACCGCGCCGACCTGGAGGAGGCCGCGGGCGGGACGGCGACACAGGCCCGAGCCGACGCCGTCGCCGCCTTCGCGAGGGCCCGGTCGCTGCCCGACGGCGCCGCCCCCGTGCTGGATCGCCTGCTCGAGCGGGCCCGTGCCGCGCCGGAGCCGGGCGGAAAGTAGCCCTGCCGTTCCCGCGCCCCGGACGGGTTCACTCGGCGCGCGCGAGTTTCTTCCGCAGCCGCGCTTCGCGATGCTCGAGCGCGGCCAACCCGACCCCCGAAGCGCCGGCCGACTGCTTCGCCCGCGCCACCCACTCGAGGGCGAGATCGAGCCGGTTCCCGCGGTGCTCGTAGTGCTTCGCGAGTTCCACGTACGGCGCCGGATCGTCGGGCGCCAGACTCACCAGGCGCTCCCAAGCCTCCACCGCGCGTTCCCATTCTCCCGCCTGCCGATGGGCCTTCGCCATCAACCAGAGGACCTGCGCCTCCTGCGACTCTTCCAGGCCGGAACGCACCGCGCGATCCATCACCTCGCGGCCGCGATCCCGGTCGCCCTGGACGTGGTGAAGGCGGCCCAGCGAAAACAGGTCGGACGGCGGCAGCCGATCGGCGTGTTCCTCCGGCCGGCCGTAGAGCGAGACCGCGTGGGCGAGCAACGCCACCATGCTCAGGATGTCGAGCCGGTTGTGCTCCACGACGCGCGCCAGCTCGCGCGCGTCGCCGCTGCGCAGGTAGTCGAAGTAGACCTCCGGAATGCGGGATCCCTCGATGTCCGCCTCGCGCTCGACCCCGAGCACGCCCGCCTCCAGGCGGGTGAGCGCGCACTGCACGAGGCGGAGCTTCCAGATCCGGCGCGCCGGGTGGAGCAGATCGAAGTGCGGCAGTTCGATCCAGCACCCATCCGCACGATTCATCACGCGCCGGGTCTCGAGGAGGGGAAGGTCGAACGCCTTGCCGTTGAAGCTGACCAGCCCCGCGGGCGGCTCGAAGTGTCCGCCCAGCGCGTGCAGGAGCGCGCCTTCCTCCTCGAAATCGCGCAGGAGGTACTGCGTGAGTACGACTTCGTCGCGGCGGACCTCGCCGACGCCGACCAGGAAGGCGTAGGTGCCCGTGCCGCCGGCCAGGCCGGTGGTCTCGGTGTCGACGAAGCGGAAGCCCTCGAGCGGGACGTCCGCCAGGCGCGGATCCTTACCCAGCCGGGCCAAAGCCGCGCGGTCGACGTCCAGGAACTCGCGAAAGCGCACGCCGCCCCATGCGGTGTCGATCGGCCAGCGCCGCACGATGCGGAAGGCGCGTCCGCGCGGGGTTGGGAACTCCTCCCCCGGCACCGCGCGCTCGACCGGGAGCGGGTCGCGGAGGTCGGGACACGGGTCTTCCGCCCCCGTGCGACGCGCCCGGCCGACGATCTCTTCGTCGATGGCGTGCGCGGGGCGACCGCCGCCGGCCTCCCTCTCCGCACCGGCCGCGGGATCCCCGGCGTCCGACGAGACTTCCGGGGCCGGCTCCTCCGCGGCGGCCTCGCCGGAGACCGCGCGCAGCAGCCGCTCGAGGCGCCGGCGGGTCTCCTTGGGTTCCGGCGCCGGTTCCGGCGCGCGCGGAGCGCTCTTTTTGAAGTGCGCGTTGAGACGGTCGCGGAGGTCCATGCCTACCCCCCTCCCGGGCCGCCCGCCGGCGCCGGTCGAACCGGCTCGGCGGCAGCCGGCACCCCGGCGGCGCGACCGCGCCGGAGTTCCACGAGAATCGCGCGCGCGACCTCCTTGGAGCGGCGGCCGCTCTCGTTGATCGGTCCCACGCAGGAGGGACAGCCGCGCTCGCAGGGACAGGCCTCGAGCCGGTCGATCGCGCGCTCCACCAGCAGATCGTGCGCATCGTAGAGCTGCGCGCTCAACCCGATCCCCCCCGGCACGGAATCGTAGAGGAAGATCACCGGATCGAAAGACTCCAGCGCATCGAGCGCGACCTCGCCCCCGGACCCGTCGCGCACCACCCCGCGGTCCCACCCCGGACGCGTCTCCCGTTCCGCGGGGGCGAACCAGTTCGCCGAACGGTCCCCGACGCAGCGCGCCAGGTCGCGCACGTCGCAGAGCAGCAGCAGCGGCGCGAGGTGGTGGAAGAGGTGCGCCGCCCCCATCGCGCCGTCGAGGACGTCCGCGCGCGTGAACCGGCCGGCCAGCGCGGCGCCCGGAACCTGGTACCAGTACGCCGTCGTGTGCATCTCCTGATCCGGCAGATTCACGTTCCCGAAGCCGACGTTCTCGCGCGTGTGGAACTTGATCTTCTTGAAGCCGCTCACCCGCCACGCCACATGCACCTCGCCGTGCTCCACCGGCGCCGTCGTCTGCGCGCGCCCCTCGAACACGTCCATCACCCGAACCGAGGTGTTCGTGATCGCCTCGGTGAAGTAGTCGGTCGCGACCTTGCGCACGTAGGCGCGCCGCTGGTCGTAGTCGAGGCGACGGACGTGGTAAATCTCCGACTCGCACAGGTAGATCGCCTCCGGATACACCGTCGACGGCGCGCTGGAATAGTCGACCTCCGCAATCACGCGATTCCGGTCGGTTTCGTCCATGATCACGAAGTTCTCGTTCACCGCGCTGCGCAGGTTCACCGCGTCGGCGGGGTAGACCTCGCGCGTCCAGTGCCAGCGGTCCCCCACGCGCTTGAGGATCTTCTCGTCCTCGAGGTAGCGCAGGATCTCCCCCAAGTCCTCCCCCCCGAACCGTTCCCCCGCGGTGAACGGAATCTCGAACGCCGCGCACTTGACGTGGGCAACCAGAATGAGCAGGTTGTCGGGGTTGATTCGTCCATGCTCCGGCGGGGTGCCGAAGAAGTACTCGGGGTGCGTGACCAGGAACTGGTCGATCGGATCGGAGCGCGCGACGAACACCGCCGCCGCGCGCGCGCTTTTTCGCCCCGCCCGACCCGATTGCTGCCAGACGCTTGCGATCGAACCGGGATAGCCGGCGATGACGCAGGCGTCGAGCGAGCCGATGTCGATCCCCAGTTCGAGCGCGTTGGTGCTGACCACCCCCTTGACCTTCCCTTCGCGAAGTCCGCGCTCGATCTCGCGGCGCGTGTTCGGCAGATACCCGCCCCGGTAGGAGCGGATCCGCCCGTCCGGCGCCGGACCCCGATCGTGGTCCTCCTTGAGATAGCGCGTCAGCACCTCGACATTCAACCGACTGGTCGCAAAGACGATGGTGGACACTTCCCGACGCAGGAAGTCGCTGGCGATCCGGCGCGCGGTCGCCACGCAACTCTTGCGAATCCCGAGCTCGCGGTTCACCAACGGCGGATTCACCATGACGAACGTGCGGGCCCCGGACGGCGCGCCGTTGTCGTTCACGTGCTCCACCCGCTCCTCGATCAGGCGCTCCGCGAGTTCGCGCGGATTCGCGATCGTCGCACTGCAGAGGACGAAGATCGGGTTGGATCCGTGGAACCGGCACACCCGCTTCAGCCGACGGATCACGTTGGCCACGTGGCTGCCGAACACCCCCCGATAGGTGTGAAGCTCGTCGATCACCACATGGCGGAGATTCTGGAACAGCTTGGCCCACTTCGCGTGATGCGGCAAGATCCCCTGGTGCAGCATGTCCGGATTCGTGACCACCACATGACCCTGCGCCCGGATCGCCCGGCGCGCGTCGTCCGGCGTGTCGCCGTCGTAGGTGAACGTCTTGATCGGCTCCCCGAGGGCGTCGACCAATTCCTGCAACTCGCTCATCTGGTCCTGGGAGAGCGCCTTGGTCGGAAAGAGATAGAGCGCGCGCGCGGCCGGATCCTCGAGAATCCGACCCACCACGGGCACGTTGTAGCAGAGCGTCTTCCCCGAGGCCGTCGGCGTCTCGACCACGACATGGCGGCCGGCCAGGACGTGACGCATCGCTTCCGCCTGATGCGAATAGGGCGCCGCGATCCCGCGCGACCCGAGCGCCTCGCGGAGGCGCCGCGGAACTTCCGCCGGCCATTCCGCCATGCGCGCCGGACGCGGCGGAATCTCCCGGTAGGCCGTGACCACACCCTCGGGATCCTCGCCGCGGTCGGAGAATCGCCGCAGCACGACCTCGATGCCGGACATGGGGGCACCTCGACTGGAGCGTGTCGAACGGCTTCCAGTATACCCATAGAACTCGTTAGGGCAACCCTAACTTTGCGTCGGAAGCAGCCGTCGGGATGGCGCCCGATCCCCCGCCTGGGCGTGCCGACGTGCGGGTGAACCGCCACAATCCATTTCATTCCAAGACTTTGAAGAACTCCTGCGAACTTCCCCCGGTTCCCGAAGCCCCCCCGAGGTCGATCCCCTCGGTCGGGCCCCCGCAGGACGTGCGGGTGTCCGGGCATGGTAACATTCGTCGTTACCGGGGAATCCCGATCCGGGCAACGCGGGACCTCTCGGAAAAAAAGCGGGCGCGCGGCCGAGACGCATTCTTTTTCGTTTCTTCCATTTGCGCGGCAAGTCCGGAGATCCTCCGCACGCCGAAGACGGGGCACGAGGGTTGCTATCCCTGATCCTCGAACCCCTGGCCTGCCCAAGACCCACGCGGGCAGGCAAAATCCCAGACAGCGCAAGGTGCACGACCGGCTCCGAAACCGGAGCCGGTCGTGCCATTTTCGGGACCGGCGCCGGGAGCTCCGGGGCGGGGCGGAAGGAACTCGAGGCGGCCTACGCGCGCATCTCGCTCGACCGGCAACCGAACACGGAGCAAGCCCCGACGTAGGTCCAGCAGTCCCGGTGGTGAGGGGTCTCACACCGCGCGCAGCGCGCGGGCGAATCCAGGATCGACTCCGCGCACACGGGACAATGGGCGGGTGCCGCGTCGACCCCGGCGGGGGAATGAACCAAGTGGATCTTGGCCACCCCCGCACGCGCCGCGGACTCCTTGAGCACGGCGACGAGCACGTCGCACGCAGCCTCGAGAATTGCGCGCGGTTCCCCCGCATCGAAGAGGGACCCGTGCAGACTGACCCAGGACCGCGCGGGTTGCACATCCAGGACCGGGTCTCCTGAATCCGTGCGTTCCGTCCCAGCCGGCGCCGCGCGCGACTTTCCCGTCGCCGGCTGCTCGCTCCGACTCTCCGGTGCCGGCGCCGGGGAAAGCACGACATCGCGCCGGTGGGCCAGAACGAGCATCGCCTCGCAGACCGGCCGCGAGACCGGGAGGACGTCCAGTGCATCCGGGGAAAGGCGCACGCTCCAGCGGGCGTCGAACTCCGGGATTCCGGTGGGCTGGGAACAGGAGCGTTCGGGACCCGGGAGGGGAAGATCCTCCGCGCGGGGCCGGACCTGGAAGCCGTGGGGGATGCGCAAGGTCGCCCGCGCCATCACGACGGTCCAGGTGTGGAAGCCGCGCTGTTTCTCGAACCATCGCAGGCGCCAGCCGTCGCGGTTCCAGCGCACTTCGATCTCGCCCGTGCCGGGAACCGGGACGACGTCTCCCCCCGTCCATTCGCGGACGATCCAGGGACGATGCCGGTGGACCGCCGGGTCCCTGCGCGCGGGCGCATTCGCAAGGGGAACCGCTTCGAGCGACGCCTCCCGGAATTCGCCCAGAGCGTGGGCGGTGCTCTGGCTGTGCGGGTTCAAGGTCGGACGGGTGTCGGCCCCCAGGAGGCCCTGGGCAAGCCGGATGATCGCCCAGATGAATCCGCCGAAGAGCCCGAAGAGGACCACCGCGGCGCTCAGACAATCCATCGTCCTTCCCCGCCCAATCCGCCGGAGGTCCCCGGCCTACGCCGTCCCGCCGGCGGCCACCCGATCCAGCAGAACGTCGATTCGCCACCCGTGCGAGCCTTCCCCGTCGAGCCGGCCGCAGCCACCGCGCTCGAAGAACCGCGACGCCCACGCCCAGGTGCGGGGCCACGCGCGATGCCGAGCCGCGTCCGGAGCGGCGCTGCACAGCCGACCGACGCAGCGCATGCCGCACGGCTCCAGGCGCGGCGGCGCACCGCACACGTCGATCCCGATCGTCCGCTCCCCATTGTATCCGCCGCTTCCCCGACCACCAATCCCGTCGTGGACTTCCGGGGGCCGCCCGCGTATGCTTCATGCCGTCGCCCGAATCGGAGGTCGCCATGACCGTGCCCGCGCCCGCGCGCGTCGCGTTCCTCGCGATCCTCCTGCTCTCGCCGGGCGCCCGTCCCGACGGCGCCGCGCCGACGCCCGATCGCCTCGAACGACTGCAGGCGATCTACCGCGCGCGCGACAACGGGTGCGTGCGCGCCTTCGCCCTTCTCGGCATCGCCGCGGAAAAGGACGACCGCGTCCTCTCCCTCCTCGAGCCCGGGCTCGAGGACCCGGAACCGCGCGTGCGCGGCACCGCCGCCATCGCGCTCCGCGACCTCCCCGCCGACGTCCTGCGCGCGGGGGCGGACACCGCCTGGATCGAACGCCTGCTCGGACGCTACGTCGTCTCCAAGCGCTCCACGCTCGAACTCGAGATGGCGTACGCCCACTTGAAGACCCTTGCCGGACAGGACTTCGGCCGCAACCTCACGCGCTGGAAGAAGTGGTGGGCGGGCGTACAAGCGTCGTGGCAGGTCACCCCGGTCGGACGGATCGAGCGACCGGCCGACGCCGGCGGCGGCGGACGCACGGAGGCGCTCGTCGACCGCCTGCTCGACCTCCAGACCGACGGACTCGATCTCGTCCTGGCCATCGACTCCACCGGCAGCATGGGCCCGTATCTCTCGGCGGCCAAGGCGCGCCTCGCGGGGTTGATCACCATCCTCGCCGCCGTCGTTCCCGCCGACCGCCTGCGCTTGGGCCTGATCACCTACGATGACGGCGCGCAGGTGCGCTGCGAACTGACCCCCAAACTCGACGAGGTGCGCAAGCGGCTCGAACGGGTGGAGGCCGTCGGCGGCGGAGACTGGCACGAAGGGGTCGATCGGGCCGTGGCGGAAGCGGTGGAGTCCCACAAGATGCCCTGGCGCCGGGAGGCGGCCAAGGTGCTCATCGTCTGCGGCGACGCCGCCGCCCACGACCGCGATGTCGCACGACTCCATGCCCTGGTGGAAGCGATGCACCGCGAGCCGGAGAAGCTCGCCAAGGCGGTCTACTCGGGCAAGCCGGGCCGCGTCCGGCCCTTCCTCGTCAGCTGCGTCCACACCCTGCTCGAGGACGGTCCGCCGGGGAAGCACCCCGACCCGGCGGACGAACTCGCGCGCGAACTCGCGGAGAAGTTCTTCCGCGAATTGGCCCGACGGGGGGGCGGCACCTATGTCGTGGCGAGCAAGGCGGAGGAGGTGGTCGTGCAACTCCTCGTCCTTTCCTTCGGGGCGGAATGGCAGCAGGAGATCGCCGCCTTCGTGCGTTGCTGCGAAGAAATCGAGGGCGCCTCCCGCAAGTGAACCGACCGCCCCCCCGGCGGCCGCGCCGGAACGAGCGCGCCCCCCGCCCGCGACGGACGGCAGCCGCGCGTTTTGAGAATCCGTCGTTGACCCCGCGGGTCCGCAACCCCTAAGATCGCGGTTGTCGCACGGGTGATCCCGCCTCCGATGGCCGCCGCATCCCTCTCCCGCCCGGGACCCGCCATGAGCTCAACCGGCAACGTCCCCAGCGACGCCGATGCCACTCGCACTTCGGCCGGCCGGACGCCGGCCGAACCCGCCACCGCTCCGTCCGCGCGACTCCGGCCGGGTACCGCCGAGGGACCGCGGGAATTCGGCCACTACGAGATCCGCGACGAACTGGGGCGGGGCGGCATGGGCGTCGTCTACCGCGCATTCGACCGGAACCTCCGGCGCCCCGTCGCCCTCAAGGTCCTCCTCGCCGGAACCCACGCCTCCCCGGAAGACGTCGCCCGCTTCGCCCGCGAGGCCCGCACCGCGGCCCAGTTGTCCCACCCGAACATCGTCCCCATCTTCGATGTCGGCGAACACGA
This sequence comes from uncultured Planctomycetia bacterium, assembly GCA_964632945.1. Classification (GTDB taxonomy): domain Bacteria; phylum Planctomycetota; class MHYJ01; order WSZJ01; family CAZWCX01; genus CAZWCX01. Next base: position 8,690 of record CAZWCX010000033.1, on the reverse strand, counting down.
CGGGTATGCCTTCTACACCATGGGCCTCATCGAAGGAACGTCCCTCCTGCGCCTGATGCGGGAGCGGAAGCGCCTCGGCGCGCGCGCGGCCGTCGAGATCGCGGTCCGGATCGCCCGCGCGCTTCAGCACGCCCACGCGCACGGCGTCGTCCACCGCGACGTCAAGCCCGCCAACGTGCTCCTGGCCGCGGTCGAGTCCGGATCCTCCCTTCCGGCCGACGTCCTTCTGGAGGGCGGGTCCGGCGCGCCGGCCGGACACCGCGTCCTGGTCGCCGATTTCGGCCTGGCCAAGTCGGTGGAGCCCGACGCGAACCTGACCGCCAGCGGGCAGATCCTCGGCACCCCCGTCTACATGGCGCCCGAACAGGCGATCGGGGACCTCGCGGCGATCGGGCCTCCCTGCGACGTCTACGCCCTCGGAACCCTGCTCTACGAAATGCTGACGGGCGCCACGCCGTTCACCTCCCTGGTGGAGAAGGTCGAGGCCGCGGAGGCGCCGTCGCCGCGCCGGAGCCTGCCCACGCTCAACCGGGATCTCGAAACGATCCTGCTCAAGTCGCTCGAGAAAGACCCGTCCCGACGTTACCCCAACGGCGGGGAGCTCGCCGAAGACCTCGACCGGTTTCTCCGCGGCGAAGCCGTGTTGGCGCGCCCGCCTTCGCGGCTGGACCGGGCCTGGCGTTTCGCCGCGCGCCGGCGGGCGGTCGTGGTCCCGTCCGCGCTGTTCCTGCTCGCCGCCGCCGGCCTGGGTACCTATGAGGCCTTTCAGCCGGGAGTCGTCACGCTGCGGGTCTCGCCGCCCCACGCGGTCGCCCGCCTCGACGAGCGCCGTTGGGACCCCGGGTCCGGGGCGCTTTCGCTGCGCCTCCCGGCCGGCGTGCACCGCCTGTCGATCGAGGCCGCGGACCACGACACCCGGGAGCTGGTCCTCGAGGTGAAACGCCGCTCGTCCCAGACCCTTGCCGTCGAGCTGACGCGTCATACCGGACGGCTCACGGTGCTCGCGACCCCCCCGGGAAGCGTGGTGGTCGTCGGCGGCGTTGCCCACGGCACACCGCTGCGGGACCTGGCGTTGCCCACGGGGGAACACGCGCTCGAGGTGGAAGCGCTGGACCACTATCGCCGGACGTTGCGCGTGACCGTCGCGCGCGACGACCGGATTCAGCGCGAGCTCATCCTGCCCCGGTGCGATCTCTGGTACAGCCCCCAATCGGACTGGGGCGGCGATGATCTCACGGTCGATATCGACGGAGACGGAATCCGCGACTTCACGGGAGGCAACCGGGCGGGTCAGCGCTTCGTCTTCTCCGGGCGCTCGGGCCAGGTGCTCGCCCGCTACTCCATGCCCTCGGGGCCGGGCCGGAGCGCGCAATTCTGCGATCTCGACGGGGACGGCCGGCCGGAACTGGTCCTCGCCTACGGCGACAATCCCGCGGGCGAGCCCAAGCTGGCCGCGGTCCGGCTCGATTCCCCGCCGAAGACTCTCTGGGTGCGCCGCGACCTCGGCCGATTGCGCTGGGTCCGCGATCTGCCCGGGGAAGCCGGCGCCGGGGCGGCGCTCCTCGTCGCCGAGGAGGACGGCGCGCTCCGACTCCTCGCCGGCGCCGACGGGTCCTCCCGTTGGGAAAAGGACCTGGCCGGCGCGAGCGCCCGCCGCATCTCCTTCGACGGAGACGGGGACCGCGCGCCGGACGTGCTGCTGGAGAAGGGCCGCTCGCTGTCCCTGCTTTCCGCGCGGAGCGGGACGGTGCTGTGGAGCCTGAACGATCGCGCCCCAGGCCGGCTGATCTTCCTTCGCGGCGGAACCGAATTCGCCGTCCTCGGGGACGAGGAGTGGTCCTGGTATGCGCTGGCGGACGGGCGATTGCTGCGTACCCGGCGCGTCGATACGCCCCTCCCGGACGGTCCGATCGCGGCGCTCGACGCCGACGGACTCTGGATCGCGGCCGACGCCGACGGTTTGCAGTCCGCATGGGACCTGTCGGAAGGCCGCCGCCTGTGGACCCGCAACGATACCGGCCGGTTGTGGACGGGCGACCGCGATCCTCGATGGAGCGTCTCGGCCGGGTCGGCCCAGGTCCACTTCGTCCTCGCCCATCTCCCGGACGGCGTGGGACCGACCGTCTTCACCCTCGCGGAGGACCGACGGACGCTGCGCGCCACCGATGCGCGCACCGGTACGGACCGGTGGACGCACGAGGAGCCGGACCCGATCCTTCCGGACCTCCGCTGGACCGTCCCCGGCGACGGGGACCGGGTCGACCTGCTTCTGTGCGCGGGCTCCCGCGCCCTGCGGCTCGATCCGGCGACCGGCAACTCGCGCGGCACGATGGAGTTGCACCAGGAAATCACGATGGGCGCGCGCGCGGCCGACATCGACGGGGACGGCCAAACCGAATACCACTACGGCCTCGTGGACGGCCTCATCACCGCCCTGGACCGCGAAGGGCGCGTGCTTCACGCGGTTCGCGTGGAGCCGCCGGTCTACGCGTTGCACTTCTTTCATGCCGACCAGGACGGGATTCTCGATCTCGGCATCAGCACCGCGGGGCTGCGCGTCATCCGCGGACCCAAGCAACTCTGGAGCCGGCGCATGACCAATGCGGTCCGGCCCGGGCCGCTGCTCGTCGACGCCGACCGGGACGGCACGCCGGACGTGATCGTCCCCGCGCACGACCGCCACGGGCGCAGCGGCCTCCGGGCGTTCCGCGGACGCACGGGCGAACTCCTGTGGGAGGCGCCCTACCGGGAGGACGGCAACCGGGCCCCCGCGCTGGCCGACACGGATCGGGACGGAAACCCGGAGATCGTGGCCTGGCGGTACGACGACGGCGAGGCCGGGAGCGTCCTGGTGATCGACCCCGCAAGCGGACGGATCCGCGCCGAGCGGTCGCTGCCGCATCGGGGCTATGCCACGCCGGCCGTGGCGGACCTGGACGGCGACGGCGCCGACGACCTGATCGTGTGCGCCTGGTACGGTCCGGCCACGGTCACCGCCCTGCGCGGGACCGACCTCGCGACGCTCTGGGAGTTTCCCGCCCGCGCGCCGGTGTGGGGGCGACCGATCGTGACGGACGTCGACGGGGACGGTCGGCCGGAGGTGTTCCTGGCCACCCGCGGGGGAGCGATCGTGAGCCTCGACGGGTCGTCCGGGAAGATCCGCTGGCAGGAATCGGCAGGGGCGGGCGTGGCGGCGGAACTTGCCGTGGCGTCCCCGGGCCGGGGCCGTCCCCCGCGCGTGGTCGCCGCCGGCGCGGACGGCCGCCTGCTCGCCCTCGAAGCCCTCGACGGCAAGGCCGCCTGGACGGCGGCGATCCAGGCCGCTTCCGGCGCCTGCTGGGCAGACGCCGATCGCGACAATCGTCGCGAACTCTTCGTCGGCGTCCAAGACGGCCTCTGTTGCCTCGACCCGGACGGAACCGTGATCTGGCGCACGACCGGCGATGCCGTGGTCCACGTCCCCCGCGTCGCCGACCTCGACGGCGACGGGCGGCTCGAGGTCATCGCCGGCACGAATCGCGGCGACCTGCTCTGCCTCGAGGCCGCAACCGGCGCACTGCGATGGCGCGTGGAAGCCGGCAACATGCCGGAGGATCCTCCCGGACTCGCGGATCTCGACGGCGACGGAGTCCTGGACGTCGTCCTCACCGGGCACGGGCAGCGCATCGACTGTTACTCCGGCCGCGGGCGGCTGCCGGAAGGGATGCGCTGAGCCCGCCGCCGGCGGTCGAGCGGTCGCCGGCTTCATCCTCCGTGTCCGCTACGCCCTGATACGCCCGACGCGGCGCACCCTTGGATCGCCGGCGCCCCCCGCCCGGCCCTCCTGTGCGCATCGCCCCACCGCTCATCCCCGCGGGGGAAGCAGCACACCGAGCATCTCGTCCACACGGTCGCTGTGGAGGGAAAGCAGGGCCTCGAGGGTCGCGAAGCGCACCTCGCCCGAGGTGTGCATGCGCAGGCAGTCCCCGGCCAGCGCCTGGAGCGGCGCGAGCTCGAGTTCGCGCAGCAACCCCTTCTGCACCGGGATGCGGTTGGCGTCCACGCACAGGCTGCGCGCCCCCAGGCCCACGAGCAGCGGCGCGGCCAGCGGGTGACCCGCCATCTCGCCGCAGATGCTGACCGGCTTCTCCGCCTCGCGGGCGGCGGCCAGCACCTGCGACACCGCATGCAGGACGGCCGGGTCCAGCGCGTCGAACATCTCGACCACGTGCGGGTTGTTGCGGTCCACCGCCAGCACGTACTGAATGAGGTCGCTCGTGCCGATGCTGAGGAAATCCGCTTCCGCCGCCAGCCCCCGCACCAGCAACACTGCGGACGGGGTCTCCACCATGGCGCCGAACGGGGGGATCGCGTCGGGCGCGGACCCTTCCCCGCGCAATGCCTCGAAGCACTCCTCACACTCGCGCCGCGCCCAGCGCCAGTCGTCCATCGACGCCACCATCGGGACCAGGATCCGCAGCGCGCCGTGTCGCGACGCGCGCAACGCGGCGCGCAATTGCGCGCGCAGCAGGTCCGGATGCCGGCGCAGGAGCCGCAGTCCCCGCACCCCCAGCGACGGATTCTCCTCCGCGGCAATCTCGAGACCCGGCAACGGCTTGTCCCCGCCCGCATCGAGGAGCCGCAGCGTCACCGGAAGCCCGCGCCCCCCTTCCAGCGCCTTGCGGTAGAGCGAGCACTGCTCCTCCTCCCCGGGCAGCCGGCGCATGGCGTAGAACGGAAACTCGGTGCGATAAAGCCCGATCCCCTCCGCCCCGGACCGATGGATGCCTTCGAGGTCGCTGAGCAGACCCATGGTCGCGGACAATTCGACCCGGGTCCCGTCCCGCAGGGCCGCCGGGATCCCGGGCGCGGGGTCGAGCACCGTGAGCAGGTGGCGATACCGCTCCGCCTGCTTCTCGTAGGCCTGGATCACTTCCCGGGTCGGGTGGACGAAGAGCGTCCCGGCCGCGCCGTCGAGGATGACCTCGTCGCCGGCAACGAGCTGGTCGAGCACGTTCTCGATGCCGACGACGGCGGGAATGCCGAGGGAGCGGGCGAGGATCACCCCATGTCCGCCCGCGCCGCCGCGCGAGGTCGCCACCGCGGCCGCACGTCGCGCCTGCAGCACCGCGGCCAGCGAGAGGTCGAGCGTGGGCGCCACCACCACCGCCCCTTCGGGGATCAGGTCGGAGGCCGGGGGCTCTTCCGACTCGAGGTTCTCCAGCAGGCGCCGGGCCACGTCCTCGAGATCGGTCGCGCGCTCCCGCAGGTACGGGTCCTCCATCGCCGCGAACACCTCGAGGTAGTCGTGGACGACCTTCTTGACCGCGTACCGCGCCGACTGGCGCATCCCGATCACCGCCTCGATCTTGCGGCGAAATGACCGATCCTGCAGGAGCAGGAGGTGTGCATGGAACATCGACGCGTCTTCCGTCGACAGGCGCTGGGCGACCTCTTCGTGAAGGCCGCGGACCTGGTCGACCGAGCGCTGGATCGCCCGTTCGAGTCGGGCCAGTTCCGCCGGCCCATCGGCCGCCGGTTCGGGCTGCAGGTGCAGGAGATCGGAGCGGGGAATGAAGAGATACGCCTTGCCGCGGGCGATCCCGGGGACCGCGGGGGTCCCGGAGAGGGCGCGGAAGGGGCTTTCCGCCGGGACCGGGTCGTGCGGCTGCGCGGCGCGACTCAGCGACTCGATGAGGGTGGCCGAAACGACGGTACCGACCAGTTGCGACGCCACCGCCGACATCATGAGCGTTTCGGCGCGCGTCCACCGGCGCGGGCGGCGGGTCTGGATCACCAGTACGCCCACGGCCTCCCCCCGCTCGATCAAGGGCACGCCGAGGAAGGAGTGAAAGAGTTCCTCGCGGGTCTCGGGGAAGTACTTGAAGCGCGGATGTCCGGGGGCGTCCTCGACCGCGACCGGCGCCCCGGTCTCCACCGCCAGGCCGGTGAGACCCTCCGAAGTGTGCATCCGCACGCGACCGACCGCCGCGGGATCGAGTCCGTGGGTGGCGCGCAGGACGAGATCGTGGTTGGCGCGCAGGTAGAGGGAACAGACGTCCACTTGGACCCGGTCGGCGATCAACTGCACGAGGCCGCGCAGCGATTCCTCCGCGTCACGCGAACGGCTGACCAGTTCGCCGACGTCCGCGAGCAGGGCCAGCTCGACCTCGGCCGTCGCGTGGGCGCCCCGGCGCGCGACCGCAGCCCCCTTCTTCCTCCGCCCCACGAATGCTCCGCTATTCCGCTTCGGGCGCCTCATCCTCCGCCGGCTCGGGCTCCGGGCCCTCGCCGTTGGTCTCCGCGGGAACCTCGCCCCCGTCTTCGACCTGCTCGACCTGCGCGGTCTGCGCGTCCCGGCTCTCCTCCTCGGAGATCACCGCGACCGCGACCACCTCGTCCCCGTCCTCCACGTTCATCAGGCGCACCCCCTGGGTGGCGCGGCCGATCGTGGAGATCTGCGCGACCGAGGAACGAACCACCATCGCCTTCGAGGTGATGATGATGACGTCGTCCCCGTCGGTGACCGCCCGCATCGCGACCACCTTGCCGTTCCGGTCGGTGGTCTTGATGTTGATGATGCCGAAGCCGCCGCGCGATTGCAGCCGGTACTCCTCGAACGAAGTCCGCTTGCCGTAGCCGCGTTCGCACACGGTCAGCACGGTCGCCCCCGGCCGCACGATGATGAGGTCGCGCACCTCGTCGCCGTCGCGCAGTTTCATCCCCGCCACCCCACCGGCGGTCCGGCCCATCGCCCGCACCATCTTCTCGGGAAAGCGGATCGAGATGCCGTTCTTCGAGCCCAGCATGACGTCGTCGCGCCCCGTGGTCACGCGCGCGCCGATCAGGCTGTCCCCCTCGTCGAGCGTGATCGCGCGGATCCCGCCCCGCTTCGGGTTGCCGAACGCCTCGAGTACCGTCTTTTTCACCACCCCGTTGCGCGTGGCCATGAAGAGATAGCGCTTGTCGAAGTGCTTCACCGGGAAGAGGGAGGTGATCTTCTCCCCCTCGGCCAGATTGAGCAGGTTGGCGATGTTCCGCCCCTTGGCCGTGCGGCTCATCTCGGGCACGTCGTACACCTTCAGCCAGTGCACTTGCCCGCGATCGGTGAAGAAGAGGATGTACTCGTGCGTCGAGGCCACGAACAGGTGCTCGACGAAGTCCCCTTCCCGCGTCTCCCCGCCGGACACGCCCTTGCCGCCCCGGCCCTGCTTGCGGTACACGTTCAGCGCCATGCGCTTGATGTAGCCGCCGTGGGTCAGGGTGACCGCCATGTCCTCTTCCGGGATCAGGTCCTCCTTGGCGAAGGTCTCGATCTCCCCGGCGACGATCTCCGTGCGGCGCGCGTCCGCGCCTTCCTTCATCTCGTACAGGTCCTCGCGGATGATGTCGTACACCAGCGCGGGATCCCCGAGGATCGCCTTGTACTCGGCGATCTTCTGCCGCAGCTCGGCCAGTTCCTTCTGCAGCTTCTCCGTCTCCAGGTGCGTCAGCTTCTGGAGCTGCATCCGGAGGATCGCGTCGGCCTGGATTTCGGTGAGCGAGAAGGTCTCCATCAACCCGGCGCGGGCCGCGGGGACGTTGGGCGACTTCTTGATCAGCTCGATCACCGCGTCGATGTTCGCCAGCGCGACCAACAACCCTTCCAGGATGTGGGCCTCGCGTTCGGCCTGCGCCAGCAGGTAACGGGTGCGCCGCGTGATCACCTCGAACCGGTGGTCGCGGTACGCCACCATCAGGTCACGCAGGTTGAGCACCTGCGGCCGCCCGTTGACCAGGGCGATCGTGATCACCGAGAACGAGTCCTGCAGCGGCGTGTGCTGGTAGAGCTGGTTGATGATGATCTGCTCGTCGGCGTCCTTCTTCAGCTCGATGACGACACGCAGACCGTCCTTGTCGCTCTCGTCGCGGATGTCCGAGATCCCCTGGATCCGGTCTTCCTTCACCAGGTCGGCGATCTTCTCGATGATCTTGGCCTTGTTCTGGTTGTACGGGATCTCGGTGACCACGATGTCCTGGCGCCCGCCCTTGCGCTCCTCCAGGCCCAGTCGCGCGCGCACCGTGAGGATGCCGCGACCGGTCGTGTAGGCCTCGCGGATCCCGCGCGTGCCGCACACGATCGCCCCGGTCGGGAAGTCCGGGCCCTTGACGAAGCCCAGCAATTCCTCGGCCGTCGCCTCCGGATGCTCGAGCAGGTGGATGAGGGCGTCGCACACCTCGCCCAGGTTGTGCGGCGGAATCGACGTCGCCATGCCCACCGCGATCCCGGCCGAACCGTTGCACAGCAGGTTCGGAAACTTCGACGGCAGCACCGACGGCTCCTGCCGGGTCTCGTCGAAATTGGGGACGAAGTCGACCGTCTCCTTGTCGAGGTCCTCGAGCATGAGCATCGCGTGATCGCTCATGCGCGCCTCGGTGTACCGGTACGCCGCGGGCGGGTCGCCGTCGATCGAGCCGAAGTTCCCTTGCGGATCGACGAGCAGGTAGCGGCTGGCGAAATGCTGACCCATGCGCACGAGCGTCGGGTAGATCGCCTGGTCGCCGTGGGGGTGGTAGTTGCCCATCACCTCGCCGACGATCTTCGCGCACTTGCGGTATTTGGCGCGGGACGTCAGCCCGAGGTCGTTCATCGACACGATGATGCGCCGCTGGGAGGGCTTGAGCCCGTCGCGCACGTCCGGCAGGGCGCGCGAGACGATCACGCTCATCGC
>CAZWCX010000032.1:0-62235 GCA_964632945.1 uncultured Planctomycetia bacterium | reverse complement strand
GGCGCGAAAATCGCCTCGGCCGAACCTAGGATCTCAAGATTGAAGACCCACTAGAGCAGGGGCGTGAACAGGCGCGCGATTCCGTCGCGCAGCCGAATCGGGTACGAGCGGCCGTCCATGTCCGCCAGGGAGACGGCGCGCGCCCCGGACATCCTCTCCCAGGCCAGGGCGGTCAACTCCGCCACCAGCCCGGCGTCCCGGACCTCGAGATCCATCTCGAAATTGAGCCGCAAACTCCGCGGGTCCCAATTCGATCCGCCGATCAACGCCCAACTGCCGTCGACGATCATGAGCTTGGCGTGGTCGAAGGGGGCGGGCGTCAGCCAGATCCGGCAGCCCCGCTCCAATACCTGCCACCAACCGGCCCGCGACGCCCAGTCCACCACCGGCAGGTTGCTGTGTTCAGGCAGCACGATCTCCACCCGCACCCCTCGCAAGGCAGCCACGTTGAGCGCGGTGATCAGTCCCGCATCGGGCAGAAAGTACGGCGTGATCAGGAGGACCCGGGATCGGGCGACGGCCAGGGCGCCCAGACGGACCATGCGCAGGGGGTCGAAAGACTCGTCCGGTCCATCCGGCAACGCCCGGCCGACGACCGATCCGACCGGAGCGAGGGGGGGAAACCAGGCCTCGCCCTGCAGGCGCTCGTGGGTGGCGAATTCCCAGTCATCGACGAAGGTTTCCTGCATCTGCGCGACCACCGGGCCCTCGACGAGAAAGTGGAGGTCGCGAACCGGGGCGCGGGGTCGATCGCGCAGCACGTGACCGACCCGCAGATTCATGCCGCCGGTGAATCCGATTCTGCCGTCGACGGTGAGGATCTTCCGGTGGGTACGGAGGTTCATGAACGGCCAGCGCCAGGGCAGGCGCGTGGGCAGGAACGCGGCCACCCTGACTCGCGCGCGCTGCAGGGCGCCGATCATGGAGACGAGGGAGTAGCGCGCGCCGACCGCATCAATCAGCACACGGACCGCGACGCCGCGTTGGTGGGCGCGCGCGAGCGCCTCGAGGAACCGGACGCCGGCGGCATCATGGTCGAAAATGTAGGTGGAGAGCCCCACGCTGTGGCGCGCCGACTCGATCGCCTCGAGCATGATCGGATAGGCCTCATCCCCGTCGACGAGCGCGCGCACGGAATTCCCCGGCGCCAGCGGGCGGCTGGAGACCCTTCCCGCCAGGCGATTGAGGGCGCGGATCGGGTCGTCGTCGACGGCTTCCTCGAGTCCGGAATCCCCTCCGGGGGGCGCGAAACACGCCCCAGGAGCGAGAGAGTGGGGCGCGGAGTCCAGGGTGAACGCCCCGCCGGCGTGATGCCGCTCGCCGCGCAGTCGCACCGCCCGGCGGCGGATCCGGTTGATGCCGAAGAGCAGGTAGAGGGTCGCGCCGACGAGCGGCGCGAGCAGGATGAGGCACACCCAGGTCACGGCCGACCGCGAGTCCCGCTTGTGGATCACGGCATGTACCGTCGCCGCAACGATCGCAAGCAACGCCAGGAAGGCGACCGCGAGCGACCCCGGGGTGGCGTATTCGGACAGGATCGCGAGCACGACTTCGGACCTCGTCGCGAAGGGGACGAACCCCGGCTTCCCCCGCCCCACCGGGCCGCGGGTGCGCCTCGTGGGACCACTCTACCAGATGGAAGGGCGGCGGTCGACGCCCGCCGGACGGTTCCCGGGTTTTCAGGCATGCGCTTCACCGGCCGCGCGTGGGCGACCCTCTTCTTGCGTCCCCTCCCCCGACCGGGTAGAATCCGCGGCCATGGAAGGCCAGCCTGCGACGGCGGCCGCGGCGTCCACGTCCGCGCGCCCCCGCCCCGAGGTGCTCGCGCCCGCGGGAGACTTCGACTGCATCCGCGCCGCCGTCGAGAACGGCGCCGACGCGGTCTACTTCGGCGTCACGCGCTTCAACGCCCGGGCGCGCGCAAAGAACTTCCCCCTCGAGGAACTTCCCGACCTCCTTTCCTACCTGCGCCTTCGCGGGGTGAAGGGATACGTCACCTTCAACACGCTGGTCTTCTCGACCGAACTGGACGACGCCCGTTCCACGCTGGAGCGCATTCTCTCCGCAGGCCCGGACGCCCTGATCCTGCAGGACCTCGGCATCGCCCGGCTCGTGCGCTCGATGTCACCGGACGTCCCGCTCCATGCCAGCACGCAGACGACCACCTCCAGCGCGGAACACTGCGAGGTGCTCCGTCAACTCGGCTTCTCCCGCGTCATCCTGGCGCGCGAGCTCTCGGTCGCCGACATCCGCCGCATCAAGGCGGGGACCGACCTGCCGCTGGAGGTGTTCATCCACGGCGCGCTCTGCGTCGCCTGGTCGGGACAGTGCCTGACCAGCGAAGCGATCGGCGGCCGGTCCGCCAATCGCGGCGCCTGCGCCCAGGCCTGCCGGCTGCCGTACGAGCTCTTCGTCGACGACGTCCATCGCGACCTCGGCGACCGGAAGTACCTCATCTCTCCCCAGGATCTCGCCGGCATCGAGGTCGTTCCGGACCTGCTGGACCTGGTCTGCTCCCTCAAGATCGAAGGCCGCCTCAAGAGCCCCGAATACGTCGCCGCCACCGTGCGGGCGTATCGCAGCCTCGTCGACCGGGCTTCCGGCCGATTGGACCGCGCGGAACGGCTTGGGCTCGAGCAGGTCTTCTCCCGCGGCTTCTCGCACGGGTTCCTATCCGGAATCAACCACCAATCGCTCGTTCCCGCCCGGTCTCCGAAGAAGCGCGGGATCCTCCTGGGCCACGTCCAGTCGGTCCACGGGGCGCGCGCCCGCCTGCGCCTCGGCGGCCCGCTCAAGCCCGGCGATGGCGTGGTGTTCGACTACGGGCGTCCGGAGGAGGATGAGCCCGGCGGCCGGGTGGTCCACCTATGGAAAGACGGCCGTCGCGTGGAAGCGGCCGACGCGCCGGACCTGGTGGAAATCGAGGTGCGCGGCTGTCCGGAACCGCGCTTCGGTTGGAAGGTGTGGAAGACCGACGACCCGGCGCTCAACCGGCGTCTGCGCGGCACGTTCGAGCGGTTGGGCGCGCGCGTCCCGGTGGACGCGATCGTCGAGCAGGCCGGCGACGCGCTGAGGGTGACGCTGTCCGACGGCCTGCGCCGCGTGACGGCGGCAGCGGGCCCGCTGCAGCCCGCGCGCACCCGCCCGCTGACGCCGGAGTACCTCCGCGAACAGCTCGGCCGGCTCGGCGGCACGCCGTTCGAATTGCGGGATCTGCGCGTGTCCCTGGCGAGCGTCATGCTGCCCGTGCGACAAATCAACGAACTGAGGCGGCGGCTCGTGGCCGACCTGGAGATCGCCCGTCGCGCCCATCCCGGATGGCGCGTGGAGCCCGGGCCGGTGTCGCCCCCGCGGACTTCGGCGCGCACGGAGCCGGACCCGGTTCGGCTGCTCCCCTGGTGCCGGACGCGGGACCAGCTGGAAGCCGCTCTCGACGAGGGGTCGACCGAAGTCCATTGCGAGTTCGAGGACCTTCGACTCTACGCCGCGGCGGTCGAGGCCGCGCGCGCCCGCGGGGCCCGGATCGCGCTCGCGCCCCCGCGCGTCGTCAAGCCGGGGGAAACCGGGTTTTTGAAAACGGTCCTGCACGCGCGGCCGGACGCCCTGCACGTGCGTTCCCTGGCGCACCTCCGGTTCTTCCGGAACGAGGCGCCGTCGATCGCGCTCCTGGGGGACTTCTCGCTGAATGTCGCCAACGAGTGGTGCGCGGCCTGGCTGCTGGAACAGGGACTCTCGCGGTTCGTCCCCGCCTACGACCTGAACTGGGAGCAACTCGCGGCCCTGCTGGGACGCGTCGACGCGGGGCGCGCCGAGGTGGTGATTCACCAACACATGCCCATGTTCCACATGGAGCATTGCGTGTTCGCCGCGCTCCTGTCCACGGGCAGGGACTGCACCGATTGCGGCCGCCCGTGCGACCGGCACGCCCTCGACCTGCAGGACTGGTCGGGCCGACGCCACCCGGTCAAGGCCGACGCCGGCTGCCGCAACACGATCTTCAATGCCGTGGCGCAGAGCGCGTCCCCCTACGTGCGCCGGCTGCTGGATCTCGGCGTCCGGTCCTTCCGGGTGGAACTGCTGCGCGAGGATCGCGCGGCGACGCGCCGGCTCCTGCGCGGATACCGGGACGTCCTCGAGGGCCGCAACGACGGTCGCACCCTGTGGCAGGAGTTGCGCGCGTCCAATGAACTCGGCGTGACCCGGGGTCCGCTCGGTCGAGACGACTAGCCCGGATTATTCATGAAGCCGCGCCAGCGGCTTCGTGAAAAATCCGCCCGCGGGCTCCTGGCTGCGTCAGCAGCCAGGACCGCGGGGCGACCGGCGTGCGACACACTGTGTCGCACGCTGGGCGAGGCAGTCCTGCTCCGGCCTAGCGGGTGCTCCGTCCCGAGACGGCAGGCGCGGCCGGGGCGACGCTCTCGCCCGGCGAGGCGCGGGGAAGATGCGACACCCCGGTGCTTCGCCGACCGGCCGTCCATTCCGTCGCCCGCCGCCGGGCGCCGTGCTGACCGTTCCCCGCGCGTGCCGCGCGCAGGGTCAGTCCGCCGCCTTCCCGTCCGCCGTCTCCCCGCGGACGTAGATCGGATTGCTGTAGATCCACGGCCAGATCCGCCCCCGCATCCGCAAGTGACCCTCGACGCGGTAGACTCCAGGCCGCGGCACCCGGAACGTGGCGTCGTCCGATTGGACCCGTTGGGTCACCTTGCCGTCGCAAACGAGGTGGATTCGGGCTTCGCGTGGAAACACCGCGCGGAGGACCAGGTCCTCGCTCCACGGGATCTCGTCTCCCATCACCGCGACCGCGCCGACGCTCTCCGCCGTGTAGGAGAACCCGTTTCCCGGCGCGAACCGGGTGAAGCAGACGTACGCGTGGCCGGAAGCGAGCGCATCCTTGATCGACTCCCGCGTCAACCCGAGCGTGAGGATGTGCGTGTTCACGAACCCGATGCTGCGCGCGTACGGGTCGAGCTGGATTCCCAGGATCCGGACGTTCTGGTGCGCGTCGTTGCCGGCCACGCCCGTGACGCGTCGCGACTGGGTGAGCTGGTCCCAGCGGGCCAGCAGATCCTTCGGCTCGTTGAAGATGGCGGTCATCGCCCACTCCGGATCCTGGAGCAGCCGGGGAAGTTTCGCGATCGACTTCTCCAGGTCTTTCTCGTCCTTGAGGTCGGTGTGGATGTTGTAGATTTCCATTCCGGCGTATCCGGCGGCCTCCCAGTCCTTGTATTCCTCCGAGTGCGCGACGATCGCGACGCCGTTCTGGGCGCCGATTTCATCGATCGTCCCCTGAGAATCGCCGGCCCGGATCGGCCGTTCCAGGTCGATGGCGAGGAAGTTGTTCACTTCCGCTCCCGCCAGGAAGAAGGTCTTCCCGTGCCAGCCGCGGAGAGCGTCCGTGAGAGATCGCTCCGACGGATGGTCGGTCATGCATAGGAACTCCACCCCGGTCTCCTCGCACGCCCGGATGATCTCGGCGTGCGGGATCTCGGCATCGTGGGAGAGGTAGGAGTGGGCATGGAGCACGCCGCGAAAGTCGCGGAAACCGAGCTCCTCGGCGGTGCGCGGAACGAGGTGGCTCTCCGCCACGACTCCGGCCGGTTGCGCCTCGATCGAGACGGGGGACTGGAGTGCCGCGCCGAGCAGGGCGACGGCGCATCGCAGCGATCTCTTCATGGGTCCGGCTCCGAGCGGCGGCCCGGAAGGGGGGGGAGATGCTCCGGCCGCACCGGCTCCCCGTTCGCCGCGGGGGCGATTGCCGCGATCGCCGTCCGCAGGTCCAGGGCATTGTTCGGCCACGGTGCGAAGGCGAGCGCATGCTCGGCCTCGGGGGTCAGGAGTCGCGGGTGGCGTCCTGCGACTCGCCCGGCCTCCGCCAGAAACGCCCGTGCCAGCGCCGGGACGTCGGCAGGACGCTCACGCAGGGGAGGCAGGTGGATGCGCAGGACGCTGAGACGGAAGTAGAGGTCTTGTCGGAAGCGGCCGGCCTGCACGTCCCCGTCCAGGTCCCGCCCCGAGGTGCAGATCAGCCGTGCGTTCCAGGGAAGGGAGCCCTCCCCGGGTTCGCGCCGGTCGAGGGCGCCGTTGGCCAGGACGCGGACGAGGTGCGCCTGCGTGTCCGCAGCCAGGTAGTCGACTTCGGTGAGCACGAGGCTTCCTCCCTGTGCGCGCGCGAGCGCGCCGGGGGAGCCGGTGGAACCGAAGAGCGCCGCGGCGAGCCTGTCCGGCGTCCCTTCCGCGCAGGAGAGGGCGACGAAGGGTCCATCCGCCCGCGCCCCGGCCTCGTGGATGGCGCGCGCCGCATGCCGCTTGCCGGTCCCGGGTTCGCCGTGAAGGAGAACGGGTGAATCGCAGGCCCCGGCCCGGGTCAGGACGCAGCGGATGGCCGCGGCGGCCCGACTGTCGCCCAGGAAACGAAACTCCCGCCGGCGCGCGTCCGCCTGCCGGCCGTGCGCCCGGCGGGCGGCCTCCCGCTCACGGAGCCGGACGAAGAGCGCCCCGGCGGACGGACCGAGACCGGCCAGCAGGGCGGCCGATTCGACCGGGAGCGCATCGGCCGGCGCTTCCACCTGGATCACCCCCGCGACTCGACCTTCGGCCAGGAGCGGAGCCGTGAGCAGGGTTCGCCCCGCGGCGCGCGGCTCGGAGCGCACGGCCGGGTCGCTCACGCAGGCGCGGGCGGAGTCCGGGTCGAGGAGCGGCGATTCCGGCAGCGGTCGTCCGGAGTCATCCCGACCCGCCCCCAGAGCGAACCCGCCGGAGGGCGCGTCGAGCCACGCGACCGTGGTCCGCGCGGCGCGCAGCTCCTCCCGCGCCCAGGACGCCATGCGTTCCGCCAGGCCGATCACGGTTTCCGCCTGCTCGAGCCCGGCGCTGCGCGATTCTCCGGAGACGATCGACAGCGAAGGCGTCGGCGGCGTTGCGGCGTCCGGCGACGACTCCACGTCCAGGATGAAGACCAGGCGCGTTCGCCCCACGGAAATCTCGTCGCCGACGCGAAGCAGATGTTCCGCCACCGGTTCCCCGTTCACGCGCGTGCGGTTTCGGCTGCGCATGTCGACCAGTTTCACCCGTCCCGCCGCGACCTGGAGCAGGAAGTGGGTGCGCGAGGCGCTGCGGTCGGTGAGGCAGATCGCATGCTCGGGGTCCCGACCGGCGGACATCTCTCCGTCGACGAGGGGATACTCCTTGCCCAGGTCGGGTCCCTGGACGACGCGAAGCAGGCCGGACATGCGGGGCTCCGGGGGATCGCAGGATGCCGTTCGCGCCCATGATAGCACGCCCGGAGGCGGGGTCAAGCGGCGCGGACCGGCGGACGGGGCGTGCCGGCCGCGGCCGCGACGCGCCCGTCCGGCATCGGACGGACCGGCTTGCGCCGATCCGCCGGCGGTGATATGATCCCGTCCATCCTGCGGTTCCCGCGTCGGAGTTCGTTGCATGGTTCGCTGGCGATCCCTGCCCCTGGTCGTGTGGGCGACCCTCCTGGTCGTGAGTCCCGTGCTGGCCCAGGACGCCCCGGGAACGGCCGCCTCCGAGGCGCCCGCCGCGCCCGACCCGGGGGCCCCCGCGGAGATCGACTGGCTTTCCTCGTACGGCGAAGCGCTGGAGCGCGCGCGCGCCGAGGACAAGCCGGTGCTGCTCTATTTCACCAGCCCCGGCTGAGGCGGGTGCCGCGCCCTGGAGAGCCGTGCGCTCTCCGCCGCGGAGGTGCGGGCGGCTTCCCGATCCTTCGCATGCGTCAAGTACGAGTTGGGCGGCTCGGGGGCCGGACCTCTTCCCCGCAAGTTCCCCACGATGCAGGTCCCGGTCCTCTACTTCCTGGATCCCCATCAGAACGATCTCGGGCGTCAGGACGGCCCGAAGGGGGCGGAGGACACGGTTCGATCCATGCAGCAGGCGCTCGAGAGTTTCACCGCGGGACGCAAACGGATCGACTGGCTCGGAGACTATGCCGAAGGGCTCGAGCGGGCGCGGTCGCTCGTCCGGCCGTTCGTCGTGGTGGCGCACTATCCGGGGGAGGGGGGGGATGCACTCAGCCAGCCGGTCTGGTCCGACCCGGAGGTCACGGCCCGGAGCAAGCGGTTGGTCTGGGTCGAGCTGAACTGCGAGACGGACCGGAAGTACGCCGCATCCTTCAAGCACAAGTCCGGCGTCAAGGTTCTGTTCCTGAACCCGTTCGAGCGCGGGATCCCCATCACGCTCGAGGGAATCCCCGATCGGGCCAAGCTCCTCGAAAGCATGGACGAGATGCACCGGATCTTCGACGAATGGTACGAGCAGTGGAAGGCCAACCGAAAGCCCAAGTAGCCCGGACTTCGCAGGGGTGCGGATCGGGCGAAGCGACCGCCGGCCTGCGGACCGTCGGCATGGGATGGTCCGCCGTCATCCTCGCGGTCGCGATGCTGTTCGGGACCGCGGGGGCGCACGGCGATCGCGTGCGTTTGACGAATGGGCGGACCCTCGAGGGAGTGGTCCGGGATCTCGGCTCCAGCATCGAAGTCACCCTCTCCTTCGGCGGCACCGTCGTCCTCCACAAGTCGGCCGTCCTGTCGATCGAGCGGACGGCCGGAGCCCGTGAGGAGTACCTGAAACGGGCCGCCCGGACCGGAACGGCCGATCCCGACGCGCAGGTGACGCTGGGACGTTGGTGTCGGGAGAACGGCCTGGAGCGGGAGTCCAAGCAGCACTTCGAGCGCGCCTTGCTCCTCGACCCGCGCCACCGGGCGGCGCTTCGGGAGCTCGGCTACCTCGACCTCGAAGACCGCTGGCCGTCCTTGCCCCCCGGGTGGGAATCGGTCACCTCGCGGCACTTCGTCGTCTCCTCCCCCCTGTCCCGCAGCGACGCGCGGGCCATCGCCGATGACCTGGAGCTGTTTTTCGCGGAGTTCGAGCGCGCCTTCTCCGGAAACTTCGTGCTGCGACCGGTCAAGGACCCGATCCAGGTCCGCCTGTACCAGGACGACACCCAGTTCGCCGAAGTCGTGCGCAAGGAGTTCAAGGAGGACGTCAACCTCTCCGCCCGGGCGCGGACGCATCTGGACGGCTTCGCCGACCCCAAGCGGCGGCTCATCGTGGTCCGGTACCTGTCGCACCTGGGGCCGCGCAACCGGGAGACGCTGTTCCACGAGTCCACCCACATGCTCGTTCATTTGATGCTGGAGGAGGGGAAGCGGATTACCGCCTCGACGCCCGAGGAACTCGAGCGCATCCGCGAGATGGAGCTGGCCAAGCTGCGCTCCGGGAAGGGGCTGATGTGGTTTCACGAGGGCCTCGCGAACTACTACGGGGCGTCCTGCGTTCGCGACGGGAAGTTCGTCGCGGGGGCCTATCTCGAGGGAGGCCAGTCCAGCCGCTCGCTGGCCTGGGTGAAGGAGGCGATCCGCCAGGGGAAGGCGCTTTCGCTGGATCAGGTGGCGGATGGGCAGGCGTCGGACTTCCTCGGCGAGCGGTTCGACCTCTACTACTCTCAGGCGTGGCTCTTCGTGCACTTTCTCCAGCACGCGGAGAACGGGCGATATCGCAACAAATGGCTGCGGCTGGTGGGCTACTTCCGCACCCACGAGGGGGGGGTGGAGACGTTCCGCAAGGTGTTCGGCCACGCGCCCTCGGAACTGAGGGAGGCGTGGGAGCGACACGTGATGGAACTGCGCGAGGGAAACTAGTCGACGCCGCGCGCCCGGCGCGGGCGTCGGGCCTTGCGCGGCGACTCCTTCTCGGCGCGCCGGGTTCCCCGGCGGCTCCGCAATTCCGCCTCGACTTCCTCGAGGCGGATTCCCCGGCGGAACAGCGCGAGCGTGGCGTGGAACATCAGGTCCGCGGCCTCCATCACCACGGCCCTGCGATCGCGACCCTTGGCGGCCAGGATGAACTCCACCGCCTCCTCGCCCACCTTCTGATAGGCCTTGTCGCCCGCGGCCAGGATGCGATTGACGTACGATCCCGGCTCCGGGTTCCGGCGTCGCGAGCGGAACACTTCCCACAACTCGTCGAAGAGAGTGGGGGTGGAAAAGGCGCGATCGCGGAAACAGCTGTAGGTGCCCTTGTGGCACGCGGGCCCCGTCGGTTCCACACGCGCGAGCAAGGTGTCGCGATCGCAGTCCCAGTGGAGGCTGACGACCTTCTGGACATGCCCGGAGGTCTCACCCTTGCGCCAGAGGCGGTTGCGGCTGCGGCTCCAGAAGTGCATTTCGCCGGTCTTGCGGGTTCGGGCGAGCGCCGTGCGGTCGGTCCAGGCGACCATGAGGACGTTGTTGGTGCGCACGTCCTGGACGACGACGGGGATGAGGGGGCCCTTCGGCATGGGGGTCTCCGGATCAGCAGGGACGGATCGCGACACCCGCGGCCGCGAGGGCCTGCTTGACGTCGCGCACGGTGGCCTGGCGCATGTGGAAGATGGAGGCGGCGAGGGCGGCGTCGGCCGGGGTGGAGCGGAAGACATCCAGGATGTGAGCGGCGGCGCCGCAGCCGCCCGAGGCGATCACCGGGACCGGGACGACGCCCGCGACCGCGCGGAGCAGGTCGAGGTCGTAGCCCTGCTGCACGCCGTCGGCGTCGATGCTGGTCAGCAGGATTTCGCCGGCGCCGGCGGCGACGGCCTGTCCCGCCCACTCGACGACGTCGAGACCGGTGGCGCGCCGTCCGGCATGGGTGTAGACCTCCCAGCGCGGAGGATTCGCGCCGGGGACGCGGCGCGCATCGATCGCGACGAGCATGCACTGTGCGCCGAACCGGTCCGCCCCCTCGCGCAGGATGTCGGGCCGTTCGACGGCGGCCGTGTTGACGCCGACCTTGTCCGCTCCGGCGCGGAGGACGTCGCGCACGTCCTCGATCGTGCGGATCCCCCCGCCCACCGCGAGCGGGATGAACAGCCGTTCGGCGGTACGTCGGACGACATCCTGGAAGATCCCCCGCGCCTCGACGGTGGCGGTGACGTCGAGGAAGACGACTTCGTCGGCGCCTTCCGCCTCGTAGCGGGCGGCGAGTTCCGCCGGATCGCCCATGTCGCGAAGCCCCTCGAAGCGGACTCCCTTGACGACGCGTCCGGACTTCACGTCCAGGCAGGGGATGATCCGGCGGGTGGTCCGGTCGGCGGGGGGGGCGATCACCGTCTCTTCCCCTTTCCACGGCGGGTGGCGGGCTTCTTCGCGGCGGCCCGGCGGCCCCACGAGGGCTCCCCCTTGGTGGACGAACCGACGGTGCGCACCGGGGCGAGGGCGTCGCGCAGCGCGAGGCCGAGGGCCTTGAAGCAGGCCTCGACGATGTGGTGCTCGTCCGCGCCGCGCAGGACCTCGTTGTGGAGTGTGATCCGCGCCTCCATGGCGAAACTGCGCAGGAAGTGCCGGTACATTCCGTCGGGCAGCGCCACTTCGGCATAGGGGCGCTCGACGAGGTCGACGTAGACCGCGACGAGAGCGTCGTCCATGGGGACGACGGCGTTGCCGATGCGCCGGATCGATGCGGATGCGGGGCCGGCCGCGCGCAGGGCCTCCCGGAACGACTTGCCCAGAGTGATCGCGACGTCTTCGATGATGTGATGGTCGTTGTCGCCGGAGGCCTCGAGGCGCAGATCGAAGCCGCCGAAACGCGCGAGCGTCTCGACCATGTGGCCGAGGAACATGATGGGGACTCGGACGTCGAACCGTCCTGCGCCGTCGAGGTCGAGATCCAGGGTGATGCGCGTCTCCCGCGTCTCGCGGGCGACCGAGTGGGTGCGGTGTCGATCCATGTCACGCCTTTCCGCCGCGGCGGCGAGCCGCGCGCACGACGTCCTCGAAACGAAGTCGTCCGAAGTACAGTCCGGTCCCGATCACCACGCCCGCGACCCCGCGGGCGCGGAGGGCGGACACGTCCGCGGTCCGGGAAACGCCGCCGGAGTAGATGACCGGATGCGCGGCGGCGCGCAGCAGCGCCGCGAGCGGGCGTAGTCGGATGCCGCGGTCGTGTCCTTCCACCTCCACGTTGGTGTACAGCAGTCCTGCGAGGGGGAGCGGGGACACTGTTCGCGCGAGGTCGCAGACGTCGATTCCGGCCGCCTCCGTCCACCCGCGCACGACCACGGAACGTCCGCGCGCGTCCACCGCCAGGACGATTCGGCCGGGCCGGCGGCGGGCGCAGCGCGCCAGCCAGGCGGGGTCCTTCACGCCGCGCGTCCCGATGACGACGCGCTCCGCGCCCGCCCGCAGCAGGGCGGTGAGGCGGCGGGCGTTGCGCACTCCGCCCCCCACCTGCACCGGCACGCCGGCGGCACGCACGATCGCCCGGACCGTCGCCAGATTGTCGCCCTGTTCGAGTGCGGCATCCAGGTCCACCACGTGCAGCGCGGTGGCGCCCCGACGTTCCCACTCCCGCGCCAGCGACAGCGGATCGCCGGTGACGTCCCGTTCCGTTCCCTTGCGGCCCTCCACCAGGCGCACCACGCGTCCGCCGAGGAGGTCGATGGCGGGATAGACATCCATGTGGGCGCCCTGCGTAGCGGAGCGATCCGCGGCGTCCGACCGGCGGATCGGGACGCGGGGAAGTTTACTTTCCCCGCATCGCTTTGGGTAGTGTTCGTGTTCGGGCCGGCGCCGCGGGACTACCCCGGGGTCGCGCTGCGCACCCAGTTGGCGATCAGTCGCGCCCCCGCCGCGCTCGACTTCTCCGGATGGAATTGCGTGCCGAGCACCCGGCCGATCCGCACCGCGGCCACGAACGGCGCTCCGTACAGGGTGGTCGCCAACACGCCCGCCGTCGCCTCCGCGGCCGGTGTCGCGAACGAATGCACATAGTAGAAGTGGCTGTCGTCGGGGATCCCGTCCCACAACGGCTCCGCGCGGTCGACGAGCGTGACGGGGGACCACGCCATGTGCGGGAGCCGCGGATGGGGAAGTCGGCGGACCGAACCGTCCAGAAAACCCAGGCCTGCGCAGTTCCCCTCTTCGCCCCAGCGATACAGAATCTGCATTCCGATGCAGACCGCCAGGACCGGCACGCCCGCGCGCATCCGGTCGAGGAGCG
Source organism: uncultured Planctomycetia bacterium (assembly GCA_964632945.1). Lineage (GTDB taxonomy): Bacteria > Planctomycetota > MHYJ01 > WSZJ01 > CAZWCX01 > CAZWCX01. The sequence goes on along the minus strand of CAZWCX010000032.1, from coordinate 49,242 downwards.
CATCCCGGTAGGGTTGCACGGCTTCCATGACGCGACCGAACGCTCCCACCCCGGGCAGCACGAGGGCGGCCGCCCCCTGGAAGCCGGCCTCGTCGGTGGCGATCCGCACGGCGGCCCCGGCGCGCTCCAACGCCTTGCCCAGCGAGTGGAGGTTGCCGACGCCGTAGTCCACGATCGTCACGTCAGGCATGGGATGGCCACGCGCGGAGGATGGCCTGCAGGGCGCGTAGGAAGCGCCGGTTGACCTCGCGGGGTCCGACGGTGATGCGGACGCAGCCGTCCAGTCCCGGCAGTCGGGAGAGGTCCTTGAGGAGGATGCCGCGTGCCTCGAGGAGTCCGCACAGGACTCCGGTCGGGATCGGCGCGCGGGCGGCGAGGAAATTGGCGTCGGAAGGATGGCACCGGAACCCGAGGGCCTCGAGGTCGCGCACGAGGCGGGGACGCTCGGCGCGGATGATGCGGACGGTGCGGGCGACGAAGGCGTCCTGGCGCACCGCCGCGGCGGCAAGTCGTTCGCCCACCCCGGTCACGTTGTAGGGGGGCTTGGCACGGTACAGGCGCGCCATCACCTCCGGCCGCGCGGCCGCCCAGCCGACGCGCAGCGACGCGAGACCGTAAGCCTTGGAAAAGGTGCGCACGACGATCAGGTGGGGGTGGCGGCGGATGGCCGCGAGCCAGTTCTGGTCCGTGAACTCGGCATACGCCTCGTCGAGGACGACCAGACCCGGCGCGCCGCGCAGCAGGCGCTCGAGGTCGGCGCGCGGAAAGGCGTTGCCGGTGGGGTTGTTCGGGGACGCGACGAGGATCAGGCGCGCGCGCGTGCGCAGGAGCGCGTCGACGTCCAGGCGGAAGCCCGGGCCGAGGGGGACCGGCGTGGGGCGTCCCAGGTTGACGCGGCCGTAGAACCCGTACATGACGAAACTCGGGACGGGAAATGCGATCCGGTCGCCGGGATTCAAGAACGCCTTCGTGATGAGGTCGAGCACTTCGTCCGACCCGTTTCCGCACAGGATCTGCCCGGGCGTGAGTCGCCAGCGTCGCGCCAGGGCGGCGCGCAGCTCGTCGGCGTGCTCGGTCGGATACTGGTTGACTTCCATCCCGGCGAGCGAGCGGGCGAGGCGACGCAGCACCGGATTGGGTCCCACCAGGTTCGTATTCCCCTCCAAATGGAGCCACCGGCGCCGGCGCGGCCCATCGTCGCCGGCGCGGGAGGGGTACGCCGGGGGCGACCAGTCGACGAGCGCATCCCGCTGCAGGCGGTCGAGCTCGGACGCGGTCAGGCGGGCGCGCGTCATGGGCGCAACGTCCGACGAATCTCCAGCGAGCGCGCGTGGGCCTCGAGCCCCTCCGCGCGCGCAAGCGTGACCGCAACCTCGTCGAGCCGACGCAGTCCCCGCGGGCTGAAGGATTGCCAGGTCAGGTGGCGGACGAAGTCTCCGGTCGACAGCCCGGAGTGGATGCGCGCCGACCCCGCGGTCGGGAGGATGTGGTTCGTGCCGCTGCAGTAGTCGCCGAGAGCGACGGGGGAGTGCACCCCGAGGAACACGCTGCCGGCGCGCCGGATCCGGGAGAGGGTGCGCTGCGGCGCGCGGGTCAGGATCGACAGATGTTCGGGGGCGAACTCGTTTGCGAACCCGATCGCGTCGTCGAGGGAGCGCGCGACCAGGAGGGCCCCGGACGCGCGGAGCGCGGCGCGGATGATCCGGTCCCGCGGCTGGTCGTGAAGCTGCCGTTGCAATTCGGCGGCGACCTCGAGGGCCTGGGACTCCGCGGTGGTGACCAGGACCGAACAGGCATCGGGGGCGTGTTCCGCCTGGGCGATGAGGTCGGCGGCGATGGCGCGGGCGGACCCGCTCCCGTCCGAGAGAACGAGGATTTCGGAGGGCCCCGCGGGGCTGTCGATGCCCACGCGGTCGGAGACCAGGACTTTCGCGGCCGTGACCCAGGCGTTGCCGGGGCCGACGATCTTCTCCACCGCGGGGACCGTGCGCGTCCCGTAGGCGAATGCGGCGATCGCCTGCGCGCCGCCCATGGCGAAGACGGTGTCGACGCCGGCGATCGCGGCCGCCGCGAGGACCGCGTCCGGCGGCAGGCCGTTCGGCCCGGGGGGAGAGGCCAGCAGCAGGCGGTCCACGCCGGCCAGACGCGCCGGGACGGCCCCCATCAGCACCGTCGAGGGGTAGGCGGCGCGTCCGCCGGGGACGTAGATCCCGACCCGCTCGTAGGGCACGACCCGCCGGCCCAGGACGCTTCCCGGACACGCGTGGGGGGAGGTCCAACGGAGGTCTCGGGGCTTGAGGAGGGCGTGGAATGCGCGAATGCGGGCTGCGGCCGTGCGGAGGGCGCGGCGCACGGCGGCCGGGGTGCGCCGGAGTCCCGCCTTCACTTCGGCCGTGGGCACCTCGGCGCGCGCCCGGTCGACGCGGTCGAAGCGCAAGGTGAATCGACGCAGGGCCGCATCGCCCCCGTCGCGGACCTCCGCCACGATCTTCCGTACGCGGGCCAGCACCGGGGCGAGCACGGACCCGCGCCGGTCCAGCAGACGCGCGCGTTCCCGCCCGCGCAGCCGATCCAACGCCCGAACCGGAATCACAGCACCATCCTTTCGATCGGCAGGACCAGGATCCCCGTGGCTCCCAGTCCCTTCAGCCGCGGGATGAGGCCGTTGATCTCTCCCTCGTCCGTCACCGCGTGGATCGCAACCCACTCCCCGCCCGCGTGCGCGAGCGGCATCACGGTGGGCCCGCTGATTCCCGGCAGCAGGCTGCGCACCTGCTCGAGCGCCGATTTGGGCAGGTTCGCCATCAGATAGCGCTTACGATCCGCGTTGACCACGCTTTGCACCGCGGCCGCGAGTTCCTCGATCTTCCCGGAGGCCGAGCCTGCTTCGGGACCGATCAGCACCGCCGTGCTCATGCCGATCTCTCCGATCGGCGTGAGGTGGTTCTTCTTCAGCGTATCCCCGGTCTCCGTCAAGTCGACGATCGCGTCGGCGAGCCCGAGGTAGGGGGTGATTTCGGTCGCGCCTCCGACCGGGACGATGACCACGCGCTTCCGCAGCGTTTCGAAGTAGCGACGCGCGATGTTGGGAAAGGAAGTGGCCACGTGAGCCCCGTCCGGGAGATCGGCGGGGCGGGCGACCGCGGAGCCCTCCGGAACCGCTACCACCATCCGACAGTGCCCGAAACTCAGCGGCATCACCGTCCGCACCCGGGCCCCGGTCTCTTCGACCAGGTCCTGGCCGGTGATCCCCGCCTCGGCGGCGCCGAGTTCGACATACTCCGGAATGTCGGCCGCGCGGGCGAACAGCACCTGATGGCGGCCGTCCGGGGTGTTGAGGATCAACGACCGCCCGAGCTGGGTGGGCAGCCGCAGCCCGATGCGGCGGAGCATGTCGACGGCGCCGTCGAACAGGCGCCCCTTGTTGGGTACGGCGATGCGGAACGGCATGATTCGGGGATTCGACCGGGGAGGCGCCTCATTTGGCCGGTGCGTCCACGCCCGTCGAGAATTCCTCCTCTCCTGCAGCGGAGTCCGCGCGCACGGTGCGCGGCGCGACCGACCCGTTCAGGTGGCGGACCACCTCCTGGATCACGTCGGTCAGGTAGATCGAAATCGTGTAGTGCCCCCCCTTGTACCACTTGATCCGCGGCTTGCCCATTTTCTTCCACAGCGCATGGGTGCACTTCTTGGGGATGATCTCGTCGTCGCTGGCGTTGAGCAGCAGCACGTTGGCCGGGTTGACGCGATGCGCGAACGAAAGCGGTTCGATCGGGCCGAGAGACGACCGCAGGCCTTCGACGGTCAGCCCCTTGGCGCCCAGCTGCTTCTCCACCTCCTTGAATTCCAGCGCCTTTTTCACGATTTCCGGCAGGTCGCCGCCGGCCATGACCAGCGCCAGCTTGGCGAAGCGGAGGTCGATCCCTCCGGCAAGCGAGCCCATGACCGCACCGAGACTGATCCCGGTCAGACCCAACCGCTCAGGATCGACTTCGGGACGCTGCAGGAGCCAATCTCCCACCCGGTGGACGTCGAGGATCGCTTGCCGGCAGGCGCCGAGCGAGTGCTCCATGTCGTCCGTGAAGATGCCGGGCGCGCGGGACTCCCCGGACCATCGCTTCTCATAGAAAGGGAAGTACATGAACACGGTGGCGATCCCGTTTTCCCCCATCATCTTCCCCAGCATTTCCTCGGCGGTGAACTCCCCGCCCAGGTGATGCAGGACGACCGCACCCGGGCGCTTTCCCTCGACGGGTGACAAGGGCTCATAAAAGAAGCCGCGAATCCAGTTGTTCTCCGGCACCTTGGTCACGACCGGTGACTCGATTTCGAGTTCCCAGACCCGGACCCGCTCCTGCTCGGACTTGCGGCGCATGCGCCAGCCGAACTCCTTCGGCGGCTCATGATAGAAGCGCAGACGTTCCACGACGGCCGGATCATCGTCCCGGCGCGATTCGATCGACGTGGATTGCCCGCGGCCCGACGTCCATTCCTCCTCACCGCGGGCGGGGGCGGAAGCGACGAGCCAAAACGCGACGAATAGGGCCGCGGCAAACCGGGGGCGGTGGAACATCGGGGCGGCTCCTGGAGAGGCGGACGTGGACTTGCCGAAGGCCGCAGTCTACGAATTGGGACCGGGGCGTGGCAAGGGTAGTGAAGCGAAGTCGGCCGTTGGCCGAAACATCCCTATACGGGGGAGGGGCTCCCGGGGAGTGGTGTGGCGGAGTGCTCATGGCGGACACCGACACGATCAACCTGCCCATGCACCTGCTCGAGGTGCGCTGGCGGCACAAGGAACGCGTGGTGCCGCGGCAGACCCGGAGGCCGACCCCGATCCCGCCCCGTCCCGGAGCGCCGGAGGGGGTTGCGGCCGTGTCCCGACCCCGCATCGCCCTCGTGACCCGTCTGGTGGCCCTGGATGCGTTCCTGCGTCGCCGGTCCCGCGCGGTCCAGATCGCCTCGGTCTTCTCGCTGATCTGGGTCGTCGGCCTGCTGGACTATGCCACCGGTCCGGAAATCGGGCTTTCGGTATTCTATCTGCTGCCGGTGGCGGCGGCGACCTGGTTCCTCTCCCTGCCGGCCGGGATGATTGCCGCGGGGACCAGCGCGCTGGTCTGGTACATCGCCGATACCGGCGCCGGCCATGCCTATTCTCACGTCGCCATCCCATTCTGGAACGCGGCCGTCCGGCTGGGATTCTTCGTCATCGTCGGACAGTTGATCTGGCGGGTTCAGGCCTTGCTGGAACTGCTGCGCGCGCGATCCTGCCTCGACGGCATGACCGGCGCCGCCCAATCCGAAGTCTTCTGGCGGATGGCCGAGGCGGAGCGCAAGCGCGCGCTCCAGTATCGGCACGCCTTCGGCCTTGCGTTGATCGACGTGGCCGGAGTCGAAGAGGTCAACCGCCGCTCGGGCCGGCGAACCGGCGACGACCTGGTACGCCAGGTGGTCAGTCTCCTGCTCGAGGAGCGGATCGGGGCGGACGTGGTCTCCCGCCTGGGCGGGGGGCGATTCGCCTACCTGCTGCCGGAATCGGGGCGGTTGCGTGTGGATCCGCTCTTTCCGGCCCTGCGCGAGCGCTTGATCGCCCTGGCGCGCGAGCGGGACTGGCCGGTGACGTTTCGCTTCGGGGTGGTCCTCTTTCACACTCCGCCGGTCTCGATCGAAGCGCTGGAAGACACCGTCGAGTCCCTGATGCTCCCCGGGGAGGACTCCTCACGAACCCTCCGGCGCGCGGTCTGGCGGGACGGCGCGACGGTGAGTCTCGAGGAACGCTGACCGCCCGCGCCGCCCGCGGCGGCGAGGTCAGGGGGGGGCGGGGGCCCGGGCCGCGCCGGGGACGGGGATGGGGGGATCCGCTTCGGGCCGGTCCGCCGACGCCTGGATCCGGGGGCGCAAGGCGAGGAACGCGACGACCGACGCCCAGCCGATCCCGCCCAGCAGGTACCAGGTTCGCTCCGGATGCGGGGCGAAGCCCTCCAGGGCCATTCCGCCGATCCAGGGGCCGAGACTCCATCCCAACTGGTGGAACAGGCCGAACACGCCCATGTAGCGGCCCCGCGCTTCGTGCGGCGAGAGGTTGGCCGCCAGCGTCACCGTGGATGGCGCCACGATGATTTCCGCCAGCGTGATGCCGATCATGAGCCCGGCGATCGCCGGGAAGGTGCGCGCGAACGCCATCGATCCGTAGGCAAGCGCGTAAACCGCCGCGCCGAGGATGAGCGCAGAAGTGAGCCGCAACCGGGACAGGAACCGGGCCACCGGGATCTGGAAGAGGACCACGATCGTCCCGTTGATTGCGTAGACGATTCCCATCTCGGGCTTCGTGATGCGCGCGTGCTCCAAGGACCAATCGGAGAGCGTGGTAATCAACTGCGCCATGACGGTGAAGAGGAGTACGCATCCGGCGCTGTAGGCCATGAAGGCCCGGTCACCGGCGATCGCCGAGAGGTCCCGCCACCGGAATCGTCGGCCGGGCTGCGGCGATCCCGGCTCCTTCGTGAGCGTCCGGATGACCCCCGCCCCGATCGCCATGGCGCAGGCCGTGACCAGGAACAGCAAGGGGTACGAGATCAACGCCAGCAGGCCGCTCATCAGGGGGCCGAGCGCCCAGCCGACGTTGCGGGCCACCCGGATGAGACCGTATCCCTGCACCCGCCTGTGTTCCGGAAGGACGTCCGCCATGTAGGCGTCGCAGGCGGGGTTGAAAAAGTGGCCCATGAACGAAGAGAGAATCAGCACGAGGGCCACGGGCGCGGGAGCGGGGTGGAGCCAGGCGAGGACGGCCATGGCGGCGGCGGTGACCCCCCGACCGGCGAGGGCGAAGATCATGACCGGCTTGCGCCCGACCCGGTCGGACCACTCTCCGCCCAGCCACGAGCCGATCGCCCCGACGAGGCCGGAGATCAGGAAGAGGGTCCCGATCCAGGCCATGCCGATGGAGAGCCGCTCGCGCAGGAAGATGGTGAGCATCGGGAAGTAAAAGGCGGTGCCCATGGACGAGCAGAGGTTGCCGAGAAAGAGGACCCAGACCTCACGCGGGTGGGAACGATACCAGACATCGAGGGTCGCGAGGATCGGGGTGCGGGGCGGCAGCCCGGGGGAGGGCACGGACGGGGGCATGCCGGACCATGATCCGGTCCGGTCGAAGCCCCGACAAGAGAAATGAGGAAAACCGACCTCAATACGCGAATCGGCGCGCGAACGCGCAGGCGGTCTCGAACTCCTCGGCGGAGCCCCAGCGCGGACCGGGCGCCCGGGAGGCCAGGATCGCCACGAAGGCGTGGAGCAGATCGACGATCTCGGCGGGTGTGCCGGGGCAGAAGGGCAGATCCGCCGTGCACGCCGGGGCGCTTCCGGAGAAGGCGTGTTGCCGGGCGAGTTCGTCCAGGATGGCTCGGAAGCGATGGATGAGTTCGTTCATGTGCGCGGTGTCGCGGGCGCCGGAGACGATCGCGGCAGCGGCCGCCGCCGGGTAGGGGACCTGGCTGCGCATTTCCGCCTGGATGCGCCCCTGAGCCTCGCGAAACCGGGTCACGACTTCCCCGGCCGTGCCGTGCGCCGGCAGCAGGCGGGCGGCGATCCGCACGGCTTCGTCTCCGGTGACGCGCAGAGAGGCGAGCCCGCGATACAGGTCGATGAATCGCGCGATGGCGGCATCGGTGTCCGGCATTCGGACCACCGATTTCACCGCGCCACGAAGCACGGGACCGCGGGCGAACCCCCCCGCGGCCACCAGTCGCTCGTACGCCCGGTCGTAGGCGGCGGCGGCCGGGCCGAAATCCGTGGCGGCCTTCTCTCCCCGAACCAGCGCCACCGCCACGTGCGGACGTTCCACGAGGAAGTACGAGCGGTTCGTGTCGTCCAGCGCCTTTTGGTACGCCTCCACCATGCGGGGGAGAGCCAATCCGCTTTTCAGGAGTCCGTCGATGACGAACGTCCGCCCCTTGGGAACGTACGGCAGGGCGGCATCCAGCCGTTGCCGGTCTCTCGTGAATCGCGCCATCGCTTCGTCGGCTTTCGCGAAGCGCGCGAGAAACTCCTGAAACGGCGCCGCCCCGTAGCGGTCGATCCTCGCCTGCAACGCCCCGGTCGCGCGCAGGCCCCGGGAGGAAATCGCCCACAGCGTCGATCGGCCGGGACAACCGAAGAACTGTGCATCGGGCGCCGCCTGTTCCCGCGCGGCCACCGCGTTCCGGGTTTCTTCGTGGTCGCGGGCATGGTCGAACGAGGCCAGCGCGCGCCGGATCCGCGCGCGATCGCGTTCCTCGCGCTCGAGGGTCGAGCGGAACGAGGTCATCCGATGGAAATCGCTGCGAAGGTCCTCTTCCAGTTCCGCCAGCGTCTTCTTCAATTCTTCCGCCGTGCGTGCACGGTATCGGTCCGCCAGGTCGGCGAGTTCCGCGGCTTGCTTGAGACCGGCGGGTTCCGCGCTCACCGCGAGACCCAGGCGCACGAATTCGTCCCACGCCCTGGCCGACCCCGCATCGGCGCGGCCGTGAACCAGGCACTGGAGCTGCAACAGCGCATCGTTGCCGGTCATGCGGGCCTCCGCTTGTCCTTGACTTGGGTTTGGAGATGTGGAAAGCTCGCCCGGTCCCGACCCGAAGGTCCGCTCGAGGAGCACGCCATGAGAAGACTCGCCGCTCTGACCCTGTCGTTCGTCCTGATCGGTTGCTCCGAAGACGTCAAACCGGTCCCGATCGAGGTGCCGACGCCTCCCGCCACCGATCGAACGGCCGCCCCGGCCAACGCGGTCCCCGCGCAACCGGCGCTCCAGGCGATCAACATCCCGGGCGACGGCAAGCTCGAAAACGTGAAGGTCAACGGGGTCACGGTGCCCATGATCAACATCATGGACGGCGGGACGGTCGTCCTGGTCGATACGGACGGCGTCAAGCCGCGCAGTTGGGAGGAACAGTACAAGCGCAAGGGCGATCTGCCCAAGGGTTATTTCAACCTTCACAAGACCAACAAGAACAAGAATGACTCCTTCGAGGACGATGAGATCGACCAGCAGGGCCGGTGGAAGATGGACGAAACCGGAAACATCGTTCGCGATTAGGCTTCCGATCCTCGCCTGCCGGGGGTGACGGACCGTCGCCCCCCGACCCCCGGCCGATTCCTTCCTCGCGGGCCCGGAATCGCGTCCGATTCCGTCTCCCTCCCCGACCTCCCGGCCTCAAGGTCGCACCGCCCGACGCAGCGCCTCCACAGGTTCGCGGACGGAGGCCAGAAGAACCGGGGCGCCCTCCGGGCGTCCCCGTCGCTCTTCCAGGACTTCAAAGACGGGCGCCTCGGCGACTTCGCGGGGCGGACGTCGGCCGTCCCAGATCAGTTGAATGCCGGCGGCGCCCGCTGCGCCGATCGCCGCGACCAGGCCGGGAAGGGCGGCAGCGTTCCGGCGTGTCACCGGGACCAGCACCACCGCGCCGGGCACGGCGGAGGCCCGACGGATCAGCCCGGCGCGCGAGCGAATCCGAACCGTGCGCGTCTTCGCGATCGCAGGCGCGGACAGCGAGGCCTGCAGTCGTTCCGCCAAGGCCCCTTCCAGGCGCGCCGCCAGATCCGCGTCCGCCACACGGATCCGCACGATCGCCCGCGGGGAGGCCGCGGCTTCCGGAGCATCGGCCGTCACCTCCACGACGAGCGGGCCCGGACCCGCTTCGGCTCCCCCTCCGATCACGCGGGCCATGGGTCCTCTCCGCATTCCACGACATTGCTTCCCAGGAACCAGCCTCCGGGGCAGGAGCGGCACAACGGCAGGGACGACTTCTCCCGGAGCAGTGTCGAGCGGAACTCACGGTACTCCGCGCCCCGCCAGACTTGCGCAAACTCGACGTCCGCCGCGTTCCCCAGGGCATGCCGTCCACTTGCGTCCTTGCAGCAGGGGACGACCGTGCCGTCCGAGAGGATGGTCGTATGGTTGTAGGGGCGTGTGCACCATCCGTGATCCGCTTCCCGCTCCCGGCGGCGCAGAGTGGGATCCTCGGGCAGCCAGTCCTCCTCGCCGCGCGGCGCGGAGGCGACCTTGATTTCGTAGCCGACCCCGTACCGGCCCGCCAGCTCACGGAAGGCCGCGCGCTCCTCCTGGTTGTGGCGGAACAACAGGAACTGGAGGCGGATCCGGGGACCGCGTGGCGCGATCGCGCGGCGTTCCCCGGTCAAGGCCTCGAGGTTGCGCAGCACGACCGGGAAATCTCCGCCCACGCGGTACACCGGATAGGTCGCCGGCGAGGCGCCGTCGAGGGAACAGACGATCTCGTCGATGCCGCTGCGGGCCAGCGCGCGAACGCGGTCGGGCGCATCGACGGCGAGATTCGTGGAAAGGAACACCTCGGCGATGCCGGACTCCTTGGCGAGGCGCACCAGGGCGGGGAGATCACGATGCAGCAGCGGTTCGCCGAGGTTGTGGAGCGCGAGGCGCCGAACCGAAGGGGACAGTTCGCGCACGATCCGGGCAAAGACGTCCACCGGCATGTCGTTCCACCTGGGCAAGGCCCGCCGGCCGACGGAACAGAGCGGGCAGCGCAGGTTGCAGCGACTGGAAACTTCGATCATGGCGGTGACCGGGAGCGGGGGGTCGGCGGCGTCGAAGATTCCGGGCGGGAACCCTTCCGCGCGCGCGGCGATCCCCAGCGCGCGCAGGTCGTCGAGGAAACGGCGGACCGGGGCCACGGCGTCGAGCAGGGGCGGAAGGTCGGGGCGTGACGGCATTCCATTGCGGAACGAGGCGGGTACCGGTTCGCTTTCGGGCATGACGACCGCCACCGCGCCGGCCCCCTCCTCCCGCAGTCGGGACGGCAGGTCCCCGAGCCGCGCAAGCACGTCGCGGGTGAGGATCAACCGACGTTCGCAGGCGACCGGGACCATGGTCAGCTCCGGAAGAAGCAATTGTTCATGCAGGTCAGGGGGCAGGCGTCGACGGTCCGGCGCACCTCGGCATACGCGCGGGAATTCCACAGCCGACGGACCGGGCGATTCCGGGCATCCCCGAGGCTCCACGGCAGTCGGTAGCAGGGCTTGACGCGTCCCCGATGGTCGATGCCGAGGAACCACTCGCCGACGCGGCAGGCGACCTGGAGGGACTCGCGGGAAGAATCGGCGAAGTAGCGGCGAAAAAGGCGAAGACGGTCCTCCGGTGTGCGGATGTGACGGTGCCGGCGGCGGAAATCGACGAGCCCGTCGAACAACCGGTCGAGCGCGTCCGCCTGCGCGGTCGTGGGCCACAGGCGCGCCATGAGCGCGACATCGTCCCGGCGCAGGACTTCGCCGGCCCGGAACGTGCCGTGCTGCAGGTTGACGGGCTGAAGATTGTGGCCGTCGCAGCCTTCCTGGTGGGACCGGTGCACGAGGTCGAGCACCTCCTCGACGTTGTCGCGCTGGATCACGGTCGAGACGCTGACGAACATGCGTCCGCGGGCACCCGCGCGGTCGCGGGCGGCCGCCAGCCGCCGAATCGCCGTCCAGGCCCGGACCGCGCTGCCGCGTACGCCCGTGATGTGATCCTCCGTTTCGTCCTTGGCCGCGTGGAGGGAGATGGAGAGCGACGCCCGCATTCCGGCCAGTTCGGCCGCGAGCGATTCCGTGATCGGGAAGCCGTTGCTGGTGACCGTTACCAGCAGGCCGAGATCGTGGGCCAGGCGCATGTGAGAGAGCATGTGCGGGTCCCGGAACGGCTCTCCCGCTCCGGTCAGCGCGACGCGCGGCACTCCCCACGCCGCCGCTTCGCGGATGAGGTCTGCCACCTCCCGGGGCGCCAGGGTGAGAGGATCGCGACGGTCGTTGCGGTTCGCGCACATCACGCACTCGAGGCCGCAGAGATCGTTGGTGGAGATGTCCAGCGAGGGCGGCGGCAGGATGTACGGCCGCCCCACCGACAGGAGGTATCTCAAGTCGAAGCCGGCGGGCAGGCGGTCGCGCAGTCGCCGGAGGATCGGAACGAGCGCCGGTTCGTCGGCGACCACGGTCTCGTCGTCGGTCAGGTCTTCGGCCGGCAGGACGACATCCAATTTCCGCACCCCGCGCGCCGCGAGTTCACCGACACCCCGGGCCAATAGCCCGGCGTTTCCCGGATCGAGCCGCCACTGCGGCGCCTCCATCGACGGCTGGGCGTCCCGGAGCGTACGCTTGTAGTGGTCCAGCGCCGCTCCCGGCGCTTCCGGAACCGGGACGGGAAAGAAGGAAACGACCGCGCTCACGGCTTCACCTCCTCCACGGCAGCCAACAAGTCGTGGGTTCCCCCCCGGCACCGGGCGCAGACCGGCATCGCCGCGCGGTCCCGGAGCATCGACTCGCGAAACGCCCGATACGGCGCGCCGCGCCAGATTTCGCGGAATGGCGTCGCGAAGACGTTTCCCATTACGAATTGCGGCCCCATGTCCGGGCGCAGATAGCAACACGGGGTCACCGACCCGTCCACGTTGATCACCGCATGGTCCCAGGGCATCGTGCAGAAGGGATGAGACCGGTTGGGGGTCTCCCGGTCCGCGGCGTATCGGGAGAGGGTGGGGTCGTCGGGAACGAGGTCGCGATTCACGTCATCTTCGGCGCCGAAGGTCTTGATGCGCAACCGATCGACCCCCCACTCGGCGGCGAGTCGCCGCATCTCCGGGAGTTCGTGTTCGTTGTGCTTCATCACGATGAACTGCAGCTCGATGCGCGGACGGGAAAGACCCCGGCGGCGTTTCTCCGCGCACAGGTCCCGCACCGCCGCGGCCACCCGCGAGAAGTCGCCGTTCTGGCGGAAGCGGGCGTAGGTTTCCTGGCTGGCCCCGTCCACACTCAGAATCAACACATCGAGCCCCGACTCGAGCAGCGCCACGCCCCGCTCGCCGTTGAGAAAGTGGACGTTCGACGACACCTTGACCACGCCGACGCCGCGCCGCTTCGCGGCGGCGATGAACGCCGGCAGATTGCGATTCAGCGTCGGTTCGCCGTAATTCCACAGCGCCAGGTTGCGGAGGCCCGGGACGAGACCTTCGATGGCCCGGTCGAACGTGTCGGGGGTGAGATCGGGGAGCGGGCGGATCTTGCCGGTGCCGGTGGGGCAGGTGGGGCAGGCGAGGTTGCAGTGATTCGTCGGCTCGATCATCGCCGTCGGCGGGCCGCCGGCGGGCGTGATGGAAAGGTAGCGCATCAACTCCGGAGGCGGCGCCACGGCGATTCCGCGCGCGGAGAGAGTCGATCGCAGGGCGTGCACTTCCGGCGCGGTGGAGAGCGCCAACCGCCCGTCTGCGCGCGCCTCCGCCGAGAGATGGAGGCGGAGGGAGCGGATCTTCGAGAACGTCTCCGGGGGCAGCGCGGCCAGCCTTCGACCGACTCCGGCCGGGTCGGGAGCGGGAACGGAGTGGTGAAGAAACACCCCCCCCAGTCGGGGGAGGGCGTGGGCGAGAAAGTCGGGATCCAGGAAGCGCCGCAGGCGGAGTTCCGCCTCGGGGGGGTGAAGGAGCCCCACAGCGTCATCGAGAGCCGCGGGGAGCAGGCGTTCGCCGTCTCCGGTCGCCCTTAGCCGCAGGGGCCGTCCCCTCTCCGCAGCGCGCCGGAATTCCTCGCGCCGCCGCTCGGAATCGAGTCGCAGCCGTCGCGCTTCGGCGCGGGCGAGATGCCGCAAGTCCGCCCCGTGCCGGACCGACGCGCACCGCGCGCGCAGGTCGTGCACGTGCGGATACTCGCTCACGGTGGGCGCGGCGGCGAATTCGCGCAAGGCGGCGAGGTCCGGCGGAGGCGGCGCCTCCGCCGTGTCCCACGCGGACCGGAACGAGTCGCAGGTCCGGTCCCAGGTGAAGTCGCGCAGGACGCGGTCCCGTCCGGCCCGCCCGAGCCGGTCCGCCGACTCCGGGTCGCCGAGCAGGCGCTCGAGCTCCCGCGCAAGGGCCTCCGGGTCTCCGGGCGGAACGAGGACTCCGGTGCGCCCGTCCGAGACCGCCTCGGGGACGCCTCCGGTGCGCGAGGCGATGCAGGGCAGACCCGTTGCTGCCGCCTCCAGCAACGCCACGCCGAAGCCCTCGACGTCCCCGGGGTCCCGCTCCTCGGGGACCAGGACGAAGAGGCGCGCCAGGCGCATCAGCGCGGGAATCCGTTGCGCGGAAAGGAGTCCGGTTGCGGTCACACGGGACGCGACACCCAGGGAGCGGGAAAGGTCCGCGAGTTCGCGCGCCAGGGAATCGTTGGCGCCGGTGAACACGTACCGGACCCGCGGTCGTCGCCGCAATAACGCGGGGAGGGCGCGCAGGACCACCGCATGGCCCTTGCGGCGGGCGAGCCGGGACACCGTCAACACGACTTCGTCGTCCGGAGCGATCCCCAGCTCGGCGGCGAGGTCTGCATCGGGAATCCCGGGTGCGAACGTCGCGGGATCGACGGCGTTGAGGGTGAGTGCGAGTCGCTTCGGGGCGGCGCCGGCGTTGTCGGCGAGTCCGCGCGAGAACCGGGAGACCGGAAGCACGCGGTCCGCGGCGCGCAAGCCCGCTTCAGTGCCGCTCCGTTGCACGGCGGGCGCGCAGCCGGCGTGAACCCAGGGAGACAGCAGGTCGTTGCCGTGGAGGCTGACGCTGACCAGGGCCGGCCAGCCCGCGCGCAGGGCCGGCACCCACGAGGACAGTCCGGCGTGGCACAGATGGATCGCGTCGGGAGCGTCCTGAGGGAGGGCCGCCAGCGTGATGAGCAGGTCGCGCGTCAGATCGATATGGAGCGGATCCCGCAACGGAGTGTAGAGGCGCCGGACGTTCACCCCGGGGACGTCCGAAGGCCCGACGCGGAGGGTCGTGTACACCGTGACGTTCAGACCCTGGCGGGCCAGACCCGACGCGACTTCGCGGGCGACGGTTTCCATTCCCCCGATGCGGGGGGGGAAGTCGTGCGCGACGAGCACGACGCGGCGGACCGGCCCCCGCGGCCGCCTGACCAGCCGCAGGAGTCGCTCCGCGGCCTCACGATTGCATGCGATCAAGGGTCGCCGGGCGTGCGCCCGCTCCATGCGCCGGAGCCGAGTCCCATGGCGTGCGAGCAGGGTCTCGATGCGGTCGGCCAGCGCGCGGGGTTCGGCCGGGGATAGCACGGCCGCGCCCTGTCGAACCAGGCGCCGGGCGCGGACGGACTGGTCTTCCATCCGCCGGGCGCCGGGGACAAGGATTGCGGCGCGCTGCAGGGCGCGGATTTCCGCGACGGCGTTGTACCCCGCCTGCGAGACGACGAGATCCGCCCCGGCGACGAGGGCCGGGGCGTCCGGTGTCGGGCTCGCGAGGGTGAGCCCGGGGACGGGGGCAAGGGATGGGGCGTACGGGCCGGCCAGGAGCGTGGTTTCCAGCGTCGGAATGGCGGCGCGCACGAGCCAGTGGGCATCCACGGCGGCGCGAAGGAAGCGCGCGGCATCGACCGGCTGCCCGCCTCCCCCCGCAAGAACGACCAGGTGCGGCGCCCGATCGGGGTAGCGTGCGCCCGGCACGGACGGCGGGACGGCGCGAACGATCGAGCCGACCACCTCGATCGGCAGGTCGGTCGGCAGGCGGGCTCGATCGATCTCTTCCGGCTCGTGCGGGAGCAGAATCCGGTCGAACTCGAGGGACGCGACGCCGTCCCAAAACCGGCGCATCGCCGCAGGACGGAGTTCCCTCAGGATCAGGGCGCGCCGGGCCCCGAGATCGCCGGCGCCGCGCACGACGGGAACGGGGGCGTGGGTGTCGAACACGGCAAGGTCCGGGCGGAACGTTTCCAGGACGGCCAGGGCGGCGGCATGGTCGAGGTCCTCGGGGAATCCCCGCAACGCGCGCTCCGGGTCGGCGTGCGGTTCCGCGAGTCGTGGAGGGACCTGGACGTAGTCGATTCCCTCCCGTTCCAGCAGCGAGACGTCGCGCGCGTTCGTCAGGACGAGGATCCGGGCCGAGGGTTCGAGGACGCGGATTTCCTTCGCCAGACACGCCGAGCGCACCAGATGACCCAATCCGACGCCGTTGACGGCGTGAAAGAGCACTCTCATGCGTCGGGCCCCGACCTCACGCGCCGGCGGGAAAGCGCCGCCCCGAGGTCGTCGAGGATCGCGTGGGCCGCCGACGTGGCGCCGCCGGTCGGCAAAACGGCGGGCCGGAATCGGACCAGGCGGTCCAGGGCCCGTCGGACCTCCTCCGTCCCGGTCCCGTCGAGTCGAATGGCGAGGCCGGCCGACTCGAACCGGCGCGCTCGCGCCTCCTGGTCGTCGTAGGCGCGCGGGCAGCCGGTCAGGGCGGACGGCACCCCCGCGAGGGCGAGTTCGTGCGCGGTGTTGTATCCCGCGCCGGCCAGGGCGACGTCGAATCCGCGCAAGCGGCGCTGCAGGGGGACGGGTGCCGGTCCTTTCCCGGGGGCGAGGACACCGTGAGCGAGGTACGGTTGAAAGCGCCCGTCGCGCGCGATCGCGTCGGCGAGGGCGGCCGCGCAATCGCGGGAGGCCGGGTCTCCGCCTCCGCCGGTGGTCACAAGCGCCGTCGGGCCTTTCGCGAGCCCCAGCTCGGCCCGGGCGGTCTCCCGGTCGAGGATCTCGGGGGGATCCAGCAGCGTCATCGGCGGCACGAGGCGGTGCACCGGGTCGAGCGGGCCTTCCGGCGCTCCCGGGTCCGCCGGCACGATCACCATCCGGTACTGATCCAGACCGGCTCGCACCGGCGGTTCGTGCGCGCGCTCCGGCCGGACCGTTCGCCGCACCAGAATCCGATGCGGGATCCGAGGCAGCAGCCTCGCCGCTTCTCCGTGGGGCCCGCTGGGAAACGTGTCGGCGACCAGCAGGTCGGGAGCGAAGGCGTCGGCCGCCGCCTCCAGAGCGGCCGCGACGAGGCGGACCCGCTCCGCTTCCTCCCAACCGGCATGGAAGGCGCGCGCGGGCGCCGGCAGCCGGAGGGACGGGATGCCGGACCACGCCAGCAACCCTTCGGCTTCGGAAGTCGTCGCCATGAGGACTTTGACCCCGATCCCGCGTTGTCCCCCCTCGCGGATCAGCGCTCGGGCGAGCGCCAGGGACCGCGTCACGTGCCCGACACTGGTCCCGTCGCAGGCCAGGAACATCGCCCGCAGCGCACGTGCCATCCTGTCGCGCCTCCCCGCGCGCCGGCGTTCTCTCCCGGGATCTCCGACCCCGATTCGTTTCGAGTGAGTCGGGTCCGCGTCGTCTCCGGAACGTCGTCAGGACAGGTCCGAGACCGGGGCCGTTGGGTCCCGTTCGAATTGCGTCACGCGCCCCGCTTCTTGATCGAGGTCGACCACGTTGGGCGGAACTTCCCCTGCCGCAGGGGCGGCGGCTCCGGTTCGCTCCGAAGGGGTCGAGGGCGGCTCTTCCCAGATGTACCGGTGGTAGGGCCCGGGATCCTCATCCCACGTGCTCCAGTGAAGGTACGGATCGTGGACCGGTCCCCAGACCACGGGATCGTACCCCCGCTCCTCGAGTCGCTCCCGGCGCTCCCGCGGAGGCAGATGCGCCGACTGCATCTCGCGATAGAGCCGCTCGGAGTCGCCCGGCTTGTAGTTCTGCTCGATCAGGGCGATCCCCTTTTCCGTCAGTCGGTACCGGTCGCGCAGCGGCCAGGTCCGGTCCCAGCGCGCCACCCATCCCTGGGATTCCAGTTCCTGGAACACCGCTCGGTGGGGATGGTCTTCGGAGATCGGCCACTCGATCACGTCGCCATCATACAGATGTCGCAAGATCAGCAGGCGGAGGACCTGCTCCCGCTGGGCGGCGGACAGCCCGTGGAAGGAAGGGGATCCCGAATCGGGCATGGGGGTCGCTCCTGCGGTCGGGCGAGAATTCCTCGGAGTCGCGTGAAATCTACCGTCGCGGACCCGAGACCCGCAAGGAGAACCTTCGGCGGAACGCAGGATCGCGGGGAAGCCGAAAGGCGGTGCGGTGAATCCCCGCACCGGCCAACCGGATCGCCGGCAGGGGGAGCGGGTAAGATTCCGAACGCGTCGATGCAACGCTGCGGACGTGCCGGGTGTCGCACATCGGCATCGCCGGGGAGGCGATCCCGGAGCCGCCGACTCGGAGAAGCAAGCGTCCTACACGGCATTGGGCAACAGGAGCAAGGGGCGGCGGACGTTGCGCATCACTTTGTCGGCGACCGATCCGTACAGCCATCGGGTCATGCCGCTGGATCCATGCGTCGTCATGGCGACGAGATCGCAGTCTCCCCGATCAGACGCCCGCAGGATCTCCTCGGCGGGGTCTCCGGTTGCGGTCGCGACGCGCAATTCGATGTTCTGTTCGGCCAGGGAGATCCGCCAGGGCTCGAGGAACGGGGGCGGACCGTCCGTCGCGGGTATCGGGGGGCGGAGGACGCCGGGGGCGCGAAGCGCCGGCCCGACATGGAAGAGGACGACCGTTGAGTCGTGAAGGCGGGCAAAGTCGGAAACGATGGTGAGAACTTCCATGCAGCGCCGCGAGCCGTCGACCGGGACGAGGATCCGGCGGAAGCGCACGGGACAGGGCGGCCCGCCGGTCACGAGGCCAGGGGGCGTGAGGGTCAGGACGGGAAACCGGGTGTTCGAGAGGACCCTTTCGCACGTGCTGCCGCGAACCCAACGTCGGAGTCCGCCGGCGCCGTGGGTCGACATCGCGATCAGGGCGGGCGGGTACGATTCGGCGTACGCCGTGATCTCTCCCGCAACATCCTCCCCGGTTCGGACTTCGACATGGACCCGGATTCCCTGCGATTCGAGGGTACGGGTCAGGTTCGCAAGGCGATTGCCGGCGGTGCGAGCCTCCCGCTCCCAGTCCTCCCGCACGAAGTTATGCGGCGGGGGAAGCACATGAAAGAGCGTCGTCTCCGCGCCGCTGCGCAGCAGAGTCCAGGAGGCCTGCTCCAGGATCGCGTCCGAAAGGGAAGAGCCATCGAGCGGGCACAGGACCTTATCGATCATCGTCAGCCCTCCTCCCGATTCGCCTGCGGACCTTGCGACTCGAGCAGGGGAGGAGCAATTCCGGTGCCCGAAAGAAGGCCGCGAGCCGGCGACCGGGGAGCGCCTGCCGTGAGTGGGGATTCGTCCGGGCCGAGCGGGTTGCGACGGGGACACCCGAACGCGCGGTCAGCGGGCGGGAGTCTTGAGCGCGGCGGGGATCGCGCCGGCCGTTCGGCCGGTCCAGGGTGTATTGTTCTTGAGACATTCCGCCAGTTCGATGTAGATGCGGCGGGCCGCCTCCGTAAATGTCTCATCCCCGGCATCGACGAACGGCTCGAGCCGGTGACGAATGCGTTCCGAGAGCGTGCCGGTGCGGACGATTCCCTCCACGAGGTCCAGGTAGTCCCGCTCATCGGCTCGCGCGACGTCGCGCGCGCGGTCGAGGAGACGGGAGAGGACGGTGCGGACGGCGATCTTTCCGTCTTCGTCCCGCTCGTCATCGAGGGCGAGGTGAGGGGCCCAGACCCGGGCGGCGCTTCCTTCCGCGATCGTGGCGTGAAAATCGCCGACCAGGATCGCGTGGAGCGGGCGGGCGACGGTGCCCTGCTGAACGCGACGCGTGAGGTCCTTGAGCGCGTTGCGGACGAAGGCGGCAATCGCCACGTCCATCCTCACGCATTCCTGCATGTCGAGCACGCGGACTTCGAGGGCGCGGCGGCTGAATTTGAAGACCGCCCCGCGTGCGTTGAAAAACTCGCCGCGGATCGCGCGGGCATTCGGCAGGCGATCGAGGGCGCGGTACATGCCGCCCAGGATCTCACGCTTGTACTGGCGCACGCTGGCGCAATACTCCGGGACCAGGTCGCCGCACGATTCCGGCACGCGGGTCTGGTGCCCGAGGATGTAGGCCATGCGGTTGTCGACCGCCGGCTGGAGCTCCCCTTCCACCAGGGGGGAGCTCGCGGCGATCGCCGGCAGGTACGGAATGAGGAGGGAGGCGGCGTTGAGCATCGCGACCGCTTCGTGGTCCAGTCCGAACGGCAGGTTCACGTGCGAAGCCTGGACGTTCGCCCAGCCGTGGGAGTGCACGGGAAAGAGCCGCTCGTACGTCTTGTAGATTCTCGCGTTGGAGCGGCGCCAGAGACGGGCGCGCGCGGGTCGAAGCCACGGGTGCATCCCCGTCGGCAGAAGCCGGGCCTCGAAGCGTCTCCACAGGAAGGTGCAGAAGCGCTGCACGCCCTCGACCAGGAACTCCTCGGTCTGTGCGAGGCTGCGGAGGGGGACCAGGGTTTTCACCTCGAGAACGTGATCCATGATCTCGTTCGAAAAGCCGACGACGCCGAGGTCGACGTCCGAGGTCGGCCGCCCTTCGAACGCCTGGAACGCCTCCTCGACGCGGGACACCGCATTGAGGTCGCGATCGACGACGGGGTACTCCAGTTCGATGCCGCAGACCTCGAACGGGCGGTAGACGTGTTTGGAGACGAGCGAGCGGGGGCCGATGGGTTTTCGGAAGGGGGCGTCGGCGCCTTCCGGTTCGCGCTCGCGGGGTTCCGGTCGAGGGCTGCGGCTGCGCTCGATCCGCTCGGCGAAGAAGCGGATGATGTCCTCGTAGATGATTTCGCCGTCGGCGGAGTCCTCATAGCCGATGTCGATGTTGGGGTTGTCGTTGATTTCGATGACGACGGGACCGCGTGGGGTGTCCTTGAGGTCGACCCCGTAGAGGCCGTCCCCGATCGCCCGGGTCGCGCGCAACGCGGCGCGCACCACGTCGCGGGGGGCGTAGTCGCGGTGCACGGCTTCGACACGGCCGTAGTTGATGCCCTGGCGGTCCTCCGTCCGGATGGTCCAATGTCCGCGAGCCATGAAGTACTTGCAGGTGAAGAGGACTTTTCCGCCGAGGATGGTCACGCGCCAGTCGAATTCGGAGGGGACCCATTCCTGGGCGATGAGCAGGGGGGCCTTACGGAAGAGGGCGCGGGAGTGGCGCGTGTAGTCGGCCTTGTGGGTGACCTTGTGGACGGCGGCCGAGAACGCGCCGTCGGGGAGCTTGACGACGAACGGAAGCCCGAGCGGTTCGAGTTCCCGGAATTGCGTATGCGGGGTGGCGACCCGGGTCCTCGGGGTCGGGACCCCTTCGCGCGTAAGCAGTTCGTGGAGGAACACTTTGTTGGAGCAGCGGATGATCGACAGCGTGTCGTCGATCACCGGCATGCCCAGGGCTTCCGCGCGCAGGGCGAACTGAAAGGCCGGCGACGTCACGCTGGTGTACGCGCGGACGAACAGGGCGTCGTATTCGGCGAGTCGCGCCATGTCGTTCATGCCGATCCGGCGGGCGTGTACGCCCATGCGGGCGGCGATCTTCTCGAGGCGCTCCATCGTTTCGGTCGTGGAGGGGGCGAACAGCGACATTTCGTCATAGAGGATGGCCACGGAGGGAACGTGCTGCTCTTCCGGTTCGGGGCGCGGGGGGCGCAGCAGCGCGGGATTGCGCAGGGCCTGGAAGAGTTGCGCGCGATCCCGGCCCTCGAGCTTGAGAGCGGCGACCGGGGCGACCTGCACGACCTTCCAGTCGTCGTCCTCGTGGATGAAGCGTACGCGCAGCACCGGGGTCGGCCACACGCGATAGACGGCCTGGCAGGCCCTGCGGAATCGGGAGTCCCGGCAGTGGCCGAAGTAGACGAACTGTTCGGAAACCTCCGCGTCCGTGACCGGACGGAAACTCAATTCGTCGTCGCTGCCCACACGGCGCAGCAGGATCGGTTCGCGGTCGGAGCGTTCGCCCCCGCCTTCGTCGTCCGGGGTGATCTCTTCGGGAACGGAGCGGCGGCGGCTGGCCATCTCCTTCAGGTCCACGGTGGGCACATGGGCGATTTGCAGGGCGCGGAAGAGCGTGTAGGGATCGGAGAGCCCCTCGCTGGTTTCCAGGCTCGGAATCACGCGATGACCGCGGGCCTCGGCCAGGAGGGAGACGTAGTATCCCCGTGAACGATAGCGATAGGCGGGGCACAGGTTGATGACCGTCGCGCTCGGCAGGGCCTCCGCGGGGGAAGCGCTGAGGAAGTCCTCGGCCCGCACGGCCACCGCATGGGGGATCCGTGGGATCTGCCCCGGATCCGGGACAACCAGGATGCAGCGCGCGCGCTTCATGACTCCCTCCGGGCGGTCGGCGGCCAGATTTCGAGCAGGACGGCGTCGTAGGTGACGTCCCCGAGCAGGATGGAATTGAGGAGTCGGGGCGCCGTCACCCGGTAGCTCCCCGTCCCGCTGAAAGGGATGATGCTGTAGGGATCGCAGACGGTGAAATCGCGTCCGCGCCGGTCGTATCCGACGACGACCACGAAGTGGCCGGTCGGTTCCCCGCGAATGTCGTCGTCGATCATCTCATCCTGGCGCTCCCGACTTTCCCGGTACAGGTAGGTGGCGGAGAGGCCGGTGAGGATCGGGTGGTGCCGGTCGAGGATGTCCATCAGCAAGTGGGGGGTGAGTTCCGCGAAGCGGACGGCGCCGCGCAGTCGCAGGAAGCGGCGGTACGCCTTCAGTGTGCGTCGGAGGCGGGAGGAGCGGACGTGTCGCGCGCGCAGGCGCAGCTTCTCGTCGAGTTCCTTCGGGGCGAGGGTGAACCAGGTGGGGTCGAACACGCGGAGGTTGTACGGGTAGAGGGCCGCATGAAAACCGCGTCGCAGGGCGGCGATCCCCAGGTAGACGGCGAGGGTTCCGCCGTCGGGATTGCGCGGAGTTTCCGCGATGACATCGTCCAGGTCCCAGTCCCGGCCGTAGTACCGATAGACGGAGAACAGGCAAGTCGGACCGCAGGTCACGGCATTGGGCTGCGCAAACCGCGGGACGTGGAGCTGGAACGACCGTCGAGGCACGGGATCCGTCCTACGAGTCCGCGCCGCAGCGGCGCGTGGGGGGGACGCCGGCGCGGCGGTCCCCGGGCGGGTACGGGAGAGTCCGGGCCGCGGTTCCGCCTTCGCGATCGCCGGCCGGAGAAGAAACGGCGGCGGGCGAACGGATCGACCGGCAGGCCATCGGCAACTCGCGAAAGGGGATGAGCCTCACGCCAGGAGGCGCGACGTGCGACAGAGTAGCCGAGGTTCCCGTTGCCGTCAACTCTCCGACGGTCGGGTCCGTCCGGACGCGGATGCGGTCGCGCCACGGGGAAGAACGCCGGGCGCACCCGGCGCTGCGTCGCCGGGGGGTCCCGTGCCGCGGCCCCGTCAAGCGGACTGCCCCGGGGGGGGGAACAGCGCCTTGATGTGTTCGTCACGTCCCACGAGGAACAGGACGTCCCCCTTTTCGACCCGGTCGGAACCCAGGGGGATGGCGTTGAAGATGGTCTGGTTCGGATCGTCCGGCGATGGCCGGCGGGTCGCCATCACGCTGACGTGGTGACGGCGTTTGAGGTCCAACTCCGCCAGCGTTTTACCCTGAAAGGCCTCCGGCGCTTCGACTTCCATGACGCTGTACCCCTCGAACAGGGCGAGGTATCCCTTCAGGGAGGGTTGCGCCAGGCGCTTGGAGAGTTCGCGCGCCGCCTGCTCCTCGGGCAGCACGACCTCGTCCGCGCCGATCAGGCGAAGGATCCTCTCGTGTTTCTCCGAGGGCGCGCGGGCAATAACCTTGGGAACGCCGAGTCGCTTGGCCATCATGACCAGCATCTGGTTGGACTCGAAATTGTCGCCGATGGAGGCGACGAGGACGTCCACGTCGTGAATCCCCTGGGAGCGGAGTTCGCGCTCGTCCGTCGCGTCCAGGCAGACGGCGACGGACACGTCCGGTTTGATGTCGTCCACCAGGTCCAGGCGCGAATCCACGGCGATGACCTCGGCTCCCGCGCGGGCCAGATGGATCGCCAGCGACTTTCCGAACAGGCCCAACCCCACGACGGCATACTTCATCAGGACACCACCACGCCTTCCTCGGGATACTGGTACCTCAAGGGATCCGGTTGCGAGATCACCGACAGCGCCACGGCCAGCGGCCCCACGCGACCGAACAGCATCGCAGCGCACAAGGCAAACCGTCCCAAGGGATCGACGGCGCCGGTGACCCCGATGGAGAGTCCGACGGTGCTCAGTGCCGAGACGGATTCAAATGCGACATGCAGGAATCCGAGCTGCGGCTGCGTGGTCAGCAGGACGGTCACAAGGCCGAGAAATGCGAGTCCGTACAGGATGCAGATCGAGACGGCCGTGTTGAGCGCGCGCCGGGGAATGGAGCGGCCGAAGGCGTCGATCGTTTCGCGACTGTGCAGAATGGCCCGCAGCGTGAGCGCGAGGATCAGGAAACTGGTCGTCTTGATCCCTCCGCCGGTGGATACCGGGGAGGCGCCGATCACCATCAGGACCATGAGCAGCAGGAGAGTCGCGTCGCCGAGGGAGGACATCTCGACCGAGTTGAATCCGGCCGTGCGGGGCATGACCGCCTGGAAAAATGCGGCCGTCGCCCGCTCTCCCGGGGCGAGGCCGGCAAGCGTCCGGTCCTGCTCGGAGAGGGCGAACAGGAGGGTGCCCACGCCGAGGAGCAGGAGGGTGGCCGTCAGGACGAGTTTCGTGTTCAGGGAGAGGCGCGCGATCGAATCCGTGCGCCGAATGAATCGGAAGGACCACCGCCGGCGCCGGTACCACGGCAGGCCGCCGACCTCGACGTGCAGGAGATCGTTGATGACCGGGAAGCCGATGCCGCCGGCGATGACCAGGGCGCAGATCATGAGGAGGACGGGGGGATTCCCGGACTGGCGCATGAAGCTGTCGGCGGAGAGCCCGAAGCCCGCGTTGCAGAAGGCGGAAACCGAGTGGAAGAGGCCCCACCACGCCCGCTCCGCGATCCCGAGACCCGGTTCGGCGTAGTAATGGAACAGCACCGCCGCTCCGAGCAATTCCGCGAGAAGCGTGACGACCAGCGCATGCACCAGGAAACGACCGACGTCGCCCAAGCCTTCGATGCTCAGGAGACCGCGAATCATGATCATCTGGCGGAGTTGCAGCGTCCGGCTCTGGACGTAGGTCAGGAACATGGTCAGGGTGACGATGCCGAGCCCGCCCGTCTGGATGAGGGCGAGCAGCACGACCTGGCCGCGGAAGGACAGGTCGGTGCCGACGTCGCGGACGGTGAGTCCGGTCACGCAGGCCGCGCTGGTCGCGGTGAAAAAGGCGTCGAGAAGGGTCCACGGCGCGGCCTCGGCGGCGTGGCAATTCGGCAGGAGGAGCAGGAGGGTGCCGAACAGGATCAGGATCAGAAAGCCCCCGACAAGCACCCAGGCGGGGCGCAGTCTTGTGGCAGCGAGTTTTTCGTTGGCGCGCACGGCAGCCAGGACCAACCGCACGATCAGGTAGGCCTGGGCGCCGATGACGTAGAGCCCGGCGAAGGCGGCCGGGACCCCCGCGGCGATGGCAAGGCCGATTTCCGCGGCGACCAGGGCGAGGGCGAGGAATTCAATCCAGTGGGCGCGCAGGTGCGCGACTTTTCCGCCGGACCGGTGCAGTCGCCAGAGGACATCCCCGATCAGGATGGCGGCGACGGCCAGGTCGATGGAGTGAAGGACGGCTACCCGCGTGGGCGTGAGCGGGAAGCCGAATTCGAGGACGAGGGAGGTGAGCGCGACGATCGCGGCCCCGCGCAGAACCCACTCTCGCATGGAGGACACCGCTCCGGAATCGACGATACGGGGGGCAGATTAGCACGAGCGGGCGGGGAACGCTTGACAATTTCCACCCCGTGGCAAGGATGGAGGAACCGGGGAGGGGGAAAACCAGGGGAGTGCAACCGATGGAACGACCGCAGGATGCCGCCCGGCGCATCTTCGGGGAACGTGCGGGCCGCTATGTGACCAGTGCAACGCACACCGACCCCCAGGTCCTTGCGCAGGTCGTGGAGCGGGCGCGGTTGTTCCCCGGCGCGCGGGTGTTGGATGTGGGGACCGGGACCGGGCATACGGCCCTGGCGGCGGCGTTGCAGTCGGGGGGCGTCGTCGGGATCGACTTGACCCGCGAGATGTTGCGCGAGGCCTGCGGCCTGGCCGCGAAGCGCGGCGAACGAGGCGCGCGCTGGGTGCAGGGGGACGCGGAATCTCTTCCGTTCCCGAATCGCGGATTCGACCGCGTCACCTGCCGGAGAGCCGCGCACCACTTCCCGCGAATCGGTCGCGCGCTGACGGAGATGCGCCGGGTGCTCCGACCGGGGGGAATTCTCGTCATCGATGACCGCAGCGGTCCGGAGGATGACGAAGCCGACGAGATCATGAACCGGCTCGACGCGCTGCACGACCGGTCCCACGTGCGGCAGTATCGGCCGAGCCGCTGGCGGACGCTGCTGGAAGAGGCGGGATTCCTCGTGGAGTGGGTGGAGCCCTACACGCAGTTGCGCCCGCTCTCGTCCCTGACCGACGGTGTGGCGCCTGCGGATCAGCGCTGCATCCTCGACCTGGTTGCGGGATTGGACGAGCGGCAGCGGCGCCTCCTTGCCGTCGAGGAACGCGAGGGGGAGACGCACTGCAACCACTGGTACGTCCTGATCGCGGCGCGTCTCCGGCCGTAGCGTCCCGGATCGGGCGGCCGCGGCCGGCGTGAATGCGGACCGGCGCTCAGGCCGGCCAGCCCTCGAAACGATGGATGGTTTCGCGGAAGGGTTCCGGCACGTCGATCGGCTTCCAGGTCGCCTTGTCGATGGCGCAATGGACCGATTCCCCCGTCGCGACGATCCGGTTCTCGCGCTTGTGGTGGATCTGGAACTCGAAGCGGAAAGACGAGCGCTTGATCTCGGCGATCCGCACGTAGACGACCAGCGGATCGTCGAAGCGCGCCGGCGAAGCGAAGTCGCATCCCACGTGGACGACCACGTTGTCGAAGCCCTTGATCGGCTTGACGTCCTCGGTCAGGCCGAGATTCCGCAGGTAGTCCATGCGCCCGACTTCCATGTACGTGAAGAAGTAGCCGTGGAAGACGATCCCCATCACGTCGGTCTCCGGGAGGCGGACGCGCACCTCGGTGGAGAAGTGGAACTTGTCGGGCATCGGGGGCTCCTGTTCAACCGGGGACGGCCGGGGATTGAATCATAACGGATCCGGGCGGGCGAACGATTTTCCGCCGAACGAAGGGCGCGCGGTCCGGCTCACTTGAGCCGGCCGAGCAGGGCTTCCCACCGCGGGTCGTCCCGCAGGCGGACGAGATCGGGATCGGTTTCGACGGCCTTCCGCTCGCGGGGGGTTGAGTTCAGACACGCTTCCAGATGCAGGAACGCCGCGTCGCGGTATTCCTGCGCTTCAGGGATGGGGCGGGGATCGTCGATCGGGTTTTTCCGGCCGGTGGACAGGACCGCCAGGACGCAGGCGCGGTTGAAGTGGGCGTACTCCACGTGGCGGGTCGAAAAGAGGCGGTCGCGTTCGGCCTGGGGGAGCGTTCGGGCGGCCTCTTCGGCGAGCCGCAGGTACTCCCCGTACTCCTCTCGGGACTGATGGTACCGTCCGAGCTTGAGGCTGTCTTGCGCGGACTGGAGGATGCGCAGGGGAGGCGGAAGCGCCGTGATGCGGGCGAATTCGCGTCGCGCCGCCTTCAGGAACCCGGCCGCCGACTTTTCCCGGGCGGAGTCGAGTTCGAACGCCCGTTCGTAGGCGGCGACCGCCTCCCCCCAGACTTCCATGCGGGCGCACAGCAGGCCGCGTTGGAAGGCGGCGACGGCGTGGGCGGGGTGGATCTGCTCGATCCGTTCGAGATCGGCCAGGCTGGCGAGGTAGAGCGGGGCGACGTCCTCCCCGCGCTTTTGCCGGGTGAACGACAGGTAGAGACGGACTTCCGTGCGGAGCAGCAGTGCCTCGACCTGGCTTCGGTCGCGGGAGAGGCACTCCCCGGCCGCGGCGAGCGCGCGTTCGAATTCGCCAGCGGGATCGCGGTCGGCCTTCTGCGCGCGGAGGCCCAGGGCGAGCCGGGCCTTGGCTTCGGCCAGCCAGGGTTCCGCGAGGCCGGGACCGAGCTCCCGCGCCTTGATCAGATCCGACAGTCCTTCCATCCAGAGCGCCTCGGGTTCGCCCCCGGTTTCCGAGAGATGATTGCCCCAGTTGATCCACAGCGCCGCGCGCCGAAGCCACCCGTTGGGGTCCCCGGGGTTGCGGCGCAAGGCCTCGGCGAGGGCGTCGCGGGCCTGCTCGAAGACCGGGCCGGGATCTTCCCCGCGCTCCTTGCGGTACATGGCCCAGTTGACCAGGGTGAGACCCAGCGAGCGCCATCCGCCGGCGGACTCGGGATTGACCTGGAGGGATCTGCGGTGGGCCTCGACCGCGCGCTCGAAACGGGGGCCGGCGTCCTCGCGTCGGGCGGCGTCCAGCAGCGCCCAGTTCATCAGGAGATCGCCGAGATACGCCCACTCGAGGAAGGAGTCGGGAGCCAGGCCGAGGCCTCTGCGAAAGTCGCTTTCCGCGCGCGCATACAAGGGTACGGGATCGCCGCCGCGAGACTTGCGCGCCAGCGCCCAGGAACTGCAGACCTGCGCGCGCGTTGTCCATGCGCTGGCGAGGCGCGGGTTGCAGGCCACGGCGCGGTCCATCTCTTCCGTTGCCCGGGCGTACAGTTCATCCGAGTTCTCGCCCCGCTGGTGCAGCCAATTGGCCCAGTTCCCGTGGGTGGCGGCCAGGGCCGACCAATATTCGGCGGACTCCGGGTATGCCCGCAGCGCGCGGCTGAGATCCTCCTCGGCCGCCCGGTAGTGCTCCACGGGTTCCTGCCCCCGCCCTTTCCAGATCGCGCCCCAGTTCATTCGGGCGATGCCGCGCTTGAGCAGGTGGTGGGGGTTGTCCGGCTCCCGTTCCACCGCGCAATCGAAGGCCGCGATGGCCCGGGACATCGCGCCGTCCGCGTCGCCGTTCCTGTCCTCGAGCCAGCTCGCGCGCTTGGTTTCCAACTGGCCGAGGTAGTTCCAGGTCTCGACGTGGCCGGGGTCGAGGGCGAGGGCTTTGCGGAAGTCCGCCTCGGCGGCGGCGAAGTCCGGTTCGGGATCCTCCCCCCGGAGGGAAATCTCATGCCCGCGTTTGAGCAGGACACGGGCGCGCGAGATCCAGAAGGGTGTGAACCCTCGGTCGTGCTCGAGGCCGCGCGTGAAGACGTCGAGGGCCTCCCGCCAGCGCGATTCGGACTCCTCGACCGCCCCCCATGCCTCGACCGCCTCTTCGAGCTGCGGATCTTCCGCAAGTGCGGCGCGCAGAAGTTCGCGGGCCTCCTGGCGATCCTCTCGGGAGGCGTTGCGACAGGCGAGGGCGAATCCGCGGGCGCACGCGAGATGGGCGGGACGAAGATCGGGGGTCCCGTCGCCGGTGGACGGTGTTTCGGGCGAAGCCGGCGACGGACCGGTTCGCGCCGACATGCCGGCTTCGAGGATCCGCAAGTCCTCGAGAATGCGGTCCCGCAGCCGGCGGGCTTCGGGGTCCGCCTCTTCGAGTTCGTCGTTGCCGGGGATCGACACCGCTTGAGGATCGGGCGCACCGGTCGCGTCTGCACCCGGCGGAGTCAGACGTCGGATCGCCTCGTGGGCGGCGCGTTGGCGCAGATCATCGAGAAGGCTGAGCCGCTTGCGCGAAAGCAGGATCGCGCGCTCGTATCGGGACGGGAGGAACCCGGGCTCGCGGGCGAGCGCCCGATCCTGCGCGACCAGGGCCTCATCGAACGCGAGTACGGCTCGCGCCATGCGACCTTCGAAGTAGGCCGGTTCCGCCCGGCCGGGTTCCTGGGCTTCGGCCTCGCGCACGGCGGCGAGCATCTTCGGGCGAAGATCGGCCTGGATCCTGGGCATGGGAAGTCCCTGTCGGCGCAGGTCGAGGGCGGTGGACAGGTAGGTTCCGGCCCTTTGGCGGAGGTCCGAGCGCACCCGCTCCTGCAGGCGGCGGGAGGAAAGGGTCTCCCACGCGCCCCAGAGCGCGGCCAGAATCAGAACGGCGAGCACGGCGGAGCGAGTCTTGTTTCTCCAGGCGCGGCGAATGAGCAGCGTGCCGCGGCCGACGGGGCGGGCCTGGATGGCTTCGCCGCGAAGCCAGCGATCCAGGTCGTCGGCAAACTCGCCGGCGTGGAGGTAGCGCCGTTCCGGCTCCTTCTCCAGCGCGCGGAGACAGACGGTCTCGAGGTCGACCGGCACTCGCGGCGACAGGGAGCGCGGGGACGGCGGGTCCTGGGTCAGGGCCGCCAGCACGATCTCCGCCGGGGTGGCGCCGATGAACGGCGCTCGACCGGTGGTCGCCTCGAACAGCAGGGCCCCGAGCGCGTACACGTCGGACGCGGGGCCGATCCGATCGCGTTCCCCGTCGATCTGCTCGGGAGGCATGTATTGCGGAGTTCCGATCATCTGTCCGGTCATCGTCAGCCGTACGCCGTCGTCGAGTCTCCGCGCCAGTCCGAAGTCGAGCACGTGGACATGTCCGT
The DNA here is from genome assembly GCA_964632945.1 of uncultured Planctomycetia bacterium. Lineage (GTDB taxonomy): Bacteria > Planctomycetota > MHYJ01 > WSZJ01 > CAZWCX01 > CAZWCX01. The sequence goes on along the minus strand of CAZWCX010000032.1, from coordinate 18,976 downwards.
CCGCGTCCAGAAGGACGTTGGACGGTTTGAGATCGCGATGAATGACCCGTCGCTCGTGGGCATGGGCGACCGCGCGCGCCACCTCCAGGATCAGCCGCACGCGCTCCCGCAAGTTCGGAGTCGCCTCGTCCCGCCAGATCCGGTCGAGCGTCTTGCCGCGCACGTAGGCCATCGCGAACCACGGAACGCCATCCTCTTCGCCGCTGTCGTGGATGGGGACGATCGCCGGGTGGTCCAGCGCGGCCGAGGTCCGGGCCTCCTGCAGCAATCGCTGGATTGCGGCGGGAGACCCGGATCCTCCCAGGAGCGCGGTCTTGAGGGCGACCTCCCGGTTCAAGGCGAGGTCCCGCGCGCGATAGACCACGCCCATGCCGCCGCGGCCGAGTTCCTCGAGGATTTCGTACTTTCCGAGCCGACTCAGCCCCGCGGCGAACGACGCGCGGCCGTCGCGGGGATGCGTTTCGGCTGCGGCCGATCGCGTGCCGTCCCGCACCGGCGCCCGGAGCACCGTCTTCGCCTCCGAGCCGCCGCGCGTCGACGGGGTTTCGGGATGGGACCCGGGCGAATCGACGAGGGTGCGGGCGGAGGAGGATTGAAGGAGTTCGCGATCGACTTCGATCCGCTGGGCGGCGGTCAGGGCGCCGAGCGCGATCAGCCAATCCGCCAGCGGGCGGTCCGGCGCTTCCCCGGCGTGGGCGGCCGTCAGGCGGTCGGCGGTGGCCGCGGAGAGGAACCCCAGACGGACGGCGGCGCGCACGAACCTTTCGTCGACGCCCTGCGTCATCGCCGGGACTCCCCGGGATCGATCCGAGTCAGGAATTCCGACCAGCGCCGGTCCCGCCGGAGCGGGGCGAAATCGTCGTCCTCGTCGACCTGCGCCCGTTCCGGGTATCCCGGCTCCGCGATGGACATCAGGGTCGCAAAAGCGGCGTCGCGGAGCGCCTCCGCCTCGTCCTCGGCGATCGCGCGGGTCGGGGCGCCGGGGCCATCCCTGCCGGCGCTCGCGAGCGAGAGGGCGCAGGCGAGATTGTAGCGGACATGGCGGAGGGTTCGCGGCGGCACCGCCCGCTTCCAGTCCTCGTCGGTCAGACGGCCGCGAAGCGCTTCCGCGAGACGCAGACCTTCCTCAATCTGTCGGCGGGCATCCGTGTACCGTCCCTGCTTCACCGATGCGTCCGACGCCTCGAAGAGCTCGAGGGCGGGGGCCGCGGCCTCCCGCAACCGCTGGCGGGCGCGGGCTTCCTCCAGGCGCGGGGTCACTTCCTCCGCAAGGTGGGGCTGGGCCCGCAAGGCCGCCTCGAAGTCCCGGATCGCCTCGGGCCAGCGCCGCATCGCATGATGGAGGATGCCCCGTTTCACCAGCGCCTCACCATGTTCGGGGTGGAGCTTCAGGGCTTCGGTCAGGTCGCTGACTGCTTCGGCCACTTGTTCCTGGATCGATAAGTTCCGGTCGCTGCGCCAATCGGCCCACCCCATGACCGTCTCGGCGCGATTGACCCAGCCCTCCGGCGATCGCGGATTGATGCGAATGGCGGCGGTGAAGTCCTCGTGGGCACCGCGGTACGCCTCTTCCGGATCCTCGTCCCGCCGGTGGCGCCAGTGCGCGAGGTTGATGCGAACGATGCCGCGCTGCATCATGATTTCGGCCGAATCCGGGGTGAGTTTCATCGCTTCGGCGAGTTCCGCAACGGCCTGGTCGAAAACGGCGGTGGGATCTTCCCCGCGGCCCATCCGATGAACGCCCAGGTTCACGAGCACTCCGGAGCGCAGTCGCCGGAGTTCGCCGGACCGCGGGTTGAGCTCGACGGCCCGCGCATAGTCGGCCGATGCCCCGGAGAAGAGGGGTTCGGGGTCGCCGTCCGTCCGCATCAGCCACGCGCCCCAATTCGAGCGCAGACCGCCGCGCCACATCCAGGACTCGACATAGGCGGGGTTGACTTCGAGGGAGCGGTCGAAGTCGCGTTCCGCCTTCTGAAACATCGCCGTGGGGTCCTGGCCGCGCTCCATTCGCACGATGCCCCAGTTCATGTACGCCCCGGCGCGCCGGTACCACGTGGGCGCGCTCGCCGAATTCCTGTCGAGGGCCCGGCCGAGCTGAGCGATGCCCGCCTCGAATCGGGCGTCGGCGGGCCCCCCGCGCTGGCGTTCGTACGTCCCCCACGTGGTGTAGAGGAGACCGAGCGATTCGTACACGTCGGCCAGGTTCGGGAGCAAGTCGAGCGCACGGTTGAAGTCCGCCTCCGCATCGCGGAAGACCGGCTCCGGATCCCCGCCGCGGCTGAACGCGTACTTGGCCAGATTCGCGCGCACGCCGCCGCGGGAGGTCCAGGCGAATCCGGAATTGGGGTCGAGTTCGATCGCCTTGGTGAAGTACGTCTCCGCCATGCGGAAGGAGGGCTCGGGATCCCGGCCGGAGGATTCGTGCGTGATTCCCCATGCGGTATGCAAGGTCCCGCGCCACAACCAGGTTTCGACGCGGTCGGGGGAAGCCCGGAGGGCCGCTTCGAAATCCTCCGCGGCGAGGCGGAACTCCGGTTCGGGGTCTCTCCCGACGTCCATGAGCCAGCGCGCGAAGTTGGTGCGGATCCCCGCCCGATGGTGGCGGGCGTCCGCGAAGCCGGGATCCCGGTCGAGGGCCCCGTCGAGGTGAGCCAGGGCGGCGCGGAAGTGAGGTTCCGGGTCCTTTCCCCGTCCCAGATGGTCGAGCGCACGGTCTCCCTCGGCGGTCCCAAGGTGGACGAGCGTGCCGAGATCGTCGGCGTCCAGTTCCAGGGCGCGGGTGAAATCCTTCGTCGCGCTTTCGTGGAGATCGCCCGCGGATTGGCCCCGGGAGGTGCGGAAGTGGGCATGAAGCAGTCGGAGCTCCCCACGCCCGGTCCAGAAGGGGACGTAGCCTCGGTCCGCCTCGATGCCGCGATCGTAGTGGGCCGTGGCCTGGTCCCAGTTTCCTTCTTTCCGTTCGATCCGGGCCAGGGCTTCGTAGGCTTCCTCCAGGGTGGGATCGATTTCGAGTGCGTGCAGGAGCAGGGAGCGGGACTCCTCGGTCGATGCACCGGACGCGGTTTCGTAGGAGCGGGCGAGGCCGCGTGCGCAGGCCAGGCGGGCGCTGGAGAGGGCGCCCGCGCCATCGTCCGGGGATGCGGCTTCGGGAGAGCGGCGCGCGAGGGCGGCCAGGTCGGCGAGCAGAACCTGCCGCAGCCGGCTGGCTTCCGGATCGGCGCGTTCGAGTTCCTCGTCGGCGGGAATCGGCAGCTCGCCGCCGGCGGAGGGAACGAGTCGGCCCTCCCGCGACAGCCGCTCGCCGAGTTCGCGCGAGGCGCGTTCGCGCAGTCGATCCATGCGCTCCGCATGCAGGCGGGCGCACAGGACCGCGCGTTCGTACCGGCTGGGGGCGAAATCCGGGTCCGTCGCGAGCGCGTGGCCCTGCGCATCGAAGGCGGCGTCGAAGCGCAGCAGGGCGCGGTGCATCCGTCCGAGGTGATAGAGCGGTTCCGCGCGACGGGGATCGACGCGGACGGCTTCGGTGACGAGGGCCTCGAGTCGGGGGAGGAACTCTTTCCGGGCTTTGTCGATCGGCACGCCGCTGCGACGCATCGTCAGGGTTGCATCCAGGAAAAGGGAGGCCTGCTCCCGGAGAGCGGCCCGGACCCGCGACTGCAATCGGACCTGGCCCCAGAGGGCGAGGCTGCCGCCGGCTGCCGCGAGGAAGGCCAGCGCCGCCACGGCGGCGAGGAGCTTCTGCCGCTGGACGCGCCGGACGATCCGCGTTCGCCACGTGGCCGGGCGGGCTTCGATCGGTTCGCCGTGGAGGAATCGCTCGAGATCCTGCGCCAGCGGTCGCGCGCTGGGGTAGCGACGGTGCGGGTCTTTCTCCAGCGCCTTGAGACAGATCGTCTCCAGGTCGGCGTGGATCCGCTTGTCCAGGACGCGCGGGGGCGTGGGATCGCGCGAGAGGGCCCGCCCCACGATCTCGGCCATGGTGTCGCCCTGGAACGGGGGGCGTCCGGTGAGGGCCTCGTACAGGACGGCGCCGAGCGAATAGACGTCGCTGGCCGGACCGATCCGCTCGCGTTCCCCGTCGATCTGCTCGGGAGGCATGTATTGGGGCGTGCCGATCATCTGCCCGGTGGCCGTGATGCGGACGCCGTCGTCCATCCGCCGCGCGAGCCCGAAGTCCATCACGTGCGCGCCGCCGTTCTCGTCGAGGAGGATGTTCGCCGGCTTGAGGTCGCGATGGATGACCTGGTGTTCGTGCGCATGGGCCACCGCCTGGGCGACCTGCGCCAGCACGGCGGCGCGTTCGCGGATTTCCGGGAGGCTGCCGTCGTGCAACGCGCGGTCGAGCGTTCGCCCGGAGAGGAACGTCATGGCGAAGTACGGCACGCCGTCGATCACGCCCATGTCGTGGATGGGCACGATGCCGGGGTGATGGAGCGTGGCCGCCGTCCGGGCCTCGCGCAACAGGCGCTCGATCATTTCCGGGTTTCGCTGGTCGCCGAGCAGCAAGGTCTTCAGCGCAACCACGCGCCGGAGTTCGCTGTCGAGGGCCCGGTAGACGACCCCCATGCCGCCACGACCCAGTTCCTCCAGCAGGTCGTAACGGCCGAGGCGGCCGATGTTCGGCGCCGACTTGCCCCGCCCGGCCGGTCGGGTGATGGCATGCTGCGAGTCGGTCGGGCCCGACCGGGTTGGCTCGCCGGCAAGGGTCTCTTGCAGCAGACGGGAGGGCGGGGGAGTGGGCAGTGCAGGCGTCTCGAGCGGGACTCCGGCCGCCGCCATCGCCTCCTGCGCCCGCTGGATCTCCTCGACCTGGAAGCGGGTGAGGACGCCTGCGTTCACCAGCCAATCGGAGAGCGGGATCTGTTCCTGTCCGCGTTCGCGCCGGTCGCGGATGGCCTCTTCGATCCGGATCGGAGTGAGGACCCGCGCCCACGCGGCGGCCAACGAGAAGGATCGGTCCACCGATTCGTGCATGCAGCGTCACCGTGCGGAAGAGGGCGAAATCGCGCCCGGCCGGAGTGGGCAGGGTATCACGCCCGACCGTGGAGCGTCAAGGCAGGGGGCGGACGCAAGGGAAGGAAGGGGCGATACTTCGCGCAGGCCCGACCGTCACGACGGTCCGTGCCGAGTGGGCCTGTGTGCGGTCCATTGCGCGCGCAAGGCACGCGCGAAGCGGTGTGCGTCTCCCGGCCCGCGCGCGGAGACGTGCGATCCGTCCTGGACGATGAACGCCGGGCCGTCGTCGGATTCGGTCCCTTTCGCTCCCAGGGTCGAGGGGCCACGGTCGAATGGTCGGCTCGGATCCGCGAGGCAGGTCCTGACTTTCCCTTCCGTGGTTTGTGGGGCGGCATCCAGACGGTCGGAGCCTCGGCCAATTCAACGTTCTTCTTCCGCTTTGGCCCGGGTCCGCGCCGATTCCCACTCGTTGCGGACGATCGGCTCGAGGGCGGGATCGAGCCGGACCGCGCGCTCGAAGTCGGCGGCGGATCGGGCGAACTCGCCGGCGGCGAGGCATGCGCGTGCCCGCGACACGAGTACGGCAGGGTCCCGCCCATTCAATTCCAGCGCGCGCGTCAAATCCGAGATCGCCTGCGCGAGCAGGGGACCGGGATTGCCGCCCCGAGAAAGCAGATGGGTCGCGAACAACAGGCGGAGGCTCCCCCGCGCGCTCCAGGACTCGTACCCTTGGGCATTCACCTCGATGGCGCGGTCGAGATCGGCCTGGACCTCCTCGAACAGGGTCTGTGGGGGGGTGCCCCGGGCCATGCGTTGGGGCGCCCAATTCCGTTTGGCGATCGCCCGGCGGTGCAGCGCGCGGGCCAACGTCGGGTTGAGTTCCAGCGCGCGGTCCAGGTCCGCGACGGCGGCCCGGAAGACCTCGTCCGTGTCGTGGCCCTGCTGGTGTCCGTAGAGGGCGAGGCACTCGCGCGTCGCACCTCGCTGCATCCATGCCTCGGCCATGGACCCGTTCTGCGCGATGGCTTCGTTGAAGTCCTGCTCTGCGGCGATCAACGGCTCCCGGGGATCGCGTCCGGTTCGGACGAGCCACTGTCCCCAATTCATGCGCACGAAGCCGCGCCAATGACGGGAGTCGGGATCGGCGCCGTTCAGACGGATCGCGTTGTCCAGATCGGCCACCCCGAGGCGATAGTCCTCCTCCGGGCTGATCCCGCGCAACGATTTGTCATATCCGGCATTGCAGTGTGCCAGCCCGCGGCGCTTCCAGGTCTCGAACCAGGCCGGATTGAGTTCCAGCGAGCGGGAGAAATCGGCAATCGCCCCCTGCAAGGTCGCGCCCGGATCCTCGCCATGGGCCATTTGCCAGAGTCCCCAATTGTTCCTGACCACGCCCCGCCAGGTCCAGGCCTGCGCCTGCTCCGGGTCGTGCTGGATCGCCTTGCCGAAGTCGGCCTCCGACGAGCGGTAGTGCGCCACGGGATCCAGGCCGAGATTCGCTCCGAACCAGCCCCAGTTGGCGTGGGTCAGTCCGCGACCCGCCCAGGCATTCACCTGTCCGGGCGCGATTTCGAGGGCGCGGCCGAAGTCCGCCACCGCGCCGGCGCACATGGGGCCGGGATCTTCGCCGCGACCGCCCTTGTAGAGGCCCCAGTTCAGTCCGACGTTTCCGCGTCCGACCAACGCTTCGACGGAACCGGGATCGAGTTCGAGCGCGCGGGCGTAGTCGGCCATCGCGCCGGAGAAGAGGGTGCGGGGATCTTCGCCCCGCTGCATGGCCAGGGCCCCCCCCGCGACGCGGGCCTTCGCTCGGCCGATCCAGAACGGGAGATATCCCTTGTCGACCCGGAGCCCCCGCTCGAAGGCGGCGGCGGCGTTCTCCCACGCGCCGGCGGCGCTCTCGATCCGGGCCAGCCCCTCGTAGGCCTCCTCGAGGAGCGGGTCCCTCCCCAGTGCGCCCTCCAACAGGTCCCGCGCGCGGTCACGCTCCCCCGGCGCCCCGCCGTAGGAAAGGGCGAGACCCTGCGCGCACGCCAGCGCCGCTTCCGCCAGAAGGCCTTGCGACGCGCCGCGGCGGAATCCCCGGGCGGATCGCGAGACGCGTTCGAGAGCGGCCAGGTCGGCCAGCAATCGGGCCCGCAGGCGCCGCGCCTCGGCATCCTCACGCTCCAATTCCTCGTCGGTGGGAACCTCGATGCGCTCGCCCGGGGCGATCCCGCCCGCGGCCACACGCGCGCCGATCTGCTGCAGTGCCTTGTCCCGCACCACCTCGAGCCGTCGCCCGTGTTCCCGGGCGATCAGGACCGCGCGTTCGTAGAGGCTGGGGCCGAACTCCGGATCCGCGGCCAGCGCCGTGTCCTGCGCCTCGAGCGCGTCGTCGAAACGCAGCAGCGCGCGATGAAAGCGGCCGAGGTGGTAGGGGGGCTCCGCGTGGCCGGGGTCGATCCGATTGGCTTCGTCCACCGCCTCCTCGAGTCGCTTCAGATACGATTCTCCGGCGCGCCGCAACGAAAGTCCCTCGCGGCGGAGCGTGAGCGTCGTCTCCAGGTAGAGGCCGGCCCGGCCGCGCAGATCCTCGCGGACCTTCCGGTGGAGTTCGCCGCGCTCGATGGCGACCCCGCCAGCCCAGGCCCCGACCAGCACCGCGACGCAGACGAGCCCGGTGAGGAGCTTCTGCCGCGCGAGTCGCCGGCAGATCCGCATCCACATCGTGATCGGACGCGCTTCGATCGCCTCGCCGTTCAGATAGCGTTCGAGGTCCGCCGCGAATTCGTTCGCATCCGCGTACCGGCGCGTGGAGTCTTTCTCCAGCGCCTTCAGGCAGATCGTCTCGAGGTCGGCATGGATCCGGCGGTCTTTCGACCGCGGCGATTCCGGGTCGCTCTGCAGGGACTTCCCCACGATCTCGGCGACCGTTGAGCCCTGAAACGGCGGTCGTCCCGTCAGGGCCTCGTAGAGGACCGCCCCGAGCGAATAGACGTCGCTCGCCGGACCGATGCGCCGCGCGTCTCCGTCGATCTGCTCCGGCGGCATGTACTGGGGGGTGCCGATCATCTGCCCGGTGGCGGTGATCCGGACGCCTTCGTCCAGATTCTTTGCGAGCCCGAAGTCCATCACGTGGGTGCGCCCGGCCTCGTCGAGATAGATGTTCGACGGCTTCAGATCCCGGTGGATCACCTTGTTCCGGTGGGCGTGACCGACCGCCTGTGCGACTTCGGCGATCAGCTTGGCGCGCTCGCGCAATCCCGGGAGCGTGCCCTCCTTCAGGACGCGCTCCAGGGTGCGCCCGCGCAAAAACGACATGGCGAAGTAGGGGACCCCGTCGATCACGCCCATGTCGTGAATGGGAACGATGCCCGGGTGCGCCAGACTTCCGGCCGTGCGCGCCTCGCGTAGGAGCCTCTCGATCGCCTCGGGGCGGACCTTGTCGCCGAGCAGGACCGTCTTCAAAGCGACTTCCCGGCGGAGCTCCATGTCCACGGCGCGATACACGACGCCCATCCCCCCGCGTCCGATTTCCTCGACGAGGTCGTACTTGCCCAGCCGTCCGGCGTGGATCCCGGCGCCGATTGCCGTGGGGGGCTGCCCGGAGTCGGTGATGGCGAGCGGGGGCGGCGTTGGGGAACGAGCCGGAGCGCCGTCGTCGACCACGGTCTGGTCGGAGGAGGCGTGCCGCACGACCCGCTCGATCTCGTCGCGCTGGGTCTCGGACAACCAGCCCGCGCTGACCAGCCAGTCGGACAGCGGAAAGGGATACCCGTCTTTCCGTCGGGTGCTCTGCGCCGTCTCGAGCTGTTCGGGGGAGAGAAAACCCTTTTGGACCGCGATCCATCCAAACACGCGATCGGTGGATTCGGACGCAGGTCGATGGACGCTCACCGCGGAATCCTAGGGGGATGTCCCGCTCACGCCCGGGCCGAGGGCGGACGATCTCCGCGGCGGACTTCGGGGCGAGGAGCGGAGGGACGCGCTCAGAATCCGCCATGGGGGGCCGCCGGCGACGGTACGCCCGGCGCCGCTCTCCGAACCCCGGGGCGGGGCCGGCGGGAGGCCGCCTCCGCAGGCCGGATTCCCGTCCCGGCGATCGCCCACCCGTGTTCGCGCGCACGCCGGAACACCCGCGGCGCCGGCGTCCACGCCTGATGAGCATCACAAGCCATCCGGGGGAAGTCAAGCGCAATGCGAGCCCCCGCGGGGAGCGGTCGACCGGGACGGGAAGCGAAGATGACGGGGCCGCGCCACTCCTGCCCGAGAGGCGCGGCCCGCCTGCGAGGAGTCGAGTGCCTACTCGACCACCTCGCCCGAAAGTGCATCGATCTTCAGCGCGACGGCGCCGGCAAGGAAGCGATAGCAAAACGGGTGATCCGGAGTCGCCGGCTCACGTTGCAGACGAATCTGCGCCCGGCCGTGCGCCCCCTTCGCCTTCGCGGCGCGCCACGCCTCATCCATGTCCTTGAAGTCGGAGGGGAGGGGCGCCATGTCCATCGTCCGATCGTCCTCCTCCAGCCGGATCGCCCCTCGTTCCAGCACCACTTGTCGGTGGGCCGAAGCCGGATCGGACGTCAGGGTGAAGTTCCGCGGTGAGAAGAAACGGTAGACGATCCGGCCCTGCGGAACCGTCGGGTCGGTGATGTTGACCGTGCCGTCCTCCTTGACCTCGTCGGCATCCGCGGCCACCAGGATGGCGTCCGTCTCCCACCCCCGCGCCATCTCCGCGGCATACGTCAGGTTGTCCATGAGTTTCAGCGAGGACGGATCTCCCTGCACGCGCGCCCCTTCTTCGCCGTGCAACGTTCGTGCCCAGGCGAACAGCAGCGCCATCGCAATCGCGATGATCAACCAGATCTTGCGCATGGTGAATTCCTCCCACTGGGGGGCGCGCGGGCGAGGGCCCGCTTCCGTCTCCGCCGGCGCCGGTCTGCCGCATGCCTCCCGTCGCGGCCGTCCATTCCGACTCCGGGCGACCCCCGATGGACCATTCGCTTGTTCGGCTCGCGGCTCGCGATCGGCGGTACGATCTCCCCTGGCCGGCACAAGAACGTGGTTGAGCAAACGCCGTTCCATCGCGAACGGCGGTCGGGTCCGGCATCGCGGGTCGGCGGCCGGAAAAGGGGAGGGCGACCCAAGAGTCACAGGTCGTTGGGGGGCCGGGAGAAGGACCGAATTGCGACTCCGCGCCCTGGGGCAACCCCGACCGGGCGTGTAGAGTCATGCGCGGGCGCAACCGTGGATTGTTCCGTTCTTGGTACGAGAACACCCACACCGCCGAGGGGTCCGGAGAAAAAAGATGCCTTGTGGGCATGGCAAGCCCGGGAGACCGATTCCGGGCCGATCCGGCATTCGTCACGGCAATGGAACAGTCCGTGGCTCCCGTGAACACTTCCGTCGGGAGGGCTGTTGAGCTCAGGGTAGGGGAAAACGGGGCCCGCGGAGGCAGAGGTGGCTTGACGAGAAAGGACCGGTGGACTTAGGATCCGGCCGCGTGGAGCCTCCGCCCTGTCCGCGTGGCCGGCGGAGGGGCCGCGGGACCCCGATCGGAATGGCACGGGTCGAGCCTGATCCGTTCGCTTTCACGGCGGACGAGGAAACTCCCCTGCCCGACATGGAGGAGATGCGCCGGTGAGCGACTCGAAACTGAACGAACAGATCGAAGTGGATTTTCAACGGAACGAGGGTCGTCCGGTCTTTCGCGGAACGAAACCGGCCGTCCGGGTGGAAGCGGTGTTGGACCTGCTCTCGAAGGGTCGAACTTCCGCGCAGATCCGGGAGAAGTACCCGGTGCTCACCGATGCCCATCTGGCCGCTGCGTGGGTGTTTGCCGCGCGCGCCGCAGGGGCGGTCCACAGCACGCAGGCCAAGAAGTTGGTCGGGGACGGACACGGCGCGACGAGCGCGGATCCGGACCGGCGCCATTCGAAAGTGTTGATCATCGGTTCCGGGCCGGCGGGTCATACGGCCGCGATCTACGCCGCGCGGGCGAGCCTGGCGCCGATCATGCTCGAGGGGGGGACCGGGGGGTCGGGTAGCCTCGTTCCGGGCGGTCAGTTGATGATCACCACGGACGTCGAAAACTACCCGGGATTTCCGGAGGGGGTGACGGGCCCGGACATGATGAAGAAATTCCGCGAGCAGTCCGCGCGATTCGGGACGCTGATCGTCACCGACGACGCGGTGGAGGTGGATTTTTCCCGGCGGCCGTTCCGGGTCAAGAGCCGGGAGAATGGCGAATACACGGCGGATGCTCTGATCCTCGCGACGGGCGCGACGGCGAAGTATCTCGGGCTGGAGAGTGAGCGGGCGTTCATGAATCGCGGCGTCTCCGCGTGCGCGACCTGCGACGGGTTCCTTTTCCGCGGCAAGGAAGTCGCGGTCGTGGGCGGCGGGGACACGGCGATGGAGGAGGCCAACTATCTGACGCGCCACGCGACGAAGGTCAGCATCATCCATCGCCGGGACCAGTTCCGCGCCAGCAAGGTCATGGTGGAGCGGAGCAAGGCGAATCCGAAAATCGTCCTGAAGACCAATCGCGTGGTGCAGGAGATCGTCGGTACGGACGAGGAAGGGGTGATCAAGGTCATCCTGCAGGATCCGAACAACGGGGCGACGGAGGACCTTCCGGTCCAGGGGGTTTTCATCGCCATCGGGCATGCCCCGAATACGGCGCTGTTCCAGGGCAAGCTGGAAACGGACGCCGCCGGGTACCTGGTGACCAAGGGGAAGTCCACGTACACGAGCGTTCCGGGCGTCTTCGCCTGCGGCGACGTCCAGGACCACGTCTACCGTCAGGCCGTGACGGCTGCGGGTTCGGGGTGCTCGGCCGCGATCGATGCGGAGCGCTGGCTCGAGGCCCAGGCCCACACGTAGCGTCGGTCGTTGGACGGAGGGACCGGGGGGGGGCATGGGCGCCGGGAAGCCGTTCCCCGGCGCCGCGGGGGGTGTGCGAGTCTCGGTTCGACTTGCGTGCGCGCTCGCCCGACGAGGGCGAGAAGCGACGGAGACTCCGAGGGAAAGCGGGGCCTATTCCCCGGGACGGCGCTTCCGGGCGGTCTTACGTCCGGGGCGGTACCCTGCCGGGCGAGCGGGTTCGGGGGGCGCATCGGGGCCGCGTCGGAGAGCGGGGTTGGTCCTCGGCGTGAGCCCATCGGCGTGGATGTACCCGCCCTCGTCGAGGTCGCCGCCGAAGACCGCCATCGATCGCTCCACCGGGTCAGCCGGGGCCGGCGTTCCGGGTTCTTCCGGGCCGGCTGCCTCTGTGTCCGCGGCCGCGCGCGCCCATGCGCGCTGGGCGGCCTTGCGCCGCGCCTCGAGCGCCTCGCGCGGCGGGCGGGACGGAATCAGCGCATCGCAGTGGTCGCCGATGAGGTCCTTCCGACCGACCGACAGGAGCGCCTTCCGGACCTCGTACCAGTTCTCCGGCTTGAAGAACTGCATCAGGGCGCGCTGCATCTTCCGGTCGCGCAGCTGTCGCGCGACGGTGACCTCCTGCATGGTCATCGGATCGAGGCCGGCGTAGTACATGCAGGTGGCGACGTCCATCGGGGCCGGGATGAAGTCCTGCACCTGGCGGGGACGGTATCCGTTCCGCTTGAGGTAGACGGCGAGCTCGATCATCGCGCGCGTGTCGGATCCCGGGTGACTGGCGATGAAGTACGGGACGAGGTACTGCTTGGGCTTCCCCGCCTGCTCGGAGGCGCGCCGGAATTCGGCCGCGAACTCCTCGAAATCCTCGCGGCCGGGTTTCTTCATCAGGTCGAGGGTCCGGTGGTCGATATGCTCGGGCGCGACCTTCAGGTGGCCGCCGACGTGATGGGCGGCGAGTTCCCGCATGTACTCCGGGTCGCGCCGGGCGAGGTCCATGCGGATGCCGCTGGCGATGTTGACCCGCTTCACTCCCGGGATGGCGCGCGCATCCCGCATCAACTGGACGAGGGGACCGTGTTCCGTCCCCAGGCACTTGCACACGGTGGGATGGACGCAGGAGGGGCGCCGGCAGATCGCCTCGACCTCCGGCTTGAGGCAGCGCATGAGATACATGTTCGCCGTCGGGCCCCCCAGGTCGCTGACGGTCCCCTTGAACCGGGGGTCGGCGCTCATCGTGCGCAGTTCGCGCAGAATCGATTCCTGCGAACGGGAGGAGATGATCCGCCCCTGGTGATTCGTGATCGAACAGAAGGTGCAGCCGCCGAAGCAGCCGCGCATGATCGTCACCGAGTCCCGGATCATCTCGTCGGCCGGGATCTTCTCCCGGTACGAAGGGTGGCGAGTGCGCAGGTACGGCAGGTCGTAGACGGCGTCCATCTCCGGTTGGGTCAGGGGCAGGGCCGGAGGTCGGATGACGACCCAGCGATCGCCGTGCTTCTGGACCAGGGTGCGGGCGTTGAGCGGGTTGGTTTCATTGTGGAAGAGGCGCGTGGCGCGCGCGAAGGCGACGAAGTCGGCGCGGCGGCGACCGGCCGCCAGGTCCTCTTCGCGGATGGGGCCGGTGGGCGCGCCCGGCGGCGGGGAGACCTCCGCGAAGGAAGGCAGCCGCACGGCGTCGGCCGGCGGTTCCTCCCGGGCCCCGAGCAGGTATCCGACGCCGCGCATGTTGCGCAGATCGCGGACCGTCTCGCCCGCCGCGAGCCGCACCGCGATCTCGTGGACCTGCCGTTCCCCCATCCCGTGGACGAGGAGGTCGCACTTGCTGGAGACCAACATCGACGGGCGGACGGTGTCGCTCCAGTAGTCGTAGTGGGCGAGGCGCCGGAGCGAGGCCTCCACGCCTCCGGCGATCACCGGCACGCCGGGGAACGCCTCGCGGCAGCGTTGGCAATAGACGTTGGTGGATCGCTCGGGGCGGAGGCCGGGGCGCCCGCCGGGGGAATAGGCGTCGTCGCTGCGGGGCCGGCGGTTGGCGGTGAACAGGTTGATCATGGAGTCCATGTTGCCCGCGCTCACGGCGTAGAAGAGGCGAGGTCGACCCAGGGCGCGCCACGGCTCGGCGCTGCGCCAGTCGGGTTGCGCGAGGATGGCGACCCGGTAGCCGAGCGCCTCGAGCAGGCGTCCGATGATGGCGTTGGCGAAGGAGGGATGGTCGACGTACGCGTCGCCGGAGACGAAGACCACGTCGGGCCGGTCGATTCCGCGTTCATCGAGTTCGCGTCGCGTCGTGGGAAGATGGCGTCCCGCGGAGCCGTCGGGCGTGCGCCGGTCGGCGCGGAGGTCGCCGAGCAGCGTGCGTCCCGCCGGCAGGAACTCGCTGCCGGGGATCACCTCCGCGGGCGAGGGGAGGACGGGAAGGCGGATGCCGGGAAAGGTCATCGGCGTGAATCTCCTGCGGGCGGAAGCGACCCGCAGAGTTCATCCTATCCCCGCGCCGCCGCCCCGTCCAGCAGCGCCGTCCACCGGGAGGCGAGGGCCCGGCGGGTGGACCGCCCCCAGGCCTCCTCGGCGCGGCGGTCGCGCGCGAGCGCGCGCCAGTCCGGGTTTCCCGGGGCGCCCGGGTAGTCCGGCAGCTCGATCCGGCGGGCGGGGCGCGTCTTGCCCCGGCCCGAGCGCGCGGCGGCGGCGACGCGGCGGTACGCCTCGCGGAACGGCACGCCCCTGCGTACGAGCGCCAAGGCCCGATGCGTCGCGAGCATGTCCTCGGTCACCGCGCCGCGACAGCGCGCTTCGTCCACCGTGAGGGACTCCGGCAGCCGTGCCGCGATCGTCGCCATCTGGCGCGCCGATTCCAGGCCGAGAAGGAGCGGCCCCTTGGTGAGTTGGTGGTCGCGGTGATATCCGGACGGGAGGGCGCCGGCCGCGAGCGATTGCGCCACCCATCCCGGGAAGAGGGCCGCCCGACCGCGGGTGAGTTCCACGACGTCGGGGTTCTTCTTTTGCGGCATGATGCTGCTGCCGGTGGTGAACGCGTCGTCGAGCCGCAGGAACCCGAACTCCGCGGTGCTGTAGAGCGAGAGGTCCCAGGCCAGGACACCCAGGTCCCGCGCGAACACGGCAACGGCGGAGAGCGCGACGGCTTCGATGCGCGCGCGGCTGCTCTGGACCCGGAGCGTGTTGCGCTGGACCCGGGCGAATCCGAGCAGGCGCGCGACGTACGCGCGGTCGAGCGGAAGGGGAACGCCGTACCCGGCGGCGCTGCCGAGCGGGGAAGCGTCCGCCTCCTCGTATGCGTGGCGCAGCAGGCGGGCATCTTCCACCATCGCCTCGGCATGGGACGCCGCCCAGTGGCCGACGGTGGTCGGCATCGCGCGTTGCAGGTGCGTGTACCCCGGCAGGGAGACCGCGGCGTGTCGGCGGCCGAACTCGCCCCAGGCCGCCGCGGCGGCGCAGGCGCGCGCATGGATCTCCAGCAACCGGTCCTTGATCAGAAGGCGGAGGTTCACCTGAACCTGATCGTTGCGGCTGCGGCCGGTGTGGATCTTGGCGCCGACTTCGCCCAGCGTCTCGGTCAGGTGCTGCTCCACCGCCGTATGGATGTCCTCCTGGTCGCGCCGGACCACAAATGTCCCCGCGCGCGCGTGCAGCCGGGTCAGGGCGCCGCGCACGGCGGCGACCTCCGACGCCGTCAGGATGCCGATGCGCCGCAGTCCTTCCGCGTGCGCAAGGCTCCCGTAGATCTCGTAGGGGAGCAGGTCGGAGTCCAGGCGCGGGTCGTCCCCGACGGTGTATTCCTCGACGGCGGCGTCCAGCGATTGCGTCGTTTGCCAGAGCTTCTTCATCGGCCGGGCTCCCGCTGGAAGTACGCGCGAATGAGGCGCTCGTAGAACGCCACGCCCGCCGCGAGTTCGGACGTCTCCAGGTACTCGTCGGGCGTGTGGGAACGATGCGAATCGCCCGGTCCCGCCTTGACGGTCGGGATGCCGCGGAGGAAGACCCAGTCCGACAGGGTCGGGGAACCGTAGGGGCGTCCATCCGGATTGGCGACGAGGGCCGCCCGCACGATGGGATGGTCCGGGGGGGTGTCCACCGACCGCAGACGCTGCGAGCGGACCTCGACGGCGCTTTCGACCTTTTCCCGCACCATCCCGAGGAGTTCTTCCGGGGTGTAGGCGGGCGTCGTGCGGATGTCCGCCACGAAGGTGCACCGGTCGGGGATGACGTTGTGGCGTGTGCCGCCCTGAATCTGCGTGACCTGCAGGGTCACGGGTCCGAGGGCGGGATGTTCCCGTTCGAAGCGCAGCCCCTGCAGCGCCTGGATGTCGCGGAGGGCGCGCAGGATGGCGTTGTCTCCGCCGCCCCAGGCGGCATGGGCCGATCGGCCCGCCGCGGTGAAGGTGAGGAGGAGCAGTCCCTTCTGGGCGACGGCGGGGTGAAGGGCGGTGGGCTCACCCACGACCGCCGCATCCGGCCTCGGCAGGTCGGGCAGGAGGATCTCCAGACCCTTGCCGCAAATCTCCTCCTCGCAGGTCGCCGCGAGGCAGAGCCGGCCCGGCGGCGGCGACTCCCGAAACGCGCGCCACGCCCCGAGGATCATGGCGGTCAGACATCCCTTGGCGTCGTTCGCGCCCCGTCCGTACAGCCGTCCGTCGTGAATCTCGGCTCCCAGCGGCGGACGGGTCCAGCCTTCCCCCACCGGCACCGTATCCGTGTGGGAATTGAACAGCAGCAGCGGGCCGGAATCACCGAGGATCGTGTACAGGTTGCGCCCGCTCCGCACCGGGGTCCACCCGAGGTCGTCCCGCCACACACCCTCGAGATGATCGACGACCGCGTCTTCGCGGCCGCTGTCCGAGGGGATGCGGACCAGCGCCTGGAGCAGGCCGACCGGGTCGATGGCGGTCATGACGGTTCCTGCTTCAATTCGGACGCCAGGTAGGTTTCCCGTTCCCGCCGGTCGACGATCATCGTTCCGCATCCGGAGTTGGTGAACACCTCGAGCAGCAGGCCGCCGGGCTTGGTGCCGTTCAGGATGTGGGTCCGGCGCACGCCGCTCTTGAGCGCCTGCACGCAGGCCTCGACCTTGGGCAGCATGCCGCCGCCGAGCGCCCCGCTGGCGCGCAGGCGTTCGACTTCTTCGATGTCGGTGTAGGAGACCAGGGAGGTCGGTACCTTGATGTCGCGCAGGAGACCGTCGATGTCGGTGAGAACGAGCAGTTTCTCGGCCTTGAGCGCCCCGGCGACGGCTTGGGCGACCGTGTCCGCGTTGATGTTGTAGAGCGTCCCCTCGTCGTCGCAGGCGAGGGAGGAGATGACCGGGATGCAGTTTCCGGTCAGGAGGTGCTCCAGGAAGCCGGGCTTGACGCACTCGATGTCGCCGACGAATCCGAAGTCGACCTCGACGGGCTCCGCCCCCGGGGTGGGCTCGACCATCCGCTTCGGGCGGCGGCGGGCGGTGATCAGGTTTCCGTCGACGCCGGAGATGCCCACCGCCGGAGTCTGGTGTCCGCGCAGGGAGGTGAGGATGTCGATGTTCAGGGAGCCGGCGTAGACCATCTTGGCCACCTCCAAGGTGGCCTCGTCGGTCACGCGGCGACCGGCGATGATGGTCGGGGCGATGCCCAGCTTCTTGCACAGGTCCGTGGCCTGCGGTCCGCCGCCGTGGACCATGACGATGCGGATCCCCACCTGGTGGAGGAGCGTGACGTCCTCGGTCAGCGAGTCGAGCACTTCGACCCGCTGGAGGATGTTGCCGCCGACCTTGATGACGAAGGTCTTGCCCTTGTAGAGCCGGATGTAGGGAATCGCGTGCTTGAGCGTCATGATCGAGTCGTGCATGGCCGGTTCCTTCGAATGAGGGGAGGGCGTCGCGGTCGACTACGCGCCGCCGAGCAACCAGAGGAGGACCGCCTTGCTGGTATGCAGGCGGTTTTCGGCCTGGTCGATGACCGCCGACCAGGGTCCGTCGAGGACGGCATCCGTGACCTTGAGGTTCCGACGCACCGGGAGGCAGTGCAGGAAGATGCCGCGGTCCGTGCGGCGCATCTTGGTTTCATCGACGACCCAGCGGGCGCGGAACGCCGGTTCGGAGGAGGGGGCCTGGCCGTACGCCTTGAGGGATCCCCATGACTTGGCGTAGACGACGTGGGCGCCCTCGAAAGCCTTGTCGACCTGGTCCGTGACGTGGAAGCGGGCGCCGTGGGACTCGCAGGTCCTGCGCACCCGAAGCATGACTTCCGGATCGAGGTCGTACCCCTCCGGGCGGGCGACCGTGACGTTCATCCCCGCGAGGGCGGCGATCTCCGCGGCGGTGTGCGGGACCGCCATGGGCAGCCCCTTGATGTGGGGCGCCCAGGTGAGCACGAAATTCCTCCCCTTGGGCTCCATGCGTTCCTTGATCGTCATCAGGTCGGCCAATCCCTGGCAGGGATGTCCGCTGGCGGATTCCAGGTTGATGACCGGGACGGTCGAGAAGCGCCGGAAGGCGGTCAGGAACGGCTCCTGGCGATCTTCCTCCCAGCTTTTCCCCTCGGGAAAGGAGCGCAGGGCGATGGCCTTGCAGTAGCGGGCGAGGACGGGCACGCCTTCGCGGACGTGTTCGGCGGCCGCGCCGTCCATGAAAGCCCCGTCGCGGACCTCCATCTTCCAGGTGTCCGCGCCGAGGGACAGGACCACCGGGTAGCCGCCCAGTTCCGCGGTTGCGACCTCGAACGAGACGCGGGTGCGCAGGGACGGGTTCATGAAGCAGAAGGCGATGCTCTTTCCCGCGAGGGGCAGGTCCCGCGGCGGCGACTTCTTGAGCCGGATGGCGTCCTCCGCCAGTCGGTGGAGGACGTCCGCGGAATGTTCGTGCAGATGGGTGAAGTGCGTGGGCATGGCGGCCTCGCTAACGGGACGGGGCATCGAGAAGAGCGGCGCGAAGGAGGTCGGCCTCCACGGCGCCGACGGTGAGCGGGGGCAGGAGGCGGAGGACCCGGGGATCCTCCGACGTGCCGGTCAGGATCCTCCGATCCAGGAGGGCGGATTGGATCTCCCGGGCGGGTCGATCGAAGACGAGGCCGAGCAGGAGTCCCCGGCCGAGGAATTCCCTGCGCGCGGGCACTGCGGTGGCGTCGCGGAAGAGGGTTTCGGCACGGGCGGCATTTTCCCAGAGACGCTC
>CAZWCX010000031.1:0-62299 GCA_964632945.1 uncultured Planctomycetia bacterium | reverse complement strand
GATCTCTTGAAGCGCCGCTTCGAGACCCTGCAGTCGCCCGCCGGCTTCCGCGAGCTTCTTTCCGATCCACTCGGTGTCCTCGGGTTTTCTCAGCTGTGGGATGAGGGGCGGGACGACCCTCGGATTGTCGGGATAGGCGTCATTCCCGGCGTCGGGATTGAGAGGGTTGGACCCGCCCTTGGCGGTCAGGGGACCTGCCGATGTTTGGTTCGGAGGCGTCGTCTTGGAGGGGATCTTGGGCGCCGATCCGCCGGTCGGTTGGGGCGGCGCCTCGCCGGTCATTCCGGCGTCGGGGTTTGCGACCGGGGTGATGGCTTTCCCGCCGTCGAGTTGTCCCGCCGCACTCGCGTACTTGCGATTCACGCCGAGGCCGAACCAGGTGACCGCGGTCACGGCCGCCACCGCGACGAGTCCGATGAGGATGGCATATTCGGCCTTGGCCGCGCCCGTTCGATGCGCCGAGAATGCATGAAGTCGAGTCATCATTCCTCCTCTGGATGAGCGGCTGGGAAACCGCCTCGGTACGGACGCGCCATTCTAGGGAGCCATGCGGGAAGAATCAACCGGCGACCGAGGCCCGAGTCCATCGAGGCGCGCCGGGTACCCACCTCCCCGCCCCGCCGTCCGCCCCCGGCTTTCCGCCGCTCCTCCCCTCAATCGCCTTCGATCAGTCGACGCGCTTCCTCCGCGTGGTTTCCGGCGGGAAAGCGTTTCCGGTACTCCTCGGCACGGGCGCGCGCCTGGGTCCGGTTGCCGTGCCGATCCAGGAGTGCGACGAGTCGAAACAGCAGGTCGTCGAGATCGGGCTCGAGTTCGACGGCGCGCGCGAGCGCGGCGGTCGCGGTGCACGGGTCGCCGCGGGCGGTCGCGGCGCGGAAGCGGAGCCGGTGGGGTCCGGGGGCGAGCGGGTCGAGGTCCCGGGCGGTCCGGGCCGCGGCGTCGGCTTCGACCGGTTGGTTGGCCGCGAGCGCGGCCGTGGCCTGGAGGATTGCGCCTTCGGCCATGGTGGGGCTCAGGTTGCGCAGGCGTAGCGCGATCTCGTACGCAGGCCCGGATTGCCCCTGCGCCAGGCGCGCCAGGCCCTGGAGCAAGAGCGCCCACGGATCGTCCGGGCGGCGCTGGGCGAGTGCGGTGGCCGTACTTTCGGCGATTCCCGCAGCCTGTCCCAGGAGCGCGGTCCAGGCCTCCATCAGCGCCGCCTCGTGGCGATCCGGAGCCTCGCGGGCAAGTTCGTGGAAGCCCGCGAACGCGCCGTCGAGATCGCCTCCGACCAACAGCAACATCGCCTCCGCCAGTCGTCCGTCGTAGTCGGGGCCCGCCGCCCGCGCCAGTTCGGCGAAGTCTTCCCGGGCGGCGCGGCGGAGTCTCTCCGAGCGGGGGCTCGTGCCGTATCGGTTGGAAAGGAAGTAGGCGGCGAGGCCGTGGGTGCGCAAAGCCTGCGCGCGCAGGGCGAGGGGAGGGGTGATTCCGGCCAGCAGGGCTTCGGCGTCGGGTGTGCGTCCTTCGCCCCAGGCGAGTTCCGCCTTCCACACGCGCAGCGCGGGCTCGTCACGCACCGGGGTTCGTTCGATCTCGGCGAGGGCGCGTGCCAGGGATTCCCGGGCGGTGGAGCGCGCGGGACCGCGCGCTTCCGTCCAGGCCCGGTAGGCGGCTTCGAGGGGGCGCAGGTCCGCGGCGTGCGCGTCGGTTGGCGACCGGGACGCGATCAAGAGTGCGACCACGGTCGCTCCGACGGCGCCCAACGCGAACGCACGCAGGCGCGCGGGCGCGAAGAACCCGGCCATGGCGGCGTCGGCCCCGGGTCGGGCGGGCGATGCGGTCGCAGGCGCGCCGAGGGATCCCTCCAGACAAGCGGTCAGGGCCTCGGCGAATGCCAGTGCGCTTTCCGGGCGCTTCGCCGCATCCGCCTGCATCGCTCGCAGGCAGAGGGCTTCGAGATCCGCGGGAAGCTCCGGTCGCAGGGAACGCGGCGGCGGCGGTCCCTCCGTGAGGATCTTCGACAGCAGCGGCGCCACCTGTTGTTCGCGGTAGGGCAACCGCCCGGTCAGGATTTCATAGAGGATGACCCCGAGGCTGTAGACGTCGCTCCGGGCGTCGGCCTTGGTTTCCGACTGCAAGCGCTCCGGGGCGGCATAGGCGAGCGTGCCGACCACCGCGCGGGCCGCCGTCAGGTGCGACGCGACGTCGAGCGATTTGGCGGCGCCGAAGTCCGAGAGGCAGGCCTGCCCCGCAGCGTCGAACAGGATGTTGCGCGGCGAGACGTCGCGGTGCACGACCCCGCGACAGTGCGCGTAGTGCAGCCCCCGCGCGACATCGGAGAGGGCGGCGAGCAGCGGCGTGCGCTGATCCGCGCCGGCGTCTTCGGCGGGGTTCGCGGCGCGCGACTCGAGCACGTGGGCCAGCGACGGTCCGTCGATGAACGGCATCGACAGGAAGTACCAAGGGCCGCTCTGCTCCAGCGGCCCGACCGGCACCAGGTGAGGGTGCTCGAGCGACCCGGCGAGTTCGGCCTCGCGCCGGAAACGGGCCATCCGCTCCTCCACCGTGGCAGGGGGCGTGTCCGCCTCGACGTAGAACACCTTCAAGGCGACGATGCGCCCACCGCGGGTGTCCTCCGCCCGGTAGACCCAGCTCGAGCCGCCGCGACCGACCAGGTCGTGCAGTCGGTACGGTCCGAGGACGGACTCCGCGTACGATTTCTCGCGCGGGGCCACTTCCGTTTCCGGACGGCTGCCGATCTCGCCCGCCGCCCGCAGTCGCCGCGCCTCGGCAACCTGCGACCGGGCGCGTTGTCGGGAAGTGGAGTCCAGGATCAGGCGGCGCACGCGGGACTCGACCGTGGGGTCGAACTGGATGGTGCGCGGCGCGGCCAGGACGCCGCGTTGGTGCGGCCCGCGGCATTGCGGACAGGTGCCGGCGTCCGTCGCGACGAACATCTGGACCAGACATCGCGCGCAGACCCGCGCGTGCCGGCCGGCGACCAGGAACCGCGCGGCCTCGAGATAGGCGTGCGCTTCGTCCGCGGGCAGACGCCCCTCGCGCATCGTCGCTTCGATGAGCGCTTCCTCGCCGCGCGTCGCCGCGGTCGCGACCGCGCGTGCGCGTTCCGGATCGACCTGGCGAAGGTGGCGAAGCAGCGCCCCCAGCACGCAGACTTCGCTCGTGGGCATCGCATTCCTTCGGATCCGGGCCGATATCGAATCAGGACGACCAATCGGAATCTGGACCGCCGATGGTAGATCCAGCCGCTCCCCGCGGGGCGGGGGCGCGCCCCCGCCCTTCGGTGGGGTGCTGACGACGACCGCGCGCAGCATACTCCGAGAGTTTCGAGCGTTCAAGTGGCGCCCGCTGTCGCTCGCGGCCTCTGCGCAGACCCTCCGGTGCGCGACCTCCTCGTCGTCGATGGCCGCGATTGCGCGCATCCCCCCGCCCCCGCCTCCCGAGGTTTCGAACGAATGAACATTCCTTATTTGTAAAGTGACCAAATGGTCGCTATAATTGACCGCAGCGAAGCGACCTGGAATCGTGGCGGACCCGGAACCGAAGGCCCCTGCATCAGGAGGAATAACCCTATGCAAAATAACGCCTTGCAGTTCCTGCCCGGAGTCCTCGGGGCGGTCCTCTGGTTCGGTGGCGCGGCGGTCGCGTCGGACGACGACCTGCTGGCGAAGGTCCGCGCGGCCCTGACCCGGCTCCCCTCGGGTTCGGACGAAGGCCGTCGCGAGGCCGCCCGGGCGCTGGCCGATTTTGCGCAGAGCGCCGTGCTGCTCGAAGCCCTGTCGAAGCACGCGCAGCAGAATCCGAGCCTGCCGAAGTCTCCCGACCCGGCGGCCGCGCTCGCCGAGCTGCGGGGGGCCGCGCCCGTGGTGATCCTTGCGGTTCTGAACGACGCGGATCCGGAGGTGCGCCGCTTGCTCCGCGCCACGATCCCGGCGCTCGGCGCTGCCGGTCGTGCGGAGATCGACCGGCACCTTGCGACCCGGACCGGGCCCGCGCGCAGCGAGGCGTTGCTGGCCCGGTTGGAGACCGCCATGGAGCGGTCGGAGGCCGAGAATTGCCTTCCCGCTGCGGCACGGGATGCGGATGCGCGCGTCCGGGTGCGGGCGCTGGAGCGTGCCGGGGAGCGTTACGCCGCCGGCGGGGGCCCGCTGTGGCATGACGTGCTGCTGGACGCCCTCACCGATCCGGCGCGCGACGTGCGCCTCGCGGCGGTGCGCCGATTGGACACGCCGCAACCCGCACCGGAGTCCGCCCCGGGCGCGGACGCGCTCGCCCGCATGCTTCCCCTGCATCGCGATTCGGACCCGGAGGTGCGGGCCGCTGCCGTGCATGCGTTGAGCCGATTCGGCGTGGACCGCAGCGGGAAACATCGGGACGCGGTCGCCGGGGCGGCGGCAGCAGCGGCACGGGACTCGGACCGGAACGTCCGTCACGGCGCGATTTCATGGCTGGCGAAACTGCCCCCCGACGTCGCCGTCCCCGCGCTCCTCCCTCTGCTGGAAGACCCGGATCCGTCGATCGCCTTCGGCGCTCGCAGTGTAGTGGCCAACCTCGGGGCGGAGGCGGTCCCCGGGATCGTAAGCGCCCTTGCAGGCAAGGACGACGCGCTCTCCGTCGCGGCGTGCGAGGCGTCCGGGGTGATCGTGCAGCGCGAGCGGACACCCGGCCCCGCCTACTCGGGCCTGACGGCTCCCTTGCTCGTCGCGCTGAAGGAGTCCGCTCCTCGCGGGCGCGCTCGGGCGGCCTTCGCCCTCGGACGGTTGCGCGACTCGAACACGATCCCCGACCTGATCGGGGCGCTGGGGGATTCCGATCCCGCGACGCGGGCCGAGGTGGTGGGCGCGCTCGCCCATCAGGTCTGGGGCGGTCATCAGCCGGAGCAGCGGCCGGCGGTGCTCGCCGCCTTCGGTCGGGCGCTCGATGACTCCACCGCGGCGGTACGGGTACGGGTGGTGGCCACCCTGGCTGACTTGGGCGCCCCTGCGGCCGAGGTGCTGCCGCTGCTGGAGCGCGCCGAAGCGGACGCCGATCGGGGGGTGCGGGACGCGGCGGAGAAGACCCGACAACGTCTGCCACGGCCGGCGCGGTCGGAGGATCGCCGCGCGCCGGCGGCGGATCCGGCGACGGCTGCCCTCGACCCCGCGGTCGCGCGGAGTGTCGCGACGATCGAAAAAGAGCCCGCCAACGCCGTCGCCGCGGTCGACGCCCTGGCTGCGCTCGGGCCCGCGGCGCTTGCGGCGGTGCCCGCGTTGGCGGGCGTGGCCCTGCACGCGGAGGCTGCGGACGCGCGCGAGCGTGCCGCGCTCGCCCTGGTGCGCATCGACGGCGCTGCCGCTGCCATGCCGCTCCTGAGGGGTGGATTGGCGGACTCGCGCGACCCGGTCCGCATCGCCGCCGCCGACGCTCTCGGTTGCCTCGGCCCGGCCGGCGGGTCCGCCGTCGCCGCGCTGGTCACCGCGCTGAGCGACTCTTACGGAGGGGTGCGCGCGGCGGCGGCGCGGGCGCTCGGCAGGATCGGACCGGAGGCACGGGAATCCCTGTCCGGCCTGCTTGGCGCCTGGCGCGATCCCGACGTGTCGGTCCGCTCCGCCGCCGGCGGGGCCGCCGCGCTCGTCTGGCGTGCGGACCCCGAACGGGCGCGCTTCTTTGCGGCGCTGACCGATCGCGGGCAACCCGAAGCGGCCCGCGCCGGAGCCTTGTACCGACTCGCCGACCTGCCCCCCGATCGCGCGCGGGAGGTGGCTCCGCGGCTGGCTGCGCTGCTGGCGGAGGCGGATGCCGGCTCCAGCGCAGCGGGAGCCGCGGAGCAGGCCCTGGAGCGAATGGGAGAGGCGGCGGCCGGCGCCGTGCCGCGCCTGATCGAAGTGGCGCGCAGAGGTCCCCACCAGGCGGCCGCCGCGCGCATTCTCGGCAAGCTCGGCACGACGGGCGAAGCCGCGGTGCCGGCGCTGACGGCCCTGCTCGGCGCCGACGATGCCGCGGGTCAGAACGCGGCGGCGACGGGGGTCTCGCTGCTCGGTCCGCTCGCGGAGCCTGCC
The DNA here is from genome assembly GCA_964632945.1 of uncultured Planctomycetia bacterium. GTDB lineage: Bacteria > Planctomycetota > MHYJ01 > WSZJ01 > CAZWCX01 > CAZWCX01. The sequence goes on along the minus strand of CAZWCX010000031.1, from coordinate 56,261 downwards.
TTGCCCGCGCTGATCCGCGCGTACCAGAAGCGACCGCGTGAGTACAGCCTGGCGATCGGCCTTTCCGAACTCGGCTGGATCTTCCCCGAGGCGCGGCGCGCGTTGGCGGAAGGGCTACGGCATCGGGACGCGGACGCTCGCATGTTGGCCGCCAGCTCCCTGGATTCGCTCGGCCGTGCGGCCCGGGACTGCCGGGAAGCGCTCCAGGCGGCGACCAAGGATGGGGACCAGACCGTGGCCCTCATCGCCCGGGGTGCGCTGGACCGGATGGTCGAGGAACCTCCGGCGAGTCCCGCGGCCGAGCCGGGGGAACGGAACGCCGCGCTGGGCGCGCTGCTCGAGGCGGCTCGCCGCCTGGATACGCCGGGAAACGAAAAAGCGGCGGCGAGCGCCTATTGGAAGATCTGGCTCCGACCGGAGGCCCGGGGCACCGAAGCCGGAGCCACCGCGCTCCGTCGGGTGCAGGGTCTGGCGCGGTCCCGCTGACCCGGCGGGGTCGGATTCGACGAAGTCCGGGGCGGGGCCGCGCCGGCTCGATGCGAGGCGACAGGATCGGCCGGTCCGCGAGGATCGGCCGGTCACCGGCAACTTCGTCGTTCCTGCGTCTCCGTACTGCGCAGACTCGCATCGGGATCCACGCGGCGGCTTCACGTCGCGCCGAGCCCGATTTCGTCATGCGCCGTGAACGCAGAGCAGATTGCCGTCGGGGTTCGCGAACGGGGCGGAGCGGATGCCGCCGCCCGGCGAGGTGATTCCGCTGACGGGGTTCTGGCGGTCGACGTTCACTCGGAGCGGCGAGTTTCCCACCCGGCGCGCCCGCGATGCGGTGGCGGGGAAGACATCGCCGAGTCCTGCCGGCCGGAAGACGAGCAAGTCGCGGGGTAGACAGGCTGGCTTCCGCGCAGGATCCCGAGTCCCGCCGAGATCGGGCGACGGGGAGGGTGTGCCCGGTGCCCCCGGGGGCACCGATCACCCCGTTCCGGGACTCTCTGCACGGTGAGTGGGTTTTCCGGGTTCCCATCGCGGAACCACGGGAACGAGTGATTGGTTTTTTCCCGGTCGCCGGGCCCCTGCGGCGGGCCGTCCGGTTGACTTTCGCCGGCGGCCCCCGTAGAGTCGTCCCGGAGGGTCGCCATGCCGATTTACTTCCCGCCCGAACGCGTGCGCGGGGGCGCTTCGTCGAGCGAAGCGCTCCTGCTGGTCGCGGGGATTGCGATCGCGGTCGTCGCGGCGGCGGCGCTTTTCGGCGGCCGGCTCGGGGCCGGCGTCGTCGCCCTCGACGGTAACGCGGCCGTGCGGCCGGAGGAGCGCGCGCCGGCGGCGCGGCTCGCGGGTGGGGAGGACGCGCGGCCGACGACCGCCGCGACGGCGGTACCCCGAACGGCGGCCCCGCCGGTCGCCGGGCCGGGACGAGAATCGGACGGGCTGCTCGGCGAGTTTCTCGCGGAAACTCCCCCCGCGGTCGCCGACCGTCACGGCCACGACGGGGAAGACGACCCCGACACCGCCCTGGCCGGGCTGCTCGCCGGGCAAGGAGGGCGCGACGCGTTCGGCGAGCCCGGCGAAGGGGGCGCGGGTCGCCGGCCGCCGCGCCGATCGGGCGGGGGGCGCCCGCCGGTCAAGCTCGACTTCACGCCGGAGGAGAAGGCCCAGGTCGACGCCGCTCTCGCGCGCCTGCCGGAGGCGCTCCGCACCCTGCCGCTCAAGGGCCGCGGGATCGTCTTCAACCGCGACGAGCCGTTCGCCGCGTTCGACCGCGGGTCGGACATCATCTTCCTGGGGGACGCCGTCTTCCGCCTCGAGGAGTCGAACGCGGAGGCGCTGCGCCGGACCGGCGTCGATCCGGGCCTCTCGCTCGAACGGGTCCTCTTTCACGAGGCGATCCACGGGTTCCACGACTTCAACCCCGGGCTCGTCGACGAATTCCTCGACCTCGCATTCCAGGCGAAGCAGCAGGCCCTGGCCTCCGACCCGCGGCTTCCGGAGCAGGTCGCCGCCCTTTCGGCGATCGGCGACGAGATCCGCGCGCGCGCCCGGAAGGCGGGCAAGCCGGCTGCCGACCTGGTGGCCGAGGACGCCGACCTGCGCGGCCGGCTGTTCGGCGTCCACGAAGAGATCTCGCGGATCGTCGAGAGTCACGGGCTGCCGAGCCGCACCCCGGGGGACACCCACGCGGGGAAGAACGGGCAGGAGTTTTTCGCCGTGGTCTTCGAGATCGCGCGCCACGACCCCGAGAAGTTCCGGCGCTTTCGCGAACTCGCCGCCGACGGGGATCCGGCCAACGATATCCTCTCGCCCGCCGAGATCGCGTTCGTCGATCGGCATCCGGAACTCCTGAAGTAGGACGCGCGTCATGGGATCGCGGTTGGCCCCGCGCAGCGGTCGGATCGGGCGTTGCGGCCGGATCGCGCTCGTCGCCTTCCTCGCGATCGGATGCGCGGCGGGCGCCGGCCGCGGCGAGGAGGGCTGGCGCGAGGCGATCGACTGGTCGTGGTTGAGGCCGGGCGAGACGACCGAAGCGCAGGTGCAGGAGAAGGCGGGCGAGCCGCGCGCCCGGTACCGGATGAAGCTGTTGCCCGGCCGCCTCGACCTCGAGCCGACGCCGTTCACGCAGGATCCGCTCGACGTGCTGCTGGCGCCGGAGGGAGAAGGCGCGGACGAGCGGACGGTGGAGGCGACGGTGCTCGTCTACGGATCCGGCCCGCCCGCGGACCATCCGGATCGGCTGGTCTTCCGGGGCGGCCGCCTGCTCTACGCCGTCGTGCTGCCGGTCCCCGGCGAGCGGACCGCGGAGGATCGGGCGGGAACGTACGGCTCGCCCGACCGCGCGTTCCGCGCACGCGTGCGCAGCGGCCAGAACGTGCGTCTCTATGCCATCGAGGCGCATTCCGCGCGGCGGCTCGCCTTCGCGCGAGTCGTCCGCGCGCCGGAGGGGCCGAGCACGATGCGCGTCGTCTGGGCCGCGCCGGGCGCGATCGAGGGGGAACCTCCCGAGCGGGAATGGCGATTGCCGCCGGCGCGGGAGGAGACCGCTCCGCCCGCAGCGGAACCGCGTTGAGGAACTTGGTCCGCGGCGCGGGGCGCGATCTCGCGCCCCCGTCGTCCGGCCGAACGAGGATCCCGGGGATCGCCCCCGGCTCGGGAACTTGAGAATCGCGCGTGCCCGCGCGAGACGCCGTCGCAGGATCAGGACCGCCGTGGAACCCGAAGACCTCCTCGATGCGCCCGGCTCCGACCGTCCGGGCGCGGCCGGCCGTGTGGTCTGCCCGCAATGTGTCGCGCACTATCCGCCGGACACCCTCGTGTGCGTCCGCTGCGGGATCCATCTGCACACCGGCGAGCGGCTCCCGGCCGACGCCGGCGCGGAGGGGAATGCGGAAGAAGAAAAGCCTTCGCTCGGGGAATGGGCGGCGGCGCTGGTCCCGGGGTTGTTCCGGTTGCGCACGTTGGCGGTATCGGTCGTCGCGCTCGCGCTGGCGATCGGCTGCTTCGGGGTCTGCCTGCTGTTCCTGGGCATGGGGGTGATCCTCACGGCGGTGGCCGCCGGCGCGGTGGGCGTCGTGCTCTACGCCCAGGCCGTGGCGTGGATCCTCACCGGGGAACTCGCTCTCCTGGTCGACGCGCTGGCCGAATTCGACGGGGTGCGCTGGAACGCCTTCCTGCTGGCGTTGGCGATCCCGTTCACCCTGATCCTCGCGGTCATGTTCCTCGGGCGGCCGGCGGCGTGACGCCGGCGCGTCGAACCCGTGCACGCCGGCGAAGCCCGGGTCCACGTTGCCGCGTTGCAGGAATCGCTCGACCCCGCCGCCCGGTTGACCGCTCCGGCCGCCGGGAGTATCCTTCAATCCACTCCCGTCCCCCAGCGAAGCGGCCATCATGCAGACACCGGAATCGCCTCCGCCACCGCCCACCCGCCTGGTGGAGGCGTCCGCCGTTCACGCGGATCCACCCGCCGGCTCCCGGTTCGGGCGCTATCACCTGTTTCAGAAACTCGGCGAAGGCGGAATGGGAGTGGTCTGGAAGGCGTGGGACCCGTCCTTGCACCGCTACGTCGCGCTCAAGGAGATCCGCGGGCACGATCGCCATCCCGAAATCGCCGGTCGTTTTTTTCGCGAGGCCAGACTGGCCGCCCGGTTGCGCCATCCGCACATCGCCGCGATTCACGACGTGGGGGAGGAGCAGGGGCGCCCGTACTTCACGGCGGAGTTCATCGATGGCGCCTCGCTGGCGGATCGTCTACGTCACGGCGTGACCGTGCGCCAGGCGGTCGAGTGGGTCCACGCGATCGGGGGGGCGCTCGCCTACGCCCATGCGGAGGGGATCGTCCATCGCGACGTCAAGCCCGCCAACATCATGATCGCCGCGGACGATCGCCCCTTCCTGACGGACTTCGGTCTGGCCAAGGACGTCGAGCTCACGGTGTCGTTCTCCGGGGGCGCGACCCGCCGGCCGGACGGGGGAGACCGCACGCGCGAAGGCGCCCTGATCGGGACCCCCGCCTACATGAGCCCGGAGCAGGTGCGGGGCGCGGGGCCGTGGATCGGCCCGGCGACCGACCAGTACGCACTGGCGGTCGTGCTGTACGAGGGACTGACCGGGCGGCCTCCGTTCCGGGCAGAGGGGCTGGCCGATCTCCTGCAGGCGATCCGCGAGGAAGAGCCGGCGCCGCCGTCGCGGGAGAATCCCCGGGTGCCGCCGGACCTGGAGACGATCTGCTTGAAGGCGCTCGAAAAGGACCCGCAGCGCCGGTATCCTTCGCTGGAGGAGTTCTGCGCCGATCTCGATCGGTATCGGTCCGGCCGCTCGATCCAGGCGCGACGCAGGTCGCGGCTGGCGCGCCTGACGGGCAGGGTGCTGCGCTTCCGGCGCTGGGTGGCCGCCCTCCTCGCCGTGGTGGGGATCCTGGGCGGTGGCACGCTGTTCCTGGCGGCTCGTTGGGAAGAGGAGCGGGAGCGGCGCGCAGGCGCCGAAGCCTTGCTCGAGAAGTCCGTGCGCGTCGGGGCCACGCTGACGCAGTGGGCGCTGGTCGCGGATCAGCTCCGTGCGCTGGAAGCGGCGTTCCCCGATCCGGCGGCGGCCGGAGAGGACCGCCGTCGCGCGGCGGCCGAGGCATGGGGTGCGCTCGAGGGCCGTGCGCAGGGCGGAGCGCAGGATGCCGCTTCCCGTTCCGCGACGCTGGCCTTGTGGGGGTGGGCCCGCCGACTGGCGGGCGATGAGGTCGCCGGGCTGGCCGCGATGGCGCGCGCGCGCGCGCTCGACCCCGACGTGCCGCTCGGGGCCTCGCTGGAGGCGCTGGTCCGCTTCGAACAAATCGTGCGCGACCTGGATCTGCCGGAAACGGTCTGGTCGAGTGCGGGCCTGGAGACCCTGGAGCCGGCGCCGGAAAGCCCGCGCGTCGCCGGGTTGCAGCGCGACCTGGCGGTTCTCCTCGACCAGGCCGGGCTCGCCTCGGCGTGGGGGGCGGCGGAAATGGAGGAGCTCCGGCACGCGCTGGAAGGAGTGCGGCGGTTCAACGCCGGCCGCCATGCGGATGCGGCCCTCGCCCTCGATCGCGCCCTGGCGGCGGGCCGGTTGCCGACGCTGGAAACCGCACTGCGGATCGCGCGCGGAATCGCGCGGTTGCTCTCCGACGACGACGCGGGGGCCTGGGCGGATCTGTCGGAAGCGGCGCGCGCACGGCCGGCCGACCCGCTCGTCCTGCGCTGGCGATGCCTCGCCGGCGCGGAGATGGCGTTCGCCCGCACGAAGGCCGGAGAGGACAGCCGGGCGGACTGGGAGCGCGTGGTGGCGGCCGCGACCGAGGCCCTTCGCATCGATCCGAACCGCGCCGCGATGCCGGTGATCCTGGGCAATGCCTGCGTGGCGCTGGGCGATGCCCGCGCGGCCCGCGGAATCGATCCGGGGGACGACTATCGGGCGGCAATCGCCGCCTACGATCGTTTGCTGAACCACGCCTTCGAGGACGTTGCGGCGCTCGGCAATCGCGGACGGACCCACCTGCGACTGGCGGAAGCCGCCGCCGCACGCCGCCGGGACCCCCGCCCGGATCTCGCCGCCGCCAAACGCGACCTCGAGACGGCCGCAAGTCTCGGCCCGGATCGCTCCTCCCTCTGGGTCGGTCTGGCCGGCGTCCGCGTGATGGGGATCCAACTCGGGGTCACCGACCCGGCGGTCGAGAGCGCGGAAATCGATCGCGCCCTGACCGAGTTGGATCGGGCGCTCGACCTGGCTCCCGGCTCGGTCGATGCCCGGCTCAACCGCGCCGGAGTCCTGGGCATGCGGGTCCGGTTCCGGCATTCCCGCGGCGAGGATCCCGGCGACGACGCGGCTCGCGCCCTCGCCGATCTGGAGGAAGTCCTGCGGCGATCGCCGCAGAACGACGAGGCCATCGTCAACCGAGCCGCGGTCCTCGTCGAATGGGCGCATGCGGACGCGGCGCGTGGAATCGATCCGCGCGCGAAGATCGCGCGGGCGGTCGCGGACCTCGAGGCGGCACTGGAGCGGCGCGCGGATCGTCCGGGGGCCTGGTTCAATCTCGGGCTGTGCCGCAAGCGGCTCGGAGACGCGGAGGAAGCCGCCGGCGCGGACGGCTCGACGGCGTACGAGCAGGCGGCGGAGGCGTACCGTCGAGCCCTGACCCTCGCCCCGGGGGAAGGCCGTGTGCGCTACAATCGCGGGCGGGCGCTCGAGGAACTCGGAAAGTCGCGCGCGCGTCGCGGGGGCGACCCGCGGGCCGACTGGCGGGCCGCGGCGGAGGAATTCGCGGGAGCGCGGGAGGCGGGAGTCGATCCCGTGCGCGCGCGGACCGATCGCATGGAAGTCCTGCTGGAACTCGGTCGCGACCAGGTCGCGCGCGGGGAAGCGGCCGATGCCACGCTCCGGGAGGTGATCGGAGAGGCCTCGGCCCTGATCGAGCTCGCTCCGGGGGCGGCGAACGCTTGGAACCATCGGGGCGCCGCCTGGCGGGAACTCGGCGAATCCGCCCGGCGCCGCGGCGAGAATCCCGCGGGCGACTTTGCCCAGGCCGCTTCCGACATCACCGCCGCCCTCGCCCGCAACCCGCGATCCTGGACCGCGCTCGCCAACCGGGCCCGCCTCCACGAGGCGCTCGGCGATGCGGCGCGCGCGCTGCTCGACTATGAAGCCGCCGCCGCGCTCGTGCCGGAACATCCCATCATCCGCGGCGAGATCGCGCGGCTTCGGGCCGCCCTGGGGAAGTGACGTCTCCCTCCCGAGCCCCGCCACCCGTTCCGGGCGTGGCAGTCCGTCCACTTCCGGCGCTCGTGATCGTCGGCGCGTCCGGAGGTTGCCGCGGCCGGTGAGCGACCGCGTCCGACGCGGCCCGGCTTGTCGGAATTCCCCGCGAAGCGTAGGATGGGTGCGGTTGGCGGCATTTCCGGCGGAGCGTTCTTCGGCGTGACCGACCCCGCCCCGGACGACGACGTCCTGGTTGCCACCGTGCTGCTCCGGCTGCGGGGGACCACGGAAGCGGAGATCCTCCGTGCGCGCCGGCGGCAGGCGGACCTTGCCGCGGCCGGCGAGACCCGGCGGCTCGGCGAGATGCTGCTCGAACAGGGGTCCGTGGATCGGGAGCAGCTCGTGCAGACTCTCGCTCCGCGCGGCGGGCCGCTCCGGGTCTGTCCTGCCTGCGCGGTGGCGGCGGACGCCGGGGCGCCGCATTGCAAGGCCTGCGGTGCGCCCTTGCGCGAGATCGACCTCGAGCGGTTCTTCGGCGCGAACGCGGCGGCGCAGGCGACGAATCTCGCCGCAGGCGACTCCCCCGCCTCCGTCGAGACCGCCCGGCCGACGTCCGCGCCCGTTCACGCCGGCGTTCCTTTCGACCGCTACCGCCTGCTCGGCCGCCTCGGCGCGGGGGGGATGGGGGTGGTCTGGAAGGCGTGGGACGCGCGGCTGGACCGGATCGTCGCGCTGAAGCAGATCCGTCCAGAGGACGCCGGCGACGCCGAGGGTCGGGCGCGCTTCGAGCGGGAGGCGCGGCTGGCCGCCCGACTTCGGCACGACCACATCCTTCCGGTCCACGACGTCGGGGAGGTGGACGGGACGCCCTACATCACGATGGACTTCATCGACGGCCGGACGTTCGCCGACGAACTCGCCGTCACCCGGGACGCCAAGCGACGGGGCTCGCGCGGCGGCCTGGAGCGCCTGCGGCACGAGGTGCGCATCCTGTCCGAGGTGGCCGACGCGGTCGCCGCGGCGCACGAACAAGGGGTGATCCATCGGGACCTCAAGCCGGGAAACGTCCTGCTCGACGTGCAGGGGCGCGCCTTCGTGATGGATTTCGGCCTGGCGCGCGAGGTTCGCGTCCCGGAGGTCGGGATGGACGGGGGAACGGCGTCCGAGGAGAAGCGGCGGGGCTTGACGATGACCGGGCAACTCCTCGGGACGCCCGCCTACATGAGTCCGGAGCAGGCGCGCGGCGACGCGGGGACGATCGGCACGCCCGCGGATGTCTGGGCCCTGGGTGCGATGCTCTACGAGATCCTGACCGGGGAGTCCCCGTTCGCGCGAGCCGGTTCTCCCTGGGAAGTGCTGCGCGCGGTGGTCGACCAGGAGCCGGTTCGTCCGCGGGTTCGCCATCCGCACGCCCCCGTGGAGCTCGAGGCGGTGGCGTTGATGGCGTTGGAGAAGGATACGGGACGCCGGATCGGGTCGGCCCGCGATTTCGGGGCCGATCTGCGCCGCTGGCTGCGGGGCGAGCCGGTGGAGGCCCGCCGTCCGTCCGCCCTGGCGCGGGTCGCGCGCGCGGCGATGCGGCACCGCTGGGTGGTAGGGCCGATGGCCGCCGCCTGCCTTGCCCTGCTCGTCGCCGCCGGCGTCTCTCTACAGTCCCTTGCGGTCCGGCGCGACCGTGCCGAGGCGGACCGCCTGCGCCGGCGGTCCGAGGCGGACCTGCTGGACAGCCTGCGCACGATCGCCGCCACGCAGCTCGAAGCCACGCTGATTCTGCGCCGCGCGGGGGGACGCATGGCGGACGCCCGCGCGCGATTCCTGCCGGAGGTCGAGGCGGTCGTGCGCAAGCTCGAGTCCCGGGGCATGCGGATGGCGGAGGCCGAGCACCTGCTCGGCCGGCTCCATCGCGCGCTGATGGACCCCGAGGCCGCCCTGGCGTGTCAGCGTCGCGCGTTGGCGATCGACCCCGGGCTTGCGCCCGCCCGATATGAGCGGCTCGTGCTGCTTGCGAGGAAGGTCCGCGAGCGCGCGCGCGCGCTGCGGCAGGATTGGCTGGCGGCGGAGGGGCGTCGCCTGGCCCTGGCGGGCGCCCTGGCCGGCGCGCAGTCCGACGTCATGCGGGCGGTTCCCGAGGTGGCGGCGTTGATCCGCGGCGACGCCGTCGCCTGCCGGATGTACGAGGGGATGCAGGAAGACCTGCGCGCGCTCGAGGCGTCGCCCGTGGGAACGGCGCCCGGGCAGGTCGCGTGTGCACGGGGCATCCTGCGGGCCCTGGCGGATCGCGCGGAGGATCGCGAGGAGGCGCGCCGGTTGCTGGAGCGGGCCCTTGCGGAAGACCCCGGATCGGAGGAGGCCTGCGAGGGACTGGCCATGCTGGCGATCGCGGAAGGCAAGTGGACGGCGGCGATCGCGGCCCTTTCGCGCGGACTGGAGTCGGACCGCGGGAATCTCGGTCTCCTCCTCGCCCGCGCGGATGCCCGCCACCGGGTCGCCCTGGACGCGCGGAGCGCCGAGGGCGATCGCCGCGCGGCCCTGCGGGACGCCCTCGCGGACAGCACCCGCGCCCTGGAAATCGATCCCGAGAGCCGCGAGGGCCGTTTCCTGCGCGGTTGGATCCGGCTGCACCGGGGGATCGTCCCGACCGGCGAGGACCGGGATCCGGAGCCCTGGTTCGCGGCCGCCCGCGAGGATTTCGATCATCTCCTGGCGCGGGACGGGACGGATGCCGAGGCCCTGATGTTCCGCGCCATGACCCTCGCCTACGGGGGGGACCTGTGCCTGCGGCGCGGGCAGGACCCCGACGAGGCGTACGCGGGCGCCCTCGCCGCCTGCGAGGCGGCCATCCGGCTCTCCCCGGGCCAGGCCGAGCCCTGGCGTGTCCTCGCCCACGCCCGTCAGGGCCGGGCGCAGGTTGCCCGACAGCGCGGGCTGGACGCCGACCCTCTCTATCGGGCCGCGATCGAGGCGTTCGACCGCAGCCTGGAACGGGACCCCGCGGACGCCAGGAGCTGGGATGGCCGGGCCTTGATCCACATCAACCGCGGGTTGTATCGTGCGGAACGGGGCGAGGACCCCACGGAGTCGTTCGCCGCCGCCCACGATGACCTCTCGCAGTCGTTGGCACGGATTCCGGACGACCCCGAGGTCATCGCCCGCCGCGCGCTCGTGCTCGTGCAGCAGGGGCTTCACGGCGCGGCCCGCGGTTCCGATGCCGCGGCCGCGCTCGCTCGATCGATCCAGGAGGCCGATCGGGCGCTGGCGCGGAAACCGGATTGCGGTCCGGCCTGGAAATCCCGCGGCAAGGCCCACGAGGCGCTCGCCGCCCATCGGCAAGGACTGCGGCAGGATCCGCTCGCGGACTTTGCCCGGGCCGTGGAGGACTTCGGCCGGGCGATCGACACGGAACCGACCGACGCCGAATCCTGGATCGGGCGCGGCAACGTGCGGGTGCGATGGGGTACGCTCCAATCGTCCCGCGGAGAGGACGCCGAGGAACGGTTCGCGTCCGGCATCCGGGACCTCGACCACGCGCTTACGCTCGTGCCCTCGTCCGGGCTCGCGTGGATGTCGCGCGGCGCGGGCCGGATGGAGTGGGCCTTCGCCCGAATGCGCCGTCGTCAGGATCCCGTCGAGCTCCTCGTCGCGGCCCTGACGGATCTCGACCGGGCCCTGGAGGTCGAACCGGGGATCCTCCGGGCCCGCCCGGAGCGGGCCGCCGCCCGCAATTTCTACGGCAACCTGGTGAGGGGGCAGGGCGAGGACCCTTCGAACTGGTATGCCGGGGCGCTGGCCGATCTGGACGAGTGGACCCGCCGGTCGCCCGCCGATGCCGCAACGGTCGCCCGTCGAGCGGAGATCCGCACCAACTGGGGGCTGTACCGGGCGATGCGAGGGGAGGATCCCACCGACCTCTACGTCGCCGCCGAATCCGACCTCGAGGCGGCGCTCCCGCGCGCTCCCGATCACGGGGAACTCCATTTGCGGCGGGGATTCGTGCGCTGGGCCACGGGCCGGTGGAGCGGGGCGGTTGCCGATTTCGAACGCGCCCTGGCGCTCGACCCGGGCGGGCCGGCGGCTGTCCGGAGCCTCCTGGAGGATGCGCGTGCCAAGTCGGCGGCGCTCGGCGACCGGCCCGGCTGGCTCGTCGCCCTCGAACGGGGCGCCCAGGATTCCCGGGCCGGGCGTCCCGAAGACGCCCTCGGAGCGTTCCGCGAAGGGCTGCGACTCTTCGAGGCCGCCGCGGCCGAGTGGTCCACCGCCGTGCGCACCCTCGTCGGGGCCCACCCCGGGGTCACGCCCACCCTCGCGGTCGCCTGTATCGCCCTCGCGCGCGCCGAGGCCCGCGATGCCGGCGCGGACCCGCGCGGGGAGTCCGCCGACCGCGCCTTGACCCTCCTCGATCGCGCCGTCGAATTCGGGTGGCCCTACCGGGACCGCCTCGAGACCGACCCTGCCTTCGCGCCCCTGCGCCGGGATCCGCGCTGGGGCCGCCTCCTCGAGCGGATCCCGGGGAAGTAGGCCCGGCTCCCCTCCCTTCACCGGGCGCCTCGCACCCCGACCGCGGCGGTCCGATCTTCCTCCTGGCCTCCGCCGCGCCTTCCTGGTATCATCCGGGTTCGACCCGCACCGGAGGAAAGCGCGTGAGCCAGGAAACGGCCGACTACAATGCAACGGTCATGGACCACTTCACCAACCCGCGGAACGTCGGGGAACTTCCCGGCGCCGACGCCGTCGGCGTGGTCACCAACCCGGTCTGCGGTGACATGATGAAGCTGTACCTCAAGATCGAGGGGGACGTCGTGCGCGCCGCCCGGTTCAAGACGTACGGGTGCGGCGCGGCGATCGCCGCCTCGTCGATGGCCACCGTGATGATCGTCGGCCGACCCCTGGCCGAGGTGCGCGCCCTCACCAAGGAACGGATCGCCGCAGCGCTCGGCGGCCTGCCCGAGCGGAAGATCCACTGTTCCGTCCTCGCCGAAGACGCCCTGCGGGACGCCCTCGGGAAGTATCGCGCCCCGGCCTCCCAGGGCGCGGGGCATGCCGGACCGGCTTCGTCATGATGAACTACCTGACCTCCATCCAGTACGGGCGCACCGTCATCGTCGAGAACTTCGTCACCGACCTCGGGGATCTGCGGGAGCAGGAGCGGTGCGTGGTTCGTTCCGATCGCGGCCTGGAGCTGGGGGAAGTGGTTTCGGCGCCGGATCCGCTTCCCGACGGCCTGTCGCCGGAGGTGTTTCCCCGCCTGGTCCGTCGCGCCTCGTTCGACGACCTGCTGCAGGCGGAGGAGCTGGAAAGCCGGCGCATCGCCGCCACGGTCTTCGCCCGCGAGGAGATCGCCCGACTGCGCATCCCCATCGAGGTGAAGGACCTCGAGCTGACCTTCGGGGGCGAGCAGATGATCGTTGCCTTCGTCAAGCACGGGCTCATGAATCTCGCCCCGCTCATGCACTCCCTCACCCACCGATTCGGCGCACGCGTCGAATTCCGCCAGATCGCCCTCAAGGATGCCGGAGGGGAAGGCGGATGCGGAGGTGGCTGAAGCGCTTCCGCGTAGGGACGCCGTGGGCGTCCGGGCTGCCGGTTGACGAGCCCGCGGGGCTGCCTGGGTTTTTTTCCCCGCCGTGCCCGCGCGCCCGTGGTCCGGGAAGCCGACCGCGAATCTGTTGATCCGATCTCGCGGATGGCGTACACTGAGAACGCATCCGGTGTGGGTGCGGATGGTCCCCAAGAACGCACGAGGGGTGAACCATGGATACACAGTTCAAGGCCGGCAGCGTCATGCTGACGAAGGTCGTGGACACCGTGAACTGGGCGAAGAGCTGGTCGGTGTGGCCGATGACCTTCGGCATTGCCTGCTGCGCGATCGAAATGATGGCGACGGCGGCGGCGCGGTACGATCTGGACCGCTTCGGGGCCGGGGTGTTCCGCGGCACGCCGCGGCAGTCGGACCTGATGATCGTCGCGGGGACGGTGACGGCCAAGATGGCCGGAGTGATCCAGCGCCTGTACGAACAGATGCCCGAGCCCCGCTACGTGATCGCCATGGGGGCGTGCACGGTGGGCGGCGGCCCGTACTATCAATGGGGGTATCACGTCGTCAAGGGGGTCGACAAGATCGTCCCCGTGGACGTGTACGTCCCCGGCTGTCCGCCGCGCCCCGAGGCCCTGATGGAGGGCTTCATGCGCCTGCAGGAGAAGATCCGCGGGATGAGGCTCGACGGCGCCGACGTGAAGCATGCCGCGGTCCGCTCGGTCCTCGCGAGCGAAAGGATCTCGACGCATGGTTAAGACCCTCGATTCCGAGGAAATGTACATCAACATGGGGCCGCAGCACCCCTCCACGCACGGGGTGCTCCGCCTGCTCCTGAAGACCGACGGCGAGATCGTCACCGAGGTCACGCCGGTGATCGGGTATCTGCACCGTTGCGCCGAGAAGATCGGCGAGAACGTCACCTACGTGCAGTTCGTTCCCTACACCGACCGGATGGACTACCTGTCGTCCATGAGCGACAACCTCGGCTTCTGTCTGGCCACCGAGTCGCTGATGGACATCGAGATCCCGGCGCGCGCGCAGGCCTTGCGCGTGATCATGGCGGAGCTCAACCGCATCGCCTCGCACCTCCTGGCGGTCGGGACGTTCGGCATCGACATCGGCGCGTACACGCCGTTCCTGTGGTGCTTCCGCGAGCGCGAGTCGATCCTCAACATGTTCGAAATCGCCTCCGGCGCGCGCCTGACCTACAACTATGTGCGCATCGGCGGGGTCATGCGCGATGTCGGCGCGGACTTCCTGAAGAAGGTCGACGAGTTCTGCAAGTCCTTCCCCAAGCGGGTGGAGGAGTACAACGAGCTGCTCTCGTTCAACCAGATTTTCATCAGCCGGACGGCGAACATCGGGGTGCTGCCGCCGCCGCTGGCGATCGCCTACGGAATCACCGGGCCGATCCTGCGCGCCTCGGGCGTGTCGATGGACGTGCGCAAGGTGGAGCCGTATTCGGGATACGAGAAGTACAATTTCAACGTGCCGGTTGGGACCGGCCGGGTCGGCGCGGTAGGCGACTGCTGGGACCGGTACTGGGTCCGCGTGCAGGAGATGCTGGAGAGCCTGCGGATCATCGAACAGGCGGTCGCGTCGCTGCCCAAGGGCGAGGTGGTGTCGAAGCAGCTCAAGAAGGTCATCAAGACCAAGAAGGGCGAGAAGTACGTCCGCATCGAGAACCCGCGCGGAGAGTTGGGGTTCTACGTGATCAGCAATGGGACGGACAAGCCGTACCGGGTGAAGGTGCGCGCGCCGTCCTTCTGCAACCTCAGCGTGCTTCCCGAGATGACCCGGAACGTCATGATCGCGGACCTGGTCGCGATCCTGGGGTCGATCGACATCGTCCTGGGAGAGGTGGATCGGTAGACTCCGGTGTGGTGGACCGAGCGATGCGCCCGCGGGCGCATCCGATTGGCGAGAGACGTTCATGAAATCCTACGCGTACAACGTGGTCATGGGAGTCGTCACCACCCTCAAGGGGATGATGCTCACCATCCGCTACCTGTTCACGAAGCCGGTGACGATGGAGTACCCCGAGGAGGTCTGGCGCGTGCCGACCGGCTACCGGGGTTGGCACGAGTATGACGTGGACAAGTGCATCGGCTGTTACATCTGCGCCAACGCGTGTCCGGTGGACTGCATTTACATCGACCTCGAGCGCGTGAACAAGAAGCTCAAGATCACCCGCTTCGAGATCGACTACAGCAAGTGCCTTTTCTGCAACCTGTGCTGCGAGCCTTGTCCGACGAAGTGCATCTGGATGGCCAACGCGTACGACTGCAGCTCGCTCGATCGCAACGACATGCTGGTCGACTTCATCAAGGTCGGCGGCCGCAGCTCGCCCAACTGCAAGCGCGCCGAGTCGCCGATGGCGGATCTGCCGATGTACCCGCCCATTCTGACCGGTGCGGAGGTCGGCGTTCCCCCGTCCGCGAACCCGGGGAATTGACCCGGGTTTCCTCGTTTGGACCGGGCGGCGCAGGGGCACGAAGAAGCGCGTTCTTCGTGCCTCTCGTGTCTGTGGTCGGACGAGCGCCCACAACCCCGTCCGGCAGGTCTCTTTCTTCCGGTCCCCGCCGGCCCCCGGCCGGCGACTCTTGCTCGGGAGGATCCCCCCATGGCGGAACGCATGTTGAACCACATCGAAGGCCGCTGGGTCCCCTCCGGGACCGGACGTTTCTTCCCCGACGTGAACCCGTCGAACACCGAGGACGTGGTGGGCGAATTCCCGCGCTCGGACGCGGCCGACGTGGATCGCGCGGTGCAGGCCGCGAAGAAGGCGTTCCCCGCCTGGCGCGACACGCCGGCGCCCAAGCGCGGCGAGGTCCTCTACCGCATCGGCGAGGTGCTCGAGCGCCGCAAGGAGGAGCTCGCGCGCGTGATGACGCGTGAGATGGGCAAGGTCCTCTCCGAGGCGCGCGGCGACGTGCAGGAGGCGATCGACACCGCCTACTACGCGGCGGGCGAGGGTCGGCGCCTGTTCGGCTTCACGAGCCCCTCGGAATTGCCGAGCAAATTCGCCATGGCCGTGCGCGCCCCGATCGGCGTGTGCGCCGTCATCTCTCCCTGGAACTTCCCGGTCGCCATCCCGACCTGGAAGATGTTCCCCGCCCTCGTCAGCGGCAATACCATCGTCTTCAAGCCCGCGAGCGACACCCCGCACTGCGCCCACAAGCTTCTCGAGGTCTTTCTCGAGGCGGGCCTTCCCGCGGGGGTGGTCAATCTCATCCATGGCAGCGGCGGCGAAGTCGGCGTGCCGCTGGTCATGCACCCGGACGTCCGGGTGGTTTCCTTCACGGGCTCTTCGGAAGTCGGGCGGGACATCGCCGAGCGCTGCGGCAAGCACCTCAAGCGCTGTTCGCTCGAACTCGGCGGCAAGAACGCCTCGATCGTGATGAACGACGCCGACCTCCGGCTCGCCCTCGAGGGCGCGCTCTGGGGCGCCTTTGCCACCGCCGGACAGCGGTGCACGGCGACCAGCCGCCTCATCGTTCAGCGCGGCGTGAAAGAGGAATTCCTCGGCCGCCTCGTGGAGGCCGCGCGCGGGCTCAAGCTCGGCTACGGCCTCGACGAATCCGTCCAGGTCGGCCCGCTGATCAACGAGGGGCGGGTCAAGGGCGTGTCCGAGTACGTCGAGATCGGCAAGCGCGAGGGCGCGAAGCTCCTCCTCGGCGGCGCCCGTTACATGGAAGGGGAGTGCCGCAAGGGCTGGTTCTTCCCCCCGACCCTCTTCGACGGCGTCACCCGCTCGATGCGCCTCTTCCGCGAGGAAATCTTCGGCCCCGTCCTCAGCGTCATCACGGTCGATACGTTCGAGGAGGCGCTCGAGACCCTCAACGATTCGAATTACGGGCTCTCGTCCTCGATCTACACCCGCGACGTCAACCAGGCGTTCCGCGCCCTCGAGCGCATCGATTGCGGCATCGTCTACGTGAACGGGCCGACCATCGGCGCGGAGAGCCATCTCCCGTTCGGCGGCACCAAAGACACCGGCAACGGCCATCGTGAGGCCAGCCAGACCGTCTTCGACGTCTTCACCGAATGGAAGACGGTCTACGTCGACTACAGCGGAAAGCTGCAACGCGCGCAGATCGATAACCAACCCGCCGCCCAAGGGTAGGCGGCGGGAACTCCGTTCGGGACAGCAACTTTCGCTTGCCCGGGGTGGATTTCTGATACAATGCGGCGAATCTCACGCCCAAGTCGGGGGAGGAGTGGCGCGTGTTCGCCATCATCTCGGATATCCACGCCAACCTGGAGGCGTTCCGGGTCGTCCTTGACGATATCAAGGCGCAGGGGATCAAGGAGATCCTCTGTCTCGGCGACGTGATCGGATACGGACCCAACCCCCGCGAGTGCCTCAAGCTCGCGATGGAAAACTGCAAGTGGAGCCTCCTCGGCAACCACGAGCAGGCGGTCATCGGCGAACCGATCGGCTTCAACCCCAAGGCCATGCAGGCCGTGCTCTGGACCCGGGAGCAGCTCAAGAACCCCGTTTGTTCCGCGGAAGAGAACGAGGTGCTCTGGAAGTACATCACCGGCTTCCCCACGCATCTCGAGGTGGGGGATCACCTGTACGTCCACGCCTCTCCGGTCGAGCCGACGACGCAGTACATCCTGCCGATCGACGCGATGAATCAGGAGCTGATGAAAGAGGTGTTTTCGAAGGTGAAGCTCCATGCCTTCGGGGGCCACACCCACGTGCCGGGAATATTCACCGAGGCCTTCCGGTTCATCTCCATCGGGGAGACGGACTACCGCCACAAGCTCGGCAGCGAGAAGCTGTTGGTGAACGTGGGATCCGTGGGGCAGCCGCGCGACGGCGACAACCGCGCCTGCTACGTGACCATCGACAACGGCGAGATCGAGTGGCGGCGTCTGGACTACGACTTCGAAACGACGCGGCAGAAGATCTACGATTCGGGCGGTCTGCCGCGCATCCTGGGCGACCGGCTGGTCCGCGGCGTCTGACGCCGGGACGACCCGGCCGGCGCGAGAAGCGATGCCCCGCGGCCGTCCTTCGCGGGGAACCCGCCCCGACGACGTGCCGCGGCCCGAGAGCCGAGCGCCGGCCATCCGGCGCGGCCCGCAGGGAACCCGGCCTTTCCGATGCAGGGGGAATCTCATGTTGCTCCCGTTCCACCCGGACCGCCTGCGCGGCGCCGCGGTCGCGATGCTGCTGCTCCTCGCCGGGCTCCCCTTCGCGGCGGCGCAGCCGGACGACCCGTATCCGGTCAAGGTCTCCGCGTTCGCATCGCAGGACGCGATCCGGCCCGGAGACTCGTTCGCCGTCGCGGTCGAGTTCGCGATGACGGGCAAGTTCCACATCTACGGCCCGGCCGAAAACGAAGGCACCCCGACGAACGTGGTCCCGCTGCCGACCGAGGGATTCGTGTTCGGCGAGCCCGTCTTCCCGGCGACCGGGGAAATGGACGTCTTCGGGCAGAAACTGGCGGTCTACGAAAAGACCATTCATGTCATCGTGCCGGTGCGGGCGCCCCAGGGCGTCCGGGCGGGGACGACCGTGACGCTGCGGCTCGCGGCGACCTACGCCGCCTGCGACGACCGTCGTTGCCTGCCTCCCCAGTCCGACCGCAGGATCGAGATTCCGCTCCGGATGGAGGCCTCCGGCACGCCGGTGAAGGCCCTGCGCCAGGACGTGTTCGGCGCCGCCCCCGTGCCGGCGCAGGACGACCCCGCGACGACCGCGGAGGAGGCCGATTCCTCCGGGATTCCGGACGATTACCCCGTGCGCCTCGAGGTCTTCGCTTCCCAGGACGCCGTTCGCCCCGGCGATCGCTTTCACGTCGCCGTCGCCTTCCGCATGGAGGACACGTACCACATTTACGGCCCCAAGGAGGCGTCGGGTACGCCGACGGCGGTGACGGCGTCGCCCACCCCGGGCTTCACGTTCGGCGCGCCGATCTATCCGGAGCCGCACGGCGTGCCGCTGTTCGGCGCGACGCTCCAGGTGTACGAGAAGACGGTCCATGTCCTCGTCCCCGTCACCGCCGCCGCGGACGTCGCCCCCGGGGACGCGACGCTGCGTTTCCAGGCCGCTTTCGCGGCCTGCGACGACAAGAGCTGCCTCGAGCCCGTGCCCGAGGCCGTCGTCGTTCTGCCGGTGCGGGTCGTCCCGGCGGGGTCGTCCGTGAAGCCGACGCGGGCGGAGGTGTTCGCCGCCGTTTCGCGCGCCGGGAACGGCGGGATCGGTGATCCCGGCTCGACCGGCTCCGCGCCCAAGGGGAACGGCGAGGGGGGCGATCCCAAGGGCGTGAATCCCGTCCCCGGGAACGATCCCGTCGGGAAAGGCGCCGACGCGTCCGCGGGCGGGAGCGAATCCGCCGGCAAGGGGCCGGCGGGCGCGGCCGGCCCCTCCGCCTCCGAAATCGACCGGATGGGGTTCGTCCTCGCGCTGCTCTACGGACTCGCGTGGGGGCTCGGCGCGGGACTCAGTCCGTGCGTCTACCCGATGATTCCGGTGACCCTCGCCTACTTCGGCTCGCAGTCCGGCCAGTCCCGCCCGAAGACGCTCCTCATGGCCTTCGTCTACGTGGCCGGCATCGTCGTCACGTATGCGACTCTCGGCCTCATCGTCGGGCGCGCGGGGGAGGATCTCGGCGCCTACGCCGCCAATCCCTGGGTCGTCGGCATCGTGGTCGCCGTCTTCGTCGCCCTCGCCCTCAGCATGTTCGGCCTGTACGAGATCCGCCTGCCCTCGGCCCTCACCTCCAAGCTCGAGGATGCGGGCAGCCGCCGCGGCGGGTTCATCGGCTCGTTCCTCCTCGGCCTCGTGCTCGGCTTCGTCGCCGCCCCGTGCGTCGGTCCGTTCGCCGGCGCCCTCATCATCAGCGCCGCGACCAAGCCGCCCCTCGAGGGCTTCCTCATGCTCTCGAGCTTCGGCTTCGGGATGGGCGTGCCGCTCCTCTTCATCGCGGTCTTCTCCGCCACCCTCCCGAAGCCCGGGATGTGGATGGTGCGCCTGAAGGAGGGCTTCGGCTACCTGATCCTCGGCATGGCGATCTACTTCGCCCTCCCGCTCACGCCCAAGTACATCCCCGAGTGGGTGCCGTTCGGCCTCGCCGGCGTTTTGGGGATGGTCTTCGCCACGTTCCTGGGCGCGTTCACGCCCCTGGCGCCCGAGGCCGGGACCGGCCGCATGGTCCTCAAGTCGGTCGCGGTCCTCGCCGCGATCTTTGCCGCGTTCACGTTCTTCGCCTGCCTGAATCGGCTCATGCCCGTCTTTCCGGCCGGCGTCGCCGCCCCGGGCGGGGCTACGGCGGCGGAGAAAAAGATCGCCTGGGTGCGCGATTTCGAAGAGGGGATGGCGCTGGCGGCGAAGGAGAAAAAGCCGGTCTACCTCGACTTCACGGCGGACTGGTGAGGCAACTGCAAGGCCTTCGAGAAGGCCACGCTGGCGGCGCCGGCGGTCGTCGAGGAGTTGCAGCGGTTCGTCGCCATCAAGATCGACGCGACGGACGCGCGCGGCAAGGGGGCGGAGCTGAAGAACAAGAAGTTCCGCGTGGCCGCGATCCCGTTCATGGTCTACTACGCGTCGAGCGAGGTCGCCGACCGCGAGACGTGGTTCGCGCCCAAGCGGCAGTCGGGGGCGCTGTCGACGGAGGAGTTCCTGGCGATGCTGAAGTCGGTGCGGTAGCGAGCCTTCCTGGGGGTCGCGCTCCCGGGAACCGCGATCGCATGTGGGCGGGACCGTCGCCAGGGCGGGGGCAGGCGGACCCGCGGGGGCGTCCGTCTTCCGAGCGGGGCTCAGTCCCCGCGGCCCTTGCGGCGGTCGTCGTTGCTGGAACCGCCGGAGCCGGTCCCGGGCTTGTTGAAGTCGCGCAGGTCGAATCCGAACCCCTCGCCCCCCTTCGACGCCCCCGCGTCCGCGCCGCCGTCCTCGGCGCCCGCCTCTTCCCCTCCCCCGAGATCGCCGCGGGCCCGCTTTGCGCGCGCCACCGACGCCCGCACCAGCGCCAGGTGCTGTTTGGCGGCATCCGTCGCCCGCTGCATCACGCCTTCCATCTCCACCGGCGCTTGCAGCATCCGTTCGTCCAATTGCACCGGATGCTTGCGCGCGATCCGCTCGACCGCGACTAGGTTCGCCGTCAGCTCGAGCCCCTTCTGCTCCGCCTGCTGGATCAGCGGCTGCACGCCGTCCGCGATGAGGCGCAGGTAGGCGTTGGCCAACGGGGCGACCAGTTCGTACCGCTTGGCGTCGAGTACTCCCTTGATCTCCTGGACGCGGCGGTCGGAGATCTCGGTCAGGCGGACGATCCGCTCGCCGGGGCTGAACGCCAGCGCCAGGTCGAGTTGTTCCTGCGTGACCTGGTTCACGAACCCCGGTTGGTCCGGCGTGACCCGCGAATCCTGCGCCGGCAGTCCGAGCGAGGCGGCGAAGGCCAGCCCCACGGCGAGGATGATCGGACGGCGGCGGTCCATGGCGGATCCTCCAAGGCGTTCGGTGCGATCGGGGAGGGGCAGGGGAGGATGCGCGGAGAGGGAATCGAACCCACACCCCTTGCGGGACCAGATCCTAAGTCTGGCGCGTCTGCCAGTTCCGCCATCCGCGCGGAGGAGGGAATGCGCCCTGCAGGACTTGAACCTGCGACCCACTGATTAAGAGTCAGTTGCTCTACCAACTGAGCTAAGGGCGCAATGCGTGTATACCCTCCCGGCCGAAGGCCTGTCAACCGAATTTTGTTTTCGTCGAGGGCCCGGGCACGCCGTTCCCGGGGCCCGGAAGAGCCGACCCCCGCGACTCGACCCGTCGGCGGTGACCCTTGCCGCCCTCCGGCGTCTCCACTAGACTGAGGGCATGGCTCGTCCCCGCGGCAACCCGACTCCTCCCCCCGACCCGGGAACCGTCTTCGCCATGCCCCTGGAGGACGGGCGCTTCGGCGCGTGTCGGATCCTGGGTGCGGGCGGGTCCCGGACGTTCCAGTTGGTCGAGGCGAGCGCCTGGATCGGAGCCGCTCCTCCCACGCTCGCGGACCTCGTCCCCTGGCGGACGCTCCTCCTCACCCATCACGCCTGGAAGTCGGTACTCGAGCGCGCCTTCGTGCAGCACGCCCCCCCGCCGGAGTTCCGGCTCCTCGGCGTGGTCGCCCTGACCCGGGCCGAACGCGAACTCACCGGCCACCGCTATTCGCGGTGGGACAACCTGCCCCCCCAGGTGCTGCTGCAGTGGCGTTGGGACCACGATCGGGAGGCGTTGCTGGCCGAGGAGGCGCGGCGGAAGGGGGATGCGGCCCGGGCGGCGGACATCGCCTCCGAACGGGAGCGGGAGCGGCGCTCACGACTGACCTTTGCGGCGATCCGCAAGGCCGCGCCGCTGTCGGATTGGGAAGGGCGCCTGCCGGCGCCGGTGGTGGCGCAGTCGCGCGCGCTGCTGGCTGCATGCCTCGAACGCCTGGAGCGGTTGGGCCGGACCGCCCGGGAGGAGGACCGGCTCGGCGCGCTCCGCGCGCTGGTCGAGGGATTCAATGCGCTCGACGCGGCGCAGGGTCCCTGGATCGAGACGGTCGAGCGCGAGCGCCTGTGCGCCCTGGTCGCCGATCTGGCCGCCGCCGCCGGGCTTCCGGGCCGGGAAGAGCTCGCCGATCCTTGGCGTACCTGGTAAGTACGGACCCGGGATCCATCTCTCCGGGGAGTCCGGCCGGCGGCAGCCGGACCCGTTTCCGCGTGATGACCCGCGGCGCGGTGCGGCCGCGTGCGGGAAAATTTTCCCGGGGCCGGAGATTCCGGGTTGACCCACACGGATCGATCCGCTACGGTCGGTCCTGCCGCATCGGCTCCCTGGGGGACCCTGCCGTGAGCCGCACTCAGGACTACACGTTCGCACTCCTCCTCCAGCACCTCCGCAAGGTGCCGGCGGAACGTCTGCGTCCCGCGCTCCAGGCGGCGACGCAACGCGGAGTTCCGCTCGCCGAGGTCGCGGTCGCCGAGGGCTTCTTGCCGGCGGTCGAGGGGACCGCCTACGCGGAAGCGGCGCGCTACTTGACGGCGGGCGACCATCTGCGCGCTTGTCCCCGCGCGCATGCGCAGGTAATCGGCCCGGCCGCGGCCGGAGCGGCGTGCGCCTCCTGCGGCGCTGCGCTTACGCGCGGCGTCCTGCCGCTTCCCCGACAGATCCTCTTCGATGCCGCGCTCGAGCGCCAGATCCGCCGCCTCATCCTCGACGTCGTGGCGCGCGCCCACACGCGCGATCGCGTCACCGAAGTGAGCCGTCTGCGCCAGGAGGGAAAGGTCGGTCGGCGACCCGAGGCCGAACTCGCCCCGCAGGATCGCGCCCCCGCGCAGGCGCGTCAGGAACAGGCGCTCGGACCCTACACGCTCCTCGACCTGGTCGGGCGCGGCGGGTCGACCTACGTCTACAAGGCGCGCGACAACCGCGACGGGCGCACGCTGGCTCTCAAGGTCCTGTACTTCCAGGAAGGGGAAAGCCCGGAGAAGGTGCAGGAGAAGGTGGCGCGCTTCCAGCGCGAAGCCGAGCTTGCCAGCCGGCTGGAGCACTCGAATCTGGTCCCGGTCGGGGGGCTGGAGCGGCACGGATCCTGGACCTGCATCCCGATGGCGTTCATCGACGGCCCGACGCTGGCGCAGTTGCTCGAGGCGCGCCGGGCCAACCAGGCGGCGGGTGGACAGGCTCCGGCGGGGACGGACTTTCGCGCGCTCGCGCATGCCTTGTGCGAGGTCGCCCGGGGACTCCACTTCGCCCATTGCCAGGAAGTCGTCCATCGCGACGTCAACCCGCGGAACATCCTCTTCTCCTCCGCGGGCCAGGTGTTTCTCAGCGACTTCGGCATCGCGCGGCCGTTCGAGAGCGGCGCGCGTCTGACGGGTCTCGACGTGGTGCTCGGCCTGCCCGAGTACGTGGCGCCGGAGCGGATGGAATCGGAAACGCGGGCGGACGCGCGCGGGGACGTTTACAGCCTCGGGGTCGTGCTCTACGAGATCCTCACCGGGCGGGTCCCGTTCGAGGGGAAGGATCCGGCGAAGCTGTTGCCGCGGATCCTGCGCGAGCGGCCGGCGCGACCGTCGGAAGTCAATCCGGAGGTGCCGCCGGCGCTGGACGCGGTGGCGCTCAAGGCGCTGGACCGGAAGCCGGAAGCGCGCTACGCCTCGGCCCTGGATTTCGCCCAGGCGCTCTCGGTCGGGCTGGAGGGGGAGGGGGCGGCGGAGTCGGCGGAGAGTCCGGCGCCCGCGCGCGCGTCCGCCGGGATCGGCAAGGCGGTGGCGGCGGTCTGGCTGGTCGCCGCCCTGCTGGCGGGGGCGCTGGGCGGGTCCTGGATGAGCGGCGGCGCCGCGACCGGGGCGGGCGCGGTCGTCGGGGGCGGCGTCGTGCGCGCGGTTGCGTCGGCCGAATCCGCGCTCGTCGCCGCTGACTCCGCCGAACGATTCCAGGCGGCGCGCGACGCGCTGGCCCGGGCGGTGGCGGACGCGGAACGCGCCCTCGGGGCCCGCGCCGTCGACATCGTGCGCGCGCAGGCCGGACGGGACTGGCTGGCCGGGCGGGTGGATCGCGCCGCGCCGCTCTTCCGCGAGGCGGCCGACCGCGACCCGGCCGACGGCGAGGCGCGTCTGATGACGGCGCTGGCCGCCTACTGGCTCGAGGGTCGATATGTCGGCGGGCCCGCTGCGGAACAGGGTTCCGCGGCGCGCACCTTTTTCGGCGGTCTGGCCACGGCGGACGGAAAATCGTACGAGGGTCGCGTGGCCGCGGCGGGGGCGCGTCTTTATCGGGGCGAAGCGGAAGCGGCGTTGACCGACTTGGCCGACCTCGCTCGGAGCCGGCCCGACCGCCCGGAAGCCGCGTGGCTCCAGTCCTGGGTGCTGTTGCGGCTCGGCCGGCGCGAAGAGGCGGCGCGGGCGATCGAGGCCACGGCCGCGCGCCGGCCGGGCGACCCGTTCCCGGCCCTGGTGCCGATCCTGGCCGGGCTCGGCCGCACCCCGGCCGGGGCGCTCGCGGCGCGCGCGCGCGCGGCGGCGGAGCGTTGGCCGGAAATGGTCGACCTCGCCCTCGCGCAGGCGGCGGCGCACCTGCTGGCCGGGGATCCCGAGTCCGCCGCCCTGCCGCTCGCGCGCGCCGCCGCCGCCGACCCCCGCGCGATCGACGTCCACCGGCTTCGCGGCCGGGTGGAGAGCGCGCGCGGCCGGCCGCAGGCCGCCATCGAGTCCTACACCCGCGCGCTCGCACTCAAGGAGGACGACCGCGCCTCCCTGCGCGATCGCGGGCTTCTGCGCCTGGAGATCGGCGAGGCCGGCCCGGGAACCGCCGACGTGCGCGCGTACCTGGAGCGGTATCCCGACGCCGCCGACGCGGTCGACCTGCGGCGACGGCTCGCCGGGGATGGACGCGGCACGGCGCCGGCGGTCGATGCCGGAATCGTGCGCGACACCGACGCAGACGGCATCCCCGACGAAGTGTCGTTCCGGGGCGGTCTCGTGCAACGATTCTCCGAGGGCGCGCCCGGGGCGGTTCTCGGATTCGAGGCGGACGCCCGCCTGCTCTTCGCCGCGCGCGGAGGGGCGGGAACGACGGCCGATCCGGAGGCGCGGGTACTGAATCCGTTCCACCGCGCCCCCGACTTCGCCCGCCCGGCTGCAGGGGAGCGGCGCGCGCCGGCCGGGGATGACCGGGGGAGCCGAATTCTCGCGGGCTCGCCCGCGGCGATCCTCCCGTTCCAGGAACTCGGCGCTTCGGGCGCGGCCGGCCACGGCCCCCCGGGCGGGGGAAAGCCCGATCATCCGGGCCGGCCCGACCACCCCGGACGCGGCGGACCGGGGACGCTGGTTTGCGGCGCGGGCGCCTCGTTCGTTCCCGACTTCGCCGCCCTCCCGGCGGGGGCGGAAGCCGCGCTGCCCGGCTTCCCGACCGAATGGGCCGACCTCCCCGCCCACGGCGAAGACGCCTTCTTCGAGGTCGGTCCGGTGGCGGGCGGCCCGGCGGCCCAGGGCTTCTCGTTCTGGGCGCCCACCACCTTGCGCGGCTTCCGGCCCGCACAGGCCGGCCTCCCCGACGCCATCGGTGCGCTGGTCACCCTCGCCTACCTCCGGGGGGGAGATCCGGATGCCGAAATCGAGCTGCAGGCGACGCGTCTTCCCCGCGAAGTCACCGCCGAAGACTGGCTGGCCCGCTTCGTCGAACTGCGCGGCTACCATGCCGTGCGCGGCCGGAGTGCGCTCGGCCGCTGCGGCGCGGCCGCCGACTGGCTCGTGCGCGCCGACTCCGACGGCGTCCCCTTCCTTCTCCGACTTTCCGCGTGGAAGGACGGTCCCGTCCTCTACCTGATGTCCGGCCGCGTCCGCGAAGCGGCGTACGACCGCATGGCCGCCGCCTTCGCGGTCGCCGTGTTGACCTGGCGCAAGCCGGAGCCCGTGGCGTCCCGATTCGCCGAAGACCTCGAACGCTGGCGCTCGTCCGGCAGCCCGCCGCTGGCCTTCGCCTTTCCCAAGTCGTGGCGGGTTCGTGAGCCCGCGCGCATCGCGCCCCGGACGGCGGGGATCGCGCTGGAGTGGAGCGCGGGGGCGGAGACGCTCGGGCTCCTCTGGGTGCGCGCATTTGCCCGCGAACGATACCCGGACCTGGGCCCGCGAACGGCCCTGCGCCATGTCCAGGAGGAATTGGTCGCGCAGTCGGGCGCGGTGCTCGACCGTCACGAGCGGACCGTCGATCTCGCCACCCCGCGCGGCGGAGTCGCCGCCGTCTCCACCGGTCGTCGTGACGGCCGACCCATCGAGGCGCGCGTCGTCGTCCTCGACGCCGAGGACGGCCTGTGCGCCGTCGCGCTCCTCGGCCCCGCCCGCGAGGGGGCCCCCGATCTCTGGCGGATCAACCGTCGCACGATGGAGCTCGTGCTGCTCGAACTCTCGAAGTAAACCCGGCCTGCCCCGGGGCGGATCCGCGCCCCGGCGCGCCCGCGACTCCGGCTTGCACAAGAAGGGGATCCATGATGTCTGCACACAACCGAACGCCGTCCGGTCGCTGCGGAGCGACCTCGTCCGAGACCATCCTGCTCGTGATCGGGGTGGCCGTGGTCCTGATTCTCGGGGTGACCGTCTTCGGCGGGCGCTTGACCGACCTGGGGCAGAAGTCCACGGCCGCGCTGGACGGCAAGGAATCGGCCGGCACCGGCGCCGAGAGCTCCGGCACCCCGTCCCTCGGCGCGGCCGACGCGCCTTCCGGATCCGGCGGCGTCCCCGCACGCACCGCGCCCGTCGCGAAGTCCGGAGACACCGCCGACAACCCGACCGGCGGGCCGACCGGGGCCATCCTCGGGGAGAGCGGCGCCACCGGGCCCGCGCCCAAGAAGGACCTCGTGCGCCGGAATCCCCGCAAGGGGGACGGGCCGGGATTCGCGCCGCTGCGCACGGCCGACGAACTCGTCGACCCCGAGACCGGTCTCGCCGCGCTTCCCGGCGGCGACGGGAAAGCGGACTCGCTGGTCGGCGGTCTACTCGACGCCGCCCCGGGAACGGGGAAACCCCGCAAGCCTTCCGAACAGCCGACCCTGGGGGCCATCGAAGACCGGCTCGGCGAGATCCGCGAGACCCTGCCGATCGCGGAACAGGATGCCCGGCAGCTCGGCGTGGCGCGCGATGTCCTGGGCGCCCTCCTCGAATCGGCCCCCGCGGACGGTGTGGCCGTGCGCCGGGAGGACCTCGCCGGGATCGGCTCCCCCTCCCGTCCCGAGGCGCTCCCCGAAAGCCTCGCCAACCTCGGCGCCGGCGTCGACCAGGCGCGACGCGCCCTGGAAGGCGCGTTGGCCGCGAAGCCGGACGGACTCACCCGGGCCGACCTGGAACGGGTACAGGCGGACCTCACCGCCCGACTGCGCGGCAACCTCGAATCGGCCCGCGCCCTCGCGGCCGAGCGGGAGGGCCTGCTTACGGATCGCGAGCGTCGGATCGCCTCCGCCGAGGCCTTCCCCGAGCAGATCCGGGAACTGGACGAGATCCTCAACAACCCGCGCAGTCCCGACGGCAGCGTCCTGTCTCCGGAAGACCTCGCGGAGGCGCAGGCGCAACGGGACCAACTGCAGCGCATCCTCGACGATCCGCGCGTCGCCGAGGTGATCGAGCGCCAGAAACGGCGTGGGCGGCTGGCGGAAGCCGACCGGGAGTTCCAGACCAAAAGTCTGGTTCCCTCGCTGGCGGCCGACCTCGATGCCGCCGCCCGGGCGGGCAAGGACGATCCGCGCGCCGCGCTGTTCCAGCTGGTCGGCAGCGCCCGCGCGCTCGCCGACGAGAACGGCCGGTTGAACGACTCCGAACGAAACCGGCTCGCCCTCGGGGAGCGAACGATCCTCAACGACATCGAAGGGCTGCTTCCCGGTCCGGAACGCGCGGCGCTGGCCGCGCGTGCGCTGGTGGAACTGGCCAGCGCGGCGACGAGCGAGTCCGGATTGAACGCCGACACCGAGCGCCCCGACCTGCGCATCAAGGCGTCCCGTCTCCTGGCGCTGGAGGGGGAGGGGATCCTGGCGCAATTTGCCCAGGACAGCAGCCTCCCGGACGCGAAAAAGGCGGAAGACCTGGCGTCGATCCTCGAGCTCGTGCTGGATCCCGCCGACGGAGCGGCCGGGGTTCGCGGACCGACCGATGCCCAGGTAGAGCGCAACCTGAGACTCTTCTTCGCGCAGAATCTCGCCGTCCTCGACGACGTCCCCGACGGCGCGGCGCTCGAACGCATCCGCGAACAGGACCGCGCGAACGGAAACACCGCCGGGCAGGATGCCGTGCGGTCGCAGCTGCAGAACATCGGGGTGGCGGCCGGCGCGTTCGTCGAGGCCAACCGGCGTATCGTGGAGAAAGGCAAGATTCGCGAGAAGGAGGCGCTGGAGAGAATCGAGAGCCTGAAAGACCTCGCGCTCGTGGTCGTTCCGGACGCCGTGGCCAAGGGACTCAAGGTCTTGCCCAAGGAGGACGTGCTCCGCAAGCTGACCGAGCTGGCGGACGCGGTCTCGAAAGACCTGGTGAAGGATGCCTTCCCGGTGGACATCCCCGGCAAGCAGGAGTTGACGGAGCGCGCCGAGAAGGGGTTGAGAGCGCTCGGTCAGGCGGCGGTCGACCGCGCGACCCGGTCGATCTCGCCCACGACGGAGGCGAAGGAGAACGTGGCGAAACTGGTGGCGGACGCGGAGGGGCGGGAGGCCTTCCTGCGCGATCTCCTCGACAACCAATTCGGCCTCGGGGGAGAAGGGAAGGACGCCTTGCGCGCGGAAGTGCGGACCGGGTTCGGGACCTCGAGGGACGCGAGCGGGATCGGGCGCGACCGGGCGGATGCCGCGAACTTGAAAGAGTGATCGGGAGCGGCCGGACTTGCCGGCGTTCGCCTGGACTCATCGCGGCGGCGCCACCGACCGGGACCGGCGGCGCTTAAGTGCGCGCATGACCTCGTGCGCCTCCGGCAGATCGAGCGCGAGCGCGATGCCGAAGAACACCGCCGCCCCCGCGACGATCGGGGCGAGGACCCTGAGCGCGCGCCCGCCCAGGAGGCCGAGCGTGCCGGCGGCGTCGGCGGCCGGCAGCAAGGCCAGCACCCCCCAGCATGCGCCGGCCATCGCGATGCTGGCCGCCGCCGCGACCAGGCCGGTCCGCCACACGCCGTCCAGGCGCACTTCGGCCACCTGGCGGCGGAGCACGCGGGTCAGGATCGAGAAGTTCACGATCGCGCTCACCGTGGTCGACCACGCCAGCCCGGCCTCGCCGAGGGCATGGACCAGGAGCAGATTGAGCGCCACGTTCAGACCCACGATGGCGGCGCCGATCTTCACCGGGGTGCGCGTGTCCTTGAGGGCATGGAACGCGCGCGTCACCACGTGGATGCAGCAGTAGGCCCAGATCCCCGCGGCGTAGGCGGCGACGACGCGGGTGCAGCGCGCGGCCGCCGCGGCGTCGAAATTCTTCCACTGGAAGAGCAGCTGCACGGTCGGCTCGGCGAGCACGACCAGCCCCGCGGTCGCCGGCACGGAAACGAAGAGGCAGACGCGCAGCGCGCGCGAGAGTTGCGTCCCCATGCCGGCGAGATTCCCCTGGGCGGCAGCGTCGGACAGATACGGGAAGACCGCCTGCGCCAGCGCGATGCCGATCAGCGCCAGTGGGAACTGCATGAGCCGATTGCCGAAGTAGAGGGTGGCCACCGCGCCGTGGCCGGGGACGAAAATCTCGGCGATCAGGTTGTCGACGATCAGGTTGACCTGGATCACCGCCAGGCCGAACACGGTCGGGCCCATCAGGCGGCCGACTTCGAGCACGCCGGGCTGCCGCCAGTCCAGGTTCGGGGTGAACGCCACGCCGCGGGCACGCAGCGCCGGGATCTGCATCACCAGCTCGACCACGCCGCCGACCACGATCGCCCCGGCGACGATGTAGACCTGCGTGAGGGCGTCGGCGCCCCACAGGAAGGCGACCCCGAAGCCGCCGATCCAGCACACGTTGAGAACCACCGACGCGAGCGCCGGCATGAGAAAATGCTTGAGGCAGTTGAGGATCGCCGAAAGCAGCGCGACGATGCAGATGAGGGGGAGGTAGGGCATCAGGATCAACGACAGCCGACAAATCAGCGACAGCTTCTCCGGATCGCCGGTATGGGGGCCGAGGAGCGGCGGCAGGAGGATCGCGAGCGCCATCGCCGCGCCCATGATCCCCAGCGTGACCGCGGCCAGCAGGGTCAGCACCGCGCTCATGAACCGGTGCGCCCGGGCGGGCGGCGCCTTGGCGAGTTGTTCCGAAAAGACGGGGATGAAGGCGGCCGAAAGCGCGCCTTCGCCGAAGATGCGCCGGAACAGGTTGGGGAACTGGAAGGCGAAGGCGAACGCGTCCCACGCCATCCCCGCGCCGAAGAAGCCCGCGGCCAGGATCTCGCGGGCGAGCCCGAGAATCCGGCTGGCGAGCGTGCAGAGGCTGATCACCCGGGCGTGCGAGAGGACGTCGGACGCGCCCGGCGCGGAGTCCGGGGGGGGCGGTGCGGCTCCGGCGTCCGCCGCAGTCCGGTCGCCGGTCGGGGCGGCTTCGATTCCGTCCTGCCCGGGGGCCGGGGGAGAATCCTCCTGCGCCGACCCGCCGATCCCGGGCCCGGCAGGGACGGAGTCCGCCGGTCCGGGCGGCAGGGGCCGGTCGGGTCCCGCGGGGCCCGGAGCGGCGGCCGAAGACTCGTCGGTCATGAGGCCCGCGGGCGCATGCGCGCCGCCTACTTCTTCGGGGCGAACAGCGCCGTCAGCACCGGCTTGCCGTCCCAGTTCTCAGGGATGTCGAGGCCGAGCAGGTACGCGACCGTCGCGGCCGTGTCATAGGTGCGAATCCTGGCCGTCAGCGTCTTGCCGGGCGCCACGCCGAATCCCCAGGCGACCCACGGGATGGTCATGTCTTCCTTCGACAGCGAACCGTGGGTCTTCCCCTGTCCGCCGTGGTCCGAAGTCACGATCACGGTCGTGCGGCCGCGGTAGTGGTCGTCCTCGTCGATCGCCGCCAGGATCCGCGCGAGCGCCTCGTCGGCGGAGCGGATCGCCGCCATCTGCTCTTCCCCCATCCAGCCGTGCCGGTGGCCCGCGGAGTCGGGGTCCCGGAAGTGGATGAAGAGGAGGCGCGGGCGCTTCGCCTTCAGGTAGTCCAGGATCGGATCGACGAGGTTCTTGGCCGGCCAATGCCCCTGCCCGTCGGGCTTCTCCCCGATGTAGGTCTCGAGTTTGCGGTCCTCGTGGAAGTGGTAGAACTTGCGCTTCCCGGCCGCGATCGCGCACTCCATGCCCGCCTCCCAGGCGAGGTCGAGCACCGTCTTATGGCGGATCCGCAGCAGCGGGATGTAGTCGTTCCACAGGACCCGGTGTTTTTCCACGGTGAGCCCCGTGATCATCGACGTGTGCGCGGGGAGCGTCGCGCTGGGGAAGATGGTCTGCGCGGTCGGACAGTACGCGCCCTCGCGGATCAGCCGCATCAGGTGGGGGGCGGGGGCCTTTTCGATCGCGTCGGGCCGGAGGCCGTCCCAGGAGAAGAGGAGCACAAGTCGCGGCGACTCTCCCTCCTCCGACGTGGGCGGATCGGCGCACGCGGGTCGGACGAGGATCGCGCCGGCGAGGAGGGCGGCGGCGAGGGCAGCCAGGGCGGGCCGGCGGAACGGATTCATGCCCCGGTCTCTACCACGCCCCGCGCGGCGGCCGCAAGGGAAATGCCCGCGAGATTGCTTGTGTTTCGCGGGTGCCTTGCCTATCATCATCGACGCGGTATCTCCTCCCCCCCGGATCTCTTCCCCCGTCCGGGAGTCGTGTTTTCTCCAGCCATTTCGGGAGCGGCCATGGAAATCCTCAAGAATTTCATCGGCGGCGAATGGTCCACCGTCGGCACCCGCGGAACCGTCCCGAACCAGAACCCCGCGACCGGCGAGACGATCTGCCAGGTTCCCATGTCCACGGTGGAAGAGGTGCAGCGGGCGGTCGAGGCGGCCGAAAAGTCCTTGCCGGCCTGGTCCGAGACTCCCGCGCCGGTGCGCGCCAACGTGATCGCGCGCGCGGCCGTGATCCTGCTCGAACGTAAGGAGGAGATCGCGCGGGCGCTCACCCAAGAGGAAGGGAAGACGTTGCGCGAGGCCCTCGGAGAGGTGCAGAAGGCCGTCAACGTGCTGGAGTTCATCTCCGGCGAGGGCCGGCGCCTGAACGGCGAGACGATCCCCTCCGAGCTGCCGAAGAACTTCTGCTACACCCTGCGCGCGCCGCTCGGCGTGGTCGCGATCCTCACGCCCTGGAACTTCCCGGTCTGCATCCCCGCCTGGAAGATCGCCCCGGCGCTGCTGTGCGGCAACACGGTGGTGTTCAAGCCGGCGACCTATACCCCGGTCACCGCCAAGCTGCTCGTCGAGGTGTTCGCCCAGGCGGGAACCCCGAAGGGGGTGCTGAACCTCGTCTTCGGCGCGGGCGGAACGGTCGGGAACGCATTGCTCGAACACAAGGCGGTGCGGGCGGTGTCGTTCACCGGCTCCACGGAGGTCGGGCTGGGCGTGTACGGCGCCGCGGCCAAACGCGGCATCAAGTGTCAGTGCGAGATGGGCGGCAAGAATGCGGCCGTCGTGATGGCCGATGCGGATCTCGACCTGGCGCTTGAAGGAGTCGTCCAAGGCGCCTTCGGATCCACCGGACAGCGTTGCACGGCCACGAGTCGCGTGGTCGTGCAGGACGCGATCGCCGACAAGTTCGTCGCGCGCCTCGCCGCCCGCGCCGCGGAGATCAAAGTGGGCCTTCCCCTCGAGGCGTCCTCGCAGATGGGCCCCTGCGTCGAAGAGGGGCAGATGAAGAAGGTCCTGGAGTACGTGGAGATCGGCAAGAAGGAAGGGGCGCAGCTCCTGACCGGCGGCGTTCGGCTGACCGCGGGCGCGCTGGCCAAGGGCTTCTTCGTCTCCCCGGCCGTGTTCGATCACGTCAAGGTGGACCACCGCATCCACCAGGAAGAAATCTTCGGTCCGGTCCTGTCGGTGGTCCGCGTCAAGGACCTCGACGAGGCGATCCGGGTTTCCAACTCGGTGGAGTTCGGTCTCTCGGGATCGATCTATACCGAGAGTTCCTCGGCAGCCATGACGTTCGTCGACAAGGCCGAGGTCGGGATCGTCCACGTCAATTCGCCGACCACGGGCGGCGAAGCCCAGGTTCCGTTCGGCGGCAGCAAGGCGACCGGGATCGGCCAGCGGGAAATGGGCAAGACCGCCATCGACTTCTATTCGGAATGGAAGGTGGTCTACTTCGACTACACCGGGAAAAAGAGAGAGACGAACATCTACTAGCGATCCGGCCCGCGGCGCGCCCGCGCGGCGCGCCGGACGGGCCGCGGGACCGCCCGGAGCGCCGGCTCCGTCGCGGCATCCCGTGGGCCTCTGACCGGCAGGGGGGGCGGCCCCCGCCCCCGCAACCCGATCCCCGTCCAACCTGGGAGGACCCCATGGCTCGCATCGTGAAGGCCGGTTTGATCCAGTGCTCCAATCCCCTCACCCCGGACCAGGGCGGCATCCCCGAAATCAAGAAGGCCATGGTCGACAAGCACCTCAAGTTCATCGACGATGCCGGCAAGAAGGGCGTCCAGATCCTCTGCCTGCAGGAGATCTTCTACGGGCCGTACTTCTGCGCCGAGCAGGATACGCGCTGGTACGACATCGCCGAGCCGATCCCGGGCCCGACCACCCAGTTGATGTCCGAATACGCGCGCAAGCACAACATGGTCATCGTCGTGCCGATCTACGAGACTCCGGCGGTGGGCACCTACTACAACACCGCCGCGGTCATCGATGCGGACGGCAGCCTGATGGGGATCTACCGCAAGAACCACATCCCGCACTGCGGACCGGGTTTTTGGGAGAAGTTCTACTTCAAGCCGGGCAATCTCGGGTACCCGGTGTTCGAGACGCGCTACGGCCGCGTCGGCGTCTATATCTGCTATGACCGCCACTTCCCCGAGGGCGCGCGCATCCTCGGGCTCAACGGCGCCGAGATCGTCTTCAATCCCAGCGCGACCGTGGCGGGCCTGTCCGAATACCTGTGGAAGCTCGAACAGCCGGCGCACGCGGTCGCCAATCAGTACTACATGGGGTGCATCAACCGCGTCGGCACGGAAAAACCATGGAACATCGGCCAGTTCTACGGCCAGTCGTACTTCGTCAATCCGCGCGGCAAGATCGTGTCGGAGGGGAGCCGCGACCAGGACGAACTGGTCGTCGCCGACCTCGATCTCGATCAGATTCTGGAAGTGCGCAAGGTCTGGCAGTTCTTCCGCGATCGCCGGCCCGAGGCGTACGAGGAGCTGGTGCAGCAGCTGCCGTAGCGGCGTTGAATGCCGGGTCGCGCCCGCGCACGCGGGCGCGAATCCCGGCGCCGAAACTCAGCGCGCGCGGCACGCGTCCGGAAATTCCTCCGCGTCCGGAGAGATTCGCGATAACACGCCCGCGCAGGCGACGACCTTCCTCCTGTGCCGCGAATCTCCGCCGGCACGGATGGAGGTACGATCATGCGCAGCCATTCCCCCCGTCGGTTTCCCATCGCCATCGTGGCGCTGTGCGCCGTGCTGTTGAGCGGCATGCCCCGGGCGCATGCCGGCGGGCCGCCCATGAGCGACGCCGCGGTCCGCGCGCTCGAACTGGATTTCGCGCGGACCCCGTTCCCCGCGGGTCTGCCGGCGGACGCCGCTCTCGAAGAGATCCTGCGCGCGGTCCTCGGTGAGGAGGGCGGTCCCGCCCTGGTCGTTTTCGAGGCCTGCGCCGCCGCTCCCGGGGAGGAGGACCGCGTCCTCGCCCCGCATCCGGTGGCCAGCCTGTTGGGGGCGCGTTTCTCGCTGCGCGACTTCGTCGGGATCCACGTTTGCCGCTTCATGGATGACGAGGGGGCCAGGGCGAGACTCATGGTGCCGCGCTTCTTCCGGATGGTGCTGGTGGACCTCGCGCGTGTCGCGCCGGAGCAACGTGCCCTCCTGGGAGCGGCGAAAGGCGCCGCCGTGGCCGTGACCGATGCCCGCGGGAAAGTGCACACCCGTCTGGCGAACGTCGAAGCCGGGCGGGAGTGGGACGTGATCGGCGCGATGCGGGCGGCGCTCGACCCGGCGCTCCTCAAGCGCGTGGTGCAGGCCGGCGACGCCTACCTCGTTCAGGTCGGCATGGCGATGTACGCGCAGGACGCCGCTCCGTGGCGCAAAGAGGTCCGGGATCTGGAGGCAAACCTCGGCATGCTCCATGCGGCCAAGATCGACCCGCCCCCGGCAGCGCCGCAGGAGGCCGGGACGCAGTAGGCCGCCCGGGCAGTCCGCCCGCCCGTGCCCCGGGGCCGCGACCGGGGCGCGGGGCGGACCCGCGGCGGCCCGGAAATGGCCGGTGCGACGCGAGGGATCGCGACCGACGTTTCCGGTCGGATTCGCGGCTCGACGGAGCGCGCATCGTGCTCGGAGGAATGCGAGGTCGGGGCCGGGGTTCCGCCGGGGGGCGCCCGTGCCCGGCGCGCACGCCGCCGGAAAGGACCCCTCAGGACCGCGGGTGCGCCCATGGGCGGGGCGACGCGGCCCATGCCGCGGGGACCCGGGGACTTCGACGGTGCCTCCGCGCAGGCACCGCAGAAGACGCGATGACCGGGTTCGCCTGCGGACGGAGCCTACCGCCGCGACAGCTTCTCCCGCCAATGGGCGTCGAGATCCGGAATCTCCAGGAATCGCCCGGCGGCCTGCGGGTCCGGAGCGTGGTAGACGCAGCGATTGAGCCCGGTCAGCGTCGCGCCCGGGTGCGGTCTCTCGACCCGCCGCCAGACATCGCCGGCCTGCACCACGCCCGCCGCCATCACCATCAGGTAGAAGCCGGTGCGCAACTCCTTGAGCGTGAGCTCGACCCAGTCGTTCCGTCCCACTTTGCGCGCCTGGGTGAAGCAGGGGACGCGGGGTCCGCTGACGCGGATGCGCGCGGTCCCCACGTCGTACACGTCGTGGATGCAGATTTCCGCCTCGTCGGCGCCGGCCAGCGTCCAATTCTCCCCCACCGCCCCCGCCGCCAGCGAGAGGCCGAGGCGCTCGTTCCAGAACCGGTAGTGGTCGAGCGGATGACAACAGACCGCCTGGTTGGGCTTGCCGTGATGGCGCGTATCGGTGACCTGGTCGCCGGCGAGCCCGCGCAGCCCGAGCGCGATCGGACCCGTCACTGGAGTGCGGTGGATCGACGACCGCCATGTCCCATGCTCGTCGTGGAAGGTCTGGGGCGTGCCGACGTGAATCGAGTGGAGCGTGATCATGGAAAGCCCGCAAGCAGGATGAGGGGTCGTTGGGCGATTGTAGCCGCTGAGCCCGCGCGGGCTCAAGCCCTCCTCCCTCCGGCCTGGGTGGATCCGCCGGCGAGGGCGACGGGTGAACCCCCCGGGATCGGGCGATTCCGCTCGATGTCGGGGGATCTTCCCCGACGGGGAGGCCCCTGCGCGATGCCGGCCGACCCTTGTACAGGCGATGGGCTCGGAGTATGCTCCATGCGGGCTTCCACGGGTGCTTGCCGGGGGCGGGGGCGCTCCGCCGCGGCACGAACCCGCTTGCGCAGGGATCGTCATGGACTCGTCACCCGCGCCGCCACCGGCGCCGCCTCCGCCTGCGGAGGACCGCCAGCGGCGCTACGCCAGGGCCATGGGCTTCACGCTGGTCTTTACGACCTGCGCGTGGACCGTGGCGTGGCTGGCCGGCATCGGCACGAACTCCTCGCTCGGAGATCTCCTGACCATCAACGGCCTGATGCTTGGTCCCGGTCTTGCTCTGCTCCACTATGCGCGGACCGGGGAGGATCCCAAGGGCTATGCGCAGCCGCTTTTCCGCTCCAAGGCCTCCCCGGCTCTGCCGCCCGAGTCTCCGCAAGATCCGAAGTGAACCCCGCCCATCCCGAGTCCCGTCCCCATCCGTGAGGTTCGCATGTCCGGTCCCCTCCAAGGCACCCGCATCCTCGATTTGACCCGCATTCTGGCCGGTCCCTTCGCCACCATGAAACTCGGCGACATGGGCGCGGACGTCCTCAAGGTGGAATTGCCCGGGAGCGGCGACGACACCCGCGGCTGGGGACCCCCGTTCGTTCAAGGGGAGGCGGCGTACTACCTTTCGGTCAACCGGAACAAGCGCAGCCTCACGCTGAACCTGAAGCACCCGCGCGGCCGCGAAGTGCTGGAACGGATGATTGCGGTCTGCGACGTGCTGGTGGAGAACTTCCGCCCCGGCACGATGGAGAAGCTCGGCTATGGATGGGAGCGCATTCATGAGATGAACCCGCGGATGATCTACGCCGCGGTCTCCGGATATGGGCACACGGGCAGCCGGCGGCTCGATCCTTCCTATGATGTCATCGTGCAGGGGGAAAGCGGGCTGATGGACCTGACCGGCTTTTCCGACGGTCCGCCCGTGAAGGTGGGGACTTCGATCGCCGATCTCACGGCCGGGCAGCTCGCCGTGGAAGGGGTGCTGCTGGCACTGCTGGAACGCGGGCGCACGGGAAAAGGACAGAAGGTGGATGTCGCCCTTCTCGACGGCGTGCTGGCCTTGTTCACGTACCAGGCGCAGAACTATTTCGCCACCGGGAAGCCGTCCCGCCGGATCGGCAATCGCCACCCCTCGATCACCCCGTACGAGACCTTCCGCACCGCGGACGGCTACGTCAACATCGGCGTGGCCAACGAGGGTTTCTGGAAGCCGTTTTGCGAGGTGATCGGACGGACCGATCTCTGCGCGGATCCGCGCTTCGCCGACAACGCCCGGCGGGTGACGAACCGCGAGGAACTCGCGGGCATCCTGGCGCCGATCGTTGCCGCGCGCACCTCGGACGCCTGGGTGGCCGCCCTGGCGCCGCGCGGAATCCCGGTCGGGTCGATCCGCACCGTCGGCGAAGTGCTCGACGACCCGGTGCGTCGCGAGCGCGACATGGTCCTCGACCTGCCCCATCCGACCATCGGTGCGCTCCGCACGGTGGGCAATCCGATCCGCCTCTCCGCGCATCCGCAGGGGCCGCGTCGCCCCCCTCCGCGGCTCGGCGAACACACCGACGAGATCCTCGCGGAACTGGGCTTTGCGGCGGACCAGGTGCGCGCGCTCCGCGCGGCGGGCGCGGTGTGAGCGCCGCGGGTTCGCGCCGCGCATCCCGCGGTCACGCCGGGGCCGCGGAGGGCAAGCGCGATCGGACGTGCGCCGGGTGCCGCGGGGGAGGATCCGGCGGGGTCCGGACGCCGGCTCGAAGCGGCGCCGCCCCCCGGCTCGGCGTACGCAAAGGCTTTTCGGGTCTTGGGTTCCGCCGGCCCGGGCGACGGTCGGGGGCGGTCGGAATCGCGCCCCCGGCCTCCAGGTTTCCCTTGACACCTCCGGGCCCAACCCTATAATTACCCCTCCCTTACCTCGAAGAGCCGCAGTTTCCCGGGGGATCGGCCCGGGGAACGAGCCGGCCCTGGAATCCATGGAGCAAAGCCGTGAAGACCGAATTCGCCAATTCGAAGACCGTCAACCGGAAGTGGTTCGTCGTCGACGTGAAGGGCCAGGTGCTGGGCCGGATGGCGTCGAACATCGCGACCATCCTGCAGGGCAAGCACAAGCCGATGTACACGCCGCACGTGGACACGGGCGACTTCGTGGTGGTGGTGAATGCCGCCGACGTGAAGCTGACCGGCAACAAGCGGCAGCAGAAGGTGTATCAGAGCTACAGCGGTTATCCGGGCGGGCAGCGGGTCATCCCCTTCGAGGCGATGTTCCAGCGCCGGCCGGATCACGTATTCCGCCTCGCGGTCAAGCGCATGCTGCCCGTGTCGCGGCTCGGCAAGCAGATGCTGCGCAAGTTGCACGTGTACGGCGGCGCCGAGCACCCGCACGGGGGCCAGAAGCCGGAAGCGCTTGTCTTCGCCAAGAAGAAGTAGTCGGGAACCCCAGGAGACCGGAGCGAACCGATGACCCAGACCAATGAGATCCTCGCGACGGGCCGCCGCAAGACGGCGGTGGCGCGCGTCCGCATGAAGCCCGGCACCGGCCTGATCCGCGTGAACGGGGAGCTGGTGGAGAAGTATTTCGAGAACGAGCAGGACCGGATTGCGGTGCTGTCGCCGCTGCAGGCGACCAAGACGGTCGGCAAGTTCGACATCACGGCCCGCGTCGACGGCGGCGGCAAATCCGGCCAGGCCGGCGCGGTGCTGCTCGGTTTGGCGCGCGCCCTCAAGAAGGCCGACGCGGCGCTGCATCGTCCGCTGCGCGAGGCCGGGTTGCTCACGCGCGATTCGCGCATGAAGGAGCGCAAGAAGTTCGGTCTGCGCGGCGCCCGCCGGGGCTGCCAGTTCTCGAAGCGCTAGTCGCGATGGCCGTTCAGGCCCCGTCGAGCGCCCCTTCGCGGGGTCGGAACCCGGTTCCGGCCCCCGCGACACGAAGACACGAGGAACGCACGCGTCCTCGTGTCTTTGTGTCTTTCGGGCCCGGCGCGGCCGCCGCCGCGCTCGCCCTGCTGCTGTCGCTGGTCGCGCCAGGGGGGATCGCCGGGCAGGATCCGGCCCGGCCGGTCCCGGTCGAGACCCTGATCGCGGAAGCGCGCTCGGAGAACAAGGCGCTGCGCTCGCTGGCGATCCAGAAGCTCGGCCGCCTGGGGGACGCGAAGGCAGTCCCGTTCCTGGTGGAATTGCTCGAGGAT
The DNA here is from genome assembly GCA_964632945.1 of uncultured Planctomycetia bacterium. GTDB lineage: Bacteria > Planctomycetota > MHYJ01 > WSZJ01 > CAZWCX01 > CAZWCX01. The sequence continues at coordinate 16,392 of CAZWCX010000031.1, read as the reverse complement.
CCGGACGCCCAGGTGCGCGTGCTGGCGCTCGAGGCGCTCGCCGGGATCGGCGATCCTCGCTGCCTCGCCGGCTTCCTGGAGCGGTTCCGCGATTCTCAGCCGGTCGTGGTGGCGACGGCGGCGCGGGAGGTGGTCCGCTTCGACGCCGCCGCCGCGATCCCCGCCCTCTTCCAGGCGCTGCGGCATCGCACCGCGGGTGTGCGCGACCAGGCCGCGCGTGCGTTCGAGCGCCTGGTCCGATTCGAGTCCGGGTTCGACCCCGACGCCCCCGCCGAGGAACGCGAACAGGTGATTCTGCGCTGGGAGAGCTGGTGGGAGGGCGCGCGCGCCCAAACGCCGCTGGCCTGGTGGATCGGCGCCCTGCGGGCGAGCGATGCGCGCATGCGCAAGAACGCGGCCATGGCGCTGCGCGACCAGCGCTCGCGCGAGGCCATCCCCCCGCTCCTCGACGCCCTCGCGGACCCGCAGGAGTCGGTGCGCCTGCACGCCGGCCTCGCCCTGTCGTCCATCACCGGCCTGACCTTCGGGTACGCCCCGTTCAGCGGCCCGGGCTCCGACCCGACCGCGCGCGAACAGGCGACCGCGGCCTGGCGGACCTGGTGGCAGACGGCGCGCGAGGCGCCGGAGGCGGAGTGGTACCTGGCCGCGTTGCGGGATGCGCGCCCCGAGAATCGCGCGGCGGCGGCCGCGCGCCTCGCCGAAATGCGGTACGAGCCGGCCGTCTCCCCGCTCATTCAGCTCCTTGCGGACGCCTCGGCCACCGCCCGCCGTCAGGCGCACGGTGCGCTCATCGCCATCGTCGGCGTGGAGATCCCCTTCTCCCCGGAGGGCCCGGCCGAGGAGCGCAAGGTCCAGGTGGACGAATGGAAGTTCTGGTGGGACTCCGTGCGCGCGCGCGGTCGCCAGGAATGGCTGATCGACGCGCTGCTCAACGGCAAGTCCGCCGCCGCCCAGGCCAGCGCCGCGCGTTCGCTCTCCGCCTTCGCCGACCGGCGCACCGTCGAGTCGCTGTTCTTCGGCCTCGCCTCCCCCCACGGCGGCGCGCGCGAGGCCGCGATCGGATCGCTTCGCCGCATCACCGGACGCGCCTTCGACTACGCGGCCTCCGCCCCCGAGAACGAACGCAAGGCGGCCATCCGCCGCTGGCAGGAGTGGTGGGAGTCCGAGGGCCGCGCCGCTTTCCCGCGCTGATCCCCGGCATCGCACGTGCGTCCCATATTTCTCCTTGATTCACAAAAAAAACCCTGCTACGATCCCGCCCTCGCGCGTCGGCGGTAGCGCGCGCCTGCCTTACCTGCTTCGTGACGGAGATCGGTGGATGGAACGGACGCTCATTCTGGTCAAGCCCGACGGAGTCCAGCGGCGGTTGATCGGGCGGATCCTCAATCGGTTCGAGGAAAAGGGCATCAAGATCGCCGCCCTCAAGCTCCTGCGGATGTCCCAGGCCCAGGCCGAAAACCTGTACTCCGTGCACGCGGGCAAACCGTTCCACGCGAGCCTGATCAAGTTCATCACTTCCGGGCCGCTGGTCGCGATCGCGCTCGAGGGACCGAAGGTGATCGCGATCGGTCGCAAGCTCCTCGGTGCGACCTTCGGACCGAACGCCGAACCGGGCACCATCCGCGGCGACTTCGGCTCGAGCAAGAGCTTCAATCTGGTCCACGGCTCCGACTCCCCGGAATCCGCGGCGCGCGAAATCCCGATCCTCTTCAAGGCGGAAGAGATCGTGGAGTACAACCTGGTGACCGCGCCTTGGACCTACGACCTGGCCGAGGACGGCGCGTAGTCGGCGCGTCATCGGGGGGGAGGGGGATCCACGGGGCAAGCGCGGAAGGGTGTCATGGGCAAGCCCAAGGGCCGGGTCATGCGGAACTGCAAGGCCTGCGAGAAGCCGTTCAAGGCCCGCAACGTGCTGCAGATTTACTGCTCGCGCGAGAAGTGCAAGCGGGACCGCCGCCTTGCGTACATGCGCGAGTACATGCCCAAGTGGAAATCGCGTTACCCGGAGTACTGGAAGACGGACAAGCAGCGCGAATATCTGAAGAAGTGGCGGGCGGCGCACCCCGACTACTTCAAGCGCTGGCGGAGCAAGCAGAAGAAAAAGAAGAAGGGCGGTTAGGCCGGCTTTGCCCGATATCGGTTACGACCTCTCGCTCTCTCAGGCGGTGACGCCCCGGCCGATTCAGGACGTGGCGGCGGACCTGGGGTTGGAACGGCACGCCGAGCCGTACGGACGTTACGCGGCGAAGCTCGCGCTCGACGCGCTGCCGCCGCCGGGGGCGCCGCGAGGCAAGTACATCGTGGTCACCGCGATCACGCCCACGCCGCTCGGCGAGGGGAAGACGGTGACCTCCATCGGTCTGGCGATGGCGCTGCGCGCGCGCGGACGGCGCGCGGCGGTGGCCTTGCGGCAGCCGTCGGCCGGGCCGGTCTTCGGCATCAAGGGGGGCGGCGCCGGCGGCGGGCGCGCGCAGATCGTCCCCTGGGAGTCGATCACCTTCCATCTGACCGGCGACTTCCACGCCATCGCCCTGGCCCACAACCTGCTCGCCGCGTTCCTCGACAACCACGTCCACCACGGCAATGCGCGCGGCATCGATCCGGCGCGCATCGTCTGGCCCCGCGTCGTCGACGTGTGCGACCGCGCGCTCGCCTCCCTCCGCCTGCTCGGCGGACGGGAGACGGAATCGCGCATCGACCGCTTCGACATCGTTGCCGCCAGCGAGATCATGGCCATTCTCGCCCTGGCCACGGGGATGGCCGACCTGCGGCGCCGCCTCGGGCGCATCGTCGTGGGTGAAGATCGCGCCGGACGGCCGGTGACGGCGGAGGAACTCGGCTGCGCCGGCGCCATGGGCGTCCTCCTGCGTGAATCGATCAAGCCCAACCTGATGCAGACGATGGACGGCACGCCCGCCTTCATTCATACCGGCCCGTTCGGAAATATCGCCCACGGAAACTCGTCCATCCTCGCCGACCGGATCGCCCTGTCGCGCTGCGATGCCGTGGTCACGGAAGCCGGCTTCGGCGCGGAACTGGGCTTTGAGAAATTCATGCACATCAAGTGCCGAATGTCGGGAGAGGCCGCCCTGGCGCCCGACGTCGCCGTGCTGGTGTGCACCGTGCGGGGGCTCAAGTACCACAGCGGAAAATTCAAGATCACCCCCGGCAAGCCGGTCGACCCGCGCCTGTCCCAGCCCGACGATGGGGCGCTCGAGGCGGGGGCCTGGAACCTGCGCCGGCAGGTGGGGGTGGTGCGCCGCTTCGGCGTGCCGGTGGTGGTCGCGGTGAACCGGTTCCCCGGCGACGGCGACCGCGAGATCGAGCGCGTGTGCGCGCTCGCCCGCGAGATGGGGGCGGAGGCCGCCGTGCCCTGCACGGTGTTCGCGGACGGCGCGTCCGGCGGGGCCGCGCTCGCGGCGGCGGTGGAGGAGGCGGCGCGCCGATCGGCGGCGCCCGCGTCGCCCCCCTGGCTCTACGCGCTCGACGCCCCCATCCCCGACAAGATCGCCGCCCTCGCCCGGGAACTCTACGGCGCCGCCGACGTGGCCTACGACGACGATGCGCGTCGCGACATCGAACGCTGGACGCACATGGGATATGGAAACCTGCCGGTGTGCATGGCCAAGACCCAGTACTCCTTCTCGCACGATCCGAAACTCCGCGTCGACCCGCGCGGGTACGAGTTTCGCGTGCGCGGAGTCCGACTTTCCGCCGGCGCGGGCTTCCTCTACCCGGTCGCCGGAGCCATGAAGACCATGCCGGGCTTGCCGAGCCGCCCGCTCGGCGCCGGCTTCGACATCGACGAAAAAGGGCGCGTCGTCTTCTCCGACCGCTCCGCCCCCGACTCCGCCGCTCCCGCACGGGCGGACGCGCGGGAGTGACGCGATCGGCACCGGTTGGACTTTCCTCGTTCAGACCTCCTACGAAAGGAGCACGCCCATGGGCGCGGACGTGATCGACTATCGGCTGGTGGGCGACGACATGCAGGCGGTCATCATCACCCTCGATCCCGGCGAATCGGTGCGGGCGGAGGCGGGCGCGATGATGTACATGACCGACGGAATCAAGATGGAAACGTCCACGGGCGGCGGCTTCTGGGCAGGGTTGAAGCGCGCCGTCGCGGGCGAGAGCTTCTTCATCACCACGTTCACCGGTCAGGGGACGGCGCGATCGGAGGTTGCGTTCTCCGCCCCCTACCCGGGCAAGATCGTCGCGCTCGACCTGACGATGCTCGGCGGGGAAATGATCTGCCAGCGCGATTCCTACCTGTGCAGCGCGGGAGGGATCGAGGTCACGGTGGCGTTCACCAAGAAGTTCGGCGCCGGCCTGTTCGGCGGCGAAGGGTTCATCCTGCAGAAACTCACCGGCCGCGGGTGGGCCTTCATCCATGCCGGCGGGGCGATCACGGACATGGTGCTCAAGCCGGGCGAGACGCTGCGGGTGGACACCGGCTGTCTCGTGGCGATGCAGCCCTCGGTGACGTACGACATCCAGCTCGCGGGCGGCGTGAAGACGGCGCTCTTCGGCGGGGAAGGGCTGTTCTTGACCACGCTGACCGGACCGGGGCATGTGTGGCTGCAGACCCTGCCGTTCTCGCGCATCGCCGACCGCGTCGTCAAGGCCGCCGGGGGATTCCAGAAGCCGGGCTCCGGCATGATCGGCTCGATCATCGGCGGCGATTGACCGGGTGTGGCGCCCTCGGGGGCCGCGGCCCGCGGTTTCCCGGGCCGGGGCGTACCTCCGGGACGTGCGCGCAGCCGGGCCCGGCGCCCGGCCGCGTTCAGGCGTCCTCCCGCTCGTCCGATCCGGGGGGGCCGGCCGTCCCCTGCGCGGCCGGTTCGGCGCCCTTCCGGTCGGGGAAGGGGCGCCAGCGGGCGTCGGACCAGTGCGCCTTGATCCAGTAGAGCATGCGCGTGTGGCCGGAAATGCGTACGCGCTCGTCGATGTCGTAGCCGACCACCCAGACCAGGTGCTGTGGGTTCGCGACGAGCGGGGTTACGGACCGCAGCGGTCGCGGGACTTTCCGCTGCGCCAGGTACTTGCGCAGCCGGTGCGCGCGACCGAGGCCGAGCGGCTGAAACTTCTCCCCCTCGCGCGGACAACGGAGGAACAGCTGCTTGCCCGCGGCCTGCGCATCGATCATGACCTCGAGATCGAGCCGGCGCGCGCGCTTCTCCTCGACGAACTTCTCGAGCAGTCCCGGGGAGTTTTCCAGCAGCTCGACCTGCAGGTGGAAGCCGATGTCGGGGACGGTCACGGTCCCGGGCAGGGGCACCGGCAGGCTGATAAACGGTTCCGCCGGGGCCTCCGGCTTGCGCACGCGGATCCGGTCCCCTCGGCGTTCGACCAGCACGCCGAGCGGGAGGGCCACCGTGGCCTCGCGGTCGAGGTCGACCAGCTCGAGCAGCGAGTCGAAATGGTGGGTCTCGATTCGCGTCAGGTTGCCCTTGATTCGGGCGATGGCCTGGGCGAGGATGACGGGGCGCAAGCCGGCGTGGAGCGGGCGCAGCTCCCCGGCGGAAAACTCGAGCATGTCGGCGTAGCGCTGCGCATTGTGGTCCAGCCAGTCGTCGGCGTGCCGCTCGGCGAAGTCCCAGAGCGCCCCGGCATGGTCGGCCAGGCGCGCCATCGCCGGACCCGGGTCGCGACCGGTGACCTGCTTCATGAGCGGAATCACCCGATGGCGGATCCGGTTGCGCAGGGCGCGTTCGCTCCGGTTGGTCGCGTCGGTGCGGTACGCCTGGTCGATCGTGGTGAGGTAGTCGAGGACCTCGGCGCGCGAATTGTCCAGCAGCGGCCGAACGAGTACGACACGACTGTCGGGGACGACGAACCGCTCGCGCAGGATGCCGCGGATCCCGCGTACCCCGGTGCCGCGGATGAGTCGGATGAGGATGGTTTCCACCTGGTCGTCGCGGGTGTGGCCGGTGAAGATGTGCGTCGCGCCGTTCCGGCTGGCGACACGATCGAGGAAGGCATAGCGTTCCCGGCGCGCCAGGGCCTCGAAGCCGAGGCCCTGCGTGTCCTCGAGGGCTCCGGGTTCCAGGGACTCCAGGGTGGCGGGGACGCCGAGGGTCTCGGCCAGGGCGCGGACGAACTCGGCGTCCGCCCGGCCTTCGGCGTCGCGGACGCCGTGGTCGAGATGGGCGACGTGCACCTCGAGGTCCGGCGCCGCGGTCGACGAAAGGCGGACCAGCGCGCGCAGGAGCGCGATCGAATCCGGCCCTCCCGAGACCGCCGCGACCACCCGGTGGGCGGAGTCGAGGATGCCGCGAGCGCGGAGTTCGCGCTCGACCGCTCGCGCGACCGGGTGATCGTCGTGGCGATTCCTAGCGTTGCTTTCGGAGGATTCCATGCGCTCTCTTCCGATCCCGGCCGGCGTGCGGGCGATCGTTGCGCTCGCCCTTGCCGTCCTTTTCGGCCTGCCTCATCCTCGGTGCGCCGCCGAACCGGCGGAACTGATTCTGGGCCGTGAAATCGTCTTCTTGCGCCCCCGCGGCACCCTGCCGTTGGGGACCGAACTGGGTCTCGTATTCGACCTGGTCGGCCGTCGGGAAGCGGAGGACGTCACCGGTCCGATTCGCGCCCACGCCCCGTTCGTCCGCGCCGTGCGGGAATACCGGTCCTGGGTCGAACGCTCGCTGGGACGCGCCGGTCCCCTGTTCATCGCCCTGCTCGAAGGACGGAGCGGGACGGCCTTTTGCGTCGCCCAACCCGCCGCGGTCCGGGTCAAGGAGCGCGGCGGCCGCACCGGCCTCCGGACCCTCCTGGAACCGGTCATCTACCTCGCGGAGGCGAACCTCGAGGGGATCCGCAAAGACCCCCAGCGCGGCCCGGACGTCCTTTGCCATGAAATCGGCCATGCGTTCATGACCCAGACCTATGGGTTCCTCGACTTCCCGGGGGAGTCGCCGGAACACCTCGTGCAACTGGTCACCCGGGAGGGCCACTGGACTACGAAGGAGACCGATCCGGTCTTCGCCTACACCGAAGGGTGGGCCGAATACGTCGAGTGTCACTACGTGGGTCACGTCCCCTCGGACCGACTGATCCGGATCCCCGTCGAGCCGTCGGCGGCGGGGCAGGCGGGGCGGGAGAAGGGGCGGGAACTGCGCCTGATGACGGCGGAAGAGATCCGTCGGCATGAAGGCGCGCAGGCGTACCTCCTCTTCCACCTGGAGCGCACGCTCCAGCGTCCCGAGATCTTCCAGGAGTTCCTGGCGGTCATGGAGTCGGATCGGCCGCGCACCTTCAACGGGCTCTTGCGCGCCTATACGACGCACCACCCCGAGCTCCAGGACGCGGTCGACCGTGCACTCGACACGGCCTCCCAAGGGGCCTTCCGTGTCGATTATACCTACACACGCGAAGACCTCAAGGCGGAATCGAGCGGATCCTGGCGTCGCCTGAGGGAGGCGGTGAAGAAGCGACTCCGCCCCACGGAGACGGATCGGTCGAAGTAGAGGCGGACCCCTGCGCGGGGGGCGCGGCGGGGAAGACGCCGGTCGCGGTCGTCTTCGACCCCGCCCCCGGGTACGCGCGGGCGCGGCCGGGGCGGCGTTGGTCGGGGAACGGGGTTGACCCCGCGAGGCGGCCTTTGCTAGCATGGAATCAGGCCCGGACCGCCGCACCGGCCCGGCAGCCGAGGAGATTCCAGGCTTCGTCGACCGCGCCGCATCGGACGCGGCGTCGTCGATCCGAGTGGGAGAAGACACCATGCGCACGTCCCTGTCGATGATGGGTGCCCTCCTCTTCGTCGGTGCGGCGATCGCCGGGGCCGACGTGGTCGTGCTGAAGAACGGCGGCAAGCTGGAAGGGATCGTTCAGGATCGCGGGGACCGGATCCGCGTGGAAATGGAGTACGGCGGTATCGAGATGCCGCGCGACCTCGTGCTGGAGGTCATCCAGGCACCCACCGCGCTTGCGGAGTATCGCAAGCGGGCGTCCGCGCTTCGCGAGGATGATGCGGCCGGGCACTACCAACTGGGCGTGTGGGCCCTGACCAAGGGGCTGGGTCAGTCGGCCCGGACCGAATTCGAGCAGGTGATCGCGCTCGATCCGAACCACGAGGCGGCGCGCAAGCACCTCGGATTCGAGAAGATCGACGGGCGCTGGCTCACGTACGACGAGGCGATGCGTGCCCGGGGATTCGTCTCCCACGAGGGGCAGTGGGTCACCCGGGAGGAGTTCGAAATGCGCCAGGCCCTGGCGCAGGAGGCGCGCCTGCGGGAGGAGATGCGCGTGGCCGAGGAGCGTGAACGCCGTCGCCAGGAGTACCTGGCCCGGCTGGAAGCGCTCGCCGATGCCCGCCTCGCGGCGCTCGAGGAGGAAAATGCGCGGCTTCGCGCCGATCGCTATGCCCGCTCCTACGCGGGTTCCTACGGCTACGGGTACGGCGTCCCGGTGGGGTACTACGGCTATGGCTATCCTTCCGGCGGGGGTCGTTTCCTGACGCCCTTCTCCGTGGGGACGTTCGTGGACCAGAACGGGCGTTTCGTGAGCTCGAGTTTCGGGGCCAACGGGAGCATCGTGTGGTCTCACGGCGACGGGGAGCCGATCCATACCAGCGGCGACGGCCACTGTGTGCTGGCCAACAACTTCACGGGGCAGATTTCGCACTTTCCGAATTCGAGCTGCACGGGGACGCCCAACCTCGTCTTGACGCCCGGAGCGGTGGTGAATCCGAACCCGGCGTTTACGGCGCCGCTGCCGACGCTGACGCGCTAGCGACCGGATGCTCGACGGGCTCTTTCCCGGCCCCCAGCACGCTGGGGGCCTTTTTTTTGACCTTGATCGGACCGGATCATGACCCTGCCGCCGACCGCCGCGGCGCCGGAAGAGCGCCAACTCACGCTGCCCGTGCGCGGCATGACCTGCGCCAGTTGCGCGGCGCGAATCGAGCAGGGATTCGCGCGTACGCCGGGAGTGGCGGCGGCCCAGGTGAACTTCGCGGCCGGGAGCGCCCAGGTGCGCTACCGTCCGGGGGAAGTCGGCGACGTGGCGCTGATCGAGCGGCTGGAGTCCCTCGGCTTCGAGACCGAGGTCGTTCGCGAGCCGGTGGCCCTGCGCGCGGACGCTCCTGCGGAGGCGGTTGAGCGGGCCCTCGAGGCCTTGCGGCGGGTTTCCGGGGTCCGCAGCGTGGTGCTGGAAGCCCCGGGTCGGGCCGTGGCGGAGATTCCCGCGTGTCTCCTCGACCCGCGAACCTTGCGTGCCGCGGTCGCTCGGGCGGCGCCCGAGGCGGCCGTCGCGGACGCGACGGCGGGCGAAGGGCCGGTCCGGGATCCGGGCGCAGGGGAAGAAGTGCGGGCGCGGACCGAGCAGCGAGTCGCCGGGGCGCGCGCGCTCGTCGCCGGCGTGCTGGCCGCGATCGTCATGGCCCTGACGATGGCGCCGGGGCTGGCGGCGTGGGGCCCCGCCCCGTGGATTGCCGCGGCGCTGGCGACCTTTGCGCAATTCTGGTGCGGGTGGCCCTTCTACCGGGGATTCGTCGCCTCGACGCGCCATGCCGCGGCGGACATGAACACGCTGATCGCCGTCGGCACCACGGCCGCATGGGGCGCAAGCGTCGTCACGCTGTTCCGGCCGGATTGGCTGGTGCCGCCCGGGGGACACGCCCATCTCTACTTCGAAACTTCGGTGATGATCCTGGCCTTCATCCTGTTCGGCCGCTGGCTGGAATTGCGGGCACGGGGAAAGACCCGCGACGCGTTGCGGGCGCTGATCGACATGCGTCCGCGCATCGCGCGTCGTCTCGGGCACGCCGGAGAGGAGACGGTCCCGGCCGCCACGCTGCGTCCGGGCGACCGCATCGTTCTGGTGGCGGGCGAACGCGTCCCCGCCGATGGGACGATCGAGAGCGGCAGGGCCGCCCTCGACGAATCGATGCTGACCGGGGAAAGCCTGCCGATCGACCGGGCGGAGGGGGATCCGGTCCACGAGGGAACCCTGGATGTGGACGGTCGGCTGGTCGTGCGGGTGGGTCGAGTCGGTCGCGAGACCGTGCTCGCGCAAGTGATCGCCCTCGTGGAACGCGCTCAGGGATCGCGCGCGCCGGTCCAACGGCTCGCCGACCGCGTCGCCGCGGTGTTCGTTCCCGCCGTGATCGTGGTCGCCGCCGCTACGCTGGCCGGCTGGCTGCTCTTCGGCGGGGAAAACGCCCGGGTGCTCGGGCTCTCCGGTTTCGTCGCCGTGTTGATCGTGGCGTGTCCCTGCGCCCTCGGCCTGGCCACGCCGACGGCGATCATGGTCGCTGCGGGCCGCGGCGCGCGCGAAGGGATCCTGGTCCGCGACGCCGGCGATCTCGAAGCCGCGGATCGCGTCGATACCGTCGTCTTCGACAAGACCGGAACGCTGACGCGCGGGCGTCCCGAGGTGCGCGGCATCGTCCCCGCCCCCGGTGTGGCCGAGCGCGAGCTCCTGCAAGCCGCGCTGGACGCGGAACAGGGGAGCGATCACCCGATCGCCCGCGCCGTCGCGGCGCGCGCCCGCGCGGAGGGTCTTTCCCCGGGGCCCGTGGAAAGCGTGGAGAGCCGCGCCGGCCACGGCATCGTTGCGCGGACCGCCCGGGGAGAAATTCGCCTCGGCCGATTGGGGGCATTCGAGGGAGCGAACGTCTCCGGACTGCCGACCCGCGACGACCTGGACGCGCTCGCGGCCGAAGGGGCCGCCCCGGTGCTGGTCGCCCGGGACGGTCGATGGCTCGGCGCGCTGATGATCGCCGACCCGCCGCGCGAGGAGTCCGCCGAAGCCGTGGCGGGCCTCAAGGCCGCCGGGATGCGCGTGGTCCTGCTCTCCGGCGATCACCGGCGCGTGGTCGACGCCTTCGGCCGCGCCTTGGGGATCGAGGAAATCTTCGCCGAAGTCCTGCCCGCCGAAAAGGAGGCGAAAGTCCGGGAACTCCAGGCTTCGGGCCGGCGCGTCGCCATGGTGGGAGACGGGATCAACGACGCCCCCGCCCTCGCGCGGGCCGACGTCGGTATCGCCATGGCCGGCGGAACCGACGTGGCGATCGCCTCCGCCGGCATCACCCTCATGCGGGGCGACCCGCGCGGAGTGACGGCGGCCCTCGGTCTGGGACGCGCCACCTTGCGGACCATCCGCGTCAACCTGTTCTTCGCCTTCTTCTACAACGTCGCGATGATCCCGCTGGCCGCAGGGCTCCTCCACGGGTGGGGCTGGAGCCTGAATCCCATGTGGGCGGCGCTGGCCATGGCGTTGAGTTCGGTTACGGTGGTGCAGAACAGCCTGCGGCTCCGCGGCGCACGGCTGACGCTGTAGCGCGGCGTCCCGGCCGAACTCCGCCCGGGAGCGGGCGGCGGGGGAGGCGACGGCGCCCAACCGCGCTGACGCGCTGCGCACCCGCCTTGCCGGGTCCTTCCGGAGCGCGGTCGCCGCGGGGACGGCCGAAGCGCCCGGGGCCGAACTAGCCGAACAGCGAGCGCAGGCTGCGGATCGTCACGTCGAACGGGGTGGCGGGCAGGATGCCCAGCAGGAGGGTAGCCACGGCCGTGCTCCACAGCACGAAGTTCGCGCTCCAGGACGGCGTGGCCGGTTCCGCTTCGACCGGGTCCCGCATGTACATCAGTACGACGATGCGCAGGTAGTAGTAGAGGGAGACGAGCGTGGTGAGGACGCCGATCAGCGCCAGGGCGACGAAGCCGGCGGAGATGGCCGCCTTGAAGAGGTAGATTTTGCCCATGAATCCCGCGGTCGGCGGGATGCCGGCGAGAGAGACGAGGGCCACGGTCATGGCGGCCGCATGCAGGGGCTTGCGGTGCGCCAGGCCGCTGAACCGCTCCATCGCGTCGAAGTCCTCGTCTCCGCCCAGGTGGCAGACCAGCGCGAACGCGCCCAGGTTCATGAACAAGTAGGCGGCCAGGTAGAAGAGCACCCCCGCCCCCGCGTCCGAAGCGGCGGTCGGATCGGCGGCCAACTGCGCGGCCGAGGTGACGCCGACCAGGACGTAGCCGGTGTGCGCGATGCTGGAATAGGCGAGCATTCGCTTCACGCCCGTCTGCGCGAGCGCAAGGACGTTGCCCAGGATCATCGTCAGCGCCGCCAGGATCCACAGGGCGGACACCCAGGCCATGCCGCCGACCGGCAACCCGACCAGCAGCATGCGCACGAGCGCGGCGAATCCGGCGGTCTTCACCGTTACCGACATGAAAGCGGTGACCGAGGCCGGGGCCCCTTCGTAGGCATCCGGCACCCACATGTGGAACGGCACCGCGCCCACCTTGAAGGCGAGCCCCACCAGCAGCAGCGCGATCCCGGGGTACAGGAGGCTCGGGTTCGCGTCCGCGCTCGCGATCTCCTTGAGCCGGGTTTCCCCGGTCGCCCCGTAGAGGAGAGCCATGCCCATGAGGAGGAAGCCGGAGGCGAAGGCGCCCAGGATGAAGTACTTCATCGCCGCTTCGTTGGCGGGCATTCTGGTTCGCGTGATCCCGGTCAGCACATACACGCTCAGGGACAGCAGTTCAATGCTGAGGAACACCATGACGAGGTCGTTGCTCATGGCCAGCAGGACCATGCCTGCCGCGCCGAGGAGGAGCAGAGAGTAGTATTCGCCTGCCGGGATGCGCATGCGCGTGACGTAGCCCATGGACAGGAGGACCGTGAGGGCCGTGCCCAGGCAGACGAGGAGGCCGATGTAGGCGCCGAAGGCGTCGAGGACGAGGGTCCCGTGGAAGGCCAGGGTGCGGTCGCCCCAGAGGACGAGGAGGGAGCCGCCGGCGATCAGCGCGCCGAGCAGGGCCAGGTACGGGAGCAGGAACTCGTTGACCGCGCGATGCGCCAAGTCGGTCAAGAGGACCGCCAGGCCGGCGACGATGAGCACGGCGGCGGGGACGATCGTGGTCAGTTCCGGAAGTTCGATCGGGGTCACCGGGCCAGGGCCCTCCAATAGCCGTCGAGCAGGGCCTGCACGGTGACGTGCATTCGCTCGAGGAGGATGCCGGGGAAGAAGCCGAGCACGAACATGAGCGCGACGATCGGGAACAGGAAGATCCGTTCGCGCGTGTTGAGGTCGGGAAGGGCGCCAGGAGCATCCGCCGTAGGGGTGCCTCCGTCCGCGTGGGCGGCGGCCGGATGGGGCACGGCGTGTCCGGCGTCCGCGGACTCGGTGAGCGCGGCCCGGGCCACGACGCCCGCCGGCGGGCCGAAGAGGATCTTCTGGGCCAGCAGGAGCATGTAGACCGCGCCGAGTACGACCCCGGTGGCGCTCGCGACGCCGAGGAGCGGGTGCGCCTCGAAGGCGCCGAGCAGGATCAGGAACTCGCCGACGAAGCCGTTCAGGCCGGGCAGGCCGATCGACGACAGCGTCGTGATCAGGAAGACGATGGAGAAGACCGGGAGGGCGCGGGCGAGTCCGCCGTAGTCGGCGATGCGGCGCGTGTGGGTGCGCTCGTACAGCACGCCGACCAGGAGGAACAGTGCGCCCGTGCTGAGGCCGTGGTTGATCATCTGGAACACGGCCCCTTCGATGCCGCGCACGTTGACGGCGAAGATGCCGACGACGACGACGCCGAGGTGGCTGACGCTCGAGTAGGCGACCAGCTTCTTGATGTCGTCCTGCGCCAGGGCCATGAGGGCGCCGTAGATCACGCCGACCACGCCGAGGGCGGCGAACACGGGGCCGACCAGGGCGGTGGCCTGCGGGAACAGGGGCAGGCAGAAGCGCAGGAAGCCATAGCCCCCCATCTTGAGGAGCACGCCCGCCAGCACCACGCTGCCCGCCGTCGGCGCTTCCACGTGGGCGTCCGGGAGCCAGGTGTGGAGCGGGAAGACGGGCACCTTGATCGCGAAGGCCAGCCCGAAGGCCAGGAAGGCGAGGACCTGCGCCGTGGCGCCGAGTTGGAGCGTCGACTGGAGGCGCAACAGGTCGAACGTGCGGTCCGGCGACTGGACGTAGAGGTAGAGGATGGCCAGGAGCATCAGCAGGCTGCCGGCCATCGTGAAGAGGACGAACTTGATGGCGGCGTAGATGCGCCGCTCGCCGCCCCAGACGCCGACCAGGAGGTACATGGGGATGAGCATGGCCTCCCAGAAGACGTAGAAGAGAACGAGGTCGAGGGCGCAGAAGACGCCGACCACGGCCCCTTCGAGAAGGAGGAGACAGACCAGGTAGGCCTTCACGTGCCGGGTGACCGCGGTCCAGGAGGAGAGGATCATCACCGGCGTCAGCAGGGTCGTGAGCAGGACGAGGGGCATGCTGATGCCGTCGACCCCGAGGCGGTATCCGATGCCGGCGGATTCCACCCAGGCGCGCGCCTCGGCGAATTGCATCGACGCGGTGTTCACGTCGAAGACGAAGAAGAGGGGCAGGGAGAGGGCGAACTCCAGGCTGGAGAGGAGCAATGCGACCCAGCGCATTTCCTCTGCCCGTTCCCGGGGCATGCAGGCGAGCAACAGGGCGCCGGCGACCGGGAGGAAGATGAGCAGGCTCAGGATGGGGAACGCCATGGGGATCTCACTTCAGGTTCGACCGGGGACAGGCCCGTCGCGGCGGGGCCATCCGGGAACAAGCGGCCGCCGCGTGCGGCCGGACCCTCGAATGTCCGATCATGCGTACGCCAGGACGAAGAAGCCGAGGATGCAAAGCGCGCCCAGGACCATGGCCGCGGCATAGAAGCTGACCACGCCGGACTGGATGCCGCGGGCGGAGACGGCGAAGCGCCGGACGCCGTCCGCGGCGCCGTTGACCGCGCGATCGACGACGGCGACGTCGAAGAATTCCCACAGCCAGGAGGCGCCGCGGTACAGCGGTTCGACGAGACGCCGGCGATAGCCGTCGTCGATGCCGAAGCCCGCTTCCGCGCGGCGGCGGATCGCCTGGAAGACGCCGTCCTGGAGCAGCCAGGCCGGCAGGTGCACGGGCCAGATCGAGAAGATCCGCAGGGTCTGCCAGATCGCCAATCCCGCGATCCCCAGCACCAGCAGCGAGTGGAGCGCTTCCATGGCGTGCGAATGCAGGTGGGCGATGGAGCCGCCCTTGTACCAGACCGGATCCAGGAACCGGGTGAACCGGGCCGATCCGCCCAGCATCTCCGGGACGTTGAAGAAGCCGACCACGACGGTGCCGCACGCCAGCGCGACCAGCACGTTGCGCATGGCCGCATCGTCCTCGCCGTGCTCGAGGCGGGGCCCGTGCGCGGGTCCGGCCGCGGCGTCGACCCCGACCGTGCCGCGGTACGGGCCGAGGAAGACGAGGCCGAAGAGGCGGAACATGTATACGGCGGTGATGGCCGCGCCCACCACGCCCGCGATCCAGAGGACGAGCCAGACGGGATCATGCTGCGCGGAGAAGCGCTCGAGCACCGACCACAGGATCTCGTCCTTGCTGAAGAATCCGGCGAGCGGGGGGATGCCGGCGATCGCGGCGCACGCGATGGCGAACGTGGCGCAGGTGACCGGCAGGGCGCGACGCAGACCGCCCATCCGGCGCACGTCCTGTTCGCCGGCCAGCGCGTGGATGACCGCGCCGGCGCCGAGGAAGAGCAGGGCCTTGAAGAAGGCATGCGTCATCAAGTGGAACACGGCGGCATCGAACGCGCGCGCGCCCGCGGCCAGAAACATGTAGCCCAGTTGGCTGATCGTCGAGTAGGCGAGCACCTTCTTGATGTCGTTCTGGGTGAGCGCGATCAGCCCGGCGACCAGAGCGGTCCCCGCGCCCACCACGCCGACGATCGCCAGCGTGTACGGCGCGAGCACAAACACGGCGCTCAGCCGGCAGATCATGTAGACACCGGCGGTGACCATGGTGGCCGCGTGGATCAGCGCGCTGACCGGCGTCGGGCCCGCCATGGCGTCCGGCAGCCAGACGAACAGCGGGATCTGCGCCGACTTCCCGGTCGCCCCGAGGAACAGACACATGGTCGCGCAGAACATGGTCGCCGCCCCCGCGGTATGCAGCAGCGGCGACCGGGCCAGGGCGGCGAAGTCGAGCGTGTGAAAGGTCGTGTAGAGCAGGAACATGCCGATGAGGAAGCCGAAGTCCCCCACGCGGTTGACGATGAACGCCTTCCGCCCCGCCGTTGCGTTCTTCGGGTCCTGGAACCAGAACCCGATCAGCAGGTAGGAGCACAAGCCGACCCCTTCCCAGCCGATGAACATGACCAGGAGGTTGTCGGCCAGGACCAGGACCAGCATCGCGAAGGTGAAGAGGTTGAGGTAGCAGAAGTATCGCTGGATGTCGGGGTCATGGCTCATGTAGCCGAGGGAGTAGACGTGGATGAGGAACCCCACGCCCGTGACGACCAGGACCATGACCGCCGACAGCGGATCGACCAGGAAGGCCAGCGGGATCTCGAGGTCTCCGGAAGCGATCCAGGTGAAGAGGGTGTTTTTCACCACCCGGGCCGCGGCCGGTTGGGCGAGGATGCCGAAGAAGAT
>CAZWCX010000030.1:0-62866 GCA_964632945.1 uncultured Planctomycetia bacterium | reverse complement strand
CCAGGGCGCCGGCGCGGACGCCGAGATCAAGGCGCGCGTCGACCTCCTGCGCCGCGAAATCGGGAACACCGACAGCGACTATGATCGCGAGAAGCTCGAGGAGCGGGTGGCGAAGTTGTCCGGCGGGGTGGCGGTGATCCGTGTGGGCGCCGTGACCGAGGCCGAGTTGAAGGAACGGAAGGCGCGCGTCGAAGACGCGCTGCACGCGACTCGAGCTGCGGTGGCCGAGGGCATCGTGGCGGGAGGCGGGGTGGCGCTGATCCGCGCCGCGGATGCGCTCAAGTCGCTGTCGCTCGAGGGGGCTGAGGCGGCGGGCCGCGAGGTCGTGCTCCGGGCCGTTTCCGCGCCGATCATCCAGATCGCCGAGAACGCCGGTCAGGACGGTTCGGTCGTCCTGCACAAGGTGCGCGGCGGGTCGGGAGACTTCGGCTTCGATGCCGAGCGCGGCCAGTACGGCGACATGTTCAAGTCCGGGGTCGTGGACCCCACCAAGGTTGTCCGGCTCGCGCTGCGCAACGCCGCCAGTTCCGCCGGCATGCTCCTCACCACCGACTGCGTGATCGCCGACCTGCCCGAAGAGAAGGCCGACGACCATCATCACGGCCCCCCCGGCATGGGCGGGGACGAGATGGGGATGGGCGGCATGGGCATGGGCGGAATGGGAATGGGTGGCATGGGCATGGGCGGTATGGGGATGGGCGGCATGGGCGGCATGGGCGACGGAATGGATTTGTAACGCCGCGGAGTCGCGGCGAAATGAAGGATTCGAGGGGAGGCAGGGTTCCATGAACATCAAACCGCTGGATGATCGGGTCGTGATCAAGTTCCTCGCGGCCGAGGAGAAGACCAAGGGCGGGATCGTCCTTCCGGAAACGGCGAAGGAGAAGCCCCAGCGTGGGGAAGTCGTCGCGGTCGGTTCCGGCAAGCTCCTGGACAGCGGCTCGCGGGTTGCGCCGAGCCTGAAGAAGGGCGACCGCGTCCTGTTTGGTCGCTATGCGGGCACCGAGGTCAAGATCAACGGGGTCGAATATCAGATCATGCGCGAGAACGAAGTGCTCGCTCGCATCGAGGGCTAGGAGGCGTTCATGGCGAAGCAGCTCATGTTTGACGAAGAAGCG
Organism: uncultured Planctomycetia bacterium; assembly: GCA_964632945.1. Lineage (GTDB taxonomy): Bacteria > Planctomycetota > MHYJ01 > WSZJ01 > CAZWCX01 > CAZWCX01. Next base: position 61,748 of record CAZWCX010000030.1, on the reverse strand, counting down.
CGGCGGAAGCTCCAGGCGGGCATCGCCAAGCTGGCGGGGGCGGTCAAGGTCACCCTCGGCCCGTCGGGCAAGAACGTGATTCTTCACAAGTCGTTCGGTCCTCCGCACGCCACCAAGGACGGCGTCACCGTGTCCAAGGAGGTCGAGCTGGAAGACCCGTTCGAGAACATGGGCGCCAAGCTCGTCAACGAGGCCGCCAACAAAACGGCGGACAAGGCGGGCGACGGCACCACGACTTCGGTGATCCTCACCGAGGCGATGTTCAATGAAGGGCTCAAGCACATCGCCGCGGGCGTGAACGCCATGGCGCTGCGCCGGGGTCTGGAACGTGCCGCGCAGGTGGCGGCCGACGAGGTCAAGAAGCTCTCCAGGCCCGTCCAGGGTCGGGAGGGTTTCCTCCACGTGGCCACGATCGCCGCCCACCACGACGACGAACTCGCCGCCAAGGTCGCCGAGGCGATGGATCGCGCCGGCAAGGAGGGCGTGATCACCGTCGAGGAGGGCAAGACCACCCGCCTGGAACTCGAATTCGTCGAGGGAATGCAATTCGACAAGGGATACGTGTCTCCCTACTTCATCACCAATCCCGACAAGATGACCACGACCTTCGAAGACGCCTACATCCTGCTTTATGACAAGAAAGTGGGCGCCCTGAAGGAACTGGTCCCCGTGCTCGAGAAGGTGCTGGCGACCGGCCGTCCGCTCCTGATCCTCTGCGAGGATCTGGAAGGCGAGGCGCTGGCGACCCTGGTGATCAACAAGCTGCGCGGCGTCTTCACGTCCTGCGCGGTCAAGGCGCCCGCCTTCGGCGACCGCCGCAAGGCCATCCTGGAGGACATCGCGGTCCTGACGGGCGGCAAACTGGTCTCCGAGGATGCGGGGATGAAGCTGGAGAAAATCGGCTTGGACGACCTTGGTCGCGCCAAGAGCATCGCCGTCGAAAAGGAAAAGACCACGATCATCGGCGGTCACGGCGATGCCAAGGCGATCGAGGCGCGCGTCGGACAATTGCGCGCGCAGGCGAAGCAGTCGACCTCGGACTATGACCGGGAGAAGCTCGAGGAGCGCCTGGCGAAGCTCGCCGGCGGCGTCGCGCTGCTCCGAGTCGGCGCCCACACCGAGGCCGAGATGAAGGAGCGCAAGGATCGCGCCGACGACGCCGTCTGCGCGGCGCGCGCCGCCCGCGAGGAGGGGATCGTCCCCGGCGGGGGGGTCGCGTTGCTGCGCGCGAAGGCCGCCGTCGATGCCCTGCGGCTCGAGGGCGACGAGGGGGCCGGCGCCCGGATCGTCTCCTGGGCGCTCACCCGGCCCGCGCGCCAGATCGCCGAGAACCTGGGCGAGAACGGCGCCGTGGTCGTGGAGTCGATTCTCGCGCGCCCGACGAACGAGGGATTCGACGCCCGCAACCGGCGCTATGTGGACATGTTCGAGGCCGGCATCGTCGACGCCACCAAGGTCGTGCGCACGGCGCTTCTCAATGCCGCGAGCGTGGCCGGCCTGGCGCTGACCGCCCACTCGCTGGTGACCGAACTCAAGGAGAAGAAGAAGGAGGTGGCGGGCAGCGTCCGCTAGCCCCTTCCCAAGGCACTGGTGCGCAACTTCCGGCCCGGGGGCCGGCGTCCGGTGGGCGCCGGCCCCCGGGGCCCGTTTCCCGGCCGCCGCGCCCGCCCGTCGTCGGAGCGTGTCGCGGACGGGGACGGCGGGAGCCTGGCCGGATCCGCCTTCGCGACAGTCCCCCCGGGGCCATGTCCGCGGAGACGGTCGACCGGCCGCGCGATCCCGGACGACGACGGAATCCGGACGATTCGCCATGCGGTGGAAAGCAACGGAGCCGCGGGATTCCCGCGGGGCGACCATGGAGAGCGAGCGGGACCTGTACGAGATCCTCGGAGTGGCGCGCAACGCCACCCCGGAGGAGATCAAGAAGGCATTCCGCAAGAAGGCCCTGCAGTATCACCCCGATCGCAATCCGGGCGACGCCGAGGCGGAAAAGAAATTCAAGGAGGCCGCCGAGGCGTACGAGGTGCTCGGCAACCCGGACACCCGCAAGCGCTATGACCAGTTCGGCCGCGCCGGACTCAAGGGCACCGCGAGTCGCGGCTTCACCAACTTCGAGGACATTTTCCAGGCCTTCGGCGACATCTTCGCCGAGGACAGCATCTTCGGCGACCTCTTCGGCGTCGGGCGCGGCTCCCGCCGGCGACACCGCGGCGTCAGCCTCCGCTGCCAGGTCGAGATCGAGTTCCTCGAGGCCGCCTCCGGATGCGAACGCGAGATCGCGCTCAAACGCAATGAGCTTTGCGATACCTGCCGGGGCAGCGGCGCCAAACCCGGCAGCAAACCCGTCTCCTGCAGCTATTGCAACGGCCACGGGGAAATCGTGCAGGGCCACGGGTTCTTCAGCATCCGCAGCACCTGTCCGAGCTGCCGCGGTCAGGGACACGTGGTCAGCCAGCCGTGCAAGGCGTGCAACGGGAGCGGCCGGACGAAGCAGCAGGTCGACATCAAGGTCAAGATCCCGGCCGGTATCGAAGACCAGACCCGCCTGCGGGTTCCCGACGCGGGAGAGCCGGGAGACGACGGCACCAGCCGCGGCGACCTCTACGTCGACATCTTCGTGCGCGCGCACGAGTTCTTTGAACGCGAAGGGGACCACATCATCTGCGAGATCCCGGTCTCCTTCACGCAGGCGGCGCTCGGGGCCGACATCGAAGTGCCCACCCTTCGCTCCAAGGCGAAGATGCACATCCCCGCCGGGACGCAGAGCGGGCAGATCTTCCGCCTCAAGGGCCAGGGTTTCCCCAACGTCCATGGTCACGGAGGCGGGGACGAACTCGTGCGTGTGGTCGTGGAGATCCCCAAGACGCTGAATAAGCTGCAGGAGGACCTGCTCCGGCAATATGCCCTCACCGAAAAAATCGAGGTCAAGCCGCGCCGGAAGGGGTTTTTCGACAAGGTAAGAGACTATTTCGAGTAGACGCAACGTGAAGTGGACGAGGAAAAACGCCGCCCAGGGTGAAGACGGCAAGCGGTCTCCGGAGCCCCCCGGGGAGGCCGGGGGCGGTCCGGCCGACGGGGATGCGCACGCCGATGCCCGCCGGGCGCCGGAACCCGGCGCGGAGGACGGCAGCGCCGAAATCGGAGCCGGCGCCCAGGCGGCGGCCTCGGGCGCGGGTTCGGAGGAGGCCGCTCCCGCCGCGCAGCCCCCGAAGACGGGCGCGGCCGCCGGGGAGTCCGTCGCGGCCGAAACCCTGGAAGCGGCGCGCGCCGAGCGGGACAGCCTGCGCGATGCCGCCCAGCGCGCCCAGGCGGAGTTGCTGAATTTCCAGGCGCGTATGCGGCGCGAGCGGGAACTCGACCGCCGCTTTCGCAATGAGTCGTTGCTGCGCGATCTCATGCCCGTGCTCGACAATTTCGATCGCGCCATCGGTTCGGCGAAGGTGACCCCCGACAGCGCGGCGATCGTGGAAGGCCTGCAGTTGGTTCAGCGGGAGGTGTTCCGGGTCCTGGAGTCGCACGGGGTCAAGCCCTTCGACTGCGTCGGGCTGCCGTACGATCCGGCCACCATGGAAGTGATCGACACCGTCGCACGGGAGGACGTGCCCGACAAGCAGGTCGTGGAAACGCTGCGGCGCGGGTTCCTGTATCACGACCGCGTCCTCCAGGCCGCGCGCGTCCGGATCGCCGTTCACCCACAGATCCCGGAAGCCGGCGCCCCGTGACCCGCCAGGCGGGCGTTATCCGTTGACAGCCTCCGGGGGCGTACCTATAATCCCGCGACCGTTGGAGGGAGCAGGATGCCGACGTACGACTACGAGTGCGAGGCCTGCGAGCATCGCTTCGAGGTCTTCCAGAAGATCACCGACAAGCCGGTGCGCGCGTGCCCCCATTGCGGCAAGCGCCGCGTGCGCAAGCTGATCGGCGGTGGCGGCGGACTCCTGTTCAAGGGAAGCGGGTTCTATATCACGGACTACCGCAGCGAGGCCTACAAGTCCCGGGCGAAGGCCGATGCCCCCCAGGCTTCCGGTACGACCAACAAGGAGTCCGGCGGTTCGGCCCCGACCCCATCGTAGGGTCCGCCCGGTCCCCGCTTCGCGCTTCTCACCTCCCGGCCAGGAGTTCGCTCCGGCCTGATCCTGCAACCCAACTCGAGGGAATTCAGCCCATGCGAGAGCTCAAGGGGGACTGGCGGGACATCTTCAACTGCTTCATGATCGCGCTCGATCTGCGCAAGCTGGTGCTCGCGTTCATCGGCGGAATGCTCACGCTGCTCGTGCTGGGGATCGACTCCTACTTCCTCGCCCGCATGATGTACAGCGACTTCGCCGCCCGCAGCGCATCCCGCTTCACGTTCGGCGAAGAAGTTCCCTTCGCCAATCTGTTCTTCAAGGTCCTCCTGCCCGCGCATGAGACCATCTTCTCGGACCCCGTCCTGTCGATCGCCTACCTCATCGTCGTGGTGCTCACGCTGTCGGTCGTCTGGTCCTACTTCGGGGGCGCGATCACGCGCATCGCCGCCATCGAGATCACCAAGGACGAACGGATCGAAATCACCCGGTCCCTCGAGTTCGTCAAGGGGAAGTACAACTCCTACTTCTGGTCGCTGGCGGCCGCCGCCATCGGCTTCCTGTTCTTCTTCTTCGTCAACGCCGCCGTCGGGCTCCTCGGCCGCGAATGGCTCGGCCTGGGCAACCTGCTCAGCGTCTTCATCATGATCCTGTTCCCGCTCGCCCTCCTGTCCGGCTTCATCATGGTCATGCTGTCGATCGGGACCGTCTTCGGATACCCGCTCTTCTACCCGGCGATCAGCGTCGAAGGCACCGACATGTTCGACGCCATCAGCCGCGGGTTCAGCTACGTCTTCTCGCGGCCCGTCCACTACGCGCTCTACCAGGGACTCGCGGCGGCATTCGGCATCGTCTCGGTGGGCTTCGTATGGGGCTTCGGCTGGTTGACCATCCGACTGACCGAGATCTCCGGGGGTCTCGGCATGGGCCTCGACCGCTTCCAGGCCATCCGCTCCTTCGCCGCCGGGTTTACCGAGGGACCGGAAATGGTCCAAACCCTGGGAACCTTCGGCAGTCTCGGCTACCTGACCGGGTTCATCTACCTGGTCTGGATGGTCATCATCGTCGGCTTCCTGGGCTCCTACGCTCTGTCGTACTTCTTCTCCGCCCAGACGATGGTCTACCTGCTCTTGCGCAAGAAGGTGGACGGCATCGAACTCAACGAGGTGTTCGAGGAGAGCGCCGAGGAGGAATCGCTGTTCCCGACCAAGGCCGAAACCACCGCCCAAAAGGCCCCCCAGCCGGGCGCAGCGCCGAAGCCTCTCGTCCCGCTGACCGTGGTGCCGGGCGCGCCGGTCGCCGGCTCCGGCAATCCTCCCGCCTCGGGAAGTACTCCCACCGGCGGGCCCCCGCTGACCCCCGCGTAGCCGCATGATGCGCAGCGACGAACGGAGGAACCGCCGGTGAAAATGCTGCGCATCACCCGCTACATCCGGGAAGGGGCGGAAATCTACCGCAAGTACCCGTACGAGTTCATCGTCGGCGGGTTTTTCATCGGCCTCCTCAACCTCCTCTTCGCCGGTGCGCTCACCGGCGTGCACTTCTACGGCATGACCTACATGTCGCTGAAGGCTCTCCGCGGAGAACGCCCCGAAGTCGCCGATGCGTTCAAGGGATTCGACAAGGCGCTGGACGTCATCCCCGTCGGATTGGCCGTCGTCGCCGGGGCGCTCGGATGCATCGCCGGAGTGTTCGTCACCGGCGCCCTCTTCATGTACGCCTTCCCCCTGCTCGCGGAACGAAACATCCGCGCCCGCGAGGCCCTGCGCGTCAGCATCGAGGTCGCCCGCCAGGATCTGCTCGGCCACATCCTGTTCTTCTTCCTCGTCTCCTTCCTCGGCCTCCTCGGCGCTCCGCTCTTCGGCATCGGCATCTTCCTCACCCTGCCCCTGACCTTCACACCGCTGGTGGCGGCCTATCGCGACCGAACGGCCCGCGATCCGGCCGAGAAGGTGCCCGCGTTGGGGGCGTGACTCGAGCCGCCCGAGCCCCTGCGCGCCGGCCGGTAACCCGCTGACTTCTCGCCCCGCCCACTCACCGCCCGGCCACCCGGCCAGGGAGCACATCGGGGGGCGCCCGCGCCCCGTCGAACGATCGACCCGATCCGCGTCCGGAGGCGCCACCATCGACCGGCCGCGCCCCTGGCGGGGGAAGGTCCCATCGGGACCGGGCGGGGAGGAGTGTTCCTGTCGCGGGAATGTCTCCGCGCCGCGCCTCCCGCAGCTCCGCTCGGTCCTCTGGGGCGTCCGCGTCGCGGGCGCTCCTCCGGATCGGTATGTCCCGCCGCCACCCGGGAATGCGCAGACAACGGGCCCCCGGGGGGAGTCCGGGAAGCGAGCCGAGGGACCGATTCTCCGGGCATCGGGCTTGGCTCCCGCGGGACCTGCCTCGCAGGGTGCCCGCGCCTACCGTCCGAAAACGCGAGCGGCCTCTCTCGGAGGCCAGGGGGTATAACCTCCGGGAGGCCGCTCGCCACAGGATGTCCGCACACATCCATGTGTTTTCTTCGGTTCACGCGCCTCTTCGGCGCGGCTTGCTTTCGGGTTCTCGTCCGTTCGTGGTTCCGGTCGTCCGTTGACTCCCGGTGTTCGTTTCGACAGGAGGGGGTATCGCAATCGAAGTGCCGCGATTCCCGGATCTGATTGTTTGGTGCAACCTGCTGGTGAAACATGCTTTGTGACGCTCATGAAACCGGACGACGAGGCCCGGCCCGACGGTCGTCTATCCTCGTGGACAGTCGCTGTCTGCGTTCGGGGACGAACCGGAGCGTGCGGGCATCCGGGAGGGAGGCGATCGTTTGCCGGCGGGGCCTCCGCGACCCTTGACAGGGCACCCCATCCAGGGTAGGATGCCCCGTTCCAGTTTCGGTTCCCAGACGGCGTCCGGGAGCCCGGCATGGGCCGGCCAAGGAGACGCCCGAGGTCCCCCAAGCGGAAGAATGCCATGGAGATGTTCGAAGTCTTCCGCCAGCAGCGGCGCGGCGACGGTAAGAACCCCGCGGGGGCGACCGGCCCGGGACCCGGCAATCCGCCGACGCCGGGGTCGGCCGCGCCGCCTCCCCGAGCAGGAAAGCCCTTGATCAGCACGCTGGTGAGGCCCCGGTCGCTGGATCGCCGTCCCATCAAGGAGCGCGCGGAATCGGCAGCGCCTGCTGTGCCGGTCGCGGCCCTGCCTCCCGCGACCTCGCTTCCGGACACCGACGCGGCAGAACCGTCCCTTCATCGTCTGCGGATGGGTCCGTCCGGGGACGGTCCGGGCGAGCGTGCGATCACCATCCGATACAACACGGCGCTGTTCGCGATGATCCTTCTGGCCGCGGCGCTGTTCGTCGCCTTTGCGCTGGGAGTGGAAGTGGGCCGCGATCGCGCCACACGCGACCTTTCGTTCGGGCCGGAGAGTGCGGGGGCGACGGGGAGCCATCGGTCTGCGGAATCGCCCCGGGGTGCCGGCGATTCAACGCCGGGGGTGACTCCCGCCGTGGGAGGCGGAGGTTCGTCCGTGTCCGGTACCGGCGTCGAGTCTCCGTTCGCCGGCGGGTCCGGGAGCGCGCCGCCCGCGGCGGCCGGCGGTCCGACCCGGTTCTACACCATTCGATTGATCCACTACGAACCGACCAAACAGGGTCGGGAACGGGCGGAGCAGATGAAGGCGTGGCTGGCGGCCCGTGTCGGGGCGGGAGTCTTCACGGCCACCATGATGATCAACGGGGAACCGCAGCGCGCGGTCTGTTACGGCGAGTACCCCAACGAATCCGACGGCCAGGCCCAGGAAGACTTGAAACGGCTCAAGGCCTTGAACGCGAAGTCGTTCAAGTTCGCGAACTTCGTCCACGTCGAGCGTGCCAACTGATGAAAACCAGCCCGGAGTGTCTCCCTTGTATCGTGCGGCTGGTTCTGGAGACCGCCCGCAAGGTCGGGAACGACGCCTGGTTGCACAAGAAGGTCCTCCTCGGGGCCCTCGAGGATCTGCCCAAGACGGATCTCGACCGTACGCCGGCCGAGGTCCTGTGGGATACCATTTCGTCCTCCATGAATGTCCTGGGGAATCTCGAGGCGTTCGCGGAATTGAAGCGGACGTCCACCGACCGCGTGCGTCAACTCGAACCGGCCTTGCGGGAGTGGGTGTCCGGGCAACCGGATCCGCTCGAGGCGGCGGTGCGACTGGCGATCGCCGGAAATGCGTTCGACGCCTTGCTGCTGGGGACCGTGGATCCGGAGCAGACGCTCGCGTCCGTCTCGTCGTTCGTGCCGGCGGTGAATGAATTCGCCGCCTTCAAGGAAAGCCTGGACAAGGCGAAGAACGTCGTGTATCTGTTCGACAACGCCGGGGAGGCGGTGCTCGACAAGATCCTGATCGAGAAGATCGCGCACGGTCGCGAGGTCACGGCGGTTGCGCGCAAGGCGCCGATCTGGAACGACGTCGTGGCGGAGGACCTTCTCGCCATCGGGGTCGACCAGGTGGCGACCGTGGTGGACCCGGGGACCGACGTGATGGGCGCGCCGCCCAACCTGGCCTCGACGGAGTTCAAGCGCCGACTCGATTCGGCCGACCTGATCATTGCCAAGGGCCCGGCGAATTTCGAAGGGCTCGAGGAGACCAGCCTTCCTGCGGTGTTTCTGTTCCTCGTCAAGTGCCCGCGGGTCGCGCAGTTTTTGCAGTTGAAGGTGGGGGACGGGGTCCTCCTGATGAATCGGAAGAAGACCGGTACGCGCGTGTACCGCGATGGCAAGAACTCCACGCGGACGGTCGCGACCGGCGGAAATTAGGACCGGAAGGAGTCATCCATGGGCATTCATCGAAGCCTGGTGCTGAAGTCGCGCCTGAAGCGGCCGCGCAGCGTGCTCACGCGGGCGGAGCGGCTGGAAATCCTGAAGGAAACGGGCCGCTGGAAGGACGGGAGCTCGGTGTTCGGGCTTCCGAAGGTGCGCACGGTCCAGGCGAAGGCCAAGAAGAAGAAGAAGGAAAAGGCTGCTGCCGACGGAACGGCCGCCGCTCCGGCTGCGGGCGCGACCCCGGCTGCGGGCGCCGCTCCGGCCGCCGGAGGCAAGGCTGCCGCCGCCCCTGCCGCCAAGAAGGAAGAAAAGAAGAAGTAGCCGCCCGAAAACGACGACAGGCACGAGGCCCAGGTCTCGTGCCTGTCTTGCGTTTCGGCGCCGACCGACCGTTCCCGCCCGCTCGAGCCGTCCGGGATCAGTCGATCCGGAAAGTCGCGCTGCCGAGGATCCGGCCGTCGTCGGACTCGATCTCGACTTTGGCATTGCCGCGCATCGATCCGTCGATCTTCTTGGATCCCCACGTCCGCCACCAGGGGCTGCCGACGTCGAGCCAGACCCCCGTCGTTCGCTTGCCGTCGATCGTCCAGACGTGGCGGATCTTTCGTCCCTGGCCGTTCACCACCCGCACCCAACAGAAGATCTTTCCCGCGGACGCATCGAACCGGCTTCCGGCCCCTTCGGGCATGCGATTCTTCACCGCCCGGCACACCGTCACGCCGTCCACGCGCAGGGAGGAGGAGCCCTTGGTCGCGGGACGGGACACGGAGTCGCCGCTCACGGCCGTCGACTTGGCGTCGGACCGGGCGGGAGTCTTGGCGGTATTCCGCGCGGTCGGCTGGCCCTTGCTCGTCTTGGATGCGGCCGGCGCAGGAACGCCGGCGGCGCCGGACGCCGGGGAAGCGGATTCCCGAGCGGCCGTCGCGGGGCGATCGGCGGTGCGGGGTGAATCGATCGCGGTGAGCGTCCGCTCGAATCCGGGGAACGCCTCGGCCGTGTCGACGTCGTCGGCGGCCGGCGCAGGACGGGCGGAGGCGTCGGCGGCCGGCGTTGCGGCGGCGACCGAGCGGGCGGCGGCGGGATTCGCCGTCGCGGCGTCCGTCCGCGGCGCCAGGGCGGGCGCGGTCGGCTTCTCCAGCGCCACGCGCGGCTCGACCTTGCCGGTGTTGCCGCCGAGCAGGAACTTGCCCAGGAAGAAACAACCCACGCCGAGCGCGATCGCGGTCGCGGATCCGATCACCACTTCGAGGATTTTCTGCGTGCGCGCCCGGTCGTCACTCCCGAGCGATCCGCCCGTCGGCCACTGTTCCGCTGCATTCGACTCGACCATGACGATGTCTCCCTGCTGGGGGTCCTTCGTTCCGGGGCCGGGCCGTGCGCCGGGCCGCAACCGGGGAGACGCGTCCGCGGCCGCCGCAGAGGCGGTCGCGTCTCCTGTGTGGATTATCGGACAACCCGGCGTCTTCGCTGAAGCAGGATCGAAGTGGGGCGCGTCGCGCGGTCCTATGCGGGTCGCCCCGGGTCGATGAATTGCGGATCGACCTGAACGCGGCCGCCGCAGGTTTCGCACAGCGCCGGCCGGGTGGGATCGGCATGCCGGACGGTCAGTTGGGCGCCGCAGCGCTCGCAGGAGAGGACGAGTTTCTTCTGTTCCTTCAAGGTATCCTGGACCTGCCGGCGTGTCAGGTAACCGCGACGGACGAGGATCTCGCCGAGGCGGAGGGGGAACTTGAATTCTTCTCGAAACCGCCGCTGGAGGTCCAGACACTCCCGGACCTGGTCGAGGCTGACGATCTTGCGGCGGATCAGGATCCGGCCGAACAGGGAATCGGCGAGTTCCACGTCCGTATCGCTGCCCGCGGCGGCCGGGGGGGCGACGGCGGAGAGTTGATCGAGGGCTTCCTGGGTGAGAATTCCGCGGCTCACGAGGATGACGCCCAGGGCGGGGCGTTCCGGCTGGAGTTCCTGCTCGCGCAGGCACTTCTCGAGTTCCTGGAGGGTGACGAAGCCGCGCTCGAGCGCGATCTTGGCCAGCGATTCGTCGTCCAGGCGCGGCTGCGGATTGGGCATGGCGCGTACCGTACCAGCGGTCCCGTGGCTCGTCAAGGCGAACCGGGCGGCGATTCAGCGACCTTGCGGGGCTCCGCGGATGCGGGTGGCCGCAGCCTCCGCGGCCTTCTTCACGTGGGGGTCGGGGTCGTCGCGCAATCGCTCGAGGGCGGGCAGGGCGGGCATCGCCCGGGGGCCGAGTTCGCCGAGGAGTTGGGCCGCGCGGTGGCGCACCTTGGGCGCGGCATCCTCGAGTCCGGCCGTAAGGGCGGCCGGCAGTCGCACGTCGTCCTTCGCCGCATTCGCCAGCGCCCAGAGGACGCTCTGGCGGACGTCCAGGTCCGGGTCGCCGGTCCGGCGCAGCAGCGCCTCGACCGTCGGCTCCCGGGCGGGCGCGGACATGCCGAGGGCGGTCGCGGCCCCGGCACGGACGATCGGCTCCGGGTCGGCGAGGGCCGCGCGGAGCGCCTCCCGGGCGGGTTCGGAATCGAGACCCGCCGACCCCATCTGTCCGAGCGCCGCGGCAGCGGTCTGCCGCACGGGCGTGCGGGGATCGCGCAGGAGTTCGAGCAACCGATCGAGGGAGCGCCTGCCGCGGGGGTCCGCCTTCGCCACCGCGGCGGCCGCCAGCGCCCGCAGCGAAACGGGAAGATCGCCCGGGTCGGCCAGCAGCCCGAGCGCCCACGCCGCGTCCTCTTCGCTGCCCGCCGCGCCGTGGGCAAGGATGGCGAGCAGACGGCTTTCCCGCGACTCGTGACGCCTCTGCGTCAGCCAGGGCGCCAGGCCGAACGCGCCCAGGACGATCCCCCCGACGGCGCATGCCGCCAGCCACATGCCGAGGTCCCGGGGCGGTCGGTCGCCGGCGGCGGGCCCGGATTCCGGTTCCATGGAATGCCTCCCGGACGTTCGCGGTTCCGCCTCCCGACCCCGGCCGGTCAGCGTCCCTCATCGCCCGATTCTTCCGCGATCCAATCCTGCACGATCGCTTCCAGCGTCGCCAGCGGAACCGCCCCGTTCCGCAACACCGCATCGTGAAACCGGCGCACGTCGAAGCGGGAACCCAGGCGCTCCTGCGCATGCTGGCGCAGCCGCTCGATCTCCCGCTGACCGACCTTGTAGGCGAGCGCCTGTCCGGGCCAGATGATGTAGCGATCCACCTCGTTGGCGATCTCGGTGTCGCTCAAGGCCACGTTGCGCGTCATGAATTCGATCGCCTTCGCCCGATCCCATCCGAGCGCATGGATGCCGGTATCGACCACCAGCCGGGAGGCCCTCCATGCCTGGTAGGTGAGCATCCCCGCGCGGGACAGGTCGTCGGGGTAGAGCCCCATCTCGTCGGCGAGCCGTTCCGCGTAGAGCGCCCATCCCTCCACGAAGGCGGTGAAGCCGGCGTGGCGGCGGAAGTCCGGCAGGTCGGTCAGTTCCTTCGCCAGCGCAATCTGAAGGTGGTGGCCCGGCACCGCCTCGTGGATGGTCAGCGCCCGCATGTTGTAGAGGGGGCGCGAGGGCGGATCGTACGTGTTGGCGTAGAAAAAGCCGGGACGGGATCCGTCCTCCGGCGGTTCGTAGTAGAACGCCGCCACGCTGTCCTTCTCGCGATACTCCTCGATCGCCTTCACCTCGCACCGCGCCTTGGGCAGCCGGCCGAACCACTGCGGGAGCTTTGCGTCCGCCTCCGCGAGGATGGCGCGGTAGCCCTCGAGCAGGGCTTCCCGCGAGGTCGCGAAGTTGGATTTCGTCGCGCGAAGATGGGCGAGGAACTCGAGCGGCCCGCCGTCAAATCCCATCCGGCGGGCGACCTCCGCGGTCTCCGCGTGGATGCCGGCGAGTTCCTCCTGGCCGATTCGATGGAGATCCTCGGCGGTGAGCGCGGTGGTCGTGTGCTTGCGGATCAGGAACCGGTAGGCCTCGGCTCCTCCCGGCAGCGCGGACAGGCCGACCGCCGTCCGGGACGCGGGAAGGTACTCCTGTTCCATGAAGGCGAGCCAGCGGCGATAGGCCGGGAGGACCGCCTCCCCGATGCCGCGACGGAGCCGGTCCGCCAGTCGCGCGCGGGACTCGGCGGGGAACCCGGCCGGAAGGCTCGCTTCCGCGGCCGCGAGCGGGGACGTTTCCGGGGTCGTGGCCGCGATCGCCCGAAGCTGCGCGATCACCCGTTCGACCGCGATCCGGGGCGCCACCCGTCCCGACGCGAGGCCCGCCTTCAGGTCGGCAACGTAGTGTTCCAGATGGCCCGGAAAGGCCTCCATCCGGGACGCCAGATCCTCGAAGTTCTTCTCCGTCTTCAGCGGATGCGAGTTCAGGACCTCGAAGAACCAGACCTGCGGACCGAACATCTGGTCGACGTTCCACTCGAAGAGGCGGTGGGATTCCTCCTCCTCGTGCAGGGCCAGGGTCCGCCGCAGGATGTCGAGGGTCACGCGTTCCGCGGGCGACAATCCCGACTCGTCCAGGGCCGCGGCCCGCTGCGCAAATCCGGCCCGCTCCGCGGCCTGGTCCGCCCGCGCGGCCGCCCCGATCGACGGCAATCGGTCGTCGTAGCGCCGATCTCCCAGGTAGGTCGCCCAGGTGGGGGAATTGCGCAGCCACGCTTCATAGTAGTCCCGACAGAGCGTGGACAGCCGCTCGGATGCGGACGGGGACTGCGCCTCCAGGGAAAGCGCGAGGACCGCGGAGAGGAGCAGGGCCGGCAGGCAGGCGAGCGGCAGGGTCGGGTCCGGGGTCTGGGGCATGCGATTCCTCCTGGTGAGCGGGGCCGCGGAACAGTAGCGGGGACCGGCGGGGGACGCAAGGAAAAAGGCGGCGCCCGGCCGTCGGGGGACCGGGGGAACGGCCGAAATTCACCGATCAGGCGCGGAAAACGATTTTCTCCAACGCGCGCGTCCGGGCCACGGGCAGCCGGGTCGGCGAGCAGGTAGCGAAAATAGGCATTTACTTTAGGACAAGCAGGGACTACAATCCCGGCCAGTGATCGTAGCCTGGGGAGCAAGGATCATGGTAAATCCGCCCTTGGTGGGCGGGGTACAAAAAAGTAGGGCCCCACACTCTGGATGTCATTCAATGAGTCACTCGGATCAGGAAATCACGTGCGTGGACTGCGGAACGACCTTCTCCTTCTCGGCGCAGGAGCAGGAGTTCTTCAGCTCCAAGGGCTACAGTTCACCCAAGCGCTGCAAGCCGTGTCGGCAGGCCCGCAAGGCCAGCCAGGGAGGCCCCGGAGGGGGTGGCGGTGGAATGGATCGTCCTCCTCGTCAGATGCACGACGTCGTCTGCGCGGAGTGCGGTGCCCAGACGCAGGTCCCCTTCGAGCCGCGAGGCGACAAGCCCGTCTATTGTCGCGACTGCTTCCGGAAGCGCCAGCCGGTGTAGGATGACCTGTGGTCGTCCTTCGGCGAGGTGACGGTCCCGGGGATCGGGGCGTATCGGAACGAAGCCGTCGAACTCCGTGGAACATGACCCGGCGGGTGCGCACCCAAGCGCATCCGCCGGTTTTCTTTTCTCCTTCCGCCCCGGCCGACTGCGGGCGCGCCGGATCCGGAGAAGGCGAATTCCGGTGGCGGGCTCGTGAGCTTCGGTCAGCCCTCCGCGTCCGCCTCGCGGGCGGTTGGCGTGGGGGCTCCGATCCCGTATGGTAGAGGGAGAGGCGCGGGGCGGGAGTTCCCCCGGGCCGACGAGGGGAGTTGCTCGACGGAGGGAAACCACCATGAAGGTGATGATTGCGGGCGCCACGGGCTTCGTGGGAACGAGGCTGGTGACTCGATTGCTGGATCGTAAGGATGAAGTGGTCGTTCTGACGCGGGATGCCGCGCGCGCGCGGCAGCTCGAGGGACCGGGGTGCACGATCACCACTTATGCGGACATCGCCGCCACGCCGCCGGAAGGGGTGGATGCCGTCGTCAATCTCGCGGGGGAGAATCTGTTCGCCCGCCGCTGGAACCCGGCGTTCAAGGAGACGATCCGGAAGAGCCGGATCGATGCCACGCGCTCGATCGTGGAGGCTCTGCGGCGAACGGCGACGCGGCCGGCGGTGCTGGTCAACGCCTCCGCGACCGGATTCTACGGCCCACATGGGGATGAGAACCTCACGGAGGACGCGCCGGCGGGATCGGACTTCCTGGCCGGAGTCTGCAAGGAGTGGGAGGAAGCCGCGCAGCCCGCGGCCGACGCGGGGACGCGAGTCGTGCTGCTGCGCACCGGAGTGGTCCTCGGGCGGGACGGCGGGGCGCTCGCCCAGATGGTGACGCCGTTCCGGATGTTCGTCGGCGGCCCGGTCGGGTCGGGATCCCAGTGGCTTTCCTGGATCCACATCGATGACCTGGCGGGGATCCTGCTGCACGCCTTGGACACGACCTCGCTGTCCGGTCCGCTCAACGGGACGGCCCCCAATCCGCGCACCAATCGGGAGTTCTCGGCGGCGCTCGGCAAGGCGCTCGGGAGGCCTTCCTGGCTTCCGATGCCGGGATTTGCGATGCGCATGGCGGTGGGGGAGGTGGCGGAAGTGATCCTGACCGGTCAGCGGGTGTTGCCGAAGAAGGCGCTCGACTCCGGATTCGTGTTCCGGTTCCCGGATCTGGATGCCGCCCTGAAGGATCTCATGCAGGAGATTCCGGCGGCGAAGTCCGCCTGAGGAGGGGCGAGTGCCGGCGGCGGACTCGATCGGCAGGCCGCGCGGAGGAGTCGTCTACCGCGGGGGTCGGGGGGGAACGGCTCGACCCCGGCACCCCGCCGGGGCCGGCGCCGCGAAGCGGGGGGTCCCGCGGGCGGTCAAACGGTCTTGCGGAACTTCCCGTCCCCCTCGTTGACCAGCTTCGAGAAGCCCAACCGCTTGAGGTTTTTCGAGCTCATCTGCGCCTTTTCGGAGGGCCGCAGATTCACGTTGCACGCGCCGATCCGGCGCATCACCGCGCCGCCGCACCGCGGGCACTTCTCCAGCGCAGGCTCCGACATGCGCTGAATCTCCTCGAAACCGGACTTGCAGTGGGGGCAGCCCTTGCCCTCTTTCGGAACGTACTCGTACGTCGGCATCAGCATCCCCTCGGAGAAGAATTCACCGCCGCCGCGTCGCGGACATCCGGTTCCGCGCCGCACTCTCCCTCGCCGCGGGTGACGACGGAGGTGCGCATGACGGGACGCGCATGGGCGTCGTTGTTTGCATAGATGTACTCGATCACGGCGCGGAAGTCCGAAACCCCGGCCACGAGATTGCCGCGGCTCCGGATCGAGGCGGCGTGCTCGAGGTTGGCCGAGTACCAGCCGATCACTTTGCGGATGCGGATGCAGGCGCCGAAATCGCCGTAGCGGGCGCGGGCGAGGAGGAAGTGGCGCTCGAGCACCTGCACGCGATCGGCCACGGTCGGCGCGGACGGCGCGGGTTCGCCGGCGAGGGCGGCGGCCGCCTCACGGTAGATCCACGGATTGCCCAGCGCGCCGCGCGCGATCATCACCGCCGCGCAGCCGGTCGACTCGACCATGCGAACGGCATCGGCGCCGCACCGCAGGTCGCCGTTTCCGATCACGGGAACGTCCACCGCCTCGACGACCGCGCGGATGGTTTCGAGATTCGAGAAGCCGGCGTACATCTGCTGCCGGGTGCGCCCGTGCACGGTGATCGCGGCCGCGCCGACTCCCGCGGCGATCCGCGCCACTTCCAGGAACGCGTTGTCCTCCGCGTCCGTCCAGCCGGTGCGCATCTTCACCGTGACGGGAATCCGCACGGCGCGCACCATGGCCTGCAGGATCCGGCCGACCTGCTCGGGCTCGCGCAGCAGCGCCGCGCCGCAGCCGCCCTTCACGATCTTGGGCACCGGACACCCGAGGTTGACGTTCACCTCGTCCGCGCCCAGGGATTCGAGAATCCGGGCCGCCTCGGCCATCGTGTCGGGCTCTCGTCCCACCAGCTGCATCCCGAGCGGGTGGTCGAATTCGCCCGACGCGAGCAGGTGACGCGTCTTCTCGTTCCCGCGGACCACGGCGTCGTCCTTCACCATTTCGCAGAACGCCAGCTCGCACCCGTGCTCGCGCGCGATCTCGCGGAAGGTGAGATCGCTGCATCCGCACATCGGGGACTGGAGGACGCGACGCTTGTAGCCCGACGGGCCGTTCGATATCATGCGCGACCGATCCGAATTCAGGGAGCGAACCGACCTTGTCCGGAACGTTGCCGAAGCCCGAAACTGCGCTCATCCTAGCATCCGCGTCCGCCGCCCGCCAGCGTCTTCTTCGCGCCGCCGGCGTTCGCTTCGAAGTCCGACCCGCACGCGTGCGCGAGCTCAAGGGCCGGGGGCGAAGCCTGCGCGAGACCGTGGTGGAGAACGCCCGCCGCAAGGCAGGATTCGTGGCGCGCAGGCGTCCCGACGCCTGCGTGCTCGCGGCCGACACCATGATCGAGTTCGCCGGCCGGCTCCTGGGCAAGCCGCCCACGCGGAAAGCCGCGCTGGACCTGCTGTCCTGCCTCGCCGGCCGCCCCCACATCCTGGCAACCGGCGTCGTCGTTCAACGCGGCTCCCGCCGCTCCACCCTGTACGTAGAGTCGACGGTCACGGTCCGCGACCTCGATCGCCGGGCCCTGGAGCGCCTGCTCCGTGCCGACGACCCCACCCGTTACGCCGGGGGGTATGCCATCCGCCGGGGACGGGATCCCCTGATCGATCGCGTGGAAGGCAGCTTCACGAATGTCGTCGGATTGCCCATGGAATCCGTACTGCCGCTCCTCCGCCGAAGCGTTCCGTCCGCCTTCCACGGATCGCGCTCGCCGGCGTGATCCCCGGGCCCCGCCCGCCCGCGACGAGCCGGCTGCCGTTCCGTGCGAGCGCATGCGAACTGCGCGCAGGAATCGCAATCGGCCGTCGATCGACGCCGTCCGGGACGCGCAACGCGGGCTGCCGACGGACCGTCATCCGCCCGCAGGGGCCGGCTGCACCGGCCGTTCCCTGCCCAGGATCGTCGTCAGGTACGCCGTCAGCGCCTCCCGACGATCCTCCGGAAGGCGGACGAACTGGAAACGCGTGAGCCAGAAGTGGAGCACCGGATCCTGCCGGCATGACACAATCCGGGCCTCGGTCTCCAGCGGTTCCGGCCACGGAGGGATCTGGACCCGGAGGCGCACGATTCGTCCCGGACTCAGTCCGCGGCTCAGGACGGCATCGATCCCTGCGGGATCCAGCGAGCGGGCGGAAAAATTTCGCCACCCGAACAGCAGCGAACTCAGAAGTCCTCCTGCCGATCGCCAGGAGCAGGCGTGGGGGCGGTTCAGCCCGAGCACGTTCCGACGCAGCGTCTCGACCCCCGACCGCGCGGCCAGCGCGGCGTGCAGGGCTCCCAGCACCCGGGCAGCGGTGAACGGTTGCTCGACGTGCGCGCGAGCGCCCGCGCGCAATGAGCTCATCAGGAGGTGACGCAATACCGCCGGAAAGGTCACCACGATGCGCGCCTGCGGGTCCACGCTCAGGATGCGCTGGATCGTGCCGCTGGCGCCCATGCGGTCCATGACCGCCACCCCGGGCGACTGCAGGTCCAATACCAGAATGGACGCTCCGACGTGACTGATCCGCTGCAGCGCGGCGTCGAGGCTGCCCACTCGCGCGGCGATCGAGTGTCCCGACCCGGCGAGGCAGGCGGCGAAGGCCGCCGCCCGATCGTCATGCGGCTCGACGAGCAGGATCGATCCGATGGGGGCCTTGCGGGTGCGGATTCCCGAGTCGGACGCGCCGGTGCGGGCTCGGAGCTCCAGGAGGCGGCGGCGCAAGTCGGAGTCGCCTCCGGACGCTCCGGACACGTCGACCGGCGGTGCGACCGGCGCTTCCATTCCGGTGTACCGAGCGGCTCGTTCTGCTCCGGGAAGCATGGCAATCCAGGTGCGCATCACTCCGCCCTCCACGGCATTGCGGACGGCCTCCGAGACGGGCTCACCCGCGAGAAATCGACGGTACAATTGGACGGCCTTGCGAAGGGGATCGGCGAACTCCCCCGTCCGGCCCGCCGCCAATCGGTCGGCGTCTTCCAGCGCGTCCCCGCCCGCGCCGCGGGCGATCTGCGCTTGGGCGAGCCACAGTGTCCGCTCCGCCTCGTCTCCCTCCCCGCTCTGGCGGGCGAGATCCAGCTGCCGACAGGCCAGCGCGGCCGAGGCGATCCCGCGGTCGACCTGGCCCAGCTTGCGGAAAGCAAGTCCGGCGCACAGCGCGGCGCATCCACGAACGAAGGGGTCCTGGCTGCAATCGAACACCCGGGCAACTTGCCCAACCGCCTTCGCGTCTGCGCCCATGAAGTACGCGGCCCAGGCCGCCGCGAGGTGCAGTCCACCCACTCGCTCCCGCACGGCCGGTTCGACGGCACCCACGGTTCCCAGGAGGCAGCCGACCTCGCGGAAGCGGCCCCGCTGCAGGCGGTCCTCGGCCATCCGAAGCGCAAGGGCGACCCGCGCCCCGATCGGTGACCGTCCCGGACCGTTTTCGTTCGCCGTCGCCTGGTCGGGCGGGCTCGAGGTGACGGATCCCGATCCCATGCGCGGGTTGGGACTGGACTCCGCTTGAGTCGCCGCATCTGCTTGGGTCGCTGCCGCCACCTGGGGCTCCACCTCTGCGTTGCCCGCCTCGTTCGCACGGGTCGCCGGGTCTGCATTCGCCGGCATGGACGACTCCGTTGCGACGCCCGCGTCGGTTGCGCTGGGGGGGGGCGCCGGTGCGGCCGTTTTCGTCGCCGATCGCGGGGTCGTGGCCGCGCCGGGGTCCGCTGCACCGGCAGGATCCGGGCCCGGAGCGGCCGGTGTCGTGGCCTCGCGAACCCCCGGCCGCGCGGGAGTCGCCGGCGAGGTCGAGGTGCAGACTCCCGGCCGTCCGGCGACCGGCAGGGTCCGCACGGGTGGCGCACCCGCTTTTCCCGGGGGGCCCAGTTGCCGGAGCGTCGGCGCCGGAGAGAGGGCGAGTGCCCGCTCGGTCGTGCCGCCTTTCGGCAGGGCGGATACCGGCTTGCGCGGGTACAGTCCGCCGTCGACGAGTGGATACGTCGCTTCGCGAACGGCGCGATTTGCGCTTCGGCGCGCGGCGGTCCGGCGGGCCTCCTCCTCCGCACGCGCACGGTTCCGGGCGCGCCGGGTGCGCTCCGCAACGCATCCGCAGGTCAGGGAGAGCAGGACGCCGACGAAGAAGATCGGTCCCGGACGGGGGGACGCAGGGGTGGCGGAACCGCGCCCCCAGGACAGGATCCGCACCTGGCTGGTCTCGGCGGCGGTATCCAGCGTCCCCTGGATGCGCAAGTCTTCCGCGCGCCGGCGGAACGTCTCGTACGAGTAGGCCTCGAGTCGAGCCTCGCGTTCGGCGCGCCGGAGTTCGACACCGCGCTCGTGCAGGGCCCGATTCCGGGCTTCCAGCTCGCTGATGGCGGCGCGGAGCGACTGGATCCTGGCCTCGATCCCCTTCTGGCGGTCCGCCCGACTCGCCAGCACCTTCCGGGCCTCGAATCGAAGTTCGTCGTAGGTTTCCCGGATGCCCGCCTCGACCGCGTCCTGTCCTCCCATGCCATCCCGGAACGCTCGTCGCAGTCGAACCAGTTCCGCGCGCAGTTCGCTCAACCGGGACCCGATCCCCGTCAAAGCATCGAGATTCAGGAACGCAAAGTACTGGATGCGGTCCTCCGCCAGCGCCAGTCGCAGCGGCCGAAGCGCGGTCTCCAGTTCCACCGCCTCCAGTTCGAGCTCGTCGAGTTCCTTCTGCCGGGCCACCAGACGTTCGGCATTGGCGGTCAGCTCCCGTTCGGCGTCGAGGGCGGACGCGACCTCCGCTCGACGACCCTGAAGTTCCTTCTCCGCGGCCCGGAGATCGTTCCGGTACTCGTCCGCCCGCTCGCGAAGAACGCTCGACCCGTCGCCGGTCGCGGAGAGGTCGGAGCGAAAGGACAGGAATTGGCGGAGGATCTCGTCGAGCGTCGTTTCGGCCCACACGGGGTCGCGATCGACCAGCCGGACCCGGACCAATCCGATCAGCGGATCCGAGGTCGCTTCGAATCCTGCCTCGATTCGACGCAGGCGGTCGAGGTCGGCGACGACACCGCCGGGGTCATCGTGTACGCGGGCGACTCGGCGCAGGAGCTCGGGCGCGGTCAGGATGCGCTGCTGGGCGCTGACGAGGGCCGCCGCGGTCGCCGGTCCGGGATTGCCGTGCGCCGCGCGGACCACGATCGTGCCTCGGGCGGCGAAGGTCCGCGGCCAGATCGAGTGGACGAGGAGGGCGAGCAGGAGCGGGGCGAGCGCGACGAGCCCGACGACGCGCGCGCGAATCGGTTCGCCCTTGAACGGAATCCGGGGATCGCTCGGCTGCATGAAGACTCCCGGCCTGGGGGACGGCAGGGGAATCGCAAGACTCGTTCCGGCGGCGGGCAATCGCGGACCCGGGCGCCGGCCTTGCCGCACGAGTCCGCCCGGCATGGACTTGGGTCGGCGAGGCGGAGCGTGTCTCCCCGCCGTGTCAGACCGTGTCTCCGATGCGATGGGCTCCGCCCGCGGGAATGCGACGCAAGCCGGAGCGCGGAGTCGCAGCGGCGCGACGGGGGAGGCCGCCGGAGCGGGGGGGGCGCCGGAGGCCGGCATCACCGGGGAGAATCTCGATTGACAGATCGCGGGCCGATGCTCACGATGGGTGCGTCGTGGGTCCGCAGGTCCTGATCCCGGGGAAGGCCATGCCTGATCTCCTTCTGGCGGCGCATCGTCGATGTTTGGTTCTTCTCTGGGTCTTGGCGGGTGCGCTTCTGCCGGCGGGTGCGCCCGCGGCCGGGCAGGAGTCTCCCGCCACCGCCGCCTGGGGGGATTCCTCCTTCGCGGCGTCCGACTACGACGCGACGGTGCTCGCCTGGCTCGAGGCCGTCGTACGCGATCCGGCGGATCCGGGCGCGGAGGCGCTCCTGCGGGGAGCCTCGGAACTGCGCGGTCGGATGGTGGACTTCCAGCGCATGCGTCCGCTGCTCGAGCGCGCGTGGGCGGATGCATCGCTGTCCGGATTTTCGCGCATACTGGTGGGGGAGATGCTGGCGGACTGCCACGAGGAGGCGGGGGAATTCGACGCTGCGCAGGCGGTGTTCGCGGACCTCGGTGCGCTGCGTCGCTGGTGCGTGATCGGCGGCTTCGGCACCACCACCCGGGCCTGTTTCGACGAAGCCTACCCCCCCGAGGTGCGTCCCGACGATCCCGAACTGGCGGTCGGGGCAACGGAGTTCGACCTGGCCTGGCGGGCCGCGCCCCCACCGGGGTTGCGACGCGGATTCGATCCGTTCGATTTCCTCTCGCCGCGGCGCGGCGCCGCGTACGCGCTGGCGCAGTTCCGCCTGGATTCGCCGGCGGACGCGGTCCTCACCCTCTCGTGCCCCGGGAATCTTCGCGCCTGGGTCAACGACCTGCCCGCCCTGGTTTTCGACCGTTTTCGCGCGTACGGGCCGCGGGAACGGGCGGTCGGCATCCGGCTCCGCCCCGGCTGGAACCGGATTCTGGTGAAAACCGTCGCGGGCAGCATCAGCAACTTTCGCGCCTTTCTGACTGACCGGACCGGCCGGCCGATCCGGCCGGCGGAAATCGAAGAGGCGGCGACGTTGCGCACCCTCGCGCCCGCCCCCGAGCCGGAGAGCGCGCCGGTCACCCCGTTCGAGTGGCCGGCGTGGGCGCACTTCGCCCGGATCGGGAGCGCCCCGGCGGGACTTCCGGCCCGGGAGGTGGCGCTCGCGGCCGCGCACGCGCTGTGGCGCGGTCACGCCGACGAGGCGGTTTTTCGCGTTCGCGCCGCCCTCGAGTCCGGCAAGGACGATCCGCTCGTCCAGTACACCGCCGCGGAGATCTTCCGGCAGGCGGATCCATGGCCCGACCTCTGGCGCCGCAACCGGGCCTATGACCACTACCGGCGCGCGATCGAGTCGGCCCCCGCCTTCGCGCCGGCCTGGTTGGCGCTCGCGGACCTCCTGGAAGCGGACCACAAGATCGACGAGGCCCTGGAGGCATTGCGCCGGGCGGCGACGGCACACCCCCGGGCCTATGCCCCTCACTTCCAGCTCATGCAGCTCTACCGCGGCCGGGGCTGGAACGCGCAGGCGGAGACCGCGATCCGGCGCATGGAGGAACTCGCTCCGGGAACGACCGCGGTCGCGAATTACTGGATCGACCGGCGTCGCGACGAACGCAACTATCCGGCCGCGCTCGAGTGGGCCCGCAAGCTCGTCGCCCGCCGCGCCGGGACCGTTTTTCAACTGACCGGACTGCTCGAAGCCGCCGGCGAGCAGGAGGAGGCCGCGCGCCTCTGGCGGGGGCTGGCGGCGCGGGCCCCCGATGACGCGCAAATCCTGCGGCGTCTGGCCGCCCTCGAGGAATCTCTCGGCCGGCCCGTCGAGGCCGAAGAGTGTTGGCGGCGGCTGCTGAAGTGGGACCCCCGGGCCGCGGATGCCTGGCGTTCGCTGGGGGACGTGCGCCTCCGCGCGGGGAATCGCGCCGGCGCCCTCGAGGCGTACCGCACCGCGCTCTCCCTCGAGCCGTCCGATGCGGCCCTGCGCCGGGAGCTCGCCTGGCTGGATGCGGGCGGCAGCGCCGCCGGGGATCGCGTCATCGGCGACCCGGACGAATTCTGGGCCCCCTACAAGATCGACGTCGCCCGCCTCATTCCCGGATCCCCCCGCCGCCGGGACCTGCCGACCTCGTCCGTCGTCTACCTCCTCGACCAGGCGGTCCTGCGCATTCACCCCGACGGATCCCACTCCGAGTACATCCACCAGGCCGTCAAGATCCTCAACGAGCGCGGCGTGGACGAGTACGACAAGGTGAACATCGAGGGCGAGATTCTCGAGGCGCGCACCTTCGCCCCCGACGGCAGCGTCCTCGAACCGGTGGTCATCCCGCGCGAGCGGGAGCTCACGATGCCGCGCGTCACCGAGGGTTCCGTGATCGACTACGCCTTCCGGCGCGTCGCGCGCGGGCGGCCGCTCGGCCGCTTCACGTATCCGAACTTCTACTTCCAGGACCCGAACTTCGACGGGACCTTCCTGATTTCCGAACTCGTGGTCCTGGTGCCCAAGGGCTTCCCCTTCCTCGCGGCGGAAATGAACATGCCGCGCCCCGCGCAGGTGAGCGAACGCGACGGGATGGTCGTCCATCGCTGGCGGATCGAGAACGCGCCGCACATCGAGCCCGAGGGGCACATGCCCCACTTCCGCACGCTGCTGCCCTACGTGGCGGTGGGCGCGGAGCAGACCTGGCGGGACGTGTGGGCGGATCTGCGCGAGAACTTCATGGGCCGATGTGTGCCGACCCACGACTTGCAGGCGTTCGTCGACCGGGTGTGCGCGGGGAAGACGACGCGGCGGGAGCGGACCGAGGCCCTCTACTACGCCGTGCTCGATCACGTGCGCGACACGGGGGGATTCGCCCCCGCGCACACCGTCTTCCTCGAGCGCTCCGGACACCGGCTCGTGCTGCTCAAGCCGCTCCTGGACCTGGCGGGGGTGCCGGCCGAATTCGCGGCAACCCGACCCAACGCGCACGTCGAGCCGCCTCCGCCCTGGCACCTGCCGCGTCCGGACCATTTCGACGGCGCAAGCGTGGGCGGACTCCTCCTGCGCGTGCGCCTCGACGATCGGGAATCGGTCTGGTTGAGCGGAGCGGGCCGATATCTGCCGTTCGGCGAGATTCCCGGCGACCGTCGCGGCGGATTCGCCCTCCTCCTCGGCGCGGAGGGTCCCGAGCTGGTCACCCTCCCCACCGGAGATCCGACCGTGTACCGGACGGCCGCCGAACGAGTCCTCGGCACCATCCAGGACTTCGTCATCGAGCCCTCCCTGGACGGCCCCGCCGCGCTCACCTGCCGCACGATGGCCACCGGACCGGAGAGCTCCTTCTGGAAGGAACGCTTCGCGGGGGTCGATGCGGCGCGGCGGAAGATCTTCCTCGAGACCATCTACAACGCGACGTTTCCGGGGCTCGTCGTGGACGCAATGGAGTTTCCCGACCTGGAGGAGGCGCGCCGGCCGTTCACCGGCGAGTTTTCCCTGCGCATCCGCTCCTTCCTCACCCAACAGGGGGACCGCGCGCATTGCGGCCTCGGAGTGGTGCCGTTGCGCCTGCAGCGCGCCTTCGTCGCCGAATCGAAACGTCGTCTCCCCATCCATCTCGAAGAGACGTACGGATCGAGCACGACCGTCCTGGTCCGCGTCCCGTCCGGGTTGCGCGTGCGCCGGTTGCCCGAGAGCGTGACGCTGCGAACCGACTTCGGCTCGTATTCCCTGAGGATCGCCCGCGTGGTCGACCCGGCAGAGGCCGGCGCGGCGGGTGCGGTGAGGGTGACGCGGGAGTACGAGATCCCGGCCCAGGACGTGCCGGCGGAGGCGTACGGCCGCTTCATCGAGTTCTGCCGCGCGGTGGACCAGGCGGAGACCCAGCGGATCGTCTTCGAACGGGAGCGTTGACCGTTCGGGGGATCGGCCGGCGCGGTCGCCGGAGGCATCTCCCCGCACTGGAGGCCGGATCGTGCCGCGACCGATCGATCGGGAATTCCTCGAGATCGCGTACGAGCAGGGGTGGCTCACCCCGGAGCGGGCGGAGCCGCTCTGGCGCGAGGAGGAGCGGCGCGAAGCGGAGGGGCAGCCGCCCCGCCCACTCGGCAAGCTGCTGGTCGAACGCGGAGCGATGACCGCGTCCACGTGCGCGCGCACCCTCTATCTGCTCGCCGAGCGTCAGTCGGATGCGTTGCGCCGCGCCACGCGCGTCGGCGGGGCGCCGGTGGCGACGGGCACGGAAGTCCTCGAACCGCTTCAGGACGGCGCGACCGGATCCGGCACCCAACGGCCGGAGGCGGCCGACGCGAGGGCCATCGACGGGGATGCGGTCCCGGCGGCGCCCAGGAGCCCGCGGCCGGGGACGATCGATGCCGCGGATGAGACGGCGCGATCCCATCCGTCCGTCCATCGACTCGGCAAGTACGAGGTGATCCGTGAACTCGGCCGGGGCGCGATGGGCGTGGTCTACCTGGCGTGGCACCCCGACTTGCGTATGAACGTCGCAGTCAAGGTGCTGCTGGGCGGCGAGATGGCCTCGCCCGCCGCCGTGCTGAGATTCCGCAATGAGGCGCGGTCCGCCGCTCGCCTCCATCACCCCGGCATCGTGGCCGTCCACGACATCGGGGAAGCCTCCGGGCTGACCTACGTGGCGATGGAGTACGTCGAAGGGACGGTCCTGCAGGAGGTGCTCTCCGACCCGGTCCGGCACGGCCTGACGCCGGCCCGCGCGGCGGTGGGAGGGGAGGGGAGCCGGGTCGGGGGAGTCGACCCCGCCACCGCGGTGCGCTGGATCGCCGAGATTGCGGATGCGCTTCAGGCCGCCCATGACGCCGGCGTCATCCACCGGGACCTCAAGCCGGAAAACGTCGTTCGCACGCGGGAGGGCCGGCTGAAGGTCATGGACTTCGGCCTCGCCAAGATGCGGGAGGGCGGGGAGGGGACGGCGACCCGCACGGGAACGATCATGGGGTCGCCCGCGTACATGAGCCCCGAAATGGCGCGGGGGGACGTCCACGAGGTCGACGCGCGCAGTGACGTCTACCAGATCGGAGCGATCCTGTACGAACTGCTTACGGGCCGCGCTCCCTACGACGGCGCAACGGCGATGGAGGTGGTGCGCCGGGTCGCGGAATCGGAGCCGCCGCCGCCGCGCCGCTGGCACCCCGGCGTGGATCGTGACGCGGAAACGCTCTGCCTGGCCGCCATGGCGCGCGAAAAGTCCGGCCGGTACGCCACCGCCCGCGACCTGGCGGAGGACTGCCGCCGCTATCTCGCCGGCGAGGCTCTGGTCGCGAAACGGGAAGGCGGGATCCGTCGCCTGTTGCGCTGGTCCCGCCGTCGGAAGCCGGTCGTGGCGGGAATCGTCCTCCTCCTGGCGGCCTGTACCGGGTCCGCCCTCCTGGCCCTGCAGGGGCTGCGCGCCGAACGCAGGGCGGCGGAGGAGCGGGCCACTCGCACCCGGCTCGAGCGCGAGCGCCTGGAACGTTTGCGAACCATCGCCGAACTCAGCGTCAAGGCCGCCCTCGCGGTGCGTCGGGCCGGCCAGCCGATGGCGTCCCTCGAGCGGGAATTCCTTCCTCCCCTCGCAGCGGCCGTTCGGTCCACGGTCGAAAGCGCGCCGACCGTGTCGGAACCGCACGCGCATCTGGGCCGCATGTATCGCGCCCTCCTTCGCTTCGAGGACGCGCGCCGGGAACAGGACACGGCCTTGAGCAAGGACTCCGGGGATTCGTTCGCCCGCTACGAGCGGGCGATTCTGATCGCGCGCGAACTCGGCCTGCGGACCGCCGAGCTGCGCGATGCCTGGCTGCTTCGCGCCGGCCAGCGGCTGTCGCGCGCCGGCCTGCTCCCGGAACCGGGTTCGGCGACCGAGGCGAGACTGCCGCCGGAGTCCGAACTGGTCGAAGGGGACGCCCGCGCGCGCGCGTTGCTCGAGGCGTTGCGCGCCGATCTGACGGTGTTGGAGGCCGCGGCCGCGTCGACGGGGACCGCTCCGGCGACGGGACTGACCGCGGCGCGCCTGGAGTGCGCCCGCGGGCTGGCGGCGGCGGCATTCGCCCGGGATCCCGCCGACCGGGAGCGCGCGGCGGCTCACCTGCGTCGCGCCTGGACCGAGGACCCCGGTCTGGAGGAGGCTCAGGAAGCCTCGATCCGGCTTCACCTGGCGGACGGGGACGCGGAGGGCGCGCTGGTGGCCTACGAACGGGCCATCGAAGCGGATCGCGGCTACGCGCCCCATTGGCTCGGACGAGCGCAGGCGCGTCAGGCGATCTCCCTCTCGCGCTTGACCCGTCGGATCGACGTCCGTCCAGAGTTCGACGAGGCCGAGCGGGACGCGACCCGTGCAGTCGAGCTCGACCCCCGCGACGCCGAGGCGCTCTGGTGGCGCGGAAACCTCCGCTCGAACGCCACCCTCGCGCGCATCTTCGCCGGGCAGTCTGCGGACGACGGATTCGAACGGGCCGATGCCGACTTCGCCCTTGCCCTGGAGCGGGCCCCGGGCGACGTCCGGATTCACGTGAGCCGGGCCAAGGCACGACTCAACCTGGGCGTCCTCCGGCGGCAACTCGGCGAGGAGAGCGGGCCGGCCTTCGATGCCGCGGAGCAGAGCGCAACCAGGGCGATCGACGTCGCGCCCGGGCGCGCGGAGGGATGGCTCGTGCGCGCCCGGATTCTGACGGCCCGCGCGCAGTCTCCGGACCTGGCCACGGAAACGGCCGGACGCTTCCTCGACCGGGCGCAGGAGGACCTCGATCACGCGCTCACGAGGAGCCCGTCCGACGGGGAGATCTGGTTGAATCGCGCCCGTCTTCGGACGGGCTGGTGGCGGCGCTGATCGCCCGGGACCGGGCGCAGCGGCTGGAGGCATCGGGAAAGTCCGGCGCGAGCGAGCGGGAGCAGTCGTCGGCCGATTTCGACGCCGCCGTCCGCTGCGATCCGCACTTGCACGAGGCCTGGGTGGAGCACGCGGAGATGCGATTCCATTGGGCGATCGCGGAATCCCGCGCCGGAATGGATGGCACGCCGCACCTGGCCGCGGCCGTGGAGGGACTCGCGCGCGCCCGTCTTGTCTTGCCCGGGCATTTCGACCTGAATGTCACGCGCGCGTCGTTGTGGTTGACTTGGGGAAACCGGGTTCTGGCGTCGTCCGGCGATCCGACGCCGCAGCTCGACGCTGCGGAGGCTGACCTTCGGCTGGCCCTGGCGGTACGGCCCGACCTGGGGAAGATCCACCGTCTGGCCGGGATGATTCGCCTGGCGCGCGCGGACCACCGGAGTCGGCTCGACGGGGACGTACGAGCCGAGATGCGCGGGGCGGTGGGTTGCTTCGAGCAGGCGGTCGCCATCGCTCCAGAGGACGCGTCCCACCGGTTGTTGCTCGCGGAGACCCGGCAGCGATTGTCCGTAGAGCTCCTCCGGAACGGCGAAGATCCGCGCGTGGAAGTCACTCGGGCGATTGCCGACTACGACGAGGTGCTCCGGCGTGCCCCCGATCAGGCGCGACCTCTGGCCAACCGCGGCGCCATGAAGGCCGCGCTCGGTCTCTGGCGGGATGCCGCCGCGGACCTGGATGCGGCGGAACGGATCGATCCGTCCGCGCTGCGCGACCTCGGCGACGTGGTCGGGGAGGTGCGGCGTCGGACGTCCGGGGAGAAAAACAAGTAGCCGCGTGATTCGGCGCTATTCGGCGTGGAACCGCTTCCCTTCCCGGGCCATTTCCGCGAGGATCGGCGCAGGGGTGAAGCGCGCCCCGTGTTTCGCCGCCAGCGCCTCGAGCCGCGCGACGACCGCGGGCAATCCGGTGCGGTCCATCCAGCGGAACGGGCCGCCCAGGAACGGCGGAAACCCGAGCCCGAGTACCGCGCCGAGGTCGCCGTCGCGCGGGTGGAGCAGGATCCCCTCCTGAAGGCAGAACGCGGCTTCGTTCGCCATGGCGTACGCCAGTCGCTCCTGCGGCTCCTTGGGGTCGAAGACTCTCCGGTTCGCGCCATCGGGGGTGGTGGCGTACACGCTCGCGTCCGGTCCCCCCTTGCGCCCCTTCTCGTCGTAGAGGTAGAAGCCGCGGCGGTTCTTTCGGCCCTGTCGGCCTTCGGCCCCGATCTTGTCCATCGAGGCGGGGAGCTCCATCCGCGCGCCGAACGCCTTCGCCAGGATGTGCGCGACCTTGACCGCCACGTCGAGTCCGACCTCGTCCATCAGCGTGATCGGTCCCACCGGGAATCCGAATTTCATCATCGCCTCGTCGAGGGCGTCGAGGGCGATCCCCTCGAGCAGCATCCGGCTCGCTTCGTTCATGTAGGGGCCCAGGATCCGGGTGGTGTAGAAACCGACCCCGTCGTTGACGACGATGACGGTCTTGCCGAGATTCCGGCCCACCTCGACCGCGGTGGCGACCGCATCGGGCGCGCTCTGTTTCGTCTGGATCACCTCGAGAAGGGGCATCTTGGGGACGGGGGAGAAGAAGTGCATGCCGACCACGTGCTCCGGCCGCGTCGCCCGGGCGGCGAGGTCGGAGATCGGCAGGGACGAAGTATTGGAGGCGAACACGGCATCCGGACGGGCGTGAGCCTCGAACTCGGCCAGGACCTTGCGCTTGAGATCGAGGTCCTCGAATACCGCCTCGATCGCCAGGTCGACGGTCTTCCAACCGTGCCACTCGGTGGATCCCGTCACGCGCACGCGCCGCCATTCGGCTTCCTGCCGAGTGAGGATGCGCTTTTGGGACTTCTCCCGAAAGAAGTCGGAGACGGCCTTGAGGCCGCGCCCCACGGAGGCGTCGTCACGGTCCTTGAGCTGCACGGTGTAGTCGGAATCCGCCGCGACCTGCGCGATCCCCTGGCCCATGAACCCCGCGCCGAGCATGCCGATCTTGCGCACGTCCCGGGGGGTCCCGCCCGGGACGTTCGTCTTCTTGGACTCCTGCATGTCGAAGAAGAGACGGATCAACCCCTTGGCGATCGGGCCCGCGGCGAGTTCGCCGAACAGCTCCGATTCGCGACGCCAGCCGGCGTCCGGGGTCATTTCCACTCCCGTGCGGATCGACTCCAGGGCCTTCAGGGGCGCGGGGTAGAGGCCGTGGGTCTTGGAGAGCACCGCCTTTTCCGCCTGGGCGAACAGGAAGTTCCTGCCGACGGGGTTCTGCTCGAGGAGAAAGCGCCGGATCGCCCCGCCGCGGGGCCCGCGGTCGCGGTCGATGCGGCCCGCGGCGAGGTTGCGCGCGGCGGCCCGGGCCACGTCGAGCAGGACCTCCTTGGGGCAGATCTCGTCGACGAGGCCGATCTTGAGGGCCTTGCGGGGGTAGATGTTCTTGCCGGTGAGGATCATGTCGAGCGCGGCCTCGACGCCCACGAGGCGGGGCAGTCGTTGCGTTCCCCCGGCGCCGGGGAGCAGTCCGAGCTTCACCTCGGGCAGGGCGAGGACCGTCTTGGGGTGCTCCGTGCAGATCCGGTAGGCGCAGGCGAGCACCAGTTCGGTGCCGCCGCCGACGCAGGCGCCGTGGATCGCGGCGACCACGGGGGTGCGGAGGTTCTCGAGGCGCGCCATGCCTTCGTGGGCCCCGCGGGAGAGGGCCGCGCCGTCCGCCGGGCTCTGGATCCGTCCCAGATCGTTCAAGTCGGCCCCGACGATGAACTGATCGGGCTTGCCGCTGTACATCACCACGGCCTTGAGACCGGGAGTCTTTTCCAGTTGCTCGAGGAGGTCGCGAATGGTGCCCAGCAGGGCGACGGAAAGGGTGTTGGCCTTGTCGCCCGGGACTTCGAACCGGAGCAGGCCGATTCCGTCGGGATCCATCTGGAAGGTGAACGGGCCGGCGGTCACCGGCGCGGCGGGGGCGGTCATCGGCGGAGCCTCCATGGGGATTCAAGGGCGGGGATGATAGCAGGAGGACCGGGAGAGGTCCAGGGAAGGCGCCTTGCGTCCGGTTTCCCGTCGGCGCGCCTTCGGATCCGTTGCAATTTTCGTCCGGAGGGGAGATAAGGGAGGCACGGGCGCGAACCGGTGAATCCGGCGCCGGGTTCCCGAACGCCTTGTTTCTCGGGGAGTGTCCCATGGACGCACGTCTTCGCGGTGGCATGTTCGCGTTCGCCTGTCTGCTCCAATCCGCCCTTGCGGTTGCGCAGGAGCCTCCCCGCGGACCCTCCCCGGACACCCTGGCGTCGAACGCCGCGATCGCCCGCGCGCGTTTCGAGGGATTCGAACCGGCGTCGTGGGTCGTGCTTCACGAAGCCAACGCCGATACCCAGTTCGTGGTCCACGCGGTGCAGGCCGGGGGACATCGGCGGCTGGGACTCTCGCTGCAAAAGCCGGGGGAGGATCCGCAGGCGATCGTCAAGGTCGTGGAGAGGGACGGCTTCTGGTACGTGGACCAGGGGAATGCGCGGGGCAAATACCGGCCGTACGAGGCGCCCATCTTCATGTCCACGGCCTATTACTATCTGCTGCGCTCCAAGCCGGTCTTTCTCGACGCCGGCGCGGTCGGGCGCCTCGGCGTGTTCCAGGAGGGGCGCGGGGGGCACTTCCTGTTTCGTACGCCGGTCACCGAGGCCGAGCGCGCGCGGTTTGCGGGGTTCCTGATGGATGCGAACCGGCGGCTGTCGCAGACACCTCCGGAGCAGCAGGAGGCCCTGCGTGCCGAGATCCATATGGTGCAGGGGTTGATGAACCAGGGCATCCCGGTGCAGGTCCGCGAGGACCTCGGGGTGATGGAGGCGTACGGAACGCCCGGAAAGCGCACGCGATTGCTGAACTTCAAATGGCTGGATACGGTCGACGAGCGCGAGTTCGTGGTCGATGGCGGAAACTGGGAGGATCACACGGGGGACCCGACCGCCGCGGACCCGGGAAACCTCGTCATGCTTGGTCATTGCGGCTGGTGGCGGCCCGGCGTGCAGGACTATGAAACGGACATCCGACTCCTGGACGTCGTCACCGGGAAGATGCGCAGAGTTCCGTATCAGGGGCCGATCGCCCAGCCGGGCTGTTTCCTGCCGGGACGAACGCGCGTGGCGGTGACCGGACTCGACGCCGCGGGGACCAGCATGGGTCTGTACGAGGTCGACCTCAAGACCGGCGCGAACCGGCGCCTGGGCGGCGAACTCCTCGCCGACGGCTGGTGCGCGGAGCCGACGCTGTCGCCCGACGGGACCGCGCTCGCCGTCATCCACAAGACCCCGCGCCACGGGCCCAACCTGGCGGAGTTATGCACGGTGGACCTGGCCACCGGCGAGGCGCGTCGGGTGCGGGACGAGATGGACGTGTCCAGCCTCTCGTGGGACCCGTCCGGGGACGGCTGGATCCTCTTCTACCGGCGCGCCGACGCCCCGGAAGAGGAGTCGGGAGTGATCTGTCACCTGAACCGGGACGGGCAGCTCCTGCCCTTGCGGAAGGGGGAGTACCCCGTCGTCCTGGACGACCGGCGGATTCTTTACTGGGCGGAACGCGAGGGGGGCTGGATGGAGTGCGATCTGCGGGGGAAGAACCCCGTTCGGTTCGCGGACGGATTGGTCGGCCATGGCCACCCGGCCGTCGCCCCGGACGGGCGCCGGATGATCTTCATGAAATACGCCGACCAGCAACCGCCCGTGCCGCTGCTGATGGAGATCGGGGTCTGGAACGGCGCTCCGATCACGCGGGTGCCGGGACTTTGGGGCACACCGCGCTGGCGATGAGGCGCCGCTCACGCCTCGCCGGAACCCGCCTCCTCCCGCTTGATTACTTTCTGGAGCGTGCGCCAGGCCTCCGGCAAGCGCTTGAGCACGGCCTGGAGTTTCAGTTCCTGCTTGATCGGCTTGGCCGGACGCCCCCACATTTGTTCCCCATCGCCGACGTTGTGCTCGATTCCGCTCCCGGCCCCGATCTGCGCGCCCTTGCCGATCTTCACGTGGTCGACCACGCCGACCATGCCGCCCAGGATCGCCCCGTCGCCCACCTCCACGCTCCCGCTCACGCCCCCGAACGCCGCCACGATCACGCCCTGGCCGAACCGGCAGTTGTGCCCGATGTGGCAAAGACAGTCGATCTTCGACCAACGCCCGATCACGGTCCGGTCGAACGCCCCGCGGGCGATCGTCACGTTCGAGAAGATCTCCACGTCGTCCTGGATCTCCACCGTTCCCAGCGAGGGGACCTTTTCCGGAACCCCCTCGCCGAGCACGATGCTGTAGCCGTCCACGCCGATCACCGCACCGGTGTGGATCTCCACCCGGCTTCCGATCCGGCACCCCGGATAGATCGTGACCCCCGGGTGGAGCATCACGTCGTCGCCCAGCACGACCCCGTCGCCCAGCGAGCAGCGCTCGGCGATCGAGGAGTTGCGGCCGATGCGGACCCCGCGGCCGACCCGACAGAAGGGGCCGACCCCCGCGCCCTCGCCCAGCACGGCATCGCCGGACACCACGGAGGTCGGGTGGAACCCCGCGGGTTCGCGCTCGCGGCCCACCAGGAACAGCGCGGCGACGCGCGCCAGCGCGGTCCTCACCTGCGGCACGACGATTTGCGCGTGGGGAAGATCCTCCTTGGCGCGCACCAGGATCCCCGCGGCCTTCGACGCGCCGGCCGCCGGTCGCAGCTTCGGGCCGAGGAGGAAGCTGAGTTGGGTGTCGGTGGCGGATTCGAGCCCGTTCACGCCGTCGATTCGGCGTGCGGCGTCGCCGACCAGCTCGCCGCCCACCAGGCGCGCAACCTCCGCAAGGGTGTAGGATGGCATGGCTAATCCTCGATCCGGTCCGGCCGCCGGTGGATTCGACCCCGCGCGGTGGGAGGATTATTGGGAATCCGGGCCCGGTCGTCAATGAACGCGGGGGGATTTTGTGCGAATCCGGGGGGCGACGCAACCGATGGTCCGAAGGCGGGTTGCGATGATCCGGAGACTTTCTCTTGACGCCCGTCCCGCACGTTGATAATCTTTCTTGGTGTTTTTCCAGGCGCGGCACCATGTTGCGTGCGGCGTCGAGACGTGGAGAGAAGGCCCGTACGCGGGTGGCTAGTGGCGCAAGAGGGCGCCACGGAGGAGGAACGTTCGCATGTCTGTTGCTGTGGAGCGGAAACCGCAGAAGTTGAAGGTCATCACGGAGAATCGACGGAACGAGAAGGACACCGGCAGCAGCGAAGTGCAAGTGGCGCTGCTGACCGACCGGATCAACATGATCACGGAACATCTGAAAACGCACAAGACCGATTACTCGACCCGCCGTGGCCTCTTGAAGATGGTCGGCAAGCGCGCCGCCCTCCTTCAGTATCTTGCCCGTCATGATCAGCGTCGGTATCAGGACATCGTGAAGCGTCTGGGTCTTCGCAAGTAGCGTCGGCTCGGGTCTCCGGCGGGCGTCGGATCGTGCGGGTAGCCGTTCCGACGCGCAGGGGCGAAAGCGAAACCCCGCGCGAAGCGTCCCCCGGCCGACCCCATCCGTCGCGGTTGAAAGTGGATTCGTAAGGTTTTTTTGTTTTCGACGGGCGCCGGGCCATCCGCAAATCCCCCTGGGAGCGCGGCGGGCCCGGCTCGGTAAGGCGATTCGAGCGCGCGCCGGGTAGCGTCCCAGCCCCGCCATGGTCTCCCGGGCCATGCCGAAGCTAAGAGGCTACCCGCCACGAGTGAGACGATCGCCCGGCCGGCCGACCTACCCGATGCCGGCCCTCCCCCCGATCCCGGTCCCGCCCGGCGCCCGCCACCCATCCGGAGGAATGTAGAGTGAAACCATCTGTTGTTGAACGCACGATCGGCGGTCGCCGGATCCGATTCGAGACCGGCCAGATCGCCAAACAGGCCACCGGGGCCGTGCTGGCCCGACTCGGCGATACGGTTGTCCTGGCGGCGGTCTGCGAAGGGGACCCGGAGGAAGGCGCGGATGTTGCCGATGTGGTGCCCCTGACCGTCGACTATCGCGAACGCACCGCCGCGGCCGGCAAGTTTCCGGGCGGCTTCATCAAGCGCGAAGGGCGCCCGAGCACCAAGGAAGTCCTTACCTGCCGCCTGATCGACCGCCCGATCCGGCCGCTCTTTCCCGACGAGTTCGCCAACGAACTCCAGATCGCGGTGATGTGCCTCTCCGCGGACAAGGAGAACGACCCGGACGTCATCGCCATCAACGCCGCGTCCGCGGCCCTGGCGGTCTCGGGCGTGCCTTTCCTCGGTCCGGTCGGCGCCGTTCGCGTCGGCCGCATCGACGGAAAGTTCGTCTGCAACCCCTCCTACGAAGAGCTGAAGCAGTGCGACCTGCAGATGGTCGTCGCCGGCACCGCCAGCGGGGTGACCATGGTCGAGGGCGGGGCCTTCGAGGTCTCCGAAACGGTGCTGATCCAGGCGATCGAGTTCGCCCACGAGAACATCCGCGACATCGTCGCGATGCAGGAGGAACTCAAGGAAAAAGGCGGAAGGCCCGTGCGCCCGGTGGTGCCCAAGGTGTTCGAGCCCGCGGTCCAGCGGGACATCGAGCGCTTTGCCACGCACCGCATGCAGGACGCGCTCACCATCCCGGGCAAGAAGGCCCGCGAGACCGCGGTCGACACCATCTTCAGCGAGGCGGTCGCGAAGTTCAGCGCGGAAGACAATCCCAAGATCCCCGCCTCCCACACCAAGGAAATCCTGGGGAAGTTGAAGCACCGCATCCTCCGCGACCTCATTTTCGAAGGCCGGCGGATCGACGGTCGCAGCCTCGACGCGGTGCGTCCGATCGACATCACGGTCGGCCTCCTGCCTTGCTGCCACGGCTCGGCGCTCTTCCAGCGCGGCGAGACGCAGGCCCTGGTGACGGCCGTCCTCGGCACGCCGGGGGATGCGCAGATCGTCGACGGACTGCAGGAGGAGTACAGCAAGAAGTTCTACCTGCACTACAATTTCCCCGGCTACAGCGTGGGGGAGTGCAAGCCCAACCGGGGCCCCGGCCGTCGCGAGATCGGTCACGGGCACCTGGCCGAGCGGGCGATCGAGGCCGTGCTCCCGCCCGGGGATGAGTTCCCCTACACGGTCCGCATCATCTCGGACATCACGGAGTCGAACGGCTCCTCGTCGATGGCGAGCGTGTGCGGCGGATCGCTGGCGCTGATGGATGCCGGCGTGCCCCTCAAGGCCCCGGTGGCCGGGGTCGCCATGGGTCTCGTGAAGGACGGCAAGGAAGTCCGGGTCCTCACCGACATCCTCGGCAGCGAGGACAGCGAGGGTGACATGGACTTCAAGATCGCGGGCACCACCGAAGGCGTCACCGCGGTCCAGATGGACATCAAAATCACGACGATGGACATCCAGACCATGGAACAGGCGCTCGAACGCGCCCGCGTCGCGCGCCTCCACATCCTCGGCGAGATGGGCAAGGTCCTCGACCGGGCCCGGACCGAGATTTCCCCCTTCGCTCCGAAGATGGTCAAGATCACCATTCCGCCCGACAAGATCGGCGCGGTGATCGGACCCGGCGGCAAGGTGATCCGCAAGATCGAAGAGCAGACGGGCGGAAAGATCGAGATCGAGGATTCGGGCGAGGTGATCGTGTCCGGCCCGGACGGGCCTTCGGTCGATGCGGCGGTCGAATGGATCCGCGGCATTACGGAGGAGGTCAAGGTCGGCAAGGTCTACCGCGGACAGGTCTGCTCCACCCGCGAGTTCGGGGCGTTCGTCAAGCTCCACCCGAGCGGCCAGGAGGGGATGGTGCACATCTCCGAACTGGGCACCGGCTACGTGGAAAAGGTGGCGGACATCGTGACCGTCGGGGATGAAGTCCAGGTGAAGGTGATTTCGATCGACGATACCGGTCGGATCCGGTTGAGCCGCAAGCAGGTCCTGCTCGAAGAGGGCGGGGCGGCGGGCGAAGCGCCGGCGCCGGCTCCGGCGGCGGCGACGGCCACCGCGGAGGCGCCCGCGCCTCCGCCCGGACGGCCGGCCGGTCGCGGCGACCGCGGCGGCGGCCGTCCCGAAGGGGGCGATCGCGGACCGCGGTTTGACCGCGGACCTCGGGAAGACCGGGGGCCTCGCGAGGAGCGCGGACCGCGGGAGGACCGCGGGCCGAGGGATGATCGCGGACCCCGGGAGGACCGCGGGCCGAGGGACGACCGCGGACCGCGCGAGGAACGCGGACCCCGCGAGGAGCGGGAAGCCCGTCCGGAGCGCCTGGAGCGGAGTGATCGCTGGGAACGCGGGGAGATCGGGGAGCGGCACGGTCGCGAGGAGCGCGGCGGTCGGGATGATCGCGGCGGTCGCGACGACCGGGGCAACCGCGAAACGCCTGCCGAACGAGGGCGTGACGCCGGCCGCGACGACCGGGGCAATCGCGAGGAACGCCCCCGGTTCGACCGGGGCGGCGAGCGCGACCGGGGCCATGCGCCCCCGCCCCCGCGGGAGCGCGGACGCGAGGACCGCGGCGGCGAACGGGGCGGGCATGACCGCGAACGGGGCGGCTATCGGGGCGGAGAGGACCGCGGACATCGCGGTCCCGATCGGCCCGCGGGGCCTCCCCGGCGCGACTTCGACCGCGGCCGCGGAGGTCGCGGGCCTCGTCCGGAAGGGCGCGGCTTCGAGGATCGCCCGCGCGGACCGGATCGCGGTCCCGAACGTGGACCGGAACGCGGCCCGGAGCGTGGACCGGAACGCGGCCCGGAGCGTGGACCGGAACGCCGGCCCCGCCCGGACGACGCCGAGGATCGCCCGCCGCGCGACGCTGCGTCGGACGCCCCGGAGCCCCGCTACCGTGACGAAGACTACGACGATTAAGAACGTCCGGACGCTTCGGCATCCGACGTGAACCCTCCGCGAGGCGGTGGGGCCCCCGAGCCCCCCGCCTCGCGGTCTTTTCGGCGAGTCGTTCCCCGGATGCGGTCGTTCCGCCCCCCCCGCATCGATCCTCTCGTCCCCAGCTTCCGCCCGCCCTGCCCGGTTCCGCTTCAGGACGTCCGGGTCCACGGCCGATAATATCTCCAACCGTCCCTGCTTCGCGTGCGGCCGAGCTCGGGGAAGTCGTCTGCACCAACGCGGGTCCGTCGTCCAGCACCGCCGGGGGAGTGAGCCGATGAGGGTTGGGATCCGGGTCGCCGCCCTGCTGGTCGCCTGGCTGACCGCGGCTGGATTCGCGAGCGGACAGGAGCCGCCGCAAGGCGCGCCGAACCCGCCCGGGGTCTCCCTCCAGGGGCCGGCGAAGCCCGGCAGCGCCCTCGACCGCCCACCCGTGGTCTACGAGAAGGGACGGGTGGAGGCGGGCGACATGGTCACCGTCTACTACACCGTGGGACACGACCACGGCAAGCACCTGAAACCCTTCCTCGAGCAGCACTTGACCCCGGGCGTCGGAAAGCTGATCGAATCCGAGCCCCTCCACCTCCTGGCCATCACCGACAAGAAGGAGCGCATCCAGTTGATCGATGGACTGCTGCGCATCCTCGACGTGCCGGCGCCGCAGATCATGATCGAAGTCACGGTGTTCGAGAAGGTGATCACCTCGGACTTCCAAATCGGGGTTGAGGGAGACTACACCGACAACCACATCTCGCCCCAGCGCCCCCACATCCTCGAGTCGTTCAATCCGCGCGACTTCCTCCTGCAGAGTCCGTCCAGCCCCTTTCAGGGGTCGACGTTCCGGTTCTACACTTCGCGCAAGCTGCCCGGCGGGCTCGACCTGCGCATGCGACTGCTCATGGAGCGGGGCCAGGCGCGCATCCTCTCCAAGTCGAAGATCCTGGTGCAAAGCGGGAGCACCGCGGACATCAGCACCGGCCAGCGAGTACCCATCCCGACCCTGACCTTCGCGGGCACCCAGCCGCTGCGCGGGTTCAACCTCGTGGACGTCGACCTGAAATTGAAGGTGACCGCCCATACCCTCGGGCCGGAGTTCGTCCACCTCGAGATCCATCCCGAGGTATCGGCCGTGGTCCGGTTCGATCTCTTCCCCGACGTCGGCGCCGTGCCGGTCATCGCCACACGCAAGGCCAACACCTCGGTGACGACGCAGGACGGCGAGTTGATCGTCATCGGCGGCCTGGTCCAGGACCGCAAGGTGCAATCGACCCGAGGCATTCCGATCCTGATGGACATGCCGATCCTCGGGTATTTCTTCCGGCGCGAGGAAGAGAACACCGAAAAGACCGAGATCGTCTTCTATCTGCGGCCATTCCTGGTTCGGGAGGAAGGTCCCAACTCGGTGAAGGTGGACGGGATCTTCACGGACGACAAGTAGCCCGGGGCCGCGGCCGGGCGGGGCCGCACGGGACTGGCCCCCGCTCGCCCGGAGCCGGCGGTGCCTCCACCTGCGCGCGCGGATCCGGCATTTTCGCTTCCCGCGGCGCCACATCCACGCGACGCCTCCACGCGCTTGCGGCGTCGGGGCCGGTGAGGACGATGAGTCGGTGCGCCGGGCGCCTGCGCGTGCGGGTGCGCGGCGCGTCAGCGCGCGAGCGCACGGCGCCGGGGCCGGCGCCGGGGCCGCTTGCGCGGGCTGGAGGAGGTTCCTTCCGCGGCCGATTCGGGGCGGGTGTTGCGATTGATCAACGCAGCCGCGAACCCGCCGCCGAAGCCGTTGTCGATGTTGACGACCGAGACGCCCGCGGCGCACGAATTCAGCATCGCCAGGAGCGCCGCGAGCCCGCCGAAGGATGCGCCGTAGCCCACGCTCGTGGGAACGGCGATGACGGGGCGGTCCACCAACCCTCCCACGACGCTGGCGAGGGCGCCCTCCATGCCGGCGACGACGACCACCGCCCGCGCCTCCTGGATGCGCGGGACGTGGCGAAGCAGGCGATGGATTCCGGCGACGCC
Source organism: uncultured Planctomycetia bacterium (assembly GCA_964632945.1). GTDB lineage: Bacteria > Planctomycetota > MHYJ01 > WSZJ01 > CAZWCX01 > CAZWCX01. Next base: position 21,615 of record CAZWCX010000030.1, on the reverse strand, counting down.
CACGTCGTAGATCGTCTCCACCCGGGCGCCGAGCGACTCCGCGGTGACCCGGGCCTCCTCCGCAACGGGCAGGTCGGACGTTCCCGCCGCGACGACCAGGACGAGACCCTCCGGGGCGGGAGGGTCTCCGGTCCGGACGGTCACCGCGCGGGCGACCGGGTGTACCACCGCGCGCGGCACGGCGCGGCGGAGGGCGGCCACCTGCCGGGCATCGGCCCGGGTGGCAAGCAATCGACCGCCGTGGCGGACGATTTCACGGGCGATCCGGGCCACCGCCTGAGGGGTCTTTCCCGGACAGAAGATGACCTCGGGAAATCCGCAGCGGAGCGATCGGTGCGTGTCGACCTTGGAAAACTCCAGGTCGCGGAACGGCAGGTGGCGCAGTCGCTTGAACCCTTCCTCGACGGAGAGCGCGCCCTCCCGGACGGCGCGCAGGAGTTCCCGGATGGCATCGGCGTCCACGGCGAAACGACCCTCCTCAAGAAAAGGCGCGCGGCGTCCCCGCGGGTGCCGCGGAATCCCGCGCGTGCGGCTACCGTGGCGGCGTCGGCACCGCGTCCAACTCGAGATCGGCGATCCGACCCCGCTTCCACAGGGCGTAAGCCATGCCCGCGATCATGGCGGCGTTGTCGGTGCAAAGGGCGAGCGGGGGGATGCGCACCGGGATCCCGGCGGACTCGCCGACCTCCGCGAGCCGGGTCCGCAGCAGGGAATTGCAGGCGACGCCGCCGCCGACCACGATCGCCCGAGCTCCGTGCTTGCGGGCGCATCCCAGGGTTCGCGCGACCAGCACGTCGACCATGGCCGCCTGGAAGCTGGCGGCCACGTCGGGCACGGAGATCCCCGGCTTCAGAGGGGTGCCGCGACTCGCGTTCTGTCCCTTGCAGTGGTAAAGGACCGCGGTCTTGACCCCGCTGAAACTGAAATCCGAGGGGGCCTCCGCAAGCTCGGGGCGCGGGAATCGGATGGCCCGCGGATTTCCCTCGCGGGCGGCCCGGTCGATGCTGGGCCCGCCGGGGTAGGGGAGCCCGAGGATCGCTGCGACCTTGTCGAAGGCCTCCCCGGCCGCGTCGTCCTGCGTGGAGCCGACCAGCTCATGCGTGCACTCGTCGCGGCTCAGGTACAGGCTCGTGTGGCCGCCCGAAACCACGAGCGACACCCAGGGGAGCGCGTCCAGCAGCCCCGGATGGGCCATGGCCGCGGCGTAGATGTGCGCCTGGATGTGGTTGACGCCGATGACCGGCTTTCCCCAGGCGAGGGAGAGCGCCTTGGCCGCCGAAACTCCGATCAGCAGCGCGCCGATCAGGCCCGGCGTGTGCGTGACGGCGACCGCGTCGATTTCGGCGGGACGCGTCCCGGCCTGCGCGAGGGCCTGCTCGATCACGCGCGTGAACGATTCCATGTGCGCGCGGCAGGCGACTTCGGGAACGACCCCGCCGAACACCGCGTGCCGATCGACCTGGGAGAGTACGACGTTCGATCGCACGTGCAGCCCGTCGTCGACCACGGCCGCCGCCGTCTCGTCGCAGGAGGTTTCGATGCCCAGGATGCGGACCATGCGGACGCTATCTCCTCTCCGGCTGCATGACCAGAACGGCCTTGAGGGCGTCCGCCGCGCGTTCGAGCTGTACGTCGCGGAACGGCTCCTTCGCCGGCGCTGTGGTCCCGCCCGGGGATTCCGCGTTGCCGGGAGGCGTGTCGGCGGCGCCGTTCCCGGCCGGCGGTCGCGCGCCGCCGTCCTGGAACGACTCCATCAGATCGGCGATCTGCCCGGCCGGCAGGGGCACTTCGAGATCGGGGGCGATCCCGTACTCGTCGAGCGCCCGGCGGAACTCCTCCCGCTTCTCGGGCGGGACCGACTCCAGTTGGGCCTGGCTGCGGATGAATCGCTTGTCGATGCATCGCCCGCTCGGCGTGAAATACCGGGCCGTCGTCAGTTTCACCGCGCAGTCCTCGCTGGGGAGCGGAATGAGCGTCTGCACCGATCCCTTGCCGTACGTCCGCACGCCCACCACGATGCCCCGCCGGTTGTCCTTGATCGCGCCTGCGAGAATCTCGCTCGCGCTCGCGCTCCATTCGTTGACGAGCACGGCCAGCGGGAACTCGGGAAGGGCGAGCGCGGCATTCGCCACTTCGGTCCGGTTGTCCTCCGGATTGCGCCCGCGCGTCGAGACGATGGCGCCTTTCCGGACGAACAGGTTGGCGCACAGAACCGACTCCTCCAGCAACCCCCCGCCATTGAGCCGCAGGTCGAGAATCAGCGCCTTCATCCCCTTGGCCATCAGCCCCTCGATCGCGTCACGCAATTCCTTGGCGGTGCGGTCCTGGAAGCTGTTCACGCGGACGTAGGCGACTCCCGACGGTCCGTCCACCATCCGGGCGCCCTTCACGCTCTTGAGTTGGATGATCTCCCGCGTGATCGTCACCGACTCGGTTTCGGCCTGCCCCAGGTGCTGAATCGTGAGGGTCACTTTCGTGCCCGGTCGGCCGCGCAACACCTTGACGGCTTCCGTCGTCGTCAGCCCCTCGCTGGACTTCCCTTCCACCTCGACGATGCGGTCGCCCGGCTGGATGCCGGCCCGGAAGGCCGGCGTGTCCTCGATCGGGGAAATGACCGTCAGCCAGCCATCCACGACGTTGACCTGGATGCCCAACCCGCCGAATTCCCCTTCCGTGTCGACTTCGAAGTCCCTCAGCGCGTCCTCGTTCAGGTACTCGCTGTGCGGATCGAGCGACTGCAGCAGGCCGCCGAAGGCCCCCTCGAACATGTGGTTCGAATCGACCTCGTCGACGTACGAGCGCTGGGAGATCTGGTAGATCAGCTCCAGCTTCTTCAATTGCGCCTGCACCGACGGGGGATCCTTGCGGCCGGCGATCCCGACGCCGGCCAGGCCCAGAATCAGGGCGCAGGCGAGGAGACTGGGAAGAATCCAGCCAGCGGTGATCTGGCGGAATGACATGGATGCGGACCTCCTCCGGATCGTGGGGACGGGGCGTGCTGCGGCCCGGAGGGCCAGTATAGCAGGGGCGCACGGGACGGCCAAGGGTTGATGCGGCAGCGTCCGGTCGGACCGGGCCCGGGACTTTGATTTGACAGAGTTCCGGGGCGGCGATACCATGTCCGACGGTCGATGCGCGCGGTCCTCGGGACGGAGCGAGCATGACGGATGCAGCCACGACGAACGCCCATCCCTGTCCCAGTTGCGGGCAGACGGTGATCGTCGCCACCCCGTCCCCGGGCGCACCCGTGCGTTGCCGGGCATGCGGAGCTCCTTTCATTCCCGGCGCCGCCCCCGCCCCCCGCGAACCGACCGATCTCAACGCCACCCAGGTCTGCGGAATCAGCCCGGAAGAGCTGATGAACGCGACCCAGAAAGCCACCCCACAGGTCCCGGGACCGGTCGCCGCTGCCCTCCGCCTGCTCAATCCCAAGACGCTGAATCTGTCCGACCCCGAGCGACGCAAGCGGATGGAGCAGGGGTTGTCGGATCTCTCCGGATTCATCCGCGAGTATCTCCCCGTCCCCGCCCGGCAGTGGGACGTGGGATGGGCCTATGCCGTTCGTGCCCGCCTCCTCGTCGGCCTCGACCGCGGGGGGGAGATCCACGGCGATCTCCTCGAGGCGCATGGCCGGCGCGCGGAGCTCACCGCGCAGGAAATCCTCGAACTCACGCGCTACTGCGTCGCGCAACGAAACGAGTCCGCCCCCGCGTTGGGGCTGTACAAGAAGTTCATGCCCTACCTGCTGGAGCATGCAGCGGAATTCCCGGGCGGCGAACCCGCCCTCTGGGAATTCTTCGTCCGCCTCGCCTCCGATGTCTCGGGTCCCAACCAGGTGGAGCGCGCGGAATTGTCGAGCGGACTCCTGGAGTGCCGGCCGCAATCGAGCGTGGCGCACTTTCTGGTCGGTCTCCGGCTGCACCTCGGCCAGCGCCACGAACAGGCCATGAACTTCCTGCGCCGCGCGGAAGAACGAATGCGCGAGGATGTCGGCCTCCCCGCCGTATGGAAGGGCCGCATCGCCCAGACGCTCGGGCGCGTCCAGGTGGCGCTCGGACGTCACGAGGAGGCGCGTAATTCCTTCGAGCGCTCGTTGTCGCACGACCCGCAACAGTACGAGGCCTACCGAGACTACGTGCTCCTCGAGGTCCACGTGCTGCGCAAGGTCCCCGCCGAGGAACTCGCCCACCCCCGGTATCGGGCGCGCCTGGAGCGGGCCCGCAAGAACCTCGAAGCCGCGGAGGCCAACCTCACCCGGCAGACGGCCACCCTGGGAGCGGACCTCGTGGCGGCGCAGCGTCGCAAGCTCTCCGTGGCGGGCAACGAACTGGAGCGCATGCTCGGCGCCGGATAGTGGGTCGTCTCCCTTCCGGCCGGGCGCGAAGAATCCCGTGATGGCCCTGCTCCGGCGCTTGCGGACCGCGGCGATCCTGGTGTCGGCGGTCCTCGCGGTTCCCGTCGCCCCGGTGGGCGGGGACGACTCTTCCGCGCCTGGGGAAAACGCGGCAGATCCGGTCGCCCGGCCGGCCGGGCAGGACTCGGCCGGCGCGAACGTGGACGCCGCCGCGCTGTCCCTGCGTATCCTCACCTTCAACGTGCGCGTGGGATACATCCCCGAGGGGACCCGGGGCTGGAACTACCGTCGCCCCCTGGTGGCCGGCGTCGTCTCGCGCACGCGCCCCGACCTGGTCGGAACGCAGGAATGCACCGGGATTCAGGTCCAGGATCTGCTCGCGGACCTGCCCGGATACAGGACCATCGGCAAACCGCGTCGGGGCGGGGAGCTCCTCGGACTGATGAACGTCCTCTTCTATCGTCCCGAGGTCCTGGAGCCGGGCGAGCGCGGCGTGTTCTGGATGAGCGAAACCCCCGACCAGCCGGGCGGCAAGGGGTGGGGGAACGAGAACCCCCGCACCGCGGTGTGGTGTCGGTTCCGAACGCGCGCCGACGGACGCGAACTCCTGGTCGTCAACACGCATCTGGACCATGCCAGTCCCGAATCGCGCGACCGGTCCGGGCCGCTCCTGGTCGCGCGGGCCCGGGAACTCGCCCGGGACGCGCCCGTGATCGTGACGGGGGATTTCAATTGCACCGCGGGTTCCGTGGCCCATTCCGCAATGACCGGTGAGGAGGCGGAAGGGGGACTGGGCCTCATCGATGTCCTGGCCGCGCTCGACCCCGAGGCCGAGAGTCGCGGGACCTATCACGGCTACACCGGGCAGTCCACCCGCCGCATCGACTTCGTGTTCGCCTCCCGGCACCTGGCGCCGGTGCTCGGCGAGGTCGTGCGGGACGGCGGAAACGGGCACTGGCCGTCCGACCACTTCCCCGTGCTGACCGAGCTGAGCTGGGAGCGTTGAGCGGCGCACCCCCCCGTCAGGCCGCCGGCGCCGAAGAAGCCGCGGCCGCGCGCCGCCGACGCCACAGCGGGATCGCGATCGCCGCCAGGGCGGTGACGACGATCAGGCCGATCAAGAGCCGAATGCGACCCGCGAGCATCAGCGTGAACGACTCGGTGTTCTCGACGCGGGGGGAAGTGTAGTACTTCGCGGCAAACTCCTTTTCCGGATCCTTCCCCTCGCGGATCCACTTCCGTTCGTCCTCGCGCACGTCGGCGTACCACGCCTCGGCATCCTCGAGCTCCGCGCGCAGGTCGCGCTCGAGATCCGCGAGCGACAGCTGCGTGGTGGTGTTGGGATGGACCGTCTGCATGTCGAGCGTCGCGTCCGCGATCTGTCGGTAGGCGACCGCCGCCTGCCGGTCCTCCGCGCCGTACGAGGCCTTCAGGTAGGCACGCGCGGCGAGTCGCTTCGCGTCGTTCCTTCCCCCGGAACACAAGAGGTCGCCGAGCGCCTCGAGCAGCACCGGATGGTCGTGCGTGCCGAACCGCATCATCCCGAGAACTCCCTTTACGGCGGCCTCCAGTTTCTCGGCGCTCTTGTCCCCTGCGAGAACGGCGCCGGCGAATCCGCCCGCAAAGTGGTGGGTTCGCTGCTCGGAGCAGAGGGGAAGCGACAGGCGGCCGTCCACGCGGCGGGACATCACATACTCGACGAGCCGCTTCTGGTAGATCTCCCGGCCGAAGTGGGCTTCCGGATTGATCTCGATCGCCTTGGCGATGAAGGGCAGCCCCTTTTCGGGCTGACCGGCGTGGATGTGGAACGTGCCCAGATTCGCGTACGTCTCGTAGCGCCCGGGACGGATCGTCTCCAGCCGTTCCATCGTCGCGATCGCATCCGCCTGCCGGCCGGTCTTGTCGTACGCGACCGCCAGGTCGTCCAGCCATTCGGCTCGATCGGGTTCGGCCTTCAGACGCTGAAGCCGGTCCTGAATACGCCACTCGTAGAATTCGCGGGTGTGGCGGAGGAACTTTCCGGTGATCAATTCGAGTGCGGAAGGGAACCGTTCCCGCTCCATGGCGAGCGTATCGTAGTCCCACAGGCAGGCGAAAGCGGGAAGGCAGGTCGCGGTCAGCAGGGCCGGCACCAGCCAAGGGCCTCGTCGGCGCATGGTTCGTGCTCCAAATGGGTGTTGTCGCGGGCCCCCGCGGGTCGCTGGGCGCGCTCCATGATATCGCAATTCGGTCCGCGCGGTTCGCGTGTTTTCTCAACGGGGCAAAAGGATCATCGTCGCCCGCCGTTCGGGCGCGAATCGTTCCGCGGCCGCCCGCAGAGCGGCGTCATCCACCTTTTCCAGCGCGGCGTCGAGGGCCGCCGGATCGATCCCCCACTGCGCCCGGCGCGCGAGGGAGAAGGCGACACCGTACGGATTCTGCGCCAGGGCGAATTCGGGGGTGGCGCCGACTCCCAGTTGGAGGGAGAAGGCGTTCCGAACGATGATCCGTTCCTGTGACTGGAGTCGTGCCGGGAGCGTGTCGGTCAGGAACCGTTCCAGCCGTTCCATGACGGATTCCGGATCGGCGCCGGCGGCCACGGGGAGGCCGATGGTGACGATCCCGGGATCCTCCAGGATCGAGTAGATCACCGGAAACCGTCCCGGTTCGGAGGCCAGCGAGGCTGCCCCGGCCCAAAGCCGGGAAATCAACACCAGGAAGGGCGCAAACTGCGGGGAGTCGAATTCGGGCGGGGCGATCGCGAGTACGACTTCCGGCCGCCCCCCGGCCGGCAGGACGACGATCTTCTCGGTGCGGGAGGTGGGTTGGGGGACGGAGGCCGGGGCGGGGGGGGGGACCGGTTCGCCCGCAGGAAGCGGGCCGAGGATCCGGCGTACGGCGGATCGCGCGATCCCCGGATCGAATCCTCCCGCCAGGACCACGATCGCGTTGGCGGGGGTGTAGAGCGTTCGGATGCGATCGGCGAGGGTCACCCGGTCGAGGGCGGCGATCTCCTCCGGCACGCCCCCCTTGCGTCCCCCGTGAGGGGTCGGGCGCAGGCGCTCCCGCGCCAGGTTCATCGCCGCCAGCGACGGGATTCCGCCGAACATGTTGTGCAGCTCCTGGACCAGTCGGGGGACTTCCCGATCCAGATCGGCCTGGGTCAGCCGCAAGTCCGACATGCGCGCCGCGGCGTCCGTGAGTTCCTGCTCCAGGAGATCCGGCGGGAAGAGGGTGGCGATCACGGTGAAATCCTCGCCGGTCTGCGCGTTCCAGCCGGCGGGGTACCGGCGGACGATGTCGTCGACCGTGCGGGCGGGTGTCGACCCCGCCGCCGCCGTGACGTAGAGGTGCTCCGATAGATGAGCGAGTCCGGACCGGCCCGGCGGATCGTGTCGCGAACCGACGCGGAAGAGCACGACCAGAGCGGTCTGCCCGCCGCCGGGAATCGGGCGCAGCATGACCCGGAGCCCGTTTTCACATCGGAACTCCTCGACTGCGGACTGCGCGTTCGCAGGGACGGATGCCTGGAGGAACAGGAGCAGCGTGCAGGCGACCCTCGCGGGGAGCGATTGCCTCATCGTGAAACCCTCCACGTTGGGATGCCGGGAGTCTGCCTGATCGCGAGGGCCGCGCGCAAGGGTTCACCGATTCGGCGACACGCCCCCCGAGGGTCTCGCGCGGACGCGGCCGGTCGCCCTGTCTGCGCGGACGGATCGACAGCGGCCTGTTCGTTGACACTCCGGCGGGGGCCGCCTATAATCCGGGGATCGGATGGTGTGGCGGGGCGTGCGGCGGAGGAACGAGGTGGGGGCGCAGCGTGCCATCGCGGTCATCCCGGCCCGCTTTGGTTCCACGCGCCTTCCCGGAAAGCCTCTCCTGCGGGAAACCGGCAAGGCCCTCATCCAGCACGTCTACGAGCGGGTCGTTCAGGCCCGCGGGCTCGCGGAGGTGGTCGTGGCCACCGACGACGACCGGATCGCGGACGCGGTTCGCGGATTCGGCGGGCAGTCGGTGATGACCTCCGCGGAACACCGGTCGGGGACGGATCGGATCGCCGAAGTCCTCCGGCATCGCGACGCGACGATCGTCGTGAATGTCCAGGGGGACGAGCCGGAGATCGATCCCGCGTCGATCGAACGGGTTCTGGGATTGGTCGATCCGGCGCGCTTTCCGATGGCGACCCTGGCGGCGCCGATCGAAGACGAGACCCGTTGGCGAAACGCCGCGCAGGTGAAGGTGGTGGTCGGGGCGGACGGCGGCGCGCTCTACTTTTCGCGCGCGCCGATTCCCGCGCTCGGGGCGGAAGGGTTCGTCGAGGCGAGAGCCCGGGACGGCAATGCCTTCCTCGGGCACATCGGCCTCTACGCATATACGAGGGACTTCCTGTTCGAGTTCACCCGGTGGGCGCCGGGAAGGCTCGAGCAGCGGGAGCGGCTCGAGCAGCTCCGCGCCCTCGAAAACGGCGCGCGGATCCGTGTCGGGCTGGTCGCGGAGGGACCCCGCGGGATCGATACGCCCGAAGACTACCGGCGATTCGTCGAAAGAATGCGCGGGGGCGCGGGTGGGGGAGACGTCGCTCGGCGTGCTCCCGGGGAGGGTGAGGCAGGATCCTGATGCAGGTGATCGAATGACCAAACACATCTTCGTGACCGGCGGGGTGGTCAGTTCCCTCGGCAAAGGTCTCACCGCGGCCGCCATCGGGATGCTCCTCGAAGCCCGGGGCCTCCGGATCGCGATGCAGAAGTTCGATCCCTATATCAACGTCGACCCGGGGACCATGAGTCCCTTCCAGCACGGTGAGGTCTACGTCACCGAAGACGGCGCCGAGACCGATCTCGACCTCGGCCACTACGAGCGCTTCACCAACGCCCTCATCTCGCGCAATTCCAACTACACGACCGGCCGCATCTATCTCGACGTGATCGGCAAGGAGCGCCGGGGGGAATACCTGGGCCAGACGGTCCAGGTGATTCCGCACATCACGAACCAGATCAAGGAGGCCATTCGCTCCGTCACCGTTCCCGGCATCGACGTCGTCATCACCGAGATCGGCGGGACCGTCGGCGACATCGAGGGACTCCCGTTCCTCGAGGCCATCCGCCAATTCGGTCTCGAAGTCGGCACCGGAAACGTCCTGTTCATCCACCTGACGCTCGTGCCGTACTTGCGCGCCAGCGGGGAAGTGAAGACCAAGCCCACCCAGCACAGCGTGAGCAAGCTTCGCGAGATCGGGGTGCAGGCCGACATCCTGATTTGCCGCACCGAGGTGGAATTGAGCGAGGAGATGCGCGCCAAGATCGGGCTTTTCTGCAACATGAGCAAAGATGCGGTGATCGAGGAGAAGGACGTCGATTTCAGCATCTATGAGATTCCCATGGTGCTTCATCAGCAGCGGTTGGACGACTTGATCGTGCGCAAGCTCCAGCTCCCGGCCGGGCAGCCCGACCTCACGCGCTGGAAGGCGATGCTCGAGCCGCTCCGCAACCCCCAACACCATGTCACGGTCGCCGTCGTCGGGAAATACATGGGGCTGCAGGACGCCTACAAGTCGATCTATGAAGCGCTGACGCATGCCGGCATCCACAACCGGTGCCGGGTGAACGTGCGTCGGGTCGCCGCCGAGGACGTCATGCAGGAAGGGGCGGAGAAGTTCCTCAAGGAAGTTCACGGCGTGCTGGTGCCGGGCGGCTTCGGGGACCGCGGGATCAAGGGGAAGATCGAGGCGATCCGCTGGGCGCGCGATCGGCGCATCCCGTACTTCGGTCTCTGCCTGGGCATGCAGTGCGCGACCATCGAATTCGCGCGTCACGTCCTCGAGCTTTCGGAGGCGGACAGCTCGGAGTTCTCCCCGCAGGGGCAGCACAACGTCATCCATTTGATGGAGACCCAGAAAGAGGTCACGCACAAGGGCGGGACCATGCGGTTGGGGGCGTATCCCTGCCGCCTCGTGCATGGGACGAAGTCCCACGCGGCCTACGGCAGGGACCTCGTGGAGGAGCGGCACCGGCACCGATACGAGTTCAACAACTCGTATCGCGACCGGCTGGAGTCGAAGGGACTTCGGGTCGCCGGCACGTCGCCGGACGGAAAGCTCGTGGAAATCGTGGAACTCGAGGACCATCCGTGGTTCGTGGCCACGCAGTTTCATCCGGAATTCAAGTCGAAGCCGACGGCCCCGCATCCGCTGTTTCGCGAGTTCATTGCCGCGGCCCTGCGGCACGCGAAGGACCCGGGAACGGTACCTGCGGTCGCGGCGCGACCGGTCGGTGAGGAGCATGAGGTGCGTCGATGAGCAATGACGGCATGAAAGTCGACGAGGATTGGAAGCGACGGGCGCAGGAGGAAAAAGAGAAGTTGGCCCAGAAGCTCTCCGCCTCGGGGCCGCCGAAGATCGAGGTACCCCCGGGGGTGGCGCGGGAACGGCCGCGTGAGACGCCCGCCCCGGCGCCGCGCGAATCGCGCCCCGCGGAGGGCGCCGGGAAGGGGAGCGGGCCGGCGACCCAGGGCGGCCCGGTTCGGGGTCCGGCGGGCAAGCCGCAGCCTCCGGTGGAAGAACCGGAAGAGGCGGATCTCCCGGCCGGGGACGAGGGGCATCGCGGATTGCCGGAAGCCAACTTCAAGACCTTCGTGGCCAGCCTGGCGGCGCAAGCGTTGATGTCGCTGGGACAGATCGAGCACCCGGAGACGGGCCAGCGCTACCTGGATCTCGACCAGGCCCGCTACACGATCGACACGCTCGCGATGCTGCGCGAGAAAACCCGCGGCAATCTCGCGGCGGACGAAACGCAGCACATGGAGTCGATCCTCTCCGAACTGCAGATGATCTTCGTTCGCATGGCGAATCGGGTCGGCTCGCGCACCTGACCGGGCGGGTCCGGGGCGCGACGGGAGGACCGCGGCAGGGAGAACCCCCGGCCGCGGGGCGCGGCCCCGGAGCCGTGGACGCGCGGCGGCGGGGGGATCCGCGGCGATTGGAAACCGGATCCCGCGACTGCCTGCGCGATGGGTCGACGCGGGCCGGGGATCTTTGAGGAGATTCGCGGGAACCGGGGCGGGAGGCCCGGGCTGTAACACGATCCAGGGGTCTCCGGTCCTGTCGGTTACCACACCTGTGCCTGCCCGCCCGGTTCCGCGAGCGCTGATCCGCGCCGGGTCGCGCGTCTCATCCGTCCGGGGTTCGCAATTGCGATGCCGTGAATCGTCCGCAGCTTGCGCCCCGGCCGCAAAGTGAGGGTTTTCGCGGGTTTCAGGATAATCGGATGCGCGCGTGCCGGGCGTCTGCCGGGTCTCGCGTGTCAATCGGATTGACGTCGCCAAGAGTCTTTACGTGCGGATTGCTGCGTGAAGCCGACCGCCCTTCGCCTGCTGATGGTTCTGGCCGCCTTGGGACTGCTGGTCGGTCTGGACCGTCTTTTCCGGCCCGAGTTCTACCGACCGCGAGCGGAAGCCCCGGTGGCCAACGCCCCGGGCGTCGAGCCGGGATCCGGGCGTGATCCGGCGATGCCGCCGGTGGACGGTGTGCGCGCGGGGGGCGGGGTGGAGGGCGACGGCGGCCAGCTTCCGGGGCAGGGCCCGGACGGTACCCCGGTCGGGGTGGAGGCGCCCGGGACCGGGCCGGTGGGCGGGGATCCCGCGGCGGATGCGGCCCTGCCGGACGGATCGGACCCCGATGCGATCGCGGCCTGGATCCAGACGATGGCCAGGGAATTGGCGGGACGGGTCGAGGTTCCGCGCCGGCCTTCGCCGCCTTCCGCCCTGGTCGAGCGCCGGCTGGCCGCACTCACGCTGGCGGCCGAGCGCAATTCGGAGGCGACCGAGCCGGTCCTGATCCTCTTGTTTCAGGCCTCCGGGGAAGCGCGGATCCGATTGGCGGCCGCGCTGGCCCTGGGTCGAGTCGGTCGCGCAGAAGGAGTGCGGATCCTGGCGGACGGAGCGCTGTCCGATGCCCATCGCGCCGTTCGCGAGGCGGCGGTGGAGGCCCTCGGCGGGAGCCCGGAGCCCGGTGCGACGGCCGCGCTGGAGAAGGTGCTGGTCCACGCGTCCGACCCGGCGCTCCGCGAGCGGGTCGCCGACGGATTGGGTGCGCGTGGGGATGCCGCTGCGGTCCCGACGCTGCGCGAAATCCTGGTCCGCGAGTCGGTGCCGTCCGTGCGCGCGCGGATGCTCGCGGCGCTGGCCGCGATCGGCGGATCCGAGGCGGGCGCCGAACTGCACGCCCGTGCGGCGGGCGATCCTGCCGAGGAGGTTCGCGCGCGGGCCCTCCGCGGGCTCGCGGATCTCGACCCGGACGCCGCGGCCGCGCTCGCCGAGGCCGCGCTCGAGGGGGAGGACCGTCCCGTCGTGCGCGCGGAGGCCGTGCGCGCGCTTGCCCGCTGCCGCGGCGTCGGAGCGCGCGAGATCCTGCGGCGCGCGGCCGCGGGCGACTCCGACCCCGGGGTGCGCGAAGCGGCCGCGGCGGAACTGGGAAATCTGAAGGAGTAGTCCTTCGCCGCGCCCGTCACCGGGACGACGGGGTTCACTCCGCGGGTGTCAGCCGGTGCTTCACGATTTTCCAGGCCGACCCGTCCCAGCTGAAGGTCCATTCCTGTCGGTAGCGCGCCTGGTTCCCTTCGGCGAGGGTCAGGTCGAAGGCCGGGGTTCGCACCCGCACGTGCTGGTAGGCGTCCTCCGGGCCGATCGTCTCCGCCGACAGAATCGTCCCCTGCTTCGCGATCTGTTCGAGGTAGGGCCGTACCCGCAATCGGCGCACTTCCCCCGACGGCAGTTCGAGTTCGACGAACCGGAACTCGGGCGCGTAGAAAAGGAGCATGGTCGCGATGTCATTCTTCTGGCGGGCGCGATCGAGTGCTTCGACGCTCGATTGGAAGATCGAGTAGGAGCGAAAAAACGCCGGTCGTTTCCAGCGGAGCACTCCGGGAAAGGCGGCAATCAGCAGCACGATGGAGATCGCCCCTGCGAGGGAGTGGTAGAGGATTCCCCGGGCGTGTCGAGACATGGCGGCTTTCTTTCCGGTCGCCCCGGCGCGGGGGTGGACCGCGCGACAATGTAGCCGCGGCCCGTGCCTTGTGCAAGGCAAATCCCGGTCCATTTGCGTTGACGACCCCGGGGGGCGGTGCTAGAATTGCCCACCGCCTCCGTGACGGAACCCGAGTGCGCATCACACCCTGGGAGAATCGAGCCGGCATGCCGAAGCTCATCGTGAAGGAGCCCACCCGCACGCGTGTGGTGTCTCTGAAGGGCAAGTCGATCACGGTCGGCCGCACCTCCACGAATGCCCTTCAGATCAAGGACACCTCCCTGTCCCGCTCCCACTGCGAGTTGCGGGTGGAGGAGGATCAGGTCCTGGTCGTCGATCTGGGCAGCCGGAACGGCACGCTCGTGAACGGCGTTGCGATCAAGGAACCCCACACGCTCGAGCCGGGAGACAAGGTCGAGATCGGCAACGCGATGCTGATCTTCGAGCGCGAATTGCCCGATCGCGACTACACGCTGAAGCCGAAGGAAAAGGATACTTTGGCAGAGGAGAAGGACCCGGCGGCGGAGGCGCCGGAAGCGGCGTCCGACGACGCCACGATTTTGAACGTGCGGGCTCCGGAGTCCAAGAAGTCCGATTCCCGCAAGGTGGCGACGGTCAAGACGTCGCGCGCCGTGGAGCCGGCTGCGGCGTGCGCCGGGGCCGCGCCGGAGGTATCGGTCTGGACGCGGCCGACGCCGACGGGTCTGATCGTGGGCCTCGTGATCGGCGTGATTGGCCTGGGGGTCGGCGGCTGGCTGGCGTTCGGAGGGGGGAAGAAGGACTCCCAGCCGTCGGATGCGGCGGTTCGCAACCTTCTCGGCGCGGCGGGCCAGTTCGATTCGGCGCAGGATTCTCCGTGGAAGGCTCGGGAGGGGGCGAGGGGATCGGTCGCGCGGCAGGACGCCGGCGGCAAGAGCGGCGGATGTCTCGAAATTCAGATCCCGTCGGACGTGCCGGTGGCCGAAGCCGTCGGCCCGTCGGTCCCCGTGACCGCCGGGAAGTGTTACCGGATTTCGGTCGAGGCGCGATCGGACGCCCCGGATGCCCTTGCGGGCGTCCGGCTGGAATGGCTGGCGGGCGATTCCCTCCTGGAGACCGGGGAGCGCACCGTCGCCACCGGCGCGGCGTCCGCCTGGACGCGCGCCCAGCGGATCGTGCGCGCCCCCGAGCGGAGCAGCGCGCTCCGCGTCGTCCTGTTCGCCGCCGGCGGCGAGGGGGTCGTGAGCCTGGACGACGCCTCGGTCGAGGAGACGAAGAGCGGCCCCGAGTCCGACCGCGAGGAGACGGTGGGCGGCGTGACCGCGATCTGGGGCGCGGACGGCCGCTGGTCCCTTCGGGCCGGAGAAACGGTCCTCGTCGCCAAGGGGGGCGTGCGCTGGGCTTCGGCCGACGTGGAGGTGGACCAGTCGTTGGCGCGCGATGTGCGGCCGGCGGCGAAGGAGAAGGGGGCGGCCTTCAAGCTCCTCCACCCGTTCACCGCCCGCTGGGAGCCGTTCTCGGCCGAGTTGCGCGCGGGCGATGCCGGGGCCGAACTCGCGCTGCGCTTTCCCGCGCGCACGTCCCGCGGACTCGAGGCGGCGGCCGTCGAGATGTACCTGCCCGGGGAAGGGATGGAGACGGTCGTGCATACGCCGCAAGGCGAGAAGCGCCGCTCCGGGGAGTTCACGGACGAGGGCGCGGAGGCGCTGCAAATCGAACGGGGCAAGGAAGTGCTGGTGCTCTTGTTGGGGCGCCCGGCGAAGGTGATGGCGCTGCCGGCCTCCGGCGGCACGATCCTCCAGCTGGTTTTCCCCGGCAAGCGGGTGGATGAACTCCAGGATCTCGCGCTCGGGGTGGTGTTCGGACCGGAGGCGTCGAAGGCGATCAAGCGCGGGCCGACCTCCGCGACCGCCGAGGCGCACGAGAAGCGGGGGGAGCTGGGTCGCGCGCTCAAGGTCTATCGCGCGATCGTCGAGTCCGGCGGCCGCGGCGGGTCCGAGGCGCAGATTGCCGCCGACAAGGTCCGCAATCTCGAGGAGCGGGCCAAGGCGGAGATGGAGGAAGTGCGCCGCAAGCAGGACGAGGCGGAGGAGCTCGACAGCGACGAGTTGTGCCGCAGTGCGGAGCGCGCCTGCGACCGGCTCAAGGTCGAATGGGAAGGGTCCGAATTCGCGGACGAGGCGGTCGCGCTGCAGGCGCAAAACGTCGCCAAGCGGCAGGCGATCGACCAGCGCAGGCAAGCGGCGGAAGCCGGGCGGCTCCTGGCGCAGGCCCGCGGATACTCGGTCGACCAGCAGACCCGGCTCGCGCGCACCCTGTATCGCGTCGTCGCGGAGCGGTTCCCCGGGACCGAGTGGGCCAAGGAGGCCCAGCAGGCTCTCCAGGGTCTCAAGTAGTTTCGCAGCGGGGGTCGGGTGACCGGGGCGCGCGCCCCGGCGCGCGTTCCCGGCGGGAAAGCGCCCGCCCGCGCCGGCCGCGCCGCCGGGGTCGGGGACAACACCGGAGGAAGCGCCATGTCCCTGGGGCTCGACCTGGGCGCACACTCGCTCAAGGCCGTTCGCATCAAGCGCGGCAAGGGGCGCACGCTTCGTGTCCTCGGCGCCGCGCGCCTGCGCCTTCCCCTCGAGGAGTCTGCGGGGGACTGGGGCGCCCGCATGCGCGCCCCCCTCGGCAGGCTGGCGCAGGACCCCGGCTTCGCCGCGGGCGGCGCACTGGTCGGCCTCTCGGGCCGCGACCTCAACCTCCGCTTCACCCAGGTCCCCCCGGTCAGCGCCGCCAAGGTCCGCCAGATGATGCAGCACGAAATGGTGCAGATCGTCGGCCAGAGCGGCGGCACCGTCTACACCGACTACGTCCGCCTGGACTACCCCTGGAAGCCGATGCCCATCCCGATGATCGTCGGCCTCGCGAAGCAGCCGTTCGTCGAGGAGCGCATGGCCCTCGTCCGCGGCGCCCGCATCCGCGTGAAGGACATCACTCCGAATTCCCTCGCCCTCTGGGCCGCCTACGTCGGCTCCGACTCCGCGGTGTCGGGCGAGACCGTCCTCCTCGTCGACATCGGCGCCTCCAACATCGAACTCGCGGTGGTCCGCGACGACAAGCTGGTGTTCGCGCGGAACATCGCCAGCGGCGCGCGCGCCTTCACCGAAGCGATCGCCGCCAACACCGATTCGTCTTTCGAGGCGGCCGAGGAGATCAAGATCGCGGAGGGCAACCTCGCCCCGGGCGGCGCCGACAAGTACCGCCAGGTGCTTTCCACGCCCGCCGGCCAGATGCAGTCCGTCATCTCCTCGACGATCGGCTTCGCCAAGCAACAGACCCAACTCGCGGATCTCGGCATCGACCGCATCCTGCTCTCCGGCGGCGGCGCGGGTCTGAGAGGGCTCCCCGAGTTCCTCGCCAAGTCGATCGGCAAGCCGGTCTCGGTCTTCGACCCGTTCGAACGCCTCGACCTCTCCGCACTCCCCGCCGAAAAGGCGCAGGCGCTGCGGACCGGCGGACAGGACCTCGCCGTGGCCCTCGGTCTCGCGGTTCTCGGCATGAAGGACCGATCCCTCCGACTGTCGCTCCTGCCCGACGCGATCAAGGCCCGGCGACACTTCTTCGCCAACGAACTCTTCGTCTACGCCGGCGCCGCCGCCCTCCTGGCCGCGCTCATCCTCAACGTCGTCATCGCCCGCGGTTCGCGCGACATCGAGGCTGCCTTCAAGAAGGACCTGACCGAGCAGCGCGACGCCATCCAGGGCAAGATGTCCGAGTTCGAGGAAATGGCCAAGAAGCGCGACACCGTCGTCGCCAAAGTCGATCGCGCCGCACGCGAAACGCGCCCGGGTGTCCACCTCATGAACGTCCTCACCGCCTCGCGCGACGCCCTCCCGGAAGGGGTGTGGCTGAACCGCATCCGCCTCGTGCGCCGCGGCGACGAGTCGGTCCCCGAAGCGCGCGACGGCCCCGTCATCATCGTGGAAGGCACCATCGGGGAGGCCGAAGTCGGCGCCTCCAAGCTGATGGACCAGTTCATCTCGCAAATGCAGAAGGCGTTGCGCGACGCCAAGGTCCGCGCCAAGACCATGGACCGCGCGCCGGACTCCGATCGCACCATCTTCCAGGTCCTCGTGCTGGAGGGACGCCCGTGACCCAGCGCTTCCTCTACTCGGCCGGCGGCAGCGCCCTCGTGCTCCTGATCGTGTACTTCGTCCTCGTCGTCCCCGTGCAGGGCGAGGTTTCCTCCCTGCGGGATGACCAGGAGAAACTCAAGAAACAGATCGAAAGCGATCTCAACTCCGAGGACTTCCACGGCGACCTCGATCTCCGTCGCCTTCAGCAGGAGGTCGGCGGTCTCGAAGACGCGCTGACGCTCCTGAAAAAGACGCTCGACCTCCGCGTGGACCCGATGTACGTGCTCGACGCCGACGCCTCCAACCGGTTGATCAAGTTCAAGTCGGCCCTCGAGGAGACGCGCGGACGCCTGCGCAAGCGCGCCGCCTCCGCCGACATCTCCATCCCCGAGAGCTTCGGCTTTCCCGAAGGGGCCATCGCCGATGCCGACATCCCGTCCCTGCTCCGCCGCCTCGACGTCATGGCGTTCGTCCTCGGCAAGTCGATCGACGCCGGAGTCGCACAGGTCGCCTCGATCGCTCCGGGCGGGATGGAGGACGAGGGGCGCAAGAAGAAGGAACCTCTCATCCTGCGCGATCCCGTCACGGCCGAGGTCCAGGGATCGTTCGACTCGGTCGTGCGGATGCTCCACGGCCTCATGCTGCCCGCCGATTTCGTCACCCTCGAAGACGTGTCGCTCGAAAGCGTCTCCGCGGAGGGCGACCGCCTGAAGGTCGGCGCGGTGGTCGTGGGGCTCGAGGTGCGTCCCGAAGCCGAACTCGAGGTGAAGCCGGGCGGTACCCGCTCGACCGACCGGGGCGGACGCCCCTCCATTCTCGGCCGCTGACGGTCCGGCGCACGCCGATTGAGGTGCGTCGATTCTCCAGACCAGGACAGACATCGACCCATGATGACGCCGGAACGAATCTCCTTCGCCGTTTCGATCCTGCTCGCCGGGCTCCTCGTCTGGTTCGGCCTCTCCGGCAAGAGCCAGCCGCGCACCTGGCGGCCTTCCCAGGAGGATCGGGCCAACTATGAGCCGGCCGGGGTGCCGAGGTTCTCCTTCGTGGAGGACGATCTGGCCCGGTACTGGGAGTCGGGCGCGTCGAGCCCCTTCGTGGCCGTGAGCGACAAGCGGGACCTCCCGCCCCAGGACATCGACCTCCCGCCCGCCATCGTGGGATCGCCGGCGATGCCGGACTTCGAGCCCACTCCCGACCCGGACTTCGTCCAGGGGGCCGCGGCGGGGACGGTCTGGCCGCTCTACGCCCGCGAACCGTCGGGACGCACCTATCCGCAGGCCTCGGAGCTGCCCTCCCTGTCCGACCTGGAGACGCTCCGGGCGGCCGCCCTTGCGGCCATGGCGGATACCCCCAAGGATCCCTCGATCGCGGAGGAACCGAAGTTCGACAGCGTCATCCTGCGCTCGGGGAAGCGCGAGGAGGGGACCATCCTCGACGAGAGTCCGGAAACGGTGACCTTCCGGCGCAAGAACGGCGGGATGATCAAGTTCGACCGCAAGGACATCCTCAGCGTCTCCGTGGGCCTGACGGCGGCGGCGGAGTACCGCGAATCCTCGAAGAAGATCGCCACCAACGACGCGAAATCGCGGCTCGACCTGGCGCAGCAGTGCCTGGGCAAGGGGCTGACCGCGGAGGCGATCGAGGAGATCGGGAAGGCCCTGCAGGCGGACCCGAAATTCATCAAGGCGTACCTGGCGCTCGCGGAACTCTATCGGGTGAACACCGACCTGAATTCCGAACTCGGGGTGCTCGAGCGCGCCCTGGACGCCGGCGTGTTGAACGCGGAACGCGTCCACGAGCGCCGGGCGCAGGTCTACTCGATCGTCGGATTGCCCGCCGAGGAAACGGCGGCCCTGGAGGCGGCGGTCAAGGCGGATCCGACCTACGTGGCCGCCCGGATCCGGCTCGGGCTGGCGCACATCCGGGCCGGCCGGTACGAGGATGCGTGGGAGCACCTGGACAAGGCGCGCGGACTGGCGGGACAGGATCCGACCGTGCACGCGGCGATCGCGCGGTACTATTTCCGTCGCGCCGAGCTCGATTCCGCGCTGCAGGCGGCCGACGACGCCCTGGCCAAGGACGGCGGCGCGGCCGCCGTGCACAACCTGCGCGGCGTCATCCTCGCCCTGCAGGGGAAGTATGGCGACGCGGGCCGGGCCTTCCTCGCCGCCCTCAAGGCGGGCCCCTTTACCTCCGACGCGTGGCAGAACCTGGGCGTACTCTTCGTGCTGGCGGACAAACTGGATGAGGGCGCCTTCGCCTTCGAGCAGGCGCGCAAGCTCGATCCGGCCGCCGCCACCGCCCTCGCCGCCGCCGGGATGGTGCGACACCTCCGCGGCCAGGTCCAGGAGGCCCGGCCGAACTTCCTCTCGGCCCTGGACATCGAACCCAACAATTACTACGCGCACTACGCCCTCGGGCACTCGTACCTGGAAACCGGCGAGGACGAGGCCGCCGCCACCGAGTTGACCCAGTCCCTGAAGCGTCGCTCCTCATTCGCCCCCGCCCTCTACTCGGCCGGCGTGGCCTTCCTCCGGCAGCAGAGTTACGCCCGCGCCGTCCGCCTGCTCAAGCGCGTCGCGGCCGTGGACGGCAACCGGCCCCGCGCGCAATCCACCCTCGGCATCGCCTGGCTGGGCGCCCAGGACATGCCGCGCGCGGAAGGCGCCCTGCGCGAGGCCCTGCGCCTGGACCCCGATCATTCTCCCGCGCTCTGCGGACTCGCGTACGCCGCGTTCCAGGCCGGGCGCGGACAGGAGGCGATCTCCAAATTCTCCCGCGTCCTCGAGGTCAAGCCCGACGACGCATACGTCTCCCGCGCCCTGACCCTGGTCCGCGAGAGCGCGACCCGCACCCTTTGGGAAGACTCGTTCGATCGCGGCGATCGCGAAGACGTCGGCCGCCAGTGGTTCGAGGCCGAGCGCCACGGCATCGGCATCGAATTGAAGGAAAAGCGCGTCGTCTTCTCCGGCGCCCAGAGCGTCGCCGACCTCGGCATCACTTCGCTTCACCGCGTCGTTCCGGCCGAAACCTTCCTTCGCATCGAGGCCGAAATCGACGTCACCGACGTGGGGAACGCGACCGTGGGCGTCTTCATCCAGTCGAAGAGCGCGACCGGCGAAGGCCGGTCCGGCGTCTACTTCTCCCGCAGCGAAAAGAACCGCCTCCAGTACGCCTTCACGGCCGAGGCGGGGGACGGCGGACCCCGCTGGCAGGACCTGGGGGTGGAGTCCGAAAAGTCCCCCTTCCGCATCGCGATCGAGCGGACCCGGTCCGACGACGGCAGCCGGGCGTTCGCCTTCCTGGTCAACGGAAAGGCGCTCCAAGCCAAGAAGAGCCCGTCGTTCATGGTCACCGAAAATTACACCGTGGGCGTGTTCGGACAGGCGCTGCGCGGAGAGAAATGGAATCTGGTCGTGCACCGCGTTCGCGTCATCGAGGAGAAGCGCACCAAGTAGGGTCGCGCAGTCCCGTTCCAGGAGGCGGACATGACTCGCCGCAACGACGGCTTCACGCTCGTGGAAGTGCTGATCGTCATCTGCATCCTCGGCGTGCTCATGGGGCTCCTCGTGCCGACGCTGGTCGGGGCCAAGAATCGCGCGGCGGTCACGGCGGTCAAGGCCGAAATCAGCCAGCTCAAGAGCGCGCTGGAGACGTACAACTCGAAGTTCGGGGATTACCCGCCCACCTCCATCCGGTCCCTCGGCGGCAAGATCGCCGACGACGACGCCAACCAGGGGATCGAATCGGTCGTGGCGTGCCTCGCCACGCGCAAGGGGAACGGACCGTTCTTCACCTTCCCGGAGCGGGGCCTGCAGAACCGGGACGGAGACTCGGTGGCGAAAAACCTGACCGACTGGTACTTCGGGGAAAATCAGCTGTTCGAGTACGAGGATCGCTGGAACTCCCCGTTCATCTACATCCACTCGACGGACTACGAGAAGCCGGAGGGGATGAACAAGTACATCACCCAGACCAACGCCGAGGGATTCACGGTCGAGGCGATCCGGAGCAAGAAGACGAAGAGCTTCATCAATCCGACTTCGTTCCAGATCTGGTCGATCGGCCCGGACGGGGCGAATCAGAACGGGGAAGACGACGACGTGATGGACTAGTGGGGCTTCAACCTTGATTTCCCAGGTTGGTCCGGTCGCTTTTCGCGC
>CAZWCX010000029.1:0-64763 GCA_964632945.1 uncultured Planctomycetia bacterium | reverse complement strand
GTCCTGGCTGCTGACGCGGCCAGGAGGCCGCGGGCGGTTCTTCACGAAGCCGCTGACGCGGCTTCATGAATCATCCATCATCCGGGCTAGCGGGGTCCGAGGATCCAGGCGGCGATGTCCTCCACCACCTTCTCGTCCACGAATCCCGGTCGTGAATACTCGGACGGAGTCGAGGTTCCCTCGCCCGCGATGAACAGGTGATTGAGCGCCGGGTAGGATCGCGCGAGCGAGGACGGGTTTCCGGCCGCCTGGACGGCCGCGGAGACCGCCGCGAAGTCGGCCATGCGCACCTGGTAGTCCCGCTCGCCCTGGAGGACCAGAACCGGCAGGCCCAAGTCGCGGAGAATCGCGGGCGCATTCACGCGGCGCACCGCGTTCCAGTACGAGACCGGCGCGCCCAGGAGGGGCTCGCTCTCCGGGAGCGTGCCCGCGCGCAGGCGGGCGAGCTGCGCCAGCAGCCGGTCGAGCGTCGCGTCGGCCTCCGCGGCGCCGCCCGCGAGACCCGTCAGGTGGCGGAACTGCTCCTCGAGGAGGATGTCCATCGGTCGGCCCGGCGCGGCCAGGAGGATGAGGCCGCCGAGATTGCCGTCCCGCCGGGCGATTTCCGGGCCGAGCATCCCGCCGAGACTGTGTCCGAGGAGGTGGACCCGTTTCGGGTCGACCTCCGCGCGCCCGCGCACGCGGGCAATCGCGGCCAGGGCGTCGTCGATCACCTCGATCTCCAACGTGACCTTGCCCGGGTCCAGCGCCGTGGCATGGGCATAGGTTCGCTTGTCGTAGCGGTAGGTGAGGATCCCGCGCGAGGCCAGGCCCTCCGCCAGGTCGCGGAAGACCTTGTTCGGTCCGATCGTTTCGTCCCGGTCGTTCGGTCCCGAGCCATGGACGAAGACGACCGCCGGCAGCGCGCCCGCAGGCGCGGCCGGGACACAGAGGGTGGCGGGCAGCGCATCCGGTCCGGAGCCGAGCGTGTCGTCTTCCGCGCGCAATCGGGCGGCATCGACGTACGGGGGACGCGGGAACACCAGGGCCGGTAGGGTCCAACCGGTGCGCACGAGTTCGACCTGCTGCAGGGGGACGCGTACCCCGACCATTTCCCGGTCGGAGGCGCGAACGTAGACGATGGTGGTCACGCCGGCGACCTCCAGCGTCACCGTGAGGGCGGACTCCGTGCCGGCAGGCCCCGAGACCACGGCCGTCGCGCCGGGTGTGATCGTCATCGGCAGCGCCTGCATCACCTGGGGAACGACAACCGTGAAGGTCCCGCCGACCAACAGGTCGAGGGCGCGCGGAAGGATGAGGTACTGTCCGACCAGCAGGTTGTCGAGCAGGATCGGCGTAGCGGGCAGATCGGCGTCCTTGCGGACCGTGCGGCCGCCGACGTCCGCCGCCATGGCGGCCTTGCCTGCGGAAAAGGTGACGCGCACCGTCTGCGGGCCTCCCGCGGTCTTGACGCTCAGCTCGTAGGCGGACGGCGCCGGCGGATCTCCCTCCCATCGGGACACCGCCCGAAATTCCGTCGGTGGCCCGGCGAGCGTCCAGGTCGCCTCCGAGGTGACGGTCAGGGTCGTCCCCGTTCGTTCCACCCGGGCGGTCTCGCTGCCGATCTTCTGGCCCCGGATCCAACCCTCGAAGCGGATCGGATCGCCGGGACCCTCCGCCTGCGCGGACGCGAATGGGAACCACGCCATCGCGAGCACTCCCAGGAGGGCGAAGAGGGTCGGGGTCGGTCTCATTCCCTTCCGACGCTCCGATACGTGAATCCCAATGCCCGCACGGCCGCCGGGTCGAACAAGTTTCGCCCGTCGAAGAGGGTCGGGTGGGTCATCAAGGTCTTGAGCCGGCCGAGGTCGAGTTCCTTGAACTCGCGCCACTCGGTGGCGAGGACGAGGGCGTCGGCCCCGGTCGCCGCGTCGAAGGCATCCCTGCAGAACACCACGTCGCTGGACAGGACCCGTTTGGCCTGGTCCATCGCCTCCGGATCGTAGACGCGCAGGCGCGCGCCGCGCTCGATGAGCATGCGGGCGACGGCCAGCGCCGGCGATTCGCGGATGTCGTCGGTGTCGGGCTTGTAGGAGAGCCCCAACTGCGCGATCGTCTTGCCCTTCACCACCCACAGTTCCTTCTCGATTTTCTGCACGAAGCGATCCCGCATTTCGAGATTGATCCGCTGGACCTCGCGCAGGATCCCGAAGTCGAAGTTCAGGTCCTTGCCGATGCGGATGAACGCCTCCACGTCTTTCGGGAAGCAATACCCGCCGTAGCCGATCCCCGCGTTCAGGAAGGCGCGGCCGATCCGCTTGTCCATTCCCATGCCGCGCGCGACGAGGTCGACATCCGCGCCGGTCGCCTCGCAAATGGCGGCGATCGCGTTGATGTAGGAGATCTTCATGGCCAGGAACGAGTTCGAAGCGTGCTTGATCAACTCGGCGCTGTGGATGTCGGTGACCAGCACCGTCGACTTGAGCGGTTCGTACAGGCGCTGGAGGACTTCCTCCGCGCGCTTCGACGCGACGCCGATCACGACGCGGTCGGGATGAAGGGCGTCTTGAATGGCCGACCCCTCGCGCAGGAACTCCGGGTTGGAGGCGACGTCGAAATCGGCCGGCGCCTTCAAATAGCGCTCGATGCACGCGCGCAGCCGAGTGCCCGTCTGCACCGGCACGGTGCTCTTCTCCACGATCACCTTGTACGACTTGATATGCCCGGCGATCTCGCGGGACACCGCTTCGATGTAGGACAGGTCGGCCGCGCCTCCGGCCCCCTGCGGGGTCCCCACGCAGATGAACACGACCTCCGCCGGCGCGACGGCCGCCGCCGGATCGGTGGTGAATGAAAGCCGGCCGGCGTCGACGTTGCGCAGGACGATCTCCGAGAGGCCGGGCTCGTAGAAGGGCATGAGCCGCCGTTGCAGTCGGCCGATCTTCTCGGAGTCGTTGTCGGTGCACATCACGTCATGGCCGATTTCCGCGAAACACGCGCCGGTTATCAAACCGACGTGACCGGTGCCGATGATGGCGATTCTCATGTCACTCTCCTGCTTCGTGGGGCGCGCGCGGACCGGTCGATCCCTCGAGGCCGCCCACGGCCGCCGGGCCGGGCGGGGTCCGCCGCCATCTCCGCAGGGGATTCGGACGCGCGGGACGCGTGCGTCCCGCTCGTTTCGTTCCCCCCGCCATGGAGCGCCGGGTTCGCCCGCGACCGGCGTCAGTCGCGGGAATACCCGTGGCTCTGATCCAGGAACGGTTCCCGCTGTCGCATCTTCTTCGCCGGCGCGATCAGAAACCCGAAGGTCACGTCGTCCTTGCCTTCATCGAGGCTGACGAAACCCTCGACCTGGTAGTCGTGCATGTCGCGGCGTACGGCCAGTCGGCTCTCCAGGAACTCGCTTCGATCGAAGTCGTATTGCTCGTCCCATTGGATCCGCCACTTCTCTGTCGCCTGCCACTTCACGCTGAGTCCCACCGCGTCGGTCACCCCGTCCACGTAGTTGTGCGACAACGTGATCGTAAAGGCCTTCGAAGGATGATAGTCCAGGTACGTATGCGCGATCTGCACGCCCTCGCCGTACTGATTGAATTCCATGTCCCAGCGCACCCCGAACGGCGCATCCGGCGTGAAGGCCAGATCGAAAAACAGGTTGGACCAGTTGCGACGCTGGAAAGCCCCCGACTTCGAGACGGGCGCCACCGGGATCCAGTTCATGGGATACAGGAAATTCTGATCGTTGCGCGTTCGCACGTCCCGCCGTTCGTCCGGGTAATACTCCGCTTCCAGGCCCAGGGTCAGAAACTCGAAACTCTCGTCCGGATTCCCGTTCTTGCGGGTCTGGAAACGTTGCCGCAGTTCAACCGAGACCTCCTCGAAGTGATCCAGCGCGTCCACGGAGTCGAACGCGAACAACTCCTCGTGTTCCTGGGTCGTGTCGAGGTTGTTGGTGTAGCGGGCGTCCACGCTCACGATATGGCGCAGGCCGTTGAGACCGACCAGCTCCCAACGGGTATCGTACGCGCGATGCAGCTGCGTAAACAAGCGCACACCGCCGGTGCTGAGGACCCGGTCCACACCGCCGTCCCGATCGATGTCCTCCTCGAACCCCGTGTAGCGGACCGCCGCGAACGGCGCCACCTGGACGACCGAGAGGTCGATCGGCAGGGACAGCTCGTGGTAGGTGTCGAAGCGCCAGATCCGCTCGCTGTTCAGGTCGAGCTGGTCGTCGTACCGGCTGCGGACGTTGGCCAGCTGGGTGAAGTTGGTGTAGTAGAGACCGGTGTTCCAGAGCGGCTCCGCGAGGAAATAGAAGGACGCCTGCGGCATGTACTCGTTCTGGTTTTGGAATTCATTGCGCCGGAGATTGGCGAAGAGGGTCGCTCCCAGGTTTTCCTTCGTGTGCCGAAGGTAGGCGTAGGTCTCCTGCGCCTTGCCTTCCTGGAACTCCTTCTCGAAAAACTCCTCGAGGAAAAACCGGTCGCTCTGCTCGGAGTATTCGAAATCCGCCCGCCAGGAGGGCGCCAGATGCTGACGGTGGAAGGCCTTCAACCGCCAGCGATTGTGCGAACCCGGATCCTGGACCCGCTTGTCCAGGTCGCTGTGCGTCCCCGGACCCTCGTCGTTGACGTAGTAGGAGTTCAGGTACCCGGAGTAGTTCTCCCACCCGTATTCGAGATCGACGCCCGCTCCCGGTCCGCGCTTGGACATGTAGTCGGCGCTGAAGAGCAGGTCGCCCCACTTCTTCTCCTTGGCCTTCCCCTCTGCGTCGCGCACGATCTCGCCGGCCTCGTCCCGGACGTATTTCTTGATGTCGAATCCCCAATCGCTTCGGACCGTTTGCCCGAGGCGGCCGCTGTTCGTGTAGCTCAACGAACGCAGGGGATAGCTCTGGCCGATACGGGTCCAGTAGAAGGGCAGGTAGAAGAACGGGATGCCCGAGGTCTCGCCGGAGACGTTCTTGAGGCTCGCGCGGCCCCCGGAGGCCTCCCGCTGAAACTCCACCTTCCCGACACGCACCGAGAGGTGCGGGTCGCCGTATTCGCAG
Source organism: uncultured Planctomycetia bacterium (assembly GCA_964632945.1). Taxonomy (GTDB): domain Bacteria; phylum Planctomycetota; class MHYJ01; order WSZJ01; family CAZWCX01; genus CAZWCX01. The sequence continues at coordinate 59,731 of CAZWCX010000029.1, read as the reverse complement.
GTCGTGATCTGCGCCTCCTCCGCGACGAACTTCGTGCGGTCGATCTGGCGAAGTTCGCGGGCCCGCACCGCCAGCGGCAGTTTGTTCTTCACGTCGATGGTGCGAATGGTCGTCTCCAGGACGAGCCCGGTGTGGTTGCGGAGATCGAAATACATCTGGTCCGCCTCGACCACCTCGAACTCGCGGACCAGACGCACGAACCCTTCGGCATAGAACTCGTCGAAGACGGGCTCCGACGGCGGCTTCTGCCCGCCGCGCCGGGCCGCCTCCTCGCGGGCATTGGCGGCCACTTCGTCGTACCAGCCGACCACGCTGTCGGCGCGCAGGAACAACCCCTCCTGCCGCATTTCCACGTTCCCCAGCATCACCGTGACCCGGACGTCGCCTTCCATCCACGACTCGATCGTCTGGTAGGTGATCTCGGTGGTCTTCTTGGCGAAGATGTCCTCGAGACCGGACGTGGAGACGCTGGAGCGTGGACGCGCAGGGGGGGTCGCGGGGGCTTCGGCCGCGTGGGAGTGGCCGGCATGGTCCTCCGGTTCCGCGGATCCCGCCGGCGGAAACAGGAGGGCTCCCAGCAGGAACCCGAGGGCAAGGAGCGACCGTGGCATCCCGGCGACACCCATCCTTCGGCAGGCCCCAACCAGTCCCGGACCCCTCACGGGGTCGGGGTGACGAGGCCGACTCCCTGCGCCCCGACCGGCTCCGGCCAACGCCGCAACCGTCAAAGGCGCAAAGGTTTTCGTGAATTGAGCAGAAGGGGATGATGATACCCCAGGTCCGCCGGGAAGTCAAAGAAACCGGATGCCCGGCGGGCCGCTCAACTGCCCGACGGCGTGCCCGCGGACTCGCTCGCCAGTCGCCCCAGGAAGTCGTTCAGCATCGAGTACTGCCGGTGCTTCACCGGGTCGCCATGCAGCGCCATGACCGCGGTCCCACTCCCGTCCGGCGGGAACAAGCGGAGGAGCTGTCCGACCGATTCCTTCGCCTTGGTGAAGTCCCCGGCCGTCCAGGCGGACTTCAACTCCTGCACCAGGGAGTATTCCTTGTTGTCGAGTTCCGGCTGGATCTCGCGCAACCGCTCGACGATCCGGTTGTTTTCCGGAGAGGTGTGACGGCAATTGGTATAGAGCCGGGAGGCTTTCTTGTAGAGGTAATAGGCCTTGAGCATGGCGACGAAGTCGAGGCGGTTCTTGAAGTGCAGATCGCCCTCCGCGACCGCCTTGTCCGCCTCCTTTTGCCGGTCCGGGTCCTCCCAGCCGGGAGGCCAGGACTGAAGCGCCTCCACCAGGACCTGGACCACGTACCAGGTCTTCTTGTCGGCTCCCCGGACGTAGAGGTCTCCCGTGCCGGGTTCCCGGCCGGTGATCTTGATCACGAACTGATCGCTACCTACGGGGGAGGCGGAGAAGACCTCCTCGTTGCGGATCATCACGCCCGAGTAGGGGATGCTGATCAGGGCCTCTTCCTTCAACTGGATGGCCAGCACGCCGTATTTGGTGGCGTCGGGGAAGCGGCGCGAGGAACCGCCCTTGCCGGTCAGGGCAAAGTAGCCGATCATCAGGACCAGCAGGGCGCCCGCCACGCCCACGGCGACCAAGGCCTTGTTCGGGCCTTTGGCGGGGGCGACTCCCTGAACCTGGATGATGGTCCCGGTCCCTTCCTCGTCCCGGGGTCCCTGGAAGGCGGTGTTTTGAATCCGCGCCCGGTCGGGCGGGGCGGGCGTGTACGGGTTGACGAATCGGAAGCGAAGTCCGGCGAGCTGGATGCAATCGCCGTCGAACAGCATTTCCTGCTGGATCTTGTTGCCGTTGAGCCTGGTCCCGTTCTGGCTACCGAGATCGCGGACCCAGTACTGGCCCTCGTGATAGATGATTTCCGAGTGTTGCCGGGAGGCCTTGGTGTTGCCCTGGAGGGACAGGCTGCAGGTGGCGTCGCGGCCGAACGTGAAGGAAGCCGAGCTCAAGGGGTATTCGTAGCGAGGATCGTCGACCCAGATGAGCTTGACGGGGTACGGTTGATTCATGGGGGCTGAACTCCTCCTCCTGCCGGCCGCACGGGGCCCTCGAGCGAAGGAGTATCTTACCAGCGGAAGTTCGCGCGACAAGAGGATTCGATGGCCGGCGACGCGGCGGGCTCTTTCGCATGCGTCCGCGGGTGGTGTTGCTTGACAGGGGTGGAGGGGGGGCCTAAAATCAGGAACGCATACGTCGAATCCCGCCCCCGTAGCTCAATTGGATAGAGCACTGGCCTCCGGAGCCAGCGGTTCCCGTTCAAGTCGGGACGGGGGTATTCCCACCGCAACCTGCGCGCAAAGCGTCTCCAGCGCCGCCCAGCGCCGCGCCTCTCGACCGCCCCCCGGCACCGCGGGCGTTCCCGCCCACGGTCGGTGATCCGGATGCGGAGTCGGTCTCCCGCGGGCGCACTCATCCGCCCGACCCCCGGAAACCAATCCGGCCTATGAGCCCGCGGGGGGAGTTTCGGACTTCATCCGCTGCCGGGCTTCCTCGACCAGGGCGCGAAACTCCGGATCCTCCCGGCAGGAGCGGAAGTCCGGGTGGGGCTCCCCGGTGCCATCGTTGCCGGCGCGATGGGCGACATGGAGGGGGGAAAGTTCGAGGACGAGGCGGAGCCAGCGCACGGCCTCCGCGACCTCTCCGTGGCGCGCGGCGAGGCCGGCAGCGGACCACGCCAATTCGAGGGAGGGGGAGGGGGCGCGGGCGGCTTGGCGGTAGGCCGCCAGGGCGCCGGGGACGTCTTTCCGCTGTTCCCGCACGATGGCCAGGTTCGTCCAGGCCAGGAACAGGGAAGGGGCGAGGGCGACTGCGCGCTCCAGGGCCGACTGCGCTCCCTCGAGGTCGCCTTCCCGGGCCCGTTGAATCCCCCAGTCATTCCAGAGGGCGGGATCCTGGGGGCGTCGGGCCAGGGCGTCCCGGAACCGGCCCGATCGGCGCAAGGCCTCCGACCAGTCGGGAGTTCGGGACAGGGCGCGGTCCCAACGATCGTCGGAGTCTTGCAGGTCGGGCGCGCGCACGGCTTCGAGCGCGGCCCAGGCGGGAAGGATGCCCGCCCAGGCGACCAGGGCGAGCGTCGCGGTCAGGAGAAGGACGCCCAAGCCGCGCTCGACCGCTGGTCGGATGGGCGAAGACCCGGCCAGTTCGCCGACGCACCCGGGGCCGAGCGCGGCGGCCGCTGCGAGGCCGGGAAGCAGGGCGGGTTGGGGGAGCAGGTCGTGGAAGCATGCCACCCCGGCGAGCGCGGTCGCGGAACCGAGCAACCCTGCCCGGAGGCCGGCGTGCGCCACGGGGGTGCGCCGCGGGAAGACGCTCCCGATCCATCCGACGAGGCCGAGCAGGATCGCGACGAGGCCGGCGAGGCCGCTTTCGACGAGGCGGCCGAGTCCGGTGTTGTGCGCGTCCCCCACGGACGATAGTTCGCCGGAGATCTGGTGCTCCGCAGGGTCACGATAGGGGGGGAAGCGGGCGGCGAATTGACCGGGGCCGGCGCCGGCGAGCGGGTGCGCCAGCGCCAGTTTCAGCGATCCGCTCCACACCCGGATCCGGACCGAGAGGGATCGGGAGACGGAATCGGCGCGGAGCCGCTCCCCGGGGCGGGGCGCGTCGCCGAGTTGCGCGAGGAGGGCGGACAGGGCGGCGGCCAGCGCCAGTCCCCGCAGCGAGGCGGACGGGGCGGTGTTCCGCGGGCGGTTCCGCAGTGCGACCCAGAGAGTGACGCCGCCCCCGAGCAGTGTGGCCGCCCAGGCGCTCCGGTTCCCCGTCCCGAGCAGGAGTGCGCCGACCAGTGCGGCCGCCGCCGCGGGGAGCCGGTCGAGCCAGGCGGGGGATCGCGTTCCGGCCGGCGCGATGGGCCCTTTCTCGTCCGGGTCCTCGAAGTCGAGGGCTGCGCCGAGGCACAGCGGATACATCAGGGCCGCGAACGCGCCCGCGGGATTCGGGTTGCCGAACGTTCCCGTCCATTGGCCGTTCAGGAGAAACGCGTTCGGCGCCCCCCACAGCGCACCGGCGACGGCGACGCCCGCCGCTCCGAAGCCCGCGATGAGGAGCCAGCGGACGGTGCGCGCAGTCGATCGGGGATCGCGGGCCTCCGAAGCGAAGGCGTACACCAGCAGGGTCCAGGACAGGAGATGCAGCATCGACCGTCGCCACTCGAGGAGGTCGGTCGAGCGGGGGAGGGCGAGGAGTCCCGCGCCGAGGAGGACTCCTCCCGCCGCCAGGAGGAATCGGATGGGCCGTCGGTCCGGTCCCCGCAGGCAGGCCAAGCCATCGACCGACCACGCGCCGGCGGACGCGAGCAGGGCCCCAATCCCCGTCCACGCCGTCTGCAGGAACGGCGCGCCCGGCACGTGAGGGAGGTAAATCAACGGGGCCAGCAGCGCCAGGCAAAGGCCGGCGCGGCGGGTCCGCGCGCCGAAAACGACGGAGGCACGGGGCGTCGCCGCTTGCATCGCTCCGTGCCTCTCCCCTGCGGAACCGCGGCGGCCCGGCTTCAGCCCGCGACGGACTCCGCCATCTCGAAATTGGCGTGCACTTGCTGCACGTCATCGTGATTTTCAAGGGCTTCGATCAGGTCGAGCACCCGCTGTCCCTCGGTGGCATCCAGCTTGACGAAGTTCTTGGGCACCTTCGTCAGTTCGGCGCTCTGGATCGTCAGTTTCTTGGCTTCCAGTCCGGACTTCACCTTGTCGAAATCGACCGGGGCGGTGGTGACGATGTAGGTGTCCCCGGCCGTCTCCATGTTGTCCGCGCCCAGCTCGAGTGCGAGGCTCATCAGGTCGTCCTCGCCGATGGCGCTGGTCGGGATGGCGATGACGCCCTTGCGATCGAACATCCACGCGACGCAGTTCGAGGCGCCGAGGCTCCCGCCCTTGGACTCGAACATCTTGCGCAGTTCGGGCGCGGTCCGGTTCTTGTTGTCGGTGAGGGCTTCCACCATGATCGCGACGCCGTTCGGGCCGTACCCCTCGTAGGTGATTTCCTCGTACTGGTCGCCGCCCAGTTCCCCCGTGCCCTTTTTGATCGCGCGTTCGATGTTGTCCTTGGGCATGTTGGACAGCTTGGCCTTGTCGACGACCATGGCGAGTTTCGCGTTCATCTTGGGATCGCCGCCGCCTTCCTTGGCGGCCTGGGCGATGTCCTTGGCCAGCTTGGAGAATACCTTGCCCTTTTTGGCGTCGGCGGCACCCTTCTTGTGCCGAATCGTCGCCCAGTGAGAGTGACCGGACATTTTCCTTCTCCTACCGTTCGTTCCCGGACGTGGGGTCCGGACTCGATACCGCTATCGCATTGATTATAGGGGGGGCGCAAGGAGGTCGTCAATCCCCTGAGGCTGCGGCAAAGGCCCCGGCCTCGGGAACGCGCCGCCCGCTCCTCCTGCTTTCGCCGCGCGGACGCCGGCTACCGCCGCCGGTCGATCACGTCCCGGTCCAGGCCGACCGGCACCGCATCGGGTTCCAGGTCCTCGAACTCCTTCCGTCCGAAGCCCGGAGTCTGGTTGATCGCCACGTTCACGATCACCGCGATCGCAAGATAGGAGGTGATCAGGCTCGACCCGCCGTACGAAACGAACGGAAGCGTGATCCCGGTCACCGGGGCCAGTCCGATGTTCATCCCCAGATTGACGGCGATCTGGACGCCCAAGAACGTCGTCATCCCCACCACCAGGAGCCGGCCGAAGGGCTCCCGCGTGCGCATGGCGATCCGCAGGCAGAACCAGATCAGCATGGCATAGAGCGTCACGAGAACGCTCGCGCCCACGAATCCGACCTCCTCGGCGATCACGGTGCAAATGAAGTCGTTGTGGCGGATCGGCACGTAGCGGGAGTAGTCCAGTTCGCTCTCCGACCAGAGGCGCCCGAGCACGCCGCCCGAGCCGATCGCGATCTTGGCGCGGATGAGCTGGTACCCCTCTTCCAGATCGAGCTTGCTGGGGTCGAGGAAGGCGGTGATTCGCTTGCGTTGGTAGTCGTGCAGCAGGAAACCGTAGGCCACGGGGAGCGAGGCCAGCCCCAGGGCCATGGAGCCGAGCAGGTGCCGCAGGTCCGCGCCGGCGACGAAAATCATGACCAGGAAGACCGGCACGAAGACCAGCGAGGAGCCGAGGTCCGGCTGCATCAGGACCAGGGCCATCGGGACGAAGGTGAGCACGGCGGGTCCGATCAGCCCGTGCAGTTTGGTCAGATTGTCGCGATACATCATGTACCGGGCGAGGCAGAAGACGAGGCCGAGCTTCATCGTCTCGCTCGGCTGGAAATTGAATCCTCCGAGCGGGATCCAACGCCGTGCCCCCATCTGCACGCCGCCGATCACCGGGACGAGCAGGAGGCAGAAGAGGCTGATGCCATAGAGCAGGTAGGCCCAGTCGCGATAGCGGTAATAGCGTATGGCGACGACGACGCCGCCCATGAAAAGGCCGATGATGCACGCGATCAGCTGCTTGCCGACGAAGGAGCGCAGGAAGAGGTCCGATTCGGGTGCGGCATCCGCGATGGCCAGGAATCCGACCACCGTGAGCAGGGCCGTCAGGGTGAGGACGCTCCAGGGGACGCGTTCCATCGGAGATCCCAATTGAGCAGACCCGGGGCGGTCCCGGAAATCAATCCTCGTCCGAGGCGGGAAGCACTTCGTCTTCGCCCGGATCGATCGGCGTCGAATCCCGGCTGGGTTCCCCGCGGCCGCCGGCCGACGGGACACCCAACGCGGTCAGGATCCGCTTGGCCACCGGTGCGGCGAACTCGCCGCCGGCTCCGATGTTCTCGACCACGACGACGAAGGCGTAGCGCGGGCGGTCGTGAGGGGCGTAGCCCGAAAACCAGGCGTGGGGCTTGAGTCGGGGATTGGCGGCGGCCGCCGCCGCGGACGCCACGTCCGCGGTGCTGGTCTTTCCCGCCGCCCCGAACTGCCAGAGCCCGGTCTTGTAGGCCGTGCCCTGCTTCGCGTGGGTGACGAGATACAGTCCTTCGCGGATCGCCTGCAGATGCGACGAGGGCACGTCCAGGGTCCGGGTCGACCGCGGCGCATCTCGATTCAGGCGGAAGTCCACCAACCGGCCGCCGTTGGCGATCGCCAGCATCATGCGCATCACCTGCAGCGGCGTCACCATCAGCCGCCCTTGTCCGATCGACAGGTTGAGCAACTCGTTGGGCGTAACCCCCGACGCCCGGCCGGTGGCCAGGCCGGCCATGCCGGGGACGCTCCCCTGACTTTCGCCGGGCAGGTCGATCCCGGTCGGAAGGCCGAAACCGAACTCGCGCGTCTCGCGCACGAGATCGGTCGCCCCCGTACGCGCGGCCGCGTGGTAAAAGAAGACGTTGCACGAGCGCTGGAGGGCTTCGGGCAGGATCAGTGGCCCGTGCTGCCCCTTGTACTTGTTCCAGATCCAGCAGTTGAACCGCTTCACATCGGGCTTGTACTTCCCCGAACAATCGATCGGCGAGTGCAGCCCCACCGCCCCCTTCTGCAATGCGGCCAGGCCGGTCACGACCTTGAACACGGAGCCCAGGGGGTACTCGCCGCGCACCGCACGGCAGATCAGCGGCCGCAACGGCGACTCGAAGATCTCGCGATACGCCTCGGGGGTGACCGGCGCCATGAGGTCGTTGGGATCGTAGGTCGGCACGCTCGCCAGCGCGAGGATCTCTCCGCTCGCGACGTCGCAGACGATCGCCACACCCGGCCTGCCCTTGACGTCGGCGTGCTGGAGGGCGGCCTCCACCTGCCGCTGGAGCTCGATGTCGATCGTCAGGCGGAGGTCGCGCCCGCGCGTGGATGGGGCGTGCTTCAGGATCCGCCGGTTGCGGTGGAAAAGGTCCCGTTCCAGGATCATCGCCCCGCGCGCGCCCTTCAGGATTTCGTCGTACTCGAGTTCGATCCCCGACTTCCCCACCACGTCGGCCATGAACGTGCCATGACGCTCCTTGCGGGCATATTCCTCCTCACCGATCAGTTCGACCAACCCCTGGCTGAAATACCCCTGCGCCTCCAGGTCGTGATATTGCGACTCGCTCATCTTGCTCACGTAGCCGACGATGTGGCATCCGACGCCCTTCTGCGGGTAAACCCGCCGCAGCCGCTCCGTGACCACCACCCCGGGGTACTTCTCCGCGTTCACCCGGATCTCCGAGGCCACGTCGTAGTCCACCTCGTTGATCAGCCGGATCGGCATCTCACGCTGGATCTGGGCGATCCGCCGCGCGTCCCGCTTCGTCTTGTCCGCCGTCAGGCGGGCAATCCGCCGGTAGGCGACCTCCACCTTCCCGAACAGATGGGAAGCGTCCTTCCCCGTGACCGTGGCCACGGCGCGGACGGCGCGATTCACGAGGGCGTATTCGAGGGCCGTTTCCAGCAACTCCCGCGGCACGCCGAAGAGTCGGGCGAGCCGACTCATGCTCGTCGGGACCGACGAAATCTCCGGTCGCCGCTCGAGTTCGTCGGACGTCACCCGCACCAGGGTGCGCACCTCCCCGGGGCTGAGCCGGGGAACCCGCAGTTGGTGCAGCACCAGGTCGATCTGAAACGTCCGTTCGTCCTGCGCAAGCACGACGCCGTTGCGGTCGAGAATCCGCCCGCGTCCGGTCGGGATGATCTCGATGGACGTGACCGTGGTTTCCGCCTGCTCCCGGAATTCGTCCCCCTTGAGGACCTGGAGGTAGAAAAGGCGGGCTTCGATCAGGCCGAGCGGGAACAGCAGCAGGATGATGGTGGCGAAGACCCGGCGGCGCGACATGCGCAAACCTCATTCACGGAAGAGAACCGGAGCGGGTGCCCCAACCGGCGGGGCGCGTCAGCGGTTCACCCCCAGATACCGTCTCATGCCGTCCAGGACGACGAACAGGAGCGGGGCGCAGAGACTCGTGTACAGGGCGGACGGGACGCTACGTTCGACCGCCCAATGCCACGTGAGCGAGTCGCTCGCTCGCGACAAGTCCAGTCCAAACAAGCAATTATAGAGAAGCGAGCCCAAGAAGACCAGCGAAACCTGGACCAGCAGCGAATCCCGAAAGAGGAAGTCCTTGAGGAGAGAGAGGAGCACTCCGGACAGGGTGAAGAGGAAGCCGAAGGCGCCGAATTCGGCGACGGAGGCGCAGTCCTTGACGAGCCCGAGGATCCAGATCGGGACCAGGAGATCCTCGATGCGGAGGTGAAAGGCGAGGTAGGCGGCGACGAGAAAGAGCAGGTCCGGGGCGGCGCCGGCAATGCGGGACAGGTGGATCACCGTGAGCTGGAGGGCCAGCGCGACGAAGGCAACGATGAGGAGGCGGTCGATTCGCATGGACTAATCGATCTTGAGCACGAACACGGAAGTCAGCGAACGGAGGTCGACGCCGGGCTGGACGCGGATGCGGTAATACGGCCCGTGTGCGGTGGATGCCTCGATGACGGATCCGAAGACGAGTCCGCCGGGCCAGCGGCCGCGGTTTTCCTCGACGGAGACGACGATGTCGCCGACCTGGACCTGTTCTTCGGCGAGGATCCACACGAGTTCACAGCCGTCTTTGCCGTCCCCCTCGACCAGTCCGAGGAGTCGTTCGGGAACGAGCAGGGTGGGGGCTGTGCCTGCGGAGCCTCCCGGACCCGGGGGCTTGCCTCCGGCGGAGGGCTGCGGGGGGCGGGCGACCCGTGCGCGCATGCGGAAGCCGGGATCGACGATGGTGCGGACCCGGCTGAGGTACGGGCCGACGCCGACGACCCTGCCGACGAGGTGTCGGCCCCAGACGACGGCTTGTCCGACCTCGATGCCATCCCGGCTGCCGCGGTCGAGGATGAAGGTCGAATGCCAATCGGAGGCGTCGCCGGCCACGAGGATCCCCGCCTCCAGGATGCGCGGGACTTTGCGGAAGTCCTGTTGCGCGAGCTGGGTGACGGCCTGGAGCTTGCGGGTAATCTCGATGTTTTCCGAATGGAGCCGGACCAGGCTTTGGCGCAATTCGGAGTTCTCGCGATGGAGGATCTCGACGCGTCGATCGCCGGTGAGGGCGGGGGTGGAGTCGGATTCGGCGTCGGCCTGGGCCGAGCCGGCGACGGCGCGTGCGCCGGCGGCGGCCGGGCGCAGGAACGAAAGGACCCACAGTTGGGCGTTCTGGGTCCAGCGTCGGGGGAGGAAGGCGAACACGAACGCGAACAGGAGGAAGAGGGCGACGAGGGTCCGTTTCGATTGAAGCATGGGGGGTCAGCGTCCCTCGCCGCCTGGTTCGCGGAGCCCACGGGATCCGGGCCGTCGCGCCGGCGGGATGCCCCGGCCCGGGATCGCGGGCACCGCGCGCCCTCCGGCCGCCGTCCGGCGACGGCGTCTGATTCCAGGGACCGCCGGTCGCGGGCGGGGGGGCGATTTGACCGCCGTTCGGACGATCCCGCACCTCATCCGCTCCCCCCGGGATGACGATCGGGCGCTCCGTCGGAGCCGGCCCCGCCGGGTGCGCCCGGGTCTAGAGCAAGTCCTCCCCGCACTCAAGGATTTCCTTGAGCTGATCGAGATTCTCCAGAATCACGCCGCATCCCCGCGCGACGGCGGTGAGCGGATCCTCGGCGACGCGCACGGGGATTTCGATTTCCTTGTGAATCGCCTTGTCGACCCCGCGGATGAGGGATCCGCCGCCGGCGAGGCAAAGGCCTTCCTCGACCAGGTCGGCCGACAGTTCGGGCGGCGTCTTTTCCAGGGTCTCGCGGATGGCGCGGATGATCTGGGAGATCGGCACGCGCAGCGATTCACGCACCTCTTCGGAGGTGACGACGACCTTGCGCGGCATGGCGGTAACCAGGTCCCGGCCCTTGACCTCCATGCTCATTTCCCGCTCGAGCGGGTAGGCGGAACCGATGTTGATCTTGATCCGCTCGGCGGTCTGTTCGCCGATGAGCAGATTGTAGGTTTCCTTCATGTGCTTCATGATCGACTGGTCCATCTCGTCCCCGGCGACGCGGACGGATACCGAGCTGACTACGCCGACCAGGGAGAGCACGGCGACTTCTGCGGTGCCGCCGCCGATGTCGGTGATCATGCTCCCCAACGGCTCCTCGATGGGGAGGCCGACGCCGAGGGCGGCCGCGATCGGTTCGGGCACCAGGATGACCTTCCGCGCTCCCGCCCGCTCCGCGGATTGGATGACCGCGCGCTTCTCCACCGCCGTGATCCCGGACGGGTGGGCGATGACCACGCGCGGGCGCATCCACCGCTTCCGGTTGTGGACCTTCTGGATGAAGTACTTGATCATCTGCTCGGTGATTTCGAAGTCGGCGATCACGCCGTCCTTCAGGGGCCGGATCGCTTCGATGGCGCCGGGCGTCTTCCCGAGCATCTGCTTGGCGGCGTGACCGACGGCCTGCCCGTCGAGCAGGACCTTGTTCGTGCCGCGACGAACCGCAACCACCGACGGTTCGGAAAGGACGATGCCTTCGCCCTTGACGCAGACCAGCGTATTGCAGGTTCCGAGGTCGATCCCCATGTCCGTGGAGAAGACCCCGAACAGCCGGTCCAGCACCGTGACCATCACGACGGTTCCTCCCCTGGTACGCGCGCCCCCAACAGAAAGGGCGCGATCCTTGGTTGCGCGGGTCCCGGCCCCCGGTCCTGGTCGGCTCTTCCCCGCAACCCACAGGGAAGCGCGCCCGCGGCGGGAGTTCGCGTCCCTGCACGCTGGCGACGTGCCAGGAATATTATCGGCAATCGCCGAGGACTTCTACCCTGCGGAACTGCATTGCCATCGGGTTGCCGGCGCAGGCGCAGGGACGGGCGGAGACGCGTTGGTCTCCGGCAGGGAGGCAGGAGTCGGGAAAGCGCCGGAATCGTCGAGTAAACCGTTCGACCGGCTCCTCCGGGACAAACGCCAAGGGATGGTTCCCGAATTCCTTCCGGAACCATCCCTCGACGCCAAGTCTTTCGACCGGAACGGGGCCGCGTCGGCGAACCCACGATCCCACCCCGAGGAGCAGGATCGCGGCAGGCGCACTACTGCGCCCAGGGCGGAGCCTGGTAGAAGCCGCTGAGCTCATTCCAGGCCAGCACGATGCCGACCACGATCGTCAGGAACGAGAGGACGAGCAGGACCGTGTACGCATCCATGCGCGGCCCTTCTGCCCCTTCGTCATACCCGTACTCGTCGGCCATGATCCTACCTCCACAGAATTCCACGGTCGCCCAAGGGGCCGACTCGCGGAACCACCCTCCAAGTCTTCTCGCGATCCCGGGTCGTCACGCCCCGCCTGCGGAGCGCGCCCGACCCGGTTCGCCATCTGGTCTGGGGATTAGGGAGTCGTTCGAGCGATCCGGATCTAGTATACCTTGCTCGACGCCGCGTCGCCCACCGAGGGCCTCTCGACCTCGAACTCCTTCACGCTGCGGCAGGAAGACCAATCCTTGTCCGCCTTCTCGACCACGGCCTTGCCGACGAACTTGTCGCCGCGATAGATGGTGAACTCCATGCCCGGCTCCACGCCCGAATCCCGGCCCGCGGAGATGATCAGGAGGTTCATCACATCGCTGACCGCGATCACGCGCGCATCGACCGGCTTCTTGGCGCCCTTGGCGATGCCCTCGACGTTCACGCCGGCCGCGACCAGCGCGTTCATCTGGGTCTTCACCTCGTCGAGCTCCTTCATCCGGCCGATGTACTGCTTCTCGAGGTCGGCCAGGTTGCGCTCGGAGATGGTCAGGCGGCTCTCGGTCTCCTTCAGCGCGTTCTGCTTGTTGTCGCGCTCGGCGATCGCCTGGTCCTTCTCCTTCTGAAGTTCGGCAACCTTGTCCTGCAGGATCTCGTTGCGCTTCTGCGCCTCGTCCAGGTTGCTCTTCAGGGTGTTGACGTCCGTGCGAATGCCGGCCAACTCGGTCGTCAGCTTCTCGTTCTTCGCATTGGCCGTCTTGTTGTCGGTCTCGAGCTTCTCGATGACCTGCGCGCGATTCCGGATCTCACTATCCAGCCCGGCGATCTTCGAGTCACGCTGCTCGATGTCCGCCGCCTTGGTCTGGACCTGCTGGGTCAACTCGGCTTCCTTCTTCGCCGCATCGGCCTTCACGCCGTCATGCCGCTCTTTCCAGTTCACGCGATGCGCGAACAGGGCCGAAGTGACGCCCAGATAAACGAAACTTGCCACCACCACGAGAATCACGAATACCTTCGAAAGGGTGCTCATGCCGACTCCCTTCCTTCAAACCAGAACCCAGACTTATCCCCAGCACCCGCCCGCGGAAGGCCTCGCAGAGGTCCGCCGCAGCACAGGCGATGACATTCCTTTAGAGCATGGTAGCCCAAAGATTGCGCGGAATTATAGTCCCGGGGGGGGAGTTGTCAAGCAAAAAACCTGTTTTTCCGCCCCCGGCACATTCCCGTTGAACTCCACGAAGGCTCGAAACGTCCCCCTGTCCCCCCTCCGTTCACGCAATCTTGGCGCGCTCCAACAGCCGGTGGCGCCTCCGCAGGATCGCCATCAGCCAGGACCCCAGCATCACCCCCGCGCATCCTTGCGCGAACCAGTCGCCCCACCGAACATACAAGGTAGGGCCACGGCCCAGGTGAACCGCCCGGACCATCGTCCCGGGCACTTCTTTTGTCTTATGTCCTTCGCCAACAAGTATTTCCGCGCGCCCGTAGGGGTCGATGAACGATGAGATCCCGGTGTTCATCGCCCGCGCCATCCCCAGCTTGCTGCCGGCACAGCCGAACTGGCTCATGATCAGAGTCTGTTCCAGTTCCGCCCCGTCCCGAAACCAGCCGTCATTGGACAGCGTGATCAGGAAGGTGGCCCCCCGATTCGACCACTCCTGATAGAGGTCGGGAAAGATGACGTCGAAGCAGATCAGCACGCCGAACGGGTGCGAGCCCGTCCTGAATATCGACATTCGGTCCCCGGGAATTAAGTCCGGCACCCCGCCGAGCGCGGAGAGGCGAAGCACCAATTCGCCCAGGAACGGGAACGTACGGAGGCCCGGCACGGTCTCCCCGATCGGGACCAGGTGCATTTTGTCGTACCGCCCCTGGATCGCCCCGGTGCGATCAAAGAGGTAGGCGCTGTTGTACGTGCGAAAGCGGCTGCCGGCGGGGTCGACCGGGGCGGTGGTCAGGACGCCGACGAGAAAATCCCGTCCGGACAATCCGGCCACGGCGCGCAGCTCTTCGACGTTTTCCGGGAATCGTCCCACGGGGTAGGGGAACATCGTTTCCGGCCACGCGAGCAGGTCGTAGTCTTCCTGGAGGGAGAAACTCATTTCCCGGTGCAATCGATAGATCTCGCGCAGCGACTCCGGGGTGAACTCGGTCTTGAGGTCCTGGGGGATGTTGGCCTGGATCACGGCGATCCGCGGTCCGTCCCCCGGGCTCGGTGGCGCCAGGACGCTCGATCCGTACGCATAGGCGGCCAGGGAGAGGACGACCTGGATCACGGCGGCGGCCAGGAACGCCGGGCCGCGCGCGGTGCGGCCGGACAGGGTCGAACTTGCCGCCCAGTAGACGAGGTATCCCAGCCCCGCGACCAGGGCCGAAAGCCCGTACGCGCCGGTCAGGTCGCTGACCTGAACGAGCGGGAGGATCTTGTACTGGGTGTGCCCCAGGAGGAACCAGGGGATGCCCCCGAAGAGGACTCCGCGCAGATACTCCGTGCCGGTCCACGCGATCATGGTGAATGCGTATCCTGCCGGCCCCGGGCGGCGCGCGACGGCGCGGAGGAGGGCGGCGAACAGGGCGACGTACGCGCCGGTGATTCCGCCGAGGAGGACGATGCCCACCCAGGTCACGTGACGGAGCCAGATGAAACCGGCGGAGAAGGCCAGGATTCCGGCGAGCCACGCCCAGAGTACGAGCCGCCGCGGCCGCTCTTCGCGTTCCACGAGAAAGAGCAGGGGGGTGAGGACGAGGAAGGCGAGGGGGTCCAGGTCGGCGGGCGGATACATGAGATAGAAAAGCGCGGCGAACGCGACGGCCAGCGCCGCCGAACGGAGCGGGGTGAGGTTGGGGAGTTCCGGGGCAGGGGTCACGGGCGCGGGCGGCTCGACTTCACGGGGTCAACCAGAGGACGTCCACGGCGTCCCCTTCCTTCCCACCGGGTCCGTCGGGGGGAATGAGGGCAAGGCCGTTGGCGCGGGAGAGGCCGACGAAATCCCCGGAGCCGTGCCAGCCGACGGGTTCGGCGACGCGGTCGGGCCCGTCTCCGGTGATGCGGGCGGGGACGTACATCGTGCGATCCCCTTTGTTGGCGATCGCGCGCAGGAGGCGGGCGCGGACCATGGCTCGTTCCACCGAGGGATCACGGGTGAAGACGGCGAGGAACGGGCGCACGAAGACCTCGAAGCCGACGAAGGCGCTGGCGGGATTGCCGGGGAGCGCGAAGATGCGGCAGCGTCCGCGGCGCGCGAAGGTGAGCGGCTTGCCCGGCTTGATGGCCACGCGGTCGAACAGGATCTCCGCGCCCTCGGCCACCAGGCACTCCTTGACGAAGTCCTTGTCCCCGACGGAGACGCCGCCGGTGGTCAGGACGAGGTCGGTCTGGAAGGCGGTGCGGAGGCGGGCGCGCATGCGCTCGCGATCATCGCCGACGATCCCGAGGTGGGCGACCGCCAGGCGGGCCGACTGGGCCTGGGCGGCGAGCGCGTAGGCGTTGCTGTTGCGGATCTGAGCCCCCGTCGGGGCGGCGTCGACCTCCACCAGTTCGTCGCCGGTGGCCAGGATGGCGCACGTGGGGCGACGGAAGACCTGGACCCGGGCCTTGCCGACGCCCGCGAGGACGCCGACTTCCGCGGGCCGGACGAGCGCGCCGAGCGGAAGGAGGAGGTCTCCCGCGCGCGCGTCCTGGCCGCGCGGCGTCACGTGGGCCCCGCGGGCCACCCCCTCGTCCACGCTCACGCGGGTCCCGCCGGAGAGCGGGCGCGTGCGCTCGAGGTTCACCACGCAGTCGGCGCCGGCGGGAACGGGGGCGCCGGTCATGATCCGGGCCGCCTGTCGCCCCTCCACGCCGCGGTCCGGCATCCGCCCGGCGGTCCCCGATCCGACGACCTCGAGTTCCACGGGGGTCCGCGCGACGTCCTCGGCACGCACGGCGTACCCGTCCATCATGGCCTTGTCCCACGGCGGCAGGTCGCGATCGGCGCGGATCTCCTCCGCCAGCGTGTGACCGAGGGCCTTCGTCAGGTCCACTTCGTCCACGCAGGGTTCGGGCACGTTGGCCCGCACGATCGCCAGCGCCTCAGGAACCGTCCGCATCGGCGTCGTCCTTCACCATGCCGGCGTGTTTCCGGTCGATTTCGAGTTTCTTCACCTTGTAACGCATCGAGCGAAACGTCATTCCCAGCAGCCGGGCCGCCGCGGTCAGCTGCCAGTTGCTCATCTGCAGGGCACGGACGATGTAGGAGCGCTCCACGTCCTCGAGCAGCGCTTCGAGCTGCACCCCGCCCTCGGGAATGTGGATCGCGCGCGGCTCGGAGGTGGAGTCGCGGATCCGCGCCACCAGGTCGTCGACCTGGACTTCGAACCCGCCCCGGCCATCGGCCGCCTCGCGCGGTTCCGCGAGCGCGACCGCGCGCTGCACGGCGTTCTCGAGCTCGCGAATGTTCCCCGGCCAGTCGTACCCCATCATCGCCTCCATCGCCGGGGCCGAGAAGCCCACGATCTCCTTGCGCAGCTTGTCGGCGTACTTGCGCAGGAAGTGGCCCGCGAGCAGCGGAATGTCGTCCTTGCGCTCGCGGAGCGGGGGGAGGGTGAGGGAGATCACGTTCAACCGGTAATACAGGTCCTCGCGGAACCGGCCGGCCTTGACCTCATCTTCGAGGTTGCGGTTGGTGGCGGCAACGAACCGCACGTCGATCGGGATGGTCTGGGTGTCTCCGACGGGCTTGCAGGCGCGCTCCTCGAGCACGCGCAGCAGCTTCACCTGCATGGGCAGGCTCATCTCCCCGACCTCGTCGAGGAACAGGGTGCCGCCGTCGGCGACTTCGAAGAGTCCCTTCTTGTCGCCGGCCGCGCCGGTGAAGGCCCCGCGCACGTGCCCGAAGAGTTCGCTTTCCAGCAGCGTCTCCGTGAAGCCGGCGCAGTTGACCGGGATGAACACATTGCCGGCGCGCGGGGAGCCGAAGTGGAGCGCGCGGGCGACCTGCTCTTTTCCGGTCCCGCTCTCCCCCTGGATCAACACGGTGGTGTCGGTCGGCGCCACCCGGCGGATCAGGTCGAAAATCTCCTTGATCGCCGCGCTCGAGCCCACGATGGCGCCGCGGGGCGGAATCAGATCCTCCTGCCGCCCTCCCTCCCGCACGCGCCGCGCCAGCACCGCCCGCTGCACCGCCGCCCGCACGTCGCGGTTGTCGAACGGCTTGCGGATGAAGTCGAAGGCCCCCAGGCGCATCGCCTCGACTGCGGACTGCCAGGTGGAAAACGCGGTCATGATCAGCACGGTCGCGGTCGGTTCGTGGCGCTTGATCTCGCGCAGCAGCGTGATGCCGTCCATCCCCGGCATGCGCACGTCGTGAAGGACGAGGTCGAAGCGCGCCTCGCGGTAGTGCTCGAGGGCCCGGCGGGGATCGGTGAAGGTCTCCACCTCGTGGCCGTCGCGGCGGAGAACGACCGATAGGACTTCGCAGACGCTTTCTTCGTCGTCGACGATGAGGATGCGGGTACGGTCGGGCATGCGGCTGGATCTCTCGGGAACGGTCCGATTCTAGGCCGGGCTCCAAGGGGTTGTCAACGTCACCGAGTCGGGGCGGGAACGTTCGAGGTGGGACGCGTGCTCCCCGACGCAGGCGGGGGGCTTCCTTCCGTGGTGCGGCTCCCCCCGCGTCGGCGCGCCGAAGCTCATGACGCCAGGATCAGGAGACCGGCGATGCCGAGCACCATGAGCAGGAACACGTGCGCAATGGCCAGGATCATCGGCAGCCGCGCCCAGTGCTCGCGCTCGGGACCGGTGTCGCTGGACTGCCACAGCGTCTGCTGGACGGCGTAGGCCGACAGCGGCGCGACCATCCAGAAGAGCCACGGGATCTCGAGGGCGAAGCCGACGAAAAAGAAGACGACCGAGGCGGTCCCCGCGAACACCGAGTGACGGAAGGCCGGAAAGAACCGGGCCTGCATGCCGAGCCGGGAGTCGGCCGCGGCCACGACGAAAGTCCAAACCTGGAGCCAGAGGATGAGACGCACCATCCACAAGACGGGGTGTCGGCCGACCAGCTCGGGAGAGAGGGCCCAGCGGCCCGCGGCGAGAATCGCGGCCAGCGAAGCGGGGAGAAGGAGCAGTTCCCAGAGCGCGAGGGGCGCCGGAAAAGGGGACAGACCGCGATCGACGGGCGGATGCCCGAAGGTGGGCGGGGGGGTCGCTGTCGGGGGATCGAGCCGCGACGGCGCGCATTGGCGGTCGGATGGGGAGCCAGCGGACGGCGCCGCGGATGGGCGACCCGCCGTCGGGGCGGGTGCCGAATCGACGTGCGCCCCGCCCGCCGCGCGATCCGGCGCGTTGGGGAGGTCCGGGGTCGGCCCGGCGGAGTCCGCCGGGCCGGTCGCCGCCGGAATGGAGGCATCCATGCGGAACCGCTCGCTCAACGGCCGACGGCGGCGCGCGCGGTCGCGATCGTCGAGCGCAGGTTCACCGCGGACTCGCTGTTGGGATCGAGCGCCAGGGCCAGCCCGGCGTACTCGAACGCCTTTTCGAACGCGCCGCGCTGGATGGCGTTGAACCCGAGGTTCACGTAGGTCTCGATCAGGGTGTCGGTGACCTCCTCGACGATCTGCGCCTTGCCGATGACCGTGGTTTCCCCGGGCTTCACCGGGGCCGCCGCGGGACCCTCGGCGAGCGCGAGGGCGAGCCGTCGCGCCTTCTCGAGCAGCACCTGGGCCTGCTCGAAGAGGTCTTCCTGACGGCCCAGGCTCTTCGCGGCCGCGTGACCGGAGCGGTTGAGGTCGCGGCCCTTGGCGAGCAGTCCGAAGATCCGCTGGCGGGCGGCCGCCTCGGCGGTCGCCTTCTCGGCGGCCTGAGCCTCGTCGGCGGCGCGCGCCTGTTCCGCCGCCGCGCGGCGCTTCTCGTCCGCGTGCGAGGCTTCGGCGAGCGCCACGCCTTCCCGCGCCTTTTCCTCGAACTTGCACCCGGGGTACTTGGCGGTCACGTCCTTGAAAAATCGGATGGCTTCGGCGTACCGGCCGGCCTGCAGGAGCGATTGTCCTTTTTCATAGAACATCCGGCCGCAGGTGTCCTGCAGGGCCGCGATCCGGGTCTGCAGGTCGGCGGCGCGGGAGGGATCGAGTTCCGCCGCCTTCCGGAGTTCCTGCACCGCGAAGTGGTACATCTGGCGCCCTTCGCAGAACTGCGCCAGTTCGAGGTGCGCTTCGGCCGTATCGGTCTTGAGCGTGCGCACCTTCACGTCATAGATGGAAAAGTCGGTGAGGCGGTCGAATTCGATGCCGAAGCGGCTGCCGGGGAGATCGAACAGTTCGACGGTGACCGAGTGGTCATCCGCGCCCAGAATGGTGCCGCGGATCGGATTGCCGTCCTTCAGGACCAAGGTCTCCGCGCCGGCGGCGACCTGGAGCACCAGGGCGAGGCAGCCGGCGAGCATCAGCGTGCGGTACATGACGATCCTCCTACTCGTTCCAACTCCAGGATAGGGGGGCGGGTGCGCCATGGACAAGGATAATCCCCGCGCCTCCGCCGCCGGATGCGCACAAATCGGGAAAGTCCGCGAACCGCGGGCGTTTCCGGCGGTTCTACAGCGAACTTCGCGTTCGAAACCCGGAGACCGGACCGTGCGCGGAGGCGTCTCCCGACCCGATGGGCGTACAAACCGCCGGTTCATCCCGGCACTCGACCATTCCTCGAGTACGAGCCATGGGCCGCAAGGCCTGCGGTTCGCCATCCGTCGCCCGCGAAACTTGGACGCCTCCGCGCACGGTCCGGTCGTTTTTCGATTGTCGGCGGCGGGGCGCATGCCCATAATCCGCCGGGGAGGTCGACCATGGCGATGACCGTCTACGTCCGCTACAACGGGTGCACGCGCGAACTTGCGTTCAACCGGCTCGATCTTGCGCTTTCGGCGACCGACCCCGATCTGAAGCGGGCGGTCGAGCGCGCGCTGGAGCTGCCCGCGCATGCGCTGGCGGATTTCGAGGTCGACCGGTACGCGACCGCGATCAACGTCCGTCCGCAGGCGCGCTTCGGCTGAGGCGCCCGCCGTCATCGGCGGCCGATCCGCGGGCCCGGGGGACGCGTCGTTCCTTCGTGCCCGCGTTCCTTCGCCGCGATCAAAGGCCCGAGTCCCGAACCGGAGGCCGACATGTCCGAGAACGAGCTGGACTTCCGCGTTTCCATCCTGGACAGTTTCCTGGTCTCGACGCACCGCGACGTGGCCGAGGTCGCCGGCCTGCATACCGGGCTGATCGAACGGGACCCCCTGTTCTACGGCCACCTTGCGGTCTGGTCGCAGCGGAACCTGGAGATCCGCGACCACAAGGAATTGTTCGTCGCGGGTCTGTTCGTCAGCAAGCTCCCCGAGCATCGCGAGGCGGCGGCGGTGCTGGTCGCGGACTTTCCGCCCTACCAGGTGAACCGGATCGTCACTCACATCAAGCAGGCGTTCGGCCGCAACGTGCCGCGCACGGCGAAGGCGGCGGTCGAGCGCTACCTCCGCGGCCTGGAGGGGAACTCGGCCCGCTTCGACGGGGCGGTGGTGCGCCAGCGCGAGGCGCTCACGGCGCTCTATGCCCGCCTCCGGATCAAGCCCACGGACAAGGTGCAGAAGGCGCTCTTCGAGGGGGAGCCGCCGGCGGGGTCACAGGCGTGGATGGTCAAGCAGCTCGCGCGCACGACCGATCCCGTGGAGCAGGCGCGGCTCATCGTGGCGCACGACATCCCGTTCCCGATCGCCGTGTCGACGGTCAAGCAGCTCACCCCGGCGGTGCTGGTGGCGCTCCTCAACGCGATGACGCCGCAGGAGGTCCTCCAGAACATGGCGATGCTCCAGCGGCGCGGCGCCCTCGACCATGCGGAGGTGAAGACGCTGGTGGAGCGGAAGCTGGAGGAGGCGAAGAAGACGGGGGCGCGGGTCGACGCGCTCAAGGGTCGGAAGGCGGCCCAGTCCGTCGCCGCGGCGATCCCCGCGGATCTGCGCGACAAGCTGGTCGAGGTCACGGAGGAGCAGCTCAAGAAGTACCGCATTCGGCGCGGCACCGCGCTGCTCGTCGACGCGTCGGGCTCGATGAGCGACGCCATCGAGCTCGCCAAGCAGTTGGGCGCGCTGATTTCCGCGCGGATCGACGGCGCCCCGCTCTACGTCTATGCGTTCGACTCCGTCCCGCACGAGGTCACTTGTACGTCGACCCGGCTGGCGGATTGGGACCAGGCGTTCCGCAACATCCGCGGGGGAGGCGCAACCTCGTGCGGGATCGCGGTCCAGATGCTGGCCCGCCGCGAGCAGCGGGTGGAGCAGATCGTGATGATCACCGACGAGGGGGAAAACGCGACTCCGTACTTCCGCGACTCGTACCAGCACTACGAGGACCGGCTGGCGCTTCGTCCCCACGTGGTGTTCGTCAAGCTGGGCGGGGCGAGCGACCAGCTCGAGCAGGAGTGCCGGAAGGCGAAGATCCCGTTCGACGCCGTCAACGTGCCGCAGAACCGGCTCGACTACTACTCGATGCCGGCCATCCTGGCGCTGCTCTCGCGGGCCTCGCGGGCCGACCTGGTGATGGAGATCCTGTCGGTCCCGCTGCCCCGGCGGGACCGGTCGTAGCGGGCGAGCCGGGGGCGGCGCCCGCTTCGCGGGGCGGACCGCCGTCGCCCGGACGGGGGAGGCGAGCGCGCGATGGTCGATCCGCTGGACCTGATCCGTCGACTCGGCGACGAGGAGCGCCGGTTGCAGGGGCGCGAGTTCGTCGCGCCCCACTTCGCCCGCCAGGGGCGCGTGCGGGTGCGCGTCCAGGGGCTGGTCTACGAGTTTCGGATCGCCTCCCGGCCCGCGGTCGGAATCGGCGTGTTCCGTCCGGTCTCCGCGCGCGAAGCGGAGTTCGTTCGCCCCGCCGCGCCCGCGCAGGCGGAGGCGTACCTGCGCTGTTTCCCGACCGTGCGCGCGCTCACGGTCTGGGAAGCGGCGGGGGCGTGGCATGCCCTCCCGTCGGACGCCGCGGCCGCCGCGCGCGCGGGATTCGCAGGCGTGCTCCCGGTCGTGGAACTGGACGGCTACGCGCTCGACCGCGCGGTCGTCCCGTTCGAAGCCCTGGAAGGCGCATTCGACGGCGCGCGCGTCTGGCTGCGCAGGCTCGATCCACGCGCCGACGTCGGCAAGCAGGAGGCACTGCGGGACTGTCTCCGGCGCGGCGACGTCGAGGGGGCGCTGCGGGTCAAGGGACTGGTCGCCGAGGACCGCGCGGCGGTGGCGGCGGCCTTCCGCGTGCGCGGCGAGACGGAGCGGGCGGTGCTGGAGACGCGCGTGCAGGGGATCGTGTCCGCCCGCGGCGGGGCGGTCGAGGAAATCCGGCGCCATCCGGACGGTCGGGTCGAGGTGCGCTGGCGATCGCGGTCGGGCCGCCGGTACACCACGGTCGTGCGCGATCGAGATCTCTCCGTGGTCTGCGCCGGCATCTGCCTGAGCGGGCAGGACGCGCGCTTCGATCTGGGCAGCCTGGTCGGCGTCGTCCACGAAGGGGAGGGCGCGCAGGCGATCCACCGCGTCGACGTCGGCGACGCGGTCCTGCCGGAAGCGGAGGAGGGAGACCTGTGATGGCCGAAGTCATGTCGCCGCTCCTGCTCCGTCAGGAACGCCGGCGGAACGGGTGGCGCATCGTGGTGGCGGAATTCGCCCGCCGCCCCCGCGGCCAGGGGAATCCCGCGCGGGTGGACTTCGACTATCGCCGCGTGTATCGTCTGGAAGATCGGACCCGCGCGGTCGCGGGGTTCTTCCACACCCACCCGCCGGGGGCGACCGGGATGAGCGCCATCGACGAGAAGACCATGCGCGGGTGGGTGGCGGCGCTGGGCAAGCCGCTCTGGTGCGTGATCCGCTCGGGAGACGAATCGGCGGCCTGGGAGTTTCGTCCCGGCGCCGCCCCTCGCCAAGCGGACCTGGCCACCGTCGCGGGCAGGATCGTCGTGGCGGTGGTGCGCGATGTTCGAGCATGAGCAGGCCTACCGGGGGGAGTCGGCCCTGAGGAAGCGGGCGGAGTTTCCGCTGACCATCTGCGGCGCGGGGGCGATCGGCTCGCTGCTGGCCGAGACGCTCGCGCGCCAGGGCTTCGCGCGCATTTCGGTGATCGATTTCGACCGCGTCGAGCGCCACAACCTCGCCACGCAGGCCTACGCAGAGGGGGACGTCGGCGTCCTCAAGGTCAAGGCGCTGCAGAACCGGATCCATCGCGACCTCGGGATCCGCATCGAGACGTCCAACCGCCGGATCGACCCGCGCACCGTCAAGGACCTGGCCGGCGCCGCGCTGGTCGTCGATGCCTTCGACAACGGCGCCTCCCGTCGCGTCGTGCAGGAGTACTGCGCGGCGAAGGGGATCCCCTGCGTCCACGCCGGCCTCTCCCCGGACGGGTTCGCGGAAATCCGCTGGAACGAAGCCTACAAGTCGCCGGCCGACGCCCCCGCGCCGGTCGATCCGTGCGAGGTGCCCCTGGCCCGCAACCTGATCGCCCTCACGGTCGCGGCGCTGGGAGAGGTCGTGGCGCGGTTCGCCGATTCCGGCGTACGCCTTGCCCGCGAGGCGACCCTGGGCGACCTCGCGGTCTACGACCCTGAAGCGGGGTAGAGGGCACGGTCCCTTCGCGCAGCCGTGCCCGGCAACCCTTGGAACCGGCGCGCTGCCGTGGTATGCTGCGCCCCCGACATGGCCACCACTCCGACTTCCTCCGCCGCCGCGAAGACCGATTCCGTCCCGGCCGCGCCTGCCGCGGCTCCGCTGGGCGCACGGTCGTGGGCCGATCTCGTCTCCCATGTCCTCCACAGCCTCGAATCCGCCGGCATCCGCTTCCACAGCGCCGGCGACCACTATCCCGAACCTTCCGAACCGATTCAGTGGGTTGGGGTGCGCGAGGACGGACGCAAGCGCTGGAAGTTCACCCTCCGTTACCTCATGTTCCTCGACGTCGTCGAAGGCCACACGACCCTCGGCATCGTGGACGGCCGCAGCGGCAACGCCGACCGGGTCCGCGAACAGATCCGTTCCGTCTACCGCGAGGCGATCGGGGCCCTTCGCCCCGAAGTCGTGGCCGAAACCCAGGGGACCCGGCGCTATACGCAGGTCCTCGAGGCGGATATGCCCCAGGACGTGATCGTCACGCTCCTGATCTTCGGCCCCGCTTCCCTCGCCGCCTCCCTTCCCGTCGGCAACCAGGAAGAGAGCTTCCGCGGCCAGCGGCTCCGCTACTCCGTGCGGTGGGTCCTCGTGGACGAGAACGCCGAGGCGATCCCGTCCATTCGTTGGGAGCAGGTCCCGGGCGACGTCCGGCCGAGTCTCCACGACTTGCGACGCGTGGTCTCCGACTGGAAGCACCCCGAGCGTCGTAAGACCACCCCACCCACCCGCGGAGACGTCGGACAGGTCCATCGCCGCCGCTTCGAAGTCCTGTTCGAGCGGGAGACGCAACACCGCCCGATGTGGCCCTTGTTCGTGCTCATGGCCGTGAATCTCGCGGTCTGGCTCCTGCTCGGCTCGACCCTCGACCCGCTGGGACCCACCCCGTTCACGGAGTGGAAGAAGATCACGTCGTGTCTCTTCTCCACGTCCCTGCTGTATGCCATCTATGTCGTCCCCTTCCTCTGGTTCACGCGCGACCTCTACCGGTTGATCGGCGCGCGCCGATTTTTCACCCTGATTCTGATGACCGTCATGGGCTACTACGGATTGCAGCGGTTCGTGGATGCGGTCCGCCCGAAGGTCATGCCCGTCTACGGCGCCGACTGCATCGTCCTCGGCCTTGGCGCGTGCCTGGCGGCGGTCACCATCCGGCTGCGCGATCGCCTGCCCGACCTCGTCGCGCGGCACTGGTTCTTTCTCGGCGTGGTGGCCACGCTGCCGTTGAACGGCGCCGCGATGGGCCTCGCGATGGAAGGGGGGACCTATCTGAAGCGCTGGTCGCTCGCGCTCTCGCTCGGGTATTTTTTCCTGCTGGCGGCGATTCCGATCGTCGCCCTCGTCCTGCTGACGCTGCACCAGCTCTGGCAGCATCGGCATGGCCCCGTGCCGGTCCCGGTCCCGACCCGGCGCTGGGCGATCGGACTGACCAGCGCGTTCAGCATGGCCCTCTCGGCGTTCCTCGTGTATCGTTACGGATACTCCGGCGGGGAAGGCTGGCTGTACGGCGCCAAGGAACCCGGCGGGCAGTTGTACCAGTATTTCATCGACTGGGAACTCGACGCCCTCCATCTCGGCGCGTACGTGCCCGGCCTTCTCTTCGCCATGGGAATCGGGTTCGTGTACGGTTGGCAGGCCGCGCGTCGGGCCGGCGACGTGGTGCCGGTGGGCTGGGCAGGAGAGCGCTGGCGGGGGAGCGCCAGCGTCCCGTCCACCTCGATCCTCCGGGCGCCGGTTCCCGCACCGATCGCCGCGCGCGCGGCGGCTCCCATCGCGGGATCCGGCACGGCCTCGAAGATCTCCCCGCCCCGCGAAGGAGGTCGCGTGGAACGTCCCCCGTCCGCTTCCCAGGGCGCGCCGATCGCATGGGTCGACGGCGGGTCGATTTCGGGGTACGCCCTGGAAAAGTGCCTGGGCGCCACCATCCTCGGACCGGTGTGGCGCGGCCACGCCGCGGACAACCCGGGCGACCGGGTTGCGATCAAGCACATTCCCTCCACCGCCGATCTCGACCTCGAACTGATCCACCGGCTCCCGCGCTACTTCCGCAGCGACGGCGACACGCGCTCCCGCCTCACCAAGGCGGGGATCACCCGCCTGCGGGAGGTGGGGGACGCCCCGCCCGACGGGCTCTACATGATCTCCGACTATGTGGAGGGGATTTCCCTTGCCCACCGGTTGACCCACAAGATCCCCCTGAGCGAGCGGGCCGTCATGCGCATCCACCTCGCGATCGCGCGCGTCGTCGATGCCGTGCACGAGGAGGGTATCGTTCACCGCGACTTGCGCCCCTCCAATTTCATGCTCACGCAGGTGCCGGTGGGGGCGCTGACGCGCCACGACGCGATTCCGGAAGTGGGGTACGCGGTGCTCGCGGACTTCGGAATGGCGTGTCGAATCGGCCGCGAGGTTTCGCAGGAGCGGACATCCACCGGCGGCCCGTCCGCGATCCGTTTCGGCACTCCCGGGTACATTCCTCCCGAGGCATGGACGGGACCGTGGCTGGACCGGCGGTACGACGTATTCGCCCTCGGCATGTCGCTTTACTTCTGCCTGTGCGCCCGCCGTTTCAACGGCGAGGACCGCCCGTTCGTGGAGCAATTCGAGGCGATGCTCGCCGAAGGGATTCCGGAGTGGCCCGACGAGGGGTACTTTCGCCGGTTGTTCTTCGGCTTCGAGCGGTTGCCTGCCGAACAGGCGGGGATCCTGCGCCGGGCCTGCAGCCTGGATCGCAGCGCCCGACAACCGACGGCGCGGGAGTTCGCGGCCGACCTCGAGAATTGGCTCGAGTCCCGGCCGATCCCGTCGGTCGACTACACGCCGCGACAGCGCGTGTATTTCGACGTCCTTCGCGCGCATCCGTTGATCACCGCCCTCGGCGCCGCCGGCATCATGTTTGGGATGGTCGCCTCCTGGGGCTGGATGGATGCGCGCTGGAAGTCCAGTCAGGAGCACGCGGAGTCCCAGGAGCGGTTGCGGGCGATGGAGCAGGCGCGCGACAAGGCGACCGCCGAGCGGGACGTCGAGGTCGCGCGCATGACCGCCGCGCGCGACGAGCAGATCCGGGCGGTGCGGGCGTGGCTGGACGCCACACGCACCCAGGTGCAGGAGGCGCTTCAGGATCTGCGGGAGGACGGGTCGAAGGCCCTCGCGCGCGAGCAGTGGCTCGACCTGAAGGCGGGGCGCGACCCGGCCCTCGAAGTGATCGGTTTGCTGCACGCCGTGTCGGCGCAGGCGACCCGGTTGCAGGAGGAGTACGGGCGCCTGTGCGAGCGCCTTTCCGGAGTCCTCCCGGAAGAGGAGTGCCGGAACGCCCGCAAGGAACTGCAGGCCTTCTCCGCGACCGTGGTCGGGCTGCAGCGGGAGTGGAAGGAGGCGCGCGAGGCGATCTCGCGGGTCAGCGACCTGCTCTCGGCGCGGCACCGACTGGCGAGTTGGAACGATCAGGCGATCCCGGTGCGCCTGCGTGAAGCGCGCGCCTTCGTGAACGCGCTGGGGGAAGCCCGGCGGGAAGCGGAACGGAAGCCGGCGCTGGCCACCCTGGCGGCGGAAATCCTGAAGTGGGAATCGCGCTGGCAGGCCGTGGTGCAGTCCGCCAACGGCCATACCGGCCGGACCCTGTCTTCCGGCGAGGTGACCATCGGCGGGGTCCGCGGGCAGCTGGTCTTCGTGCTTTACCGGTGGGGCGGGGATCCGGCCCAGCGGGAAGACCTGGTCCTGCGCGGGCCCGCGGCATTCTGGATGTCGACGGAGGAGCTGACCAGCGATGGGGCGCACTCGTTCGCGGAGGCCCAGCGCCGGGTGTTCGCCTTCGCCTCGCCGGAAACGCTGGCTCAGACGCGCGTGCAGCTCGCCGGACTGCAGCAACTGGTCACCAACGTGACCGGGCGGGCTCACTCCGAGTTCGAGATCCGGCTCCCCACCGCCGACGAATGGGAACTGGCCGCGCGCGGCGTGGACGGCCGCTGGTTCCCGTGGGGGAACGACCGCCCCGGCGAACGGGACGAGCAGCGCATCCTGCGCGGGGATGATGAGGGGAAGGACCGCAGCCCGTTCGGCATCCGCCATCTCGCCGGACGCTACGCCGAGTGGGTGTTGTCGGATGCGGAGGCGCGGGAGGCTCGCGTGGCCGGGGCGGGCTATTGGGACCTGCGGCTGGTCCGGGCCCACCAGTTCCGGACGTTCGAGCAGGAGGCGCCGGGGAAGATGGGGTATCGCATCGTGATCGTCCCGGTCGCGGATTCGCGATGAAGCGCCGCCCGATGGACGCCCTGTTGTCCGGACTCGCGGCCGCCCTGGTCGCCGGCGGATGCACCGTCGGCCAGCCGAGCCGATGGCCCCGGGAGCAATGGCAGGAGTTTCACGCCCAGCTCAAGCAGGACGTCGTGCGGGCGCACCGCGGACCCGCCGTGGGGATCTGCGCGGCGGAAACGACGGCCGGCCCGGCGCAGCCGTCGGAGGGGGCGGAGACCGCGCGCCGGGATGCCGGAGATCGGGAGGAAGATCGGGGTGGACGCGTGGACCGTCTGCGGGACTTCGACCGCACCTGGAAGCACGATCTTCCGTGGCCCCCGGTCGGCGACTACCCGGACGAGATCGGACCGCTGGATGACTTCCTGGTCGAGCTGGGGTACGCCTACCTCACCACGCGTGAGGCGAACCCGCGCCGGGCCTACGTCGTGTTTGCCGAGCATGGCCACCGATTTCCGCGTTCGCCTCGCGGCCGGATCGGCACGGTCCACGCACAATTGACCATCGGGGATCTGACCTCGGCCGAAGCCACGCTCGCGGAGTGGGAGCGGAAGAGCGGTCGCGGCGGGGACGGGGAGGGCGGGGCGCGCGCGGGTTCGGACACCGGCGCGTCGGACGGAAGACCCGCCGGACGGACCCCGGCGTCGCCGGCGGCGCCGGACGGCGGCGGGTCGGGCGCGGTCTCCTTTCCCGACGGGTCCACGGGCGCGGGCGGCGCATCCGGCGCCGCGCCGGATTCCCGCGCCCGGTACCCGCGAGCCGCCCCGACGGCCGTGGAAGACTCCTCGGTCGGCGGCAGCGTGCTGCCCGACCCGGATCCCGAGCAGGAAGCGGCGTTCGTGCGCTGGCTGGTGGCGTACCTCAACTGCCGGGTCTCGGCGGACGGCGCGTCCTGGGAGCGCGGGCCGGAGAAGCGGGGCGCGGAAGACCTCGCGGGCGCGCGCCGGCCGGTCAACTTCCTCGGCATGGAGCAGTTGAAAGAACCGCCGCGGCCCGGTCCGCTCTCCTACCTCGGGTTCGTGCTCACGCCGGTCACCTTCTTCGGCGAACGGTTCATCGATCTGGTGGAGCGCGACGACCTGCCCCGGCTCCCGCGCTGGCCTGACCTGGGGATCCTGCCGGGACGGGACCGGTCGCCCGGGGCGCTGCCCCGCACCTGGTACGTCGCCGACTTCATGCGCCACCAGGCGCATGACGACGCCGACCGGGACCGGGACTGGAAGGAGCGCAGCGCGCGGTTCCTGGCGTGTACGCTGCGTCCCCGCTGGGCGGGGCAATGGGTGCCGCGGTTGCACGATGCCCCCGACCTGGGGTACTTCCCCCACTACGCCTCCCTCTATGCCTTGCTGGGACGCATGTCCCTCGGGCAGGACGAGTCGGGCCGTCCGAGTCTGGACGATCTCTGCGACGCGTTGGTGGCCCTGCTGCTTTCGTCCCACCAGGAGCCGCGGGATCCGATCGTCGCGTCCGAGCTGTGCTGGCTGTGGTACTCCGTGCAGCAACGCGACGATCCGGACCTCGGGCGGCGTCAGCCGTTCCTGGAGCCGGGTCGCCGTTTCGGCGAGCGCGTCTCGGCCTGGGCGGCCGATCTTCTGCTCAAGGGGGCCCTCCCCCTGGAGGACGAAACGAGGCGCGTGGCGGAGATTGCCGCCGTGCTCGAACGAACGGGAGCGTCGTCCCCCGGCGTCCCCTTTCAGGACGATGGACCGCTGGTGATTTCGACCTTCCGCGTGCTCGCCGCGTTGCTCTACCAGATCGGTCCGGAATTGCAGCAGGAGCGTTCGTCCACCGCGACCCTTCGGCGCACGCAGGAATTGGTCCGGCGGATGGTGACGCAGGGACTCGGTCGCGGGGAGGCCGGGGGACTCGGGGCGGCCGGAATCGAAGACCGTGTCGCCGCTGATCCCTGGCGGCTCACTCCCCGGCCGCCCGTCGACGGGCTCGCGAACGCGGGCGCGAGCTCCGGTCGGGCGCCGCTGCTGCCGTGGCACGACCCGATCTTCGCGGAGGTTCGTGGACTGCTGGAGTCCTGGATGGCGGCGTTGGAGGCGGAACACCGGACCGATCCGGCGATCCTCGCGCGATGCGCGCTGGTCCGCGATCGTCTTTGGCGCGTGCGGCACTGAGGAGGGGCGGCGGACCGTCCGGGTCGGATCCCGCGGGATGCGCGACGCGGGGAGGCGGCGAGATCGGTCGCACGCGATCGGTCGGAAGGTCCCTGTCCCCCGGAAAACCGGAATCGGGGGACGGCGCGTCAGCCGACGAGTTCTTCTTCCGCCGCCTTGTTGAGCCCCTGGATGACGAGCAGCGTGACCAGATCCTGTTCGTGCCGGTCGAGCAGGGCGATCTGTTTCTTGATCTCCGCCAACCGGTCGCGAATGCCCTTCTCCTGTTCGTCGATGCGGCGGGCGACCTCGGGGTGCGACTTCTTGATCAGGCGTACGCGCTCGAAAATCGCCTTCGCCATCTCGGCGATGTCGCCGCCATCCGGTTCGGCTTTGCTCTTCCGTTGCTCCCTGGTCGCCATGGGGATCCTCCTCCTGAGGCGGGTGCGCCCCGACCGCGCCCGATCCGGGGCGGCCGCGGGGACTACTTCTGTGCGGAGCCCTTGCGCACGCCATCGGCCCACGCCAGCCGGGCCTGATAGCGCTCGACCGCGATCTTGTGGGCCGCGTCCGGTTTCATCCCGTCGACGTTGGTGAAGTTCTCGCGCTTCGGCTCGGTGAAGAAATTTTCCAGACCGCCCGGTACGACGTCCAGCGCCAACTTCTTCTCGCGCGGCTTTCCCTTGTCGTGGAACAGGACGAATTTCTTGTCGGTGACCACGTACTCGAAGCGGATCGAGCCGCCGTACTTGTGTTGTTCCATGAACTTCTTGGCTTCCTTCCACGCGTCGCCGAGGAGCGGGGTGAGGCTGGGTGCGAAGCCGTCGATGACGTCCTGTTGGAACCAGGTCTTGATCTCGATGCGGGTGATCACCCAGGGGTGAGGCTGGGCCGGATCGACGGGCTGGTAGTAGTGATTGGCCTTGTGGAAGCGGTCGCCGCCGAAGACCCACTTGTCCTCCACGGTCCAGGCAACGACCGGGACGTCGCCGAACTCCGGGAGCGTCACCGAACCGCTCGCGGAGGGAGCGGCCGGTTCCTGGGCCGGGGGATTGGCGGGTTGGTTGGCCGGGCGTGACTCATCCGCGCAGATCGGGCCGGCGGCCGCCGGCAGGAGCAGGGTGCAGGCGATCAACAAGGCTGCAAACCGCGGTGCACCGTTCATTCGAAGGTCCTCCCACAAGTCCCGTTCGCGTTCAACGTTTTCAGCGTACCCGCGACCTGCGCGGAATGCAAGCGACGTCATTTCTGTCCCGACCGCTCGGCCTGCCGGAGGACGGGGTCGATGCGCGCGGCCAGGGAGGGGTCGAGTTCCCGCGCCCTGCGCAGGTCGGCGAGGGCCTCCTCGCGGGCGCCTCGCAGGACGTTGATCTGCCCGCGCAGGAACCAGGATTCCGCCCACCGCGGCCGCCGCTCCAGGGCCCGGCCCGCGGCCGCGTGGGCCTCGTCCGCGCGGCCCAGGTCCGCCAGCACCCAGGCGAGGTAGTAGTGGGCCTCGGTGAGGCCGTCGTCCAACTGGATCGCCTTGCGGAGGCGGACCATCGCCTCTTCGCGGCGACCCAGTTTCATCTCGGCGAGTCCGAGCCAGTACCATGCCTTCGGGTCCCGCGGGGAGACCGCGTCGACGAGGCGCTGCGCGAGCGCGCGTCCCTCCTCGTGACGCGCGCGGCGGACCAGGAAGGCGACGAAGTCGAGGACCACGTCCGGATCGTCGGGCGAGACCTCGATGGCGTTGCGGTAGTGCGCCTCCGCGTCCGCATCGCGGTGAAGCGCGACCAGGCATTGGGCGGCGGCGTGGTGGAGATACTCGCGTCCGTCCGGCCGGCGCGCGAGCGCCTGCTCCAGATCCGGGAGCGCTTCGCTCCACTGTTCCGCTCGATAGCGGTGCAGGCCGCGCTCGGCCCAGTTGTCGAAGAACTCCGGATCCGCGGCAATGCCGGCCTCGTGGAACCGCAGCGCGCTCTCCAGGTCGCCGACGAAGGAGCACGCGCGCCCGACCGCCGCGAGCGTCCGGGCATCGCGCGCGGCCAGCGGGAGAATCGCTTCGGCGGCGGGGAGGGTGCGGGCGCGGTCGCCGCGCTCGAAGGCGAGGATGCGCAACCGGGCGAGGTGGGCGTGGAGGTCCGCGGGATCCAGGGCCAGGAGGCGGTCGAGGTCGCGGAGGGCGGCGTCGTGCTGCTTGCGCGAGGACCGGTACTCGGCCCGGGCGCGCAGCGCGGCGGGATCCCGTGGCGACACGGAGACGGCCCACTCGCACCACACGGGCCGGTGGGGGTCCTGAGGATCGGCCGCGCGTTCGAGGCAGGCGGACAGGAGGGTGGGGCGGTCGACGCCGGGTCGTTCCAGGAGCTCGCGCAGACGGGACCATGCGGCGGCCGTTCCCGGGCCCGCAAGCCGGGCGCACTCGGCGGCGGCTTCGTCGTACCGGCCCGTGGCGAGGCACGCGCGCAGACGGGCGGCGCGCAGGTCGGCGGAGGTCGGTCGGCCGGCGAGCGCGGCGTCGAGCACGCGCAGCCACGGAGAGGGATCGGTCGCGGCGAGCGCCTTGTCCTCCATCTCGGACAGGAGCGACTCGAGGTTGGCCCCGCCGGCGGCGGCCAGGGTGATGTTTTCCACCGCGGCCTGGAGGTCCCCCTGGTCGAGCAGGGCGCGGCCCAGCAGGAGAGCCGCGCGGGTGCGCGTCGCCTCGTCGGTGGCGCGGTCGGCGGCGCGCCTCGCGGCCGACGCCGCGCCCTCCCGGTCGCCCAGCGCGAGAGAAGTCTCCGCGTCCAGGAGCAGGCCGTGGGGATCTTCCGGATGCGCCGCGAGGAACGCCTGCAGATCCTCCCGCGCTCCGGACGGGTCGGCCAGCGCAAAGCGCGCGCGGGCTCGGCCGAGGCGGAGCGGGGCGGCGTCGGCGGGCGCGAGGTCGAGGGCGCGGTCGAAGTCGGCCCGCGCCAGCCGCGGCAGCCCGTTGTCGAGGTAGAGCGCGGCCCGGAGGGCGAGCGCCGCCGCGGACTGCGGATCGAGAAGGAGGGCCGCGCCCAGCTCGGTGATCGCCCGGGACGAGGCGCCGAGCGCGAGCCAGGCGCGGGCGCGACCGAGGTGGACGGCGGGCTTGCGGACGCGCAGGCGCACCAGGCGGTCGAACTCCCGCAGGGCGTCGCGGGGCCGGTCGACCGCGGGCGCGAGCCACAGCCCGGCGAGCGCGAGCCGGGCCTCGAGATTGGGCGGCTGGCGCTCGATCGCTTCGCGGAATTCGTCGGCGGCGCGCAACGCGTGTCCGGCGGCCAGCGTCGCCATCGCCAGTCGCGTGCGGGCGCGGCCGTCGTCGGGATGGCGCGCCAGGTGGGCCCGCCAAGCCTCCGCCGCCGCCGGGTCGGAAAGTCCCGCGGCGGCGCGGGCCGTCGCTTCAAAGGCAACGGGGTCCGGCGCGGGTGCGACGCGTCGCCATTCTTCCAGGCGCGCCGAAAGACGGGATTCAAGTCCGGGCTCCAGACCGAGCGCACACTGGAAGTCGGCCGCCGCCCCGCCCGGATCCCCCAGCCGCGCGCGGATCCCGCCGCGCG
This sequence comes from uncultured Planctomycetia bacterium, assembly GCA_964632945.1. Taxonomy (GTDB): domain Bacteria; phylum Planctomycetota; class MHYJ01; order WSZJ01; family CAZWCX01; genus CAZWCX01. The sequence continues at coordinate 26,070 of CAZWCX010000029.1, read as the reverse complement.
CCACGTAGGCGAGCGAGAGCGCCGGATCGAAGTCGATCGCCTGTTCGGCGGCGCGCAACGCGGCCCGCGGACGGTCGAGCGCCAACCACGCCTCCGCTCGGACGCAATGAGCCAGGGCGTTTTCGGGGTCCTGAAGCAGCACGCCGTCGATTTGGTCCAGGGCCGCGCCGGCGCGGCCCTCCTGGACGAGCAGGAGGCTGCGGATCACGATCGCGCGACGTTGACCCGGCTCCGCCGCCAACGCGCGCGCGGCCGCCTCGCCCGCCCCGGCCGGATCGCCGGCGCGGGCACACGCCTCGGCCAGTCGGGACGCGACTTCCGCCCGCTCCGGCGCGGGCGCCGCGGCCTGGCGACGGACCCGTTCGGCCCGCGCGTACAGGCGCGCGGCTTCGGACCACCGCCCCCGCGCGGCCTGGACATTGCCCAATTCGATCGCGGCCGCCGCGTTCTCCGGGGCGAACTGGACGACCATGGCCAGCAAGGTCTCGACCGCGGCATCCCGCCCCTGCTCGCGGGCCGCGCGCGCCGCTTCGACGAACACGCCCTCGTCCGCCACCCGGCGCACCGCCACCGCACTCAGATCGGCCATGAATCCACGGGTGTCGTCGAGCAGCAGCCGGGTCACCGCGCGCCAGACGAGCGGTTCGCCCCCCGCGCCTTCCACCGCCGCCCGCTCGTTCCACGCCTCCAGGGCGTCCCGGTAGCGGCCGGCGCGCACGAGAGCGCGGGCGCGGGTTTCGAGCGCATCCGCATCGCGCGGCGCGCGCTGCACCAGCACCTCGAGATCCCCGAGCGCCGCATGCACGTCGCCGCGGTCGAGGTGGAGCCGGACCCGCAGACGGCGCAGGCCCGGATCCTCCGGGCGCAGCGCGACCGCCTGCTCCAGATCGGCGAGGGCGGCATCCACGTCCCCCGCATCCACGCGAGCCTCGGAGCGCCGGCGATACGCTTCGGCGCTCTGCGGCGCCAGGTCGATCCAGCGCCCGAGATCTTCGATGGCCCGATGCGGAAATCCGGCCGCGCGATGGGCGGAGGCCCGAACGTCGTACGCCTCCGCCCAGTCGGGTCGCAGCGCCAGCGCGCGCCCCGCCTCGCGAATCGCGCCGGCGGCGTCGCGTCCCGCCGCGTAAAGCCGCGCGCGCGCGAGGAAGGTCTCGGGATTCCGGGGGTTGCGCTCGAGGGCGCGTTCGAGCAGCCCCAGCGCCTCGTCCCGCTTCCCCTCGGCCTGGCGCAGCGCCGCCAGCGCGCGCAGCCCGACATCCCCCTCCGCGTCGAGCTCGCTCACACGCAAGAGATCCCGCGCCGCCTCTGCGCGCCGATCCAGTCGATCCCCGAGCAGGGATGCGCGCAACACGAGGAGCTCGACCGAGTCGGGCCGGCGGGCGAGCGCCGCGGTCGCGTCCTCGAGGGCACGATCGTACCGGCCGAGCTCGGCCTGCTCGCGGGCGCGACCGAGCCACGCCTCGACGCAGTCCGGGTCGTGCGCCAGCGCCTCGCCGTAGAGCGACACCGCTTCGGCGCCGCGGGTTGTGCGCGCGCGCGCGGCGATCCGCCGTGCCTCCTCGCGCACCGCCTCCTGCGCACGACGATCCTCCGCTTCCCGCTCCCGAAGCGCGCGCTCCTCGGCGACTCGCCGGGTCTCGCGCGCGCCCCAGAGGGCCGTGGCGCTCAGGAGCGCCATCCCCAACGCCGCAACCGCCACACCGCGCGGGTGGCGGCGCAGCTTGCGCCAGACCCGCGCCGGCGCCCGCACCGGGACTGCCTTGATCGGCTCGCCCGCGAGCCAGCGCTCCAGCTCGTCCGCGAGCTCGTCCGCGTTCGCGTACCGCCGTGCCGGTTCCTTCTCCATCGCCTTCAGGCAGATGGTTTCCAGATCCACCGGAATCGTGCGGTCGAGCCCGCGGGGCGGGACCGGATCGGTGCCGATGACCTGATAGACGACGATCGCCATCGTGTCTCCCGCGAACGGGGGACGCCCGGTGAGGACATGGTAGAGCACCGCGCCCAGGGAGTAGATGTCGGTCGAGGGCCAAAGCCCGTCGGCGGCGCCCTGCGCCTGTTCGGGGGACATGTAGGCGGGCGTCCCCAGCACCGTGCCCGCCTGCGTCAATCGCGTTGCGGATCCGATTTCCCGCGCCAGCCCGAAGTCGGTCAGGAAGGCCCCGGCCTCGGCATCGAGCAGCACGTTCTCGGGCTTCAGATCGCGGTGAACGACCCCCTGACGATGGGCATAGGCGACCGCGCGCGCGACCTGAAGCAGGATCCGCGCGCCCCGTTCCCGGTGTCCGGGCGTGCCCGGGGCGGAGCCCTTGATCCACGCCGCCAGCGTAGGACCCTCGATGAAGTCCATCACCAGAACGGGCGTGTCCCGCCAGGTCCCCACATCGTGAAGCCGGACGATCCCGGGGTGTCGGAGACGCGCCACCGCCAGGGCTTCCTTCTGGAATCGCTCGAGCACGCCGCCCGCGGAAGGGGCGTCCAGGCGCAAGGACTTCAGCGCCACCGTACGGTCGAGTTCGCGATCGAATGCCTTGAACACCACCCCCATTCCACCGCGGCCGAGCTCGGCGAGGATCTCGTACCGCTCGGGGTCGATGGGCCGCAATTCGGACGGGTCGCGCTGGAACGCGCCGCTGGCGCGACCGTGTCGGGTGGCGCCGTCGGACCCTCGCGCGGACACCGTGGCCCCGCGAGATCCGTCGTCCGTCTGCGCGACGGACGGGGTCCGCGTCGGTCCGATCGACACACCGGCGGCGGAATCCGCAACGGCGGCGGCGGGGAAGGCGGCTTCCCGCAGGAGCGGCGACGCGACCGGCGAGCCGGTCGGAGCGGGAGTGTGACCCTCCCCGCCTCCGAGCGCCCCGGCCAGGCGCGAACGCGAGACGACCCCGCGCGCCAGCAGGAAGGGCAGCAGCGAACGGCCGCCGTCGTCAGGAGCCAGCCGCGCGACCTCCCGCGCGCCCGGGGTGAGGCACCCCGCGTCGCCGAGCCAATCGAGGATCGCGCCTGCGGGACTGTAGGGGGCCTCGAGCGGGGAGGGGGACCGCCCGCTTGCCCGCGCCGCGATCCGGTCCGCGGTCGTTCGCAGGCGATCCGCCGCCGCCCGATCGAGCCGCGCAAGCCGATCCTCGAGCGTCGGCCCCCCCGTGCGCGGTTCCGACGCAGACCCGACCTCCGCGGAGGGTTGATTCCTGGAGATATCCTGGCTTGCCGGGGAAGGCGTGGGCCCGGCCGTGACCTCGACGGTACTGGACGCGTCTTCGGGCGGCGCGACGAGCAGGGGCAGGGAGTCGAGCAGCAGGGAAAGGATTTCATCGCGTAGAATCATGGCGTCATCTTACGAGGGGCCACCGGTGGCGTGCAATCACCGGCGACCGGGGAGCGCCTTGGGATCGCGCGCGCGGGGGAGCCGGCTACCGGGGCGTGCGACTCGAAGGACCGTCGGGAGGGGGGCGCAACCCGGGTCCTGGAGGCGAGTGAGCCCATCCCGCGAGCGCGGGACTCGCACCCGAAACGCACCGCAGGCCGATCGGTCGTCCCGATCGGCCCGCGGGAGTCGGAATCCTGAGATCGGTCCTAGAACGGGACCTCTTCCATGTTCGGGGAGGATTCGGGAGCCACCTCCGCCGGAGCCGGGCCCTCGGAGAAGGACTCCTCCTGGGCGCGACCGCGCGGAGCGCCGTCCTGACCCTTGCCGTAGTCCAGGAACTGGACCCGGTCGGCGACGACGCGGTGTTTGGAGCGCTTGGATCCGTCCTGAGCCTGCCAGGTGTCGAACTGGAGCCGGCCCTCGAGGAACACGGCGCGGCCCTTCTTCAGGTATTCGGCGCAGCGTTCCCCCTGCTTGCCCCACACGGTGATGTCGACGAAGCAGGTCTCCTCCCGGCGTTCGCCGTTGGGAGTCGTCCAGAAGCGGTTGATCGCCATTCCGAATTCGCACACCGGCTGCCCCGACTGGATGTAGCGGAGCTCCGGATCGCGCGTGAGGTTCCCCATCAACATGATTCGATTGAAGCTGGGCATGGTATCTCCTTTCAGCGAGTCATGACCACACCGAACCTGAGTCGCGACGCCGTCGGTCAAATCGCGACGGCGCCCATGGCAAGCACGTCAGGGGCAGGCACCTGCACCACGGGGACGTCTTGCGAGTATTCCTGGCCGCGGGGCGCGGGCTCCGGCGGCGTTCCACCGACCCTGCCGTGGCACCCCTTGTGCGCGCGACGAAACCGATTCGCCCACCGAACATGGAACTTTGCGAAGGCGACGAAGATCTGATCGATGAACACGCGACCCTCCCGCAAAGACGCCTCGCGGATCGATCCGACACCCTTTCCGGCGGTGGCCGGCGCGCGCTAGCCGTCTCCTTTCAGCACGAAGTGCTCGAGGGACTCGTACACGAACTGCCGCCCGCCCTCTTTGAGCGGCTCGTCGGTCCGGACGACCAGATGTTTCTTATGCAGGTTGATCAAGCGCGTACTGGACGCATTGATTTCAAGCTTGAGCATTTCACCGAGTTCCTTGGCCGAGATCCGGCCGCGCTCGGACACGATGTTGAGCGTTTGGGTCAAGTAGGGGTTGAGCGAGCCCAGTCGCATCCATTTCCCTTGGGGGACCCGGACCCCCGTGCGGCCTTTCAGCGGCGGCAAGGAGGCACTGGCGGCGTCGGAGACCACCGCCATGACCGCCAGGTCCTTTCGCTCCAAGGCGACCTCGACGTTCTCCTTCTGGGTGTCGTTCAGTCCGATCAGAACGAGGTAGCGGTCGCCGTATTCGCCGGAGACCAACCGGGAGACCAGCTTGGCGATCACCTCATCCGCGCAGGAATAGTCGATGATGCCGATCTTTCCGAAGTCGAGCAGGAAGACGGTGGCCTCGTCGGTTCCGGCGACCTGTTTTTCGAGCGTGCCGCGGACACTCTCCCCGGTTGCGCGGGTGACGAGGTCCCGAGCGCCGCCCATGGCGCCGGCCGCGAGGGCCTTCTCCGCCCGTATCGCAGCAATCATGTCGATCACCACCACGTCCATAGGCAGACGATCCGCGACTGAACGCCCGACTTCAATCTCTTCAAGTGAACGCCATTCTAACGCACGCATGAATGAAGTCAAGGGGAATCCGTGAACACGGGGACGAAATTCGCCGGCTCGCGAAGACTTGCCGCGGGTCGGAGGGTCCGGTACCCTTCCACGGCGATCCCCGGGGACCTCCGTGGTCGACCCGGGGGATCCGCGTGTCCCGCCGCCATGCGGAGACCGATCGCCGAGGGGGGGACCCGCGCAGATCCGGCGGCCGCGCCGGAGCAGCGGGTCCGGCCCGGAGCGGGACGCGGCGCCCATCGAACCGCTACGTCCGGTGGGTTCCTGGTTCGTCCGGCCCCGGCCCGGACGCGGTCGGTGAAGGAGAGGAGCCATGAGGACGGACCATGCCGGCCGAATCGCCGGACTTGCCCTGGGCGTGTCGGTGCTGGCGGGGGCGTGGGCGGTGGGGCGCCTGAATCCGCCGGCGGTGGTGTCGGCCGATGCCCCGGCGACGGTCTTCTCCGGCGCGCGCGCGCTCGAGGACCTGCGCGTGATCGCCCGCGAGGTCCACCCGGCGGGGAGCGAAGCGCACGGCCGCGTGCGCGCGCATCTCCTCGCGCGGATGAAGGAACTCGGCCTCGAGCCCGCGGTGCACGAGGGGCGGGACGAGTGGTCGGAGGAGATCACCGGGGGCACGCTTTACAACCTGATCGGTCGCCGGCGCGGAAGCGCGAACACGCGGGCCCTCGTGCTGGCGACGCACTACGACAGCGCCCCGGGAAGCTACGGAGCGGGGGATGCCGGAGCGTCCGTAGCGGCGTTGCTGGAGACGACGCGCGCCCTCGCCGCCGGACCGCCGCTGCGGAACGACCTGATCGTGCTGATCACGGACGGCGAGGAATTGGGATTGTGCGGGGCCCGGGCGTTTGCGCGCGACCGGCGGGAGGATGTCGAGGTCGGGGCGGTGGTCAATTTCGAGGCGCGCGGGACGAGCGGGCCTTCGATCCTGTTCGAGACCAGCGAAGGGAACGGTCGCCTGGTCGAGGCCTTTGCCTCCGGCGCGTCGCGTCCGGTGACGACGTCGCTCGCGTACGAAGTGTACCGGCGCATGCCCAACGACACCGACCTCACCGTATTCAAGGCGATCGGCTGGCCGGGCGTCGGTTTCGCCTTCATTCGGGACGTGAAGAACTACCACACGCCCGGCGACAACCTGGAGAACCTGGACCCGCGAAGCTTGCAGCATCACGGGGACAACGCGCTCGCGATGGCGCGCGCGCTCGGCGCGATGGACCTGACCGACGTGCGCGCTCCGGATGCCGTCTTCTTCGACGTCGGCGCCCTGTTCGTGGTGCGGTATCCGGCGGCCTGGGCGCTCCCGTTGGCGGGTCTCGCGGTCGTCCTGTGGGCCGGCCTGGCCGCCTGGGGACGCCGTCGCGGCGCGGTCGCCCTGCGCCGGGCGGCGCTCGGGGCGGCCCTGTCCGTCGGGGTTCTGATCCTCGCCGCCGGCGCGGCGTGGGGGACCTGGGCGGCGGCCAAGGGAATTCACGGCCCCGCCCCCTTCCGGGTGATGGTGGCGATGGCGTCCCACCCCGCGGGTCTCGTCGCGGGGGCGCTGTGGAGCGTCGCGACCGCCGGGACCCTGGCGGCGCTCGGCGCGAGACGCCTCGGGGCGGCCGCCGCCGCACTCGGGGGGCTTTCCGTCTGGACGATCCTCGCTCTCGCCGGCGCGATCTGGGTGCCGGGCGCGAGCTATCTCTTTTTCTGGCCCCTGCTCGGGGCGCTCGTCGGGACCGCGGCATCCTGGGCCACGCCCGAGCCGGCGGACGCGGGAGCGGGCCTGCCCGCAAACACGGAGACCAGTGTCGCCGGTGCCGCGTCGGCCGGCTCCACCCGCGCGATCCTGGCGCTCGCCGGCGGCGCGCTGCCCGGCGTGGTCCTGATCGCGCCCACGGCCGCGCTCTTCTTCGATGCAATGACCTGGCACCTCGCCCCCGCCCATGGAATCGTGGCGGGCTTGCTGTTGATCCTTCTGCAGCCCGTCCTCGCCGCCCTGCGGCCTCGCTTCGTGACCGGAGTGGCGATCCTGGCCGCGCTCGCCGGATCGGTCGCGGTCGGCATCGCGGTGCGGGCCGCATAGATCCCCGAACCGGGATCCGCCGCTCCCCACGGGCGAACCCCGTGCAGAGGTCCTTCGGGCCGCGACCCCTCCCGCGCGACAAGCCGGACGTGCATCCGATGCGGGGGGCCGTACGCGGAGAATCGGCCGGGTGCGCCGGTTTCACACGGGGCCAGTCTCGACCTTGCGATGCCGCCGGGCGGACGCGGGTCTCGACCCGTCCCCGGGTACGTCCCCGAACCTCTGCCCGTCGTCGGGCCTCCTTACCGGAGGTGCGAGCCGGGACGACCGGCCGGGGGAAGGCTTGTTCCGGCTCGCCCTTCCTGTTAGGCTCGGGAATCGACCTCCGCCGCGCGCCGGGCCGCGGACCGATCTGCGGATCTTGCATGGGACCAAGCCGTGGGTGCGACCGAGACGATCCCCGACGACGGTAATCTGCGGTCCGAGGTGACGGTTTCGACCGGCGGGGACCGAACCGAGCCGGTCGGAGATTCGATACCCCGCCTCGGTCGATACGAGGTCCGTCGCACCATCGGCCGTGGCGGCATGGGGATCGTCTACCTCGCCTTCGACCCCCAGCTCCGCCGGGAGGTGGCGCTCAAGGTGCTGGGCGCGGGCGACCTCGCGGATCCCGAGGCGCTGGGACGTTTCCGGCTCGAGGCCGAGGCCATCGCCCGGCTCCGCCACCCCCACGTCGTTGCGGTGTACGACGTCGGGGTCGAAGGGGAGCGTCGATACATCGCCATGGAGGCGATCGACGGCGGCAGCGTCGCCGACCGCCTGCAGCGCGAAGGCCGATTCCCGCCGCACGAGGCGCTCCGCATCGCGATCGAGGCCGCCGAGGGTACGGCCCATGCCCACGATCATCACGTCGTCCACCGCGATCTCAAGCCCGCCAACCTCCTGCTGGATGCCGCCGGGCGGGTCAAGGTGGCGGACTTCGGCCTGGCGCGGGTCCTCGCGGGTCCGGAGATGCCGTCGCTGACCCGGACGGGGCAGGTCCTGGGCACACCCGCCCACATGGCGCCGGAGCAGGCGGAAGGGGAGCAGGTGGACGCCCGGGCGGACATCTACGCGCTCGGCTCCATTCTGTATGAGATGCTTACCGGAGAGCTTCCCTACGGGGCGGGAAGTGCGGTCGAGGTCCTGTTGCGCAAGATGACCCGCGATGCGCCCTCGCCGTGTCTGGCGCGACCGGGGCTCGCGACGGACCTGGGGAGCGTGGTGCTGAAAGCAATGGAACGGGATCCGGCGCACCGCTATGCCACGGCGCGCGACCTGGCGGACGATCTGCGCCGATGCCTGGCCGGCGAAGCGGTGATCGCGCGAAGGATTTCACGGGCCCAGCGCGCCGCGCGCTGGGTCCGGCGCAATCGCGGGCTTTCGGCCGCGCTCTTCCTGGCGCTCGCGGCGCTGTTGATCGGCGGCGGAACGGCGTGGCGGGAAGCAGCGGGACGCGCGGTCGCGGCGCGCGAGGCCGATGCCGCCCGCGCGCGCGAGGCCGCGGCACGGGCGGCCGTGGTGGAACAACTGCGCAGGGTCGGACGCGTGGCGGTGGAAGCCGCCCTCGAACTGCGGCGTCGCGACGCCGTCGTCGAGCGCTCCGGCCTGCTCGTGAGCGAACTCACGCGGGCCTTCGAGGAAGCGGTGCGCCAGGCGCCCGACCTGGCCGAGCCCTACTACCACATGGGCCGCATGGAACGGGCGTTGATGGAGTTCGAGCGGGCGCGCGCCCTGCAAGAGGAAGCGCTGCGGCGCGACCCGGGTTTCGCCCCCAGCCGGTACGAGCACGCGGTCCTGTGCGCCCGCGCCCTGGATCTCCGCCTGACGATCCTGCGCCGATCGTCGGCCCGTCGGGAGGGCACGCGGCTCGATTCTCGAGGCGGCGGGCCGGGGGAGATGCCGGGAGACGACGCACTGGCGGGAGCAGACCCGGAAGCGAGGGCCCTCCAGGCCGCACTCCGCGAAGACCTCGGCCGCCTCCAGGAGGACTCGACCCGGGCAGGGGACTTCCTCGTCCAGGGGAGAATCGACTGCGCTCGCGGGCTCAGCCTGCGGTTCGGCGACCGGCGGGACCAGGTCGAAGCGATGGCCGCCTTTCAGCGTGCGATCGACACGGCCCCCACCCTCGAAGAGGCCTACGAAACCCTCGCCATGATGTACGTGGCGAAACGCGACCTGGACCGCGCCGTCGAACGGTACGATCGGGGCCTCGAAGTGGACCGGGGGTATCTGCCGTTCCGAATCGGACGCGGCCGCGCGCACCTGGAGCGCTCCCAGACGCTCCTCCAGGCCGGTGCGGACGCGGCGGAAGCCTGTGCGGCGGCGGAAGCCGACTTCTCGGTCGTCATGGATCGCTCCCCCCGCCAGGCGGAGGCCTGGACTCTGCGGGGTCTCGCCCGCATGAATGGGGCGGAGAGCCGAAATCGACACGGCCTCGATCCCCGGGCGAAGTCCCGGGAGGCGGAGGAAGACTTTACCCGCGCCATCGATCTCGACCCGTCGTCGAGCGAGGCTTGGTGCGGACGGGGTCTCGCGCGCATGAACGACGGAATGGCGGCGGCCGCGCGCGGGGAGAATCCCGTCGAACGGTTTCAAGCGGCGGAAGTCGATCTCAACCGCGCCGTCGAGCTCGCCCCCGAGGACGCCGAACCGTTGCGCAAGCGCGGCCTGCTGCTCTCGAATCAGGCCGCCCATCTGGGCAGCCTGGGCCGCGCCGTCTCCGACCTGCTCGATCGGGCGGAGTCGGACTTCACTCGATCCTTGATGCTCTTTCCGTACTCCGTCGAGGCCTGGCTCGGGCGCGCCTCGGTTCGCATGAATCGGGGCAACGCGGCGTTGATCGGCGGCAAGGACTGCTTCCCGGACTATGCGCAGGCGGAGGCGGACTTCGGGAAAGCCCTGGAACTGGATCCCGAGTCGCTCCTCGGGCTGGGCGGGATGGGCCGGCTGCGCTTGAATTGGGGGATTGCGACGCTCCGGAACGGAGAGGACGCCCGCGAACGCCTGAGCGCGGCCAAGGAGGACCTGACCCGCGCGTTGCGCCTGACCCCGGACGACGTGGGGCTGCGGATCCTTCGCGCCCGGGCGTCCGGGTGCCTGGAAGACTGGTCGGCCGCGGTGACGGATCTCGAACTCGTCCTCCGGGCACGTCCGGATCTGGCCCCCTCGCTCGACGGCACGCTCAAAGAGGCCCGAACCCGGGCCGCCGCGACCGGCACACCGAAGGAGCCGTCGCAGGGAAACTAGTGGGGCTTCAATCTTGATCTCCTCGGCTGGTCCGGTCGCTTTTCGCCCCGGTCTTCGTTGCCCGTCGTCGGCGATGCACCGGGGCATCGCCTCCTCCGCGCGCCTCGCCGGGCGCGAAAATCGCCTCGGCCGAACCCAGGATCTCAAGATGGAAGACCCAAGAGTGAGGCTTCCACACCGAATCCAGCCCCGGCCACCGTGCGGGCGCGGTTGGACGCGATCAACCCGGCGACTCCGTTACCGGCTCTCCAGGATGGAGCGGACCTCCTCGGCCAGCGGCGCTTCGGGGAACCGCTCCAGCATCCGCCGCATCTCCGCCTCTGCTGCTTCGGATTCGCCGTGCGCATGGAGGGCCAGTGCGCGGGCCAAGAGCGGCCCAGGACGCTTCGGCGCGCAGGAGATCGCGGCGGAGGCGGCCGCCACCGCTTCGCAGGCGCGGTCGGCGCACCGCAGCGCAGTCGCGCGGAGTTGGTGGGCGGCGGCCAGGAGCGGGTCCCTGCGAATGGCTTCCGCCAGGGCCTCCGCGGCGCGGTCGGGCTCGCCGCGTTGCAGCAGGGCCATCCCTTGCAGCATCGGCCCCTCGGGCATACGCGGCCATCGTTCCGCCAACCGCCCGGCGGCTTGCAGGGCCGCGTCGAGGTCGCCCGCCTGCTCGAGGACGGCCGCGCGAGCATAGACCACGAGCGGATCCGTCGGTCGTTGGGATTCGAGGGCATCCAGCAACGCGCCCGCGACCGGGTGTGCCCCTTCCCGCAGCGCGGTCCAGACCTCCAGCACCGCGGCCTCGGGGGGAGCGCCGGATGCGCGCGCCAGGCGATGAAAACCGTCGAACGCGGCGATCCGGTCGCCGCTGATCAGCGATTCCAACGCCGCCAGGTAGCGGCCCATCACGGATTCCGCATCGGTGCGGCGAAGGGCTTCCCACTCGGCGAGCACGGCGGCGCGTCGTTCCGCAGGCCAACGGCCGTCGGCCTCCCCCCGCAGATCCAGGAACCAACCCGCGAGACCGTCGAGGATCGACTCCGCGGGCGACGCACCGACCCTCCGGCCCTCCAACGCGGCAAGGACGCCGGGGAAGTCTCCCTGACTCCAGGCGAACCGCGCTCGGAGCAACCGACGGTCCGCAGCGGAGATCCCGGAGACGTGGTCCGCCCGCAGCAGCGTCCACTCGGCTTCGGCGCGCCGACCGGCGTACGATTCGCCCGCCTCCGCGATCCGGGAGAGCGCGGCGATGCGCGCTTCGAGTTCCGCCGGATTCGCTTCGCCGGGGCTCGCGGGTTCCGGGACGAGAAGCAGAAAGCCTGCGGCCGTGGTGAGTGCGCCGGCGAGGAAGGCGAGAAAGGGCGTGCGCCGGGGAGCGGAGGCCGCGATAGGCTCGGGCGCATGGGTCGGCCGCTCCGCGGGCTCCTCGCCGGACTTCACGGCGTCCGCGAGTTGCTGCGCGAAGTCCAGCGCGCTTGCGGGCCGGCGACCGGGGTCGAGATCGAGCGCCTGCAACACCAGGCGATCGAGCGCCTCGGGGATCCCCGGCAGGCTCGCGCTGGGCGGGTTCGGACGTTCGCGATGCATGCGGGCGAGCAGCCGGATCGGGGCCTCCTTGGGGTACGGCAGCGCCCCGGTGAGGATTTCGTGGAGCACCACACCCAGGGAGTAGACGTCCCCCGCGACGGCGGCGCGGGACTCGGACTCCAGCCGTTCGGGCGCGACGTAGCCGACCGTGCCGAGAATCTCCTGCGGTCGGGTGAGCGTGGAGTCGGATGCCATCGGTCGGGCGGCCCCGAAATCGACGAGGTACGCCACGCCTGCGGCATCGAACAGGATGTTCCGCGGATTCACGTCCCGGTGCAGGACGCCGCGACAATGCGCGAAGTGCAGCCCCCGGGCGACGTCACCCAGGGCGGCGAGCAGCGGCAAGACGTCCTCGAGACCGGCACGGGCGCGGGCCTGAAGCACGTCCGCCAGTGTCGGACCCTCGATCAAGGGCATGGTGAGGAAGTGCCAGCCGCCGTCCTGCTCCAGCGGCCCGGTGCCGACCAGATGGGGATGGTCCAGTCCGCCCGCAAGCTCCGCCTCGCGACGCAGCCTGGCGAGGCGCTCCTGCACGCGCGCGGGATCCTCGTCGGGATGAAACCAGAGCAACTTGAGGGCTACGACCCGTCCGTCGCGCCGGTCGCGCGCGCGATAGACATAGCTGGAGGAACCGCGACCCACGAGGGATTCGAGCGCATAGGGGCCCAGCGCGGGGGCGGTGCACGGCGGCGCCGCGGGCGCGAGTTCGGCTTCCGGTCGCGACGCGAGCTTTCCTTCGCCCCGCATGCGGCTCGCTTCCCGCACGCGTTCCTCGGTCTGCACACGGGTCCGAAGATCGTGGACGATCCGGCGCAATTCGGACCCGGAGCCGGGGTCGACGAGCAGCCGTTGCGCCTGCCACAGGGCCCCCCGGCGCATCGATCCGCCGCAGGCCGGACAGACCGGTCGTGCCCCCGACGGTCCGATCGCCTGGACCTGGCACCGGGAGCAGGCGGTCAGGTGATCGCCGGTGAGCAGATATTCCGCGGCCCGACCCAGGGCCTCGGCTTCGTCCGCGCGCACGACGCGTTCCTTCACGAGGACGTCCGGAAACGCGATGCCCTGGCGTCGGCCCGCGTCCCGACAGGCGGTGATGCGGTCGGCGGGGGCGCGCAACACCGCCTGGGCGGCGATGGCCACGGCGCAATCGCGTACGGCGGTCATGATTGCTTCTCCTTGGGCTCGTGCCGGAGTCGAAGGTTCGGCCACGTGTACCCGAACGCGATCGTCCCCCACGCCGCCGCGAGCAGTTCCTCCTCGCTCCCGCACACGTCGGTGCAGCCGAAACGATTGTCGAAGTCATGATCGAGGCAAAAGATCTGCGCGTGGTCGCCGAGGCGCCGGAGCGCGGCCCGGATGAACCTCAGACCGGGGAGGTCGCCGCACGATCTCGCGTAGGCGGCGTCCACCTCCTCCCGGCTGCGAAACTCGAGTTGGTCCGCGTCGATGACGCCGAGATCCCGGGCGATGCGCCGGTAGTGCGCGGTCATCCCCTCGTCCTCGAAGTTGCCGTAGAAGAGATCGTAGGGCTCGAGATCCGGCGGAGCGATCAGTTCGTACAAGTCGAACCCGCGGTCGACCCGCAGCAGTTGCTCGGCGCTGCACGTTCCGATGCGATCGCGCATGACCAGGGAAAGACCGGACTCCGCGGCGAGGCCGAGCAGCGTCGCGTGCACCGCCGACGATTCGCCGATTCGCTCGATGCCGCCGTAGAAGAAAAACGTCACGATTCCGTCTCCCTATTTCGGCGGCTTCTCCGTCAGCCTCTTCGTCGGACCCAGATACCTGCCGGCCTCGTCGAACTCCGGGATGCCCTCGAAGTACGTCTTCCCCTTCGTCCAACTGGTCACCTCGGGCCGGTTCGGATTGCTCTCTACATAGACGTGATAGTGCGGCGCCTTGTGTACATGGGGCATGTTGTGTTCGGTGAGGTCGATGTCGATCGCGACTTTCTGCCCTTCCGGCGTCCGGGTGAAGACGCGAACCTGGTAGGGACGATGGTTGTGATGGTCCCACTTGTGCAGAACCTGGTTCTCCACCCAATCCCCCGCCTTGGGAGTGCCGAGCTTGTCCTCCACCGAGCCGTGCCACGCCTGGGTACCGTCCGAGTACGTGCCCTTCAATTGCGATGGATCCTCGGGGTTGGCGCCGGGCTTCACGCTTCGTTCCGGGCGCGCCAGCGCCTTCGGGTGGCTCCTGGCCAGTTTCGCCATCTGCTGGAGCTCGTCCGGGGACAGTCCCTTGAACCACCCCAGGGTCTTGTCGTCGAGCCGGTCGAGGACGCTCGCCAGGTCCGGGGAGAGTCCCTTCACGTTCTCGGTCCCGAGCGCCTCGCCCAGCCTGCGCAGCGCCTTGGCCTCGGGCGTCAGGGGCTGCGGAAGCTGCGTCTTGCCCGGGCGGAGTCCGGTGGCATCGCCGGAGTCCGGTCCCAACTTGGGAAGCTTCGGCGCCTTGGGCTCGAAGCGCAACCAGCGAATGCCCTGGGTCGTGCTGATCGCAACGGCGAACCCGTGGACGCCGGCGTTGCTCAGGTCTTCCAGGGCCCGTTGGACTCTCTCGGGCTCCCCGGACGCAACCTCCTGGATCAGATGTTTCACGGCGGACGGGGCGGCCTTGGCATCGCGCAAGACGACCGTCACCGAGCCCTCGATCACTTCCCCCCATTTCCCTTCCTTGGTGATGCCGAACAGGCTGCTCTGCGGGTCGTAGTTGTCGAAGACTTCCCAGTTGCCGGACGATTCCGCCTCGGAACGCAGGACGCGGTACGCCACCCAGTCGCGTCCGACCTCCAGCATTTCGACGCTGCCGGCGATGATCCCATCCCCGATGCTGGCGAATCCCTTGGCGGTTCCGCTCGCGACGCCGGCGACGTACGGCCAGGCCTTCTTGCCGATCAGCCGCTTCGCCTCGCCTTCGGCATCGTTCAGCGTCCCGCCGAATCCCTCGAGTACGACGTCCTTGAACGATCGATTGGGGTCCGACGAATCCTTCAGTCGGACCTTGCGCGCCGCCCCCGCCGTGACGATCGAGCCGTTCGGACCTTTCATCACCCATAGGTAATGGGTCTTGTCGCCGACCTCGACCCGGATCACGTCCTCCGCATGTTCGAGCTCGCGCCCCACAACCTGCCCGCGTTGCAGCGCGTGGAAGATCAGCCCCGGGACCCGGTGGGGCTCGATCTCCCAGTACTCGAAGTCTCCTCGATGATCCTCGAGGATCCGTCGGAAGCCGGTGCGCCAGATTCCCGTGGTCAGGAAGAGCGGCTTGCCGTTGCCGTCGCGATCGACATGGAGCAACGCCTCGGGCGAGAGTCCGGGGTTCCCGGCGAGGATCTCTCCGACCAGGTCCCTGTCCAGGGTGACGGGACTTGCTCTCAGCTCCACATCCTTGACCACCCCGTGCGCATCGATCCGAACGCCGACCCGGTAACGGACCACGGCGCCTTTCTTCCGGATCCGGGGTTCGAACGAGACGAGGAACTCCTGCCAATCGCCTTCGCTCGTCAAGGGAACCCCTCGGGAGATCGCGGCGGTCAGGAACTCCAGGACCTCGTTCGGGTCGAGGTGGCCCTGGCCCATGAGGACGTCCCCACGGGATTCGAGGATGGCCCGGAGACCCTTCTGATCGATGACCACGACCTTGCCGGGGTCCCCGTTTCCCCGTGCGGTCCGGAGCCAGGACTCCTCCGGAGGCAGTTGCTGGCCATTCTGCTGCGCCGTTTCGACCAGGCGCCGATCCACGATCCGTTGCGCCCGCACGTGGCTGAACGTGCGGCCCCCGGGCACCTGGTACCGTTTCGTCTGATCCAATTCGACGGTGATGTACCGGATCGAGTAGCGGGCCAGCAGGTTCGCCGCGGCCTTCCGATCGCCTTCGTCGTCGCTCCCATTCTGCTGCAGGGTCTCGATCGCATCCGCGAGATCCTGGGGGGCTTCGTCGGGCCGGCCGACGCCGACGGGAAGGCCCTTGGCCTCGAGATCTTCACCCGGTCCGGGCCCCAGGAGATTCGGCGGGCCTTCTTCGATCCACTCGATCGCTCCGGACTTGGGATTGCGCCTGACTTTTCGGCCCTCGGCGAGGGCCTTCAGCGCCTCCAGCTCGAGCTTCTGCTGTTTGGCGAGGAACGCATCCGGGCTGAATCCGCCGGAGCCGCCTCCGCCGATGGTGATCGCACCCCCGTCCGGAGTCGGGGTTCCGCGCCCGCCCCCGCCGCCGCCCGATGGCAGCGACTCGCCCGCGATCGGTTCCCCTATCGATCCGACGCTCCCCACAGAGGAAGCTCCGGGGATGGGCTGCCCGTCGAGCGCCCGGGAGGATGCGGCCAGGCGCTCCGAGCCGCGGCGCGCGAACAGGGTCGCCGCGATCACGACGGCCGCGATCAACGCGACGACCAGGATCAGGTATTCCGTCGAACTCACGCCCCGCGTCGCGTGTCGTTGCCTCATCTTCGGTCCTCCGCTCGGGCCATCGGTCCATTCGTCCGCCGAACCGTTTCTCCGGGTCCGGTCGCCGGAGAGGAAGCGATTCGGAGGACCCGGCCGGGTTCGGTCGCCGGTCCATGGACGGAATACGATTTCGTCCGCGCTGATCTCACCCAGAATTCCCGCGGTCGCAAGTTGCGTCTGTTGAAGGCGATGCGCAATCCCCTTCGAGCAGTCGGGCGAACTGTCGCGACAGCGGTTCGGCCGCACGCCCACGGGCGACGGGGTCCGCCGAGAGGAGGCGATTCACCAGGGCGGCCACGGCGGGCGCGCAACGTTCCAGCCGCGGAGTCTCGCCGGCGGTCAGTTTACGGGCGATCGAGGCGAACGACTCGCCGAAGAACGGCGGCCGGCCCGTCAGCAAATGAAACAGTGTCGCGCCGAGGGCGTAGAGGTCCCCCGCGGGACGGGCGCAGCGTGAGTCACGGTACTGTTCCGGCGACATGTAGGGCAGGGTCCCGACCACCTGTCCCGCCGCGGTGATGCGGGAGGGGGTGGAGGGGACGGCCGCGCGCATGAGGCCGAAGTCGGTCAAGCGGACTTCGCCATCCGCCTGGAGGAGGAGGTTCGACGGTTTCAGGTCGCGAAAGACCATTCCTGCGGCGTGCACCGCCTCGAGCGCACCCGCGATCTGCTGGCCCCAGGTGAGCACGCGACGCGGATCCTGGGGTCCGGTCCGCGCCACGACCTGCGCGAGATCTTCGCCGTCGATCCACTCCAGGACGAGGAAGTGGAACCCCGAGGCGAACCCGGCATGGAGGAGGGCGACGAGGTGGGGATGGCGCACGCGGGCGGCGGCGCGCGCCTCGCGGAAGAAGCGCCGCACGGTCTGCGGGTCATCCGCCCATTCGTGGCGCAGGACCTTCAACGCCACGGGCCGGCGATGCAGCGGGTGCAGCGCGCGGTAGATCACCCCCATTCCCCCCTCGGCGCGGAATTCGACTTCCGCATATCCCATCCGCTCGAAGGCGTGACGGTGGCGCAGGAGCGGGCGCGCCTCCGCGAGCAGCGCGGGCGACCGTTCCGGTTCCGCGCTCCCGGGCGCCAGGACCTCCGCGGCGGGATCGCGGGGGGTGGCCAGGCGGGCGCCGCACCCGGCGCAATGGAACTCCGCGGCCTGCGGGTATACGTTCAGCGTGGACCAGCATTCCGGACAGAGTCGCTCCCGTCGTCGCAGCGACGTCTCCAGATGGAGGAGACTATCCACGGTGAGCCATCCCCGTTGACACAAGAGCGGACCGAGCGCGCAGGGCCGGCCGAGGAATTCCTCCGCGAGCGCGGCTTCTTCGAGGATCTCAGGGATGGCTTCCGCCCGGATCAGGTCGCGGGCGACGGCCGCGCGCAGGAGATCCCCGGGCCCGTCCGTCGCGCCGTCCGCGCGGGCGGGAGGATCCTGCCGCGTCATCGCCCCTCCATCCGACGGTGGATCTCCGGAAACCAAAGCAGAGGGCGGAGGTCCGGGTCGGCGGGGAGGCGGTCGAGGCCGTCGAACCCGAGTTCGAGCGCCCGTTCGAGGCAGAGAACGGCGGCCGGCCACGCCTGTTGGCGGGCGTGGAAACGCGCGAGGTGCAGGTACGGCGCCGGCGATTCGGGCTGCACGAGGGCGGCCGCGGAGAGGCTCCGCAGGACGCGCAGGGAGTCGCGTTCCTCGAGGGCGCCCGCGCCGCGTTCGATGAGGCGGCGCGCCAGGCGCGGGAGGAGGGGGCGGACGATCGAGGCGGCCAGCGCCTTTTGCGGATCCACGGAGCCGCGGGCGGGTTCGCGGGCCTCGTCGTCGTCGAAGTCCCCGGACGACCAGCGATGAAGCCGTTGCTGGATTTCGAGGGTCGGGGTGCGATAGATCGCTTCGACGAGTTGGTCGAGGGCCTGGTCCGCGCGCCCGGTGGCCAGGAGCGCCATCGCGAGTCGCGAGCGGTACCGCGGGTTTGCGGGTTCCAGCTCGACGGCCCGCTGCAGGTCCCGGGCCATGGCCCCCAGGTCCTTGGACTTGCGGAGGGCGCGGGCGCGTCGCTGATAGAGGTCGGCATTGGCAGGCCAGGCAGCGATCGCCGCGCCGTACGCCTCCGCGGCTTCGACGGGGCGACCCAGCGACATCCAGGTCTGTGCGAGCTCGAAGGCGAGGAAAGGGTCGGCGGGCGCGGCGCGGCGGCAACGTTCCAGGAGCTCGCGCGCGACCTCGGCCCGGCCGGCGTCGCGCAGGGCATCGGCCAAGCCGCTCAGACATTCGCCGCCGTGCACGGCGACGAGGTCTTCCGGCCGCAGCGCGGCCAGCGTGCGATCGAGGATCGCCTCCGCGGCCTCCCGGTCATGGCGGGCCTGCGCGACCTCGTAGCGCTCCCGCACGGATGCGAGCGGATGGGGGGCTACCGCCTGCCAACGGTCGAGCGCCGCGGCGGCGGCATCCAGGTCGCCGGCTCGACGATGGAATGCGACCAGCCAGCGCCAGGCCTCGGGATCATTCGGATATTCTTCCGCCACCCGCTCCAGCGCGGCGCGATGCTCGGGCTCCCCCGCGGCGGCGTCGAAGAGCGTCCGGCACAATTCGACGAGATCCACCCGCAGCGGGGAGGTTTGCAGCGCGAGGCAGGTCCGTCGGTCCTCGGCGGCCGCCGGAAATCGTCCCAGCGCCTGCAGCACGGAGGCGCGCAGGCGCCAGTGCTCGAGGCGGCGCGGCGCGACGCGCACCAGCTCATCGCAGGACTGCAGGCGGCGCTCCGGTTCGAGATCGGGCTGGAACGCCTCGGCGGCGGCGCGGAGGTACCTCAGATCGGCACCGCCGGCGGAGGCGGACCCCGCCAGGTCGGCGAGCCCGGCCGCAATCTCCCCCGCCCGCCCGAGACGCAGCGCATGACG
Organism: uncultured Planctomycetia bacterium; assembly: GCA_964632945.1. Lineage (GTDB taxonomy): Bacteria > Planctomycetota > MHYJ01 > WSZJ01 > CAZWCX01 > CAZWCX01. Next base: position 6,784 of record CAZWCX010000029.1, on the reverse strand, counting down.
GAGGCGGGCACGCGCGCCCAGATCGGTCCCGGTGCGCGCCCGCAGGCGCTCCCCGCACCGCTCGGCGGCGGCCAGGAAACCGGGGATCGGATCGCCCAACCGGGCATCGAGCAACGCGTGATAGAGCCGGACGTGCGCGTATTCGACCTCGGGATCGTCGTCGTTTGCTTCCCGCGCGCGGGTGAGTTCGCGCGCGGCGCGCGCGGGATCGATCGCAAGCCAGGCGACTTCGGCCCGAAAGAGCCGCACGGACGTCGCCTCCGGTTCCAGCAAGAGCGCACGGTCGAGTTCGCGGGCCACCTCGGCGAGCCCGGACGGAAAGGCGGCGGGGGGGTGTTGGTCCAGCGCCTGCAACCGTTCGGCGGCGGAGCGCGCGAGCGCGTGGGCCTGCGCGAGCCGCACGCGTTCCCGTTCGGTGGCTTCCTGCTGTTCCTGCGCGCGCACGTGACGGTCCACCACCGCGGCGCACAGGGAGAGAACGACGGTCGCGGCCGCGAGCGTCGCCGCGCGGTGGCGCCGCGCGAATCGGGCGGCGCGCTCCAAGACCCCGGGCGGGCGGGCGGAGATCGGCGCGCCCTCGAGATACGCCGCGACGTCGTCGGCCAGCGCTGCGGCCGTGGGATAGCGCAGCGCCGGGACCTTTTCCAGGCACTTCATGCACAGGGTTTCGATGTCCCGCGCCACCGCGGGCACGCGCCGTCGGACCGGAACGGCGGGATCCAGGATCACCTTCTTCACCACCGAAAACGGGGTTTCGCCCTCGAACGGCGCCGCGCCGGTAAGGAGAAAGTAAAGCACCGCGCCCAGCGAGTAGACGTCGCTGGCGGCCCCCAACGTCGAAACCGCGCCCTCCGCCTGCTCGGGTGACATGTACGCCGGCGTTCCGAGGGTCTGCCCCTCCCGGGTCAGCTCGGACTTGGAGTCGAGGTCCTTGGCGAGTCCGAAATCGACGATCCGGATCCGTCCGTCGCGGCCCAGGAGCAGGTTTTGGGGCTTGATGTCGCGGTGAAGGACGCCGGCCTCGTGTGCGTGGGCGAGCGCGCGCGCCGCCTGGCCGATCCACTCCATCGCCTGCCGCGGGGCGGGCCGCCGTTCCGCGACGACGTCGGCCAGGGACCCGCCATCCACGAACTCCATGGAGTAGTAGAGCAGGTCCTGATCGCGTCCGCTCTCGAAGACCGGAGCGATTCCCGGGTGAGTCAACCGCGATGCCGCACGCGCCTCGCGCAGAAACCGTTGGATCGCCTCATCGCGCGCGCCGGGGGGCATGCGCAGGACTTTCAGCGCGACTTCGCGGCCGAGGCCGCGATGGCGGGCCAGGTAGACCAGCCCCATTCCTCCGGCCCCGATCTTCCGGACCAGGTCGTACTCCCCGACGGAGGTCGGCGCGTCCCCGGCAACGGGGCGCCGCGTCGGCGGCGAACCGTGGGGCGGTCCGGGTCCGGACTCGATGGAGCCGGCCTGCGTGCCGCTCGCGGTCGTGAGAGGGTCGGTGCTCACAGGGACGCCGCCCGCCCGGCCGACGCCGGCGAAAGGACGCGCGCGAGGAACCGGGTCGACAGGCCATCGAGTTCCGCGCGCGCCTCCTGATCCGACATGCAGTACTCGAGAATCTGCTCGCGTACGTGCCCCGCCAGCTTCCGGCGTGCGCGGTGGAGGTAGTTGCGCACATCGACCGTCGAGAGACCGGTCTCCGCCCGGATCGCGGCGTAGCTCTTTCCTTCCACGAGAAAGGCGTGCGCGACCGCGTAGTAGTGGGGGATCTGTTCCTGCAACCGGGCGAAGGCCCGGCCGAGCAGATGGCCGACCCACTCGCGATCGAAGTCGTCGTTGGTCGCGGCCTCCACCGGGACCTCGCAATCGTGCAGGGGAACCGTACGGCGGGATCCGCGCTTCCGCGCACGGATTCGGTCGAGGTGGTGCCCCATGACGTGGTCTGCGACCGCGCACAGCAGCGAGCGAAACCGGCCCCGCGCCGGATCGGCGCGCAGGAGCACGCCGTCGCGCGTCACGCGCAACAGGACTTCCTGGGCCAGGTCTTCCGCGTCCTGGGGAAAACCGCGATGCCGACCGTAAGCGACCAGGACCGGGCGATAGGACTCGACGAATCGGCGCAAGGCCTCCTCGTCTCCGGCGCCGGCGCGCTCGATCACCGTCCAGATCGTGCTCTGGAAGAGGGGCATCGCAGGACCCTCAAGCAGCCTTCCACGCGCGCAATGCGGGGATCCGCGGAGCCACGCGGGCCTCAGAGTAGCAGCGCTACCCTGCCCCGGTCAAGCCGACCGTCGCGCGGGGCGATCCACGACGTGGGCCGGGCCCGCGCGCTCCCGGCGGTCGTGCGACCCTCGACCGCATCCCCGCCCTCTCGGTACGGCATGGCGCGGGCCGAAGCGAGTCGCTTGCCGTCCGGACCTCCGGCGCGCGAGCTCAGGTCCCCCGCGAGCGGATTGGTCTTCCCCTCGTCCCCCGGGGTGGAGATGACGTGGACGATCCGGGCCGGGAGGGCCGGTGCCCATGCCGGTCTCGCCCCGGCCTTCCCTCCCGGGCTCGACTCAGTCCGGTTTCTTGCGCCATGCTGCCTTCTGCGACTCCCAGACCCGGTTCTGCAGTCGCATGCGCGTCTGCTCCGCGGTGCGCATGTCGCACGCGGTGAGGACACCGGCCGCGGACGGCCCCTGGAGGCGGACAGGTCGGCCGGCGTGGACCCATAGGGTCAGCCCTGCGAGCCGGGCCTTCCGGCAGCGGGTCGGAACGCCGTCCACATCGATGACCTCCTCGACGACGTCTCTGGGGGAGTAGCGGATCGGCGCGCAGTGCGCGTTGGTGATCTCGCACTCCGACAGTTCGAAGAGGACAAAGGCGCGGACGGCGGCGCCCCAGTATCGGTGCGCGGGCCGGCGGCCGAATTCGCGGCGCTCGCCCTCCTGGAAGACCGCGTCGACGGTGACATGGAAGCGGTCGCGTCGCACGAAAAACTCGTCCGCCATGGGCTCGCCGGTCGGGGAATCGACGAAGGCCACCAAAGGACGGTCGGCGTCGTACGGGCCCTCGAAGAAAAGGGTGCATGGGTCCACGAGTGCCGGGGTGGGATCCTCCTTGGGGTCCGCCGAACGCGCCTCGAAGGTGCGGAAACTGTAGTGCAACGGTTCCAGCTCGTTCCCTTGCCGACAGTGGAGACGCATGGTGACCCGATTCAGTCGATCCCCGTCCAGGAATCCGATCTCGTCCATGAACAGGATCGCGTCGGCATCCCCCTGCTTCCCCTTCAGGGTCCGGAACAGGGCGAAGCCAAGGTCCCCGGCGAGGAAGTGGTCGAACTCGAGAATCCGGGGGTCCAGGGGGGATTCTTCCTGTCCACCGGCGGGCAGGACGAAGAGGGCGACGAGAGCGACGGGCAGGGCCCAGCGGGCGCAGGGATGGACGATTGGACCTAGGAGAACCATCGGGGCCTCCTGGAACCGGGACCGTTGGGCGGATCGGGGCCGTCGGGGGCCGTCCGGCGACGTCCGCCTCCCTTCCGGGAGGCGCGCGTCGGCCCCGTCCACACGGAGTTCGCGCGCGAAATGTCCGGCTGCGATCGGCTCGTCACCCTCGCAACTTCCGGCGGATTCGACCGGGACGGTTCATGGCTCGGGACTCGCGCCCCCCGATCGGGCACTCAGCGCTCGAACCAGTCCCCGGGTGCTTCCGTCTCGGGACCGACTTTGACGCGAATCCCGCGCCCCCGGGCCTCCCGAACCAACCGCCCGTCCTCTTCCGTCGAAACGCCGACCTTGCCGTTGTGGAACTCCACGTACAGTTCGTCAATCCAGTCGATCGTCCCGTCGCGGAGCATCTGGTCCAGCACCTCGTATTCCGCCCCCTCGATGTCCAGCTTGACGAGGACGTAGTCCCCGCGGAGGAACTGCCCCTGCAACCAGCGACCGAAGTTCACCGAAGGGACCCGGATCGGGGTGCGGCTCAACCGGCCCGTTTTCTTGTGTCCGTGTACGCTGCTCGAGAGGCTGTCGGCCCCCACATAGAACTCGACGCCCCCGTCGTGCACCCAGATCGCGCGGTCCAGCACGGTCAGCCGCGGACGCTTCGGGATCCGCGGGATCAGCTCCGGGTTCGCCTCGAACGCGACGATTTCCCAGTCGTGACGGGCGTGCAGCGGGCTGCGCAGAAAGTGCTCGACCGTCTCGCCCAGGTGCGCTCCGCCGTCCACGAAGATGTGCCGCGGCGCAACGGTCTGGGCCTGGCGACAGGAGAACGAGGCGAGCGCGAACATCGCCAGCAGCGGCCACACCTTCCTCCTGGTCCAACCGGGTGAAGACGGCGCTGCGGGCATGGCAGACTCCCACGTGGATTCCTGGATCCGCGTCCAGGTTGGGGGGAATCCTCTCCGGGACGCGTCCGAAAGTCCAGGAGAAGGAACGCGCCGGATTACGTACCGTCGGGAATTTCCCCGCGCGGGATTCCTGGCCGGGGGCGTGCGAATGCAGTATCGTGAATTGTCACCCGCCCTTGGAATCGGGAATCGAGACCGAAGCGGGTCGAGTTCGGGGCGCGCATGGCCCTTCCGCCGGTCTTCGGGGGAGGCTGTCGCACGCCTCCCGGTCCGCTCCGCGCACAACCGCTCGCGTGCGGATCGACGAGGACCGCTTGCCGCTCGGTGCCCGCCATGCACGACCTCGGTCTCGTCGTCACCCTCTCCGCGGCGCTCGCCACGGCCCTGGTGTTCGGCTACTACACCCACCGGTTGGGGCTTTCCCCCATCCTCGGCTACCTGCTGGCCGGCATCGCGCTCGGCCCGAACACTCCCGGCTTCATTGCCGACGCGAAAATCGCCGGCCAGCTGGCCGAACTGGGCGTCGTCCTGCTCATGTTCGGTGTGGGACTCCATTTCCACCTGAAGGACTTGCTGGCCGTGAAGTCGATCGCAATTCCGGGCGCGATCGGACAGAGCATCGTGGCCACGGCCCTCGGGGCTGGCATGGCCCTGTGGGCCGGCTGGAGCTTCAGCGCCGGCTTGGTCCTGGGAGTGGGGATTTCCGTCGCCTCCACCGTGGTGCTGATGCGCGTGCTGGTGGACAACCGCCGATTGGATTCCCCGGAGGGACACGTCGCGGTCGGCTGGCTGGTGGTGGAAGACATCTTCACCGTGCTGGCGCTCGTGCTCCTGCCCGCCCTCTTCGGTCCGACCGGGGTCGGGACGGAGATCGGCGGCCTCGCCCTCACGCTGGGGATCGCCGTCCTCAAGCTGGGGCTGCTCGTATTCCTCCTGCTCTTCGTCGGGGGTCGCGTGATCCCCTGGATGCTGACCAAGATCGCCCGCACCCGCTCTGCGGAGCTCTTCACCCTGACGATCCTCGCCCTGGCTCTGGTCTTGGCCACCGGCTCTGCCCTCCTCTTCGGGGTCTCGATGGCCCTGGGGGCATTCCTCGCCGGCATGGTGGTGGGGCAGTCCAAGGTCAGCCACCAGGCGGCGGCCGACGCCCTCCCCCTCCGGGATGCTTTCGCCGTCCTGTTCTTCGTCTCCGTCGGCATGCTGTTCGACCCGCAGTTCGTCCTCGAACGGCCTGCCCTCGTCCTCGGGACGCTGGCCATCATCCTGATCGGCAAGCCGCTCGCCGCGCTCGCGATCGTCCTCTTGCTCGGACACTCGGTCCGGACCGGCTTGACCGTCGCGATCGGGCTCGCACAGATCGGCGAGTTTTCCTTCATCCTCGCCGAGATGGGCCGGCGCATCGGAGTACTGCCGGGGGAAGGCCACAGTCTCCTCGTCGCCGGGGCCCTGATCTCCATCACCATCAACCCGCCGCTCTTCCGCGCCATCGAGCCGATCGAAAACTGGCTGCGGTGTCGGCGCAGGCTCTGGAGGCTGCTCAACCGGGGTACCGCGTCGCGGGCGGAGACCCTGCAGGCACAGGCCGCATCGCGCCTGGCGCAGGACGAGCACGCCCTCCGGGCGGTCGTCGTCGGTTACGGCCCGGTGGGGCAGACCATCACGCGGCTCTTGCGCGAGTTCAACATCCAGCCGGTGGTCGTGGATCTCAATCTGGAGACGATCACGGAACTGGCCGCCGCGGGGCATCCGGCGATCTACGGCGACGCCGCCCGCGCCGAGATCCTCAAGGCGGCGGGGATCGGGAAGGCCCGCTATCTGCTGGTCACGCTGCCGGACCTGGCGGGTCGGCTCCCGGTGATCATCACGGCCCGAGAGTTGAACGCGGACCTGAAAATCTTCGTGCGCGCGCGCTATCTCGGGGAGCGCTCCATGCTCGAGGAAGTCGGGGCCACCTGGGTCTGCTACGAGGAGGCCGAGGCGGCCGTCGCCCTCGCCGACACGATGCTGCGCGAGGTGGGGGCGGACCAGACCCGGATCGAGAACGAAGCGAACAAGATCCGCGACGAGTTCGCGCTCCGCCGTCCCGCCCCGATCCTGCCGACCGTCTCCGACCCCCCCGGCCCGTGACCGCCGGGGGACACGCTCACTTCGTCCCGGTCGCACCGGCGGCGTGCGCGCCGGGCGAGCACCGTCGGCGGGATGCGGACCCTCCCACGTCAGGACGAATGAAAGCCGGCGCGGCTCCGCGCGGCCCGGGAACTTGGCGCGGTCGAATTCGATCCGCCTCGGTGTGCCCGTCCGCGCGTCGGCCCGGAGGAGGCAGTCCTGCTCCGGACCGCTTTCATGGCCGGCCGGAGCCGGATGGTTCGCGAACCGCGAACCGGTTCGCGAATGATCCGGACTAGGCTCTGTCTTAAATCTCGAATTGTGCCGATATCTCTCCAGTATGGAGGG
>CAZWCX010000028.1:0-66756 GCA_964632945.1 uncultured Planctomycetia bacterium | reverse complement strand
GTCGGCGGCCTTGACGTAATACGGCCGCCGGATCTCGAACTGCTCCTGGATTTCCCGGCGCACGTCGTTGAGGTGGGTGAGGGGAGGACGTTGCGTGGGCGTCCGGGGGTCGGCCTGGAATCGATCCCAGATGGTATCGCAGTCGGCTTCGAGAAGAAACAGCACCCCATTGCGTTTGAGGTTGCGAATGTTCTTGTACCAAAGCACGGCGCCGCCGCCGGCGGCGATCACCTTGTTGTCCATCTTCGAGAGCTCGTTCAGAGTTTCGCTCTCGATCTGTCGGAACGACGACTCTCCGCGCGAGACGAAGATCTCCCGAATGCTCTTTCCGGTCTTGCGCTCGATCAGGTAGTCCGAGTCCACGAATTCCCGTCGCAGGCGGTCCCCCAGGACCTTCCCGACCGTCGTCTTCCCCGTGCAGCGAAACCCGATCAGAACGATGTTCATCCGGTTCGCCCCCGTTTCAAGGTTGCCCAACCGTACCGCCCGATGCCGTCGGCGCGTCAGTCGCCGGCCCGCAGCAGCCGGTCGATTTCCGCCGCCGCCTCCGCGGTCAGCGTCCCCTTTTCCCGCCCAAGTCCGACGGTCGCCCGGCCGAGACCCCGGTAGAGCGCCGCGACCGCCGGGGCCCGAGCCTGCAGGGCGGAGAGATGCCGCGCAACCGTGGCCGCATCCCCGCGCGCGATCGGTCCGGTCAGCGCCGCCGGCAGGCCGACCCCTTCCAGGTTCCGCACGGTCCCGCGAATCAGGGGGAGCAACGCGGGCAACCCGAGTTCCGCGGGTACGCCGGCCGCCGTCATCAGCGCCACCGCCTCGCGCGCCAGCGTCACCAGGTAGTTGCAGGCCACCACGGCGGCGGCGTGATAGAGCGCCTTCCCCTCCGTGGCGATCGCCACCGGGATACCGCCCAGTTCCCGCACCAGGGATTCGACGGTCGTTCCCGCTCCGTCACTCCCCTCCCAGAAGAAATACGTCCCGGCAAACAACGCCAGGGCCGCTTCCACCGAGGCGAACGTCTGCAGCGGATGCACCGAGGCGACTTCGCACCCCGCCTCGCGGGCCGGCCGGAGCACCCCCGAATCGAGGGCTCCGCTGGCGTGCAGCACCAGGGTTCCCGGCCGGAATCCCCCCTCCGCCGCAATCTCCCCGCATACCAAGTCGATCGACCGGTCGGGTGGGGTCAGCAGGACCAGGTCCGCCTCCCGGACCGCCTGCGCGGCACGCCTGAACGCGGGCGCCCCGCCGAGACGTTCCGCGGCACGCCGGGCGCCTTCTTCCGTGCGGCTGGCCACGCCCACGATCGCGTGGCCGCACCCGCCGAGGGCCTTCGCCAGGCTCGTCCCGACGACTCCCGCGCCGATCAGTGCGATGCGCCGGCGCGCCGTCCCATCCATTCCCATAGTATAGGCCCCCCCCGCAGGCAGTGTCAATCCCGTCCCCCGATCGCCGCTCCCCCGCGACGCACCGCCTACCAGCCGCGGCCGGGCCCGCGATCCTCCATCTCCCACCACTTCCCCAGCAGCATCCCGACCGCCTTGGCTCCGTCCCACCCGCGGATCTTCTTCCCCTCCGCCCTCGTCCGCGGCCGGTATCGTACCGGCACCTCCAGAATCCGCCTTCCCAGTCGCGCGATCTCCGCCGTCAACTCAGGCTCGATCTCGAACCGCTCCGCCGTCAACCGCATCTGCCCCGCCAGGTCGCGCCGGAACGCCTTGTAACAGGTCTCCATATCCGTGATCCCCAGGCCGAACAGCAGATTCGTCAGCGCGGACAGGAACCGGTTCGCCCCATACTGCAGCCAGGAACCGCGCCGGACCCCGTCCAGAAACCTCGATCCATAAACGACTTCAGTCTCGCCGCGCGCGATCGGTCGCACCAGGTCCACAATCTGCCCGGGATCCAGTTCCATGTCCGCATCCTGGACGACGATCACATCCCCCTGCGCCGCGGCGATCCCGGCCCGCACCGCGGCCCCTTTCCCACGATTGCGGGGAAGTCGGATCACACGCACCGTCCCGGCGTGCACCGCCGCCAACCGGTCCAGAATGGCCGCCGAACCGTCCCTCGACCCGTCGTCCACCAGAAGCACCTCGCGGTCCATGGGCAGCGCCAGCAGCAATCGCACCACCTCTTCCACCGTCGCCGCCTCGTTGTACACCGGCACGACGATGCTGGCTTTCATCTGCTCCTCCCGCGTCCGATCCCGGAAATACCGCCCCCTCCGCGCCGGTTCCAGATCCAACCGGGGAGCGATGACTTCGTCTTGACTCCCGTTTCGGGCCACCTCTATAATCCCTTGCTCTACACGCACCCTAGCACGGAAGGCCCCCCCATGCACGACATGCGCGCACTCCTCCCTGCCCTGCTGCTGACGATCCTCGGTTCCGCTTTCTCCGCGGCGATCGCCCAGGTCGGCGAGATGAAGGAGGCCGAGATCCCCGCCGAGGAAAAGGCCCGCGAAACCGAAATCGTGCTCTGGTGCGGGGATCACGAGGGTGAGTTCCGCGTCGTTCCGGTCTCCACCACGAACGTGGAAGTGATCAATTGGACCGTGGAGGGCGCCGAGCCGATCAAGAAGATCCAGGCGGCCTGCACCGGCTTCAAGCACATCTACGCCCGCGGCAAGGGGGTGAGGACCTGCACCAAGATCCTGGTCCCCGCCAGCGGCCGACCGAAGGACTACCGCATCGTCGATTTCACCTTCACGATCAAGGACGTGGTCTGGACCAAGAACCCGGACGAGTGGTTCTTTGCAACCCAGCAGACGGAAACCCAGGCCCTGAAGGCCTGCAACCTCATCATCGCCCGCGAACTTCAGAAGGCCCTCGTCGCGCTCAAGGAAGCCCAGGCCCTCGCCGAGAACATCGAATATGGAACCAGCCCGTTCCAGCCGTACGGCAGCGGCAAGATCGCCTGGGCGAACATGGTGGAATCGCTCGAGCAGGTTCAGGCGGCGGAAGATCTCTTCCGCAAGGAACCGGGCGGATTCGAGGAGGTCGAGGCCCTGCTGCGGTTCTACTACGAGTGGTACTCGACCTTCCCCCACGTCCACATCCCGCGGTTGGGATTCCAGGAGACCGCCGTCGTCGACGGCTTGCTGCGGACGGGGAAGTACTACGCCGCCGTCGCCAAGCAACGACTCACCCGCAAGCTGACCACGGGCGCGCTCAAGTTCACCTCCACCGACTCCGAACGCGCCGCCCGGGAATGGTCGCTCGGGTACATCTCCACCTTCGCGTACATGCTCTACGAGTCCGGAAAATATCTCCCCTCCTACGAGCTCATCCGCGACGCCATCCTGATCAAGCAGGGAACCGAGATCCGCTGGAAGGAGGATCTCATGCGCGACCTGATGAGCTGGGTGGCGGGCAATCCGGACTTCGCTTCGGCGCTCCCCGAGGACACCCTCAAGCGCTTCCCGGGCCAGATCGAGCACATGGTCCACAAGATCCAGGACTCGGACCACCTCGATCTCATCAAGCAGGAGGGTGTGGAAGCCCTGAACTCGATGAAGGCCAAGCTTCCCAACGTGGCCTGGGATCCTCCCATCGACCAGGTGATCGAGAACCTGAAGAAGGGGCTCCCGGCCGATACCGGCGGGCACGGCCACCACTAAGAGCGCGCGGGATCTTGCAGGGTCGGCCGGACGGGAGACCTTCTCGGCCGCCCGCGCCGGGGCGCACGCCGCGCCGCCCCCTGATCCGTTGGACGGCCCTCCTCCCGGGATCTGCCGGCGGGGGCCCGGGACCCCCGCGTGAAGCTCTCCGTCGTCGTCCCGGTTTACAACGAGGCCCGCTGCATCGAGGCCTCCGTCGAGCGCCTGCTGGCCGTCCCCCTGCCGACCGCGCTCGAGGTGGTCATCGTCGACAACGGTTCGCGCGACGGCACGCTCGAGATCCTGCATGCCCGCATGCCCTCGTGGGCGACGCGCGGGGTCCGCCTGATCGAAGTCGACCGCCCGATCGGCAAGGGGGCCGCCGTCCTGCGCGGGATGAGCGCGTGCGACGGCGACTGGTTTCTGGTCCACGACGCCGACCTCGAGTACGATCCCGGGGACATCCCCGCCCTGCTCGCCCCGCTGATCGCCGGAACCTGCGACCTGGTCAACGGCACCCGCTTCGGCCGCGACGACGCCCGTTTTCTGTTCGACCTCCACCGCGTCTTCAACCGATCGCTCACCACCGCGGTCAACCTCTCCTACGCCGCCCATCTGACCGACCTGACCTCGTGCTACAAGGCGGCGCGTCTCGCGGTCTGGCGGTCCTTCCGCCTGCGGAGCCGAGGCTTCGCCCTCGAGACCGAAATCCTCTGCCAGGCGCTGCGGCGCGGACTGCGCGTCCGCGAGGTGCCGATCCGCTACCAGGCCCGCACGTACGAAGAGGGGAAGAAGATCCGCCCGCGCGACGCCCTGCCGATTCTCGCCACCCTGCTGCGCGTGCGCGTGCTGGGCCGGTGATTCAGCGCGGCACGATTTCCCAGAGGATGCCGGCGCGCTCGACCCGATGACGCTCGAGGCGATCGAGCCGGTAGGCGTCGTGGTCGTCGACCACATACGTCCGGCGGCCGGCGCCCCGCATCTCGTGCGCGAGGGCATCGAGGCCGCGCCGACGCACCCGGTCGGACTCCAGCGATTCCACGCGAACCCCGGGAGCGAGTCCGAGGATCTGCTGGCCGTAGTTGAGCACGGTCAGCAGCGTGAAATCCGCCACCACGACGCCGTCGGGACCCGCCTGAGCGAGCGCGTCGCGGGCGAAACGTTCCGGACCGTCGTCCCCCCGCTTCCACGGGACCAGAAAGTAGCGGAGCGAGTCGCGGTACGTCAGGTCGCGCAGGCGATGCATGGCGCCCAGTTCGATCCCGAGCCGGCGCACGATCCCCGGCGAGGCGGCATAGACGAGGGGCGGGACGACGAGCGTCAGTACGAGCGCCGCCGCGAGCGCGACGGGCGCGCGTTTCGATGACGGCGGCGCGGTCCCCACGGCGCCGAGCCATCGCTCCTCGACGGCCCGCCAACCGAACCCCGCAAACACCGCCAGACACCAGTACGCGGGCACCAGGCGGTAGGGCGCGCGCTGGTCCAGATGCAGGGAGGCGAACGCCCACAGCCCGAGCGTCATCGCCCCCCCCAGGACCAGGAAGGCCGGTCGTCGTCGCGCGACCGCCGCCCCCGCAAGCGCCAGCACGCCGGCCAGTCCCGGCGCCTGCGCCGCGATCGCGAGCCCCCGCTGCGCCACCCCGCGCAGGTTCAGCCCGGGCCGTGCCTTCAGATACTGCGTCGCCTCGAGATCGAGCACTCCATCGATGCAGGCCCACAGCCCGTGCTCCGGAAGATGACGCGCCACCGCGTACAGCACCGGAGCGTAGCCGAGCAGAAACAGCCCGACCCAGCGCGCGACCTCCGCGGCGCCGGGCCGCTCCGGACGCTTTCGCCAGATCGCCCAGGCGAACAGGACCGCGAACGGCCCCATCAGCACGAGCGTCAGCACGTGATTCGCCAGCGCCAGCCCGGTCAGCAGCGCGAAGCCGCGCAACCGGCGGGCCTCCCCGGATTCGGCCCATCCCAAGGCGTACCACGCCTGGCCCGCGAAAAGCAGCGTCGCGAGGGCGTAGCTCTCCGCGATCACCGCGAGGTGCCAGAACGTGTGCGACACCGCGAGCGCCGCCGCCGCCACCGCCGCCGCTCCCCCGCGGGCGGTCAAGCGCCGGGTCAGGGCGTACACGAGCCCCACCGCACCCGCCCCACAGACCGCCGACGACAGATTCTGCCGCCACGCCGGATCCCCCCAGGGCACGAGCGCGTGCACCACCGCCCCCAGCAGATTGCGCAGGTGATGCTCCCCCGGAGTGATCCCCGGATCGAGCGGGAGCGTCATGAGGACCAGCTTGGCGCTGTCCCCCCAGGTCACCCCGGGGGCCAGGGTGAGCGCGTAGAGGAGGAAGCTGAGACCGCCCGCGATCCACGCCCCACGACGGTCCGCTGCCATGGTGTCCATTCGGCCTACCTCGCCGCCGCGAACGCCCACACGGCCAGCCCCATTAGCGCCGCTCCCCAGGCGAGCCAGGTCCAGAATCGCGGCCACAGGTGCGGTGCGTACACCAGCGGCGAGTGCGCCAGCCCCGCCAGCGGTTTCCCGTCCACCACGTCGAGCACGATCCGCTTCCCCTCATCGGCGAGGAACCGGTAGTACGAGTCGCCCAATTCCGGGCTCGCCAGCGCCGGGCGCCCCATGTACCCCTGGGATCCCGGCAGCCGCATCAGCGTCTTCGGATGGAAGTCGTGCAGCGCGATCTCGAACGGCGCCAACTTCGTGTAGTCGGCCTTCACCAGATCCGGACGGACCGCGAGCACCTCGGAGGTCTCGAACGCCCCGGCATGGATGTCCTTCTTGAGTCCCGCCAGTCCGGGCGCCGGCAGCGGCCGGTCGAGAAACGACTCCAGCCGCGACAGTTCGCCGCGAAAGTAGAGCCGGTAGACGAGGTTCGCCGCGGGCGAAACCATGCGCACCCCGTGGCGGGCGCTCACCCGCCGCGCCGCCATCTCCAGGCAGACCAGGTTGCGCGGGCTTCCGTGATGGTTGATCACGACGATGTTGACGAAGCCCTGCCGCGCCAACGAGCCCCCGAGATCGACGAGGAGATCGTAGATCACCGAAGGCCGCGTCTGAATGCTCCCCGGGGCCTCGATCGCATCGACCGCCACGGGGATGATCGGCAGCAGCACGGCGGTGAGCTCCGGACGCTCCGCCTCCACCGCGGCCGCCGTCCGGCGGGTCACCTCGAGCGCCTCGAACAGGTCGGTCCCGGTCGGCAGGTGCGGACCATGCTCCTCGAGCGGGCCGATCGGCACGAACACCACCGTCCGGGCGCGGTCGAGCGCGGCGATTTCCGGCGACGTCAGTTCTTCCCACCGTTTCGGCATCGGGCAGCTCCTCTCGGCGTCGCGAAGGATCGCAGACCGCCCGGCCGTTTGCAATCCAAACCTGTCCGCCGCCGGCGGAGGCCCGCAGGGGGTGCGTGACCGCTTCTGCCATCCGGATGTGGACATGCCCGGCCTCTCGGCCGATCCCGGCCGGGATCCTCCCTTGGCAGGTCCCGGGAGAATGCCGGCGCAGCCGATTCCGCAACACCGGTCATGCACCCGCCCGCAGGTCCGGCCTTGACCGCGCGCGCGCCCCGGAGTACCCTTTCCGGGTCCGGGGCGCCCCGCGCCCCCCTCCTCCGGGCGGAGTCGCGGCATGCCCCCCACACGCCGCGTGCGCGCCACCGCGGCGCTCGCGGTCCTCTTCGGCGCCGGCGCCGTCCTCGCGTGCTCCGGCGGCTGCCGATCGGCGCCGGCCGCCCCCCCCGGTCCCGTCGCGATCGGCCGGATCGAAAACGTCTTCGAGGTTTCCGATCGCCTCCTCAGCGGGGGCTCGCCCCGGGGCGACAACGACTTTCGCGCCCTGGCCGCGCGCGGCGTGCGCACGATCGTCAGCGTCGACGCGATGCGGCCGGACGTCGATACCGCGGCGCGCCACGGGATCCGCTACGTCCACCTGCCGATCGGGTACGACGAAATCCCGCGCGATCGCGGACTCTCGCTCCTTCGCGCCCTGCGAGACCTGCCCGGCCCGGTCTTCCTCCACTGTCACCACGGCCGTCACCGCGGGCCCGCCGCCGCCGCCTATGCCCTCGTCGGCAGCGGCGCCTGGACCGGCGACCGCGCCCTCGACTTCCTGCGCCGGGCCGGCACCGCGGAGAAATACGCCGGTCTCTATCGCTCCGTCGCGACCTGCCGCCCGCCCGACCCGGCGGAGTGGCGGACCGCCGACGTCACCTTCCCCGCGGTTGCGCCCGTCCCCCCCCTGGCCGAAGCCATGGTCGTCCTCGACCTGGCCTGGGAGCGACTCGAGGCCGCGCGCCGCGCCGGCTGGGCCCCGCCCCCGGATCATCCGGACGTCGTGCCCGCGCTCGAGGCCCTCCACGTCGCCGAGGTCGCCGCCGAACTCGCCCGCGCCACCGGGATCGAATCGCGCCCGGAATCGTACCGCCGGGGACTCCACGCCCTTCGCGACCATGCCGCCGCCCTGGAGACCGCGCTCCGCGCAGGCAACGCCGGAAACGCGGATCTCGCCTTCCGCTCCGCCGCCGCCTCCTGCACCTCCTGTCACGCCGCGCACCGCGATCGCCCGCCCCGCTGAGCCCCCCGCCCCCCTGCGGTTCCTTCCCTTCCCGCCTCTCCGGGGGTATCATCCTGCCCATTCAGGAGACCTGCCCATGCCCGACTTCCACATCCGCACCGTCGCCCCCGAACAGGCCGCCGGCACCCTGAAGACGATGTACGACGCCGCCCTCAAGCGCGCCGGCAAGGTCTTCCACGTGGTGCGCGCCATGAGCCTCAACCCGGACACCCTGCGCGGCAGCATGGGCTTCTACCGCGACGCCATGTTCGGCGACAGCCCCCTCTCTCGCGCCGACCGGGAACTGCTCGCCACGGTCGTCTCGCGCGCGAACCACTGTCATTACTGAACCCACGCCCACGGCGAGGACCTCCGGTCGGAGTGTCACGACGACGCCCTGGCGAACGCGGTGAAGCAGGACTGGCGCACCGCCCCCCTCGATCCGCGGCAGCAGGCGCTCTGCGGCTTCGCGGAACGCCTCACCCTCGCCCCCGCGAGCATGAGCCGGGCCGACGTCGACGCCCTCCGCGCCGCCGGTCTCGACGACCGCGCCGTCCTCGACGCCGTCCAGGTGATCGGTTACTTCAACTACATCAATCGCCTGGTCGAGGCCCTCGGCGTCCCCCTCGAGGACGACATGCCCGCCCGGCAAGGCGCGTCCTCATGACCCCGAGCGAACCCGAACGCGAGCTGCGCGAAGCCAACGAACGGTTCTACCGCGCGTTCGAGTCCCTCAAGCTCGAGTCCATGGACGAGGTCTGGTCCAGGTCCGAGGCGGTCGCCTGCATCCATCCCGGCTGGCGCATGTTGCGCGGCTGGACCCGCATCCGCGCCTCGTGGGAGGAGATCTTCCGGCACACCGGCTTCATCCAGTTCATCATCACCGACGTGACCTCCGGCACGGCCGGAGACGCCGGTTGGGTCAACTGCGTCGAAAACATCGTCACCGTCCCCGGCGACGCCCCCAACTACGCCACCGTCCACGCCACCAACCTGTTCCGCCGCGAGGACGGCGCCTGGCGCATGCTCGTGCACCACGCCTCGCCGTTCGTCGCCGGAGCCTGAAAGGACTCTCATGGACCGGATCCGCGTCGCGCACAGCCCCGACTCCGACGATGCTTTCATGTTCCACGCGCTCGTGAACGGCCGCATCGACACCGGCCGCTATCGCTTCGAGAACGTCCTCTCGGACATCGAGACCCTGAACCGCAAGGCGCACGAGGGCGTGTACGAGGTCACGGCCGTCTCCTATCACGCCTACGCCCACGTTCACCGCCGGTACGCGCTCCTCACCACCGGCTCGAGCATGGGCGAGGACTACGGTCCGATCGTGGTCGCGCGTCCGGGTACGATCCCGTCCGGCGCCGACCCGCGCGCGGCCCTGCGCGGCCGCACGGTCGCCATCCCCGGTCCGCTCACTTCCGCCCACCTCGCCCTCCGCCTCTACCAACCGGACGTGCGCACCGAAGTCGTTCCTTTCGACGCCATCCTCGAGCACGTCCTCGCCGGCAAGGCCGAGACGGGCCTCGTCATCCATGAAGGCCAACTCACGTACGCCCGGGAGGGGTTGGAGCGGGTCGTCGACCTGGGGTGCTGGTGGCGCGCCGACACGGCCGGGCTCCCCCTGCCGCTCGGGGGCAACGCCATCCGCCGCGACCTCGGACCCGAGGCCGCCCGCGAGATCGGCCGTCTCCTCAAGGCCGGCATCGCCTACGCCCTCGATCACCGCGAAGAGGCCCTCGACCACGCGCAATCCTACGGCCGCGGGCTCGACCGCGCCGCGGTCGACCGGTTCGTGGGCATGTATGTCAACCGCCGCACCCTCGACTGCGGCCCGGACGGGCGCGAGGCCGTGCGCCGCTTCCTCGAACACGGCCACCGGGCCGGCATCGTCCCCGAACTCGTCACCCCCGACTGGGTGCAGTGCTAGACCGCCGCCCCGCCGCCCCCCCGCCCCGGTTTCCGGCCCGCCCGGGTCCGCTTTCCGCTTGACCCCCGGCTCCCGCGCTGGTTAACGTGGTTATACGATGTTCGCCGAGAGACCCGTCCTCAACTCCGCCCTGGCCGCCGCACCCGTCTACGCCGCGGGCACGTCGGTGGAAGAGGCCGTGCGCAAGTCCGGCCTGCAGGACATCGTCAAGCTCGCCTCCAACGAGAGCCCGCTGGGCCCCTCCCCCCGCGCGGTCGCCGCCGTCCGCGCCTGCCTGCGAACCCTGCACCGGTACCCGGTCGCGGGGGACGACGCCTTGCGCGCCCGCATCGCCCGCCAGGTCGGCGGCGGCATCGGTCCGGAGAACGTCGCCGTCGCCAACGGCGGCACCGAAGTCCTCTCGCTCATCGCCCAGGGGTTTCTCGCGCCGGGTGACGAGGCGATCTTCTGCCCGCCCACCTTCCCGCTTTACGAGATCTTCACCCGACGACGAGGCGCCACCGCCGTGGCCTGTCCGCTGCGAATGCCCGGCGGTGCCTACGATGTCGACGCCATCCTGCGCGCCGTCGGTCCCGCCACGCGCGTCCTCTTTCTGTGCTCGCCCGTCAATCCGACCGGGACCCTGCTCACCCGCGACGGCGCCGACCGCTTGCTCCGGGGCCTGCCGCAACGGGTGGTGACGGTGTTCGACGAAAGCTACCGCGACTTCGTGGACGATACGGAGGCGGCCGAGTCCCTCCCGTACGTCCGCGCCGGACGGACCGTCCTCTCCGTGCGCAGCTTCTCGAAGTCGTATGGCTTGGCCGGCCTGCGCGTGGGCTATGCGCTCGCCCCGGAGGACCTCGCGCGCTATCTCGAACGCGGCCGCAATCCGTTCCACGTCAGCGCGCCGGCCCTCGCCGGCGCCCTGGCCGCGCTCGACGACGAGCGCTACCTCGACCGCGTCCGCCGGATCGTGAGGGCGGAACGTCGCCGGATGGTCTGCGAACTCGACCATCGCGGCCTGGCCCCGCTGCCCAGTCAGGCCAACTTCGTCTTCTTTCGGCCGGGCTGCCCCCCCGACCTTCTGTATCAGGAACTGCTCGCCCGCGGCATCGTGATCCGTCCGACGAGTTTCTTCTACGTTCCCGACGGCGTCCGCGTCACGGTCGGGACGCGCGCCCACAACACGCGCTTCCTCGCCGCGCTCGACGAGGTCCTTCCCCCCCTGCGCGCCCGGAGCGCCCGATGAGTCTCGAAGGCCTCACCGTTCTGAGCATGGAGCAGGCGCTCACGCTTCCCTTTCTCACCTTCCGACTGGCCGCCGAAGGGATGCGCGTCATCCGGCTGGAGAATCCCGCCGCGCCCGATCCGAACCGTTCGGTCGGGGAAAACCTCCTGGGCGAACCGGGGATGAACGCCTACTTCCTGCCCTACAACGCGGGCAAGGAATCGGTGACGCTCGACCTCGGAACGGAGGATGGGCGCGCGCTCCTGCACGAACTGGTGCGGCGACTGCCGGTCGACGTGTTCGCCGCCAACACGCTCCCGCGCAACTTCCCCCGGCTCGGCATCGACTATGAGACCTTGCGCGCGCTTCGTCCGGAGGTCATCTGGCTGAGCATCACCGGGTTTGGCCCCGAAAGCAACGAGGCCGCCTACGACCCGATCCTGCAGGCTCGCCTGGGCTGGATGGATTTGACCGGCGAGGCCAACGGACCGCCCGAGGTATTCGGTCTCCCCATGGTCGACCTGGGCACGAGCGAGCATGCCTACGGGGCGATCCTGAAGGCGCTCTACCTGCGGGAGAGGACCGGACGGGGAAGCCGGATCGACCTGGCCATGGCGCGCAGCGCCTTCGCGTGGATGATCCTGCCGATCGGAATGGCCGCGAGTTTCGGGACGATGACGCGCCGGCGCGGTTCGACCCACCCGTTTTTCGGTCCGGTCTCGGTCTATCCTGCGCGCGACGGCTACCTCTATCTTGCCGTCGGCAGCGACCGGCAATGGGAGAAGCTCACCGGACACGGGGACTTCGCCCCGCTGGCGTGCGCGGAGTACCGGGGCAATGCCGGACGGATGGCGGCCGGGGACCGCCTCCACGGGCAGCTGGCCCGGGTCCTGCAGGCGCGTACGGTCGGCGAGTGGCTCGCGGTGTTCCGCGAGGTCGGCGTCCCGGCGGCCCGGGTGGCCACGCTGGAGGAGGTCCTGCAGGACCCCTGCGTGTCCGATCGGGTGCGCGCCCGCGATCCCCGGACCGGGCGCGAGCTCGCCCTGCCCCCGCCGCCGCTGATCTCCGAGTGGCTCGCGCGCGCCGGACTGCGGATGTCGTTCCCCCCGCGCATGGGTGAACACACCGGCAGCGTTCTGGGCGAGATCGGGAAAACCGCCGCGGAGATCGAGTCCTTGCGGGCGCACGGGACGGCTCGGTAGGCGGAGGGCACCCGGATGATCGATCTGCTCGGTGAGGAGGAGACGATGTTCCGCCGCACGGTGGCGGATTTCGTGGACCGGGAGGTGGTGCCGGCGGCACGCGCGCTGGACGAGGCCGACGCGTTTCCGCGCCCGCTGTTCGAGCGCGTGGCGGGGTTCGGCTGGTTCGGCCTTCGTTACCCCGAGGCCGAGGGGGGAGGCGGCGGCACCTCGATGATCTTCAACCTGATGTGTGAGGAGCTGGCGCGCGGATCTCTGGGGTTGGCGGCGACCGTGGCGATGCAGGGCCTCATGGGCACGGACTTCCTCTTCCGCTTCGGCACCCCGGCGCAGAAGGACGCGCACTTCCGCCCCGCCCTGCGCGGCGAAAGAGTCGGGGTGATCGCCATGACCGAACCGGCGGCGGGATCCGACCTCGGGGCGATCCGCACGCGCGCCCTGCCGGTCGAGGGGGGCGGGTGGGTCCTGAACGGCCAAAAGACGTGGATCACGAACGCCACGGCGGCGGATTTCTTCACCGTCGCGGCCAAGACAGAACCGGATGCCGGGTTTGCGGGCATCGACCTGTTCCTGGTCCCGGCGGACACGCCCGGGGTGACGGTGGGCGCGAAGATCCCGAAGCTCGGCGCCCGTGCCTCCGAAACGGCGGAGCTGTTTCTGGAGGACGTGCGACTCCCCGCGGACCACCTGCTCGGCGGCCGGCGCGGCCAAGGGGGGCGGCTCCTGAAGGGGATCCTCAACGAGATTCGCGTGATGACCGGGGCGCTGTCGCTCGGCGTCGGGCGCGCGGCCCTGGATGCCGCCGTCGCCTACGCGGCAAAGCGCGCCGCCTTCGGCCGGCCGATCGGCGAATTCCAGGCGATCCGGCACAAGCTCGCGGAAATGGCGACCCGGCTGGAGGCGGCGCGCTCCCTCGTCTACCGGGCCGCGCGGGGCATCGATGCCGGGACGCCCGACACCGGACTGGCGGCGATGGCCAAGCTGTTCGCCGCCGAGATGGCAAACACCCTGGCCGACGAGACGACGCGCGTCTTCGGCGCGTATGGCTTCGCCATGGAATACGAGGCGCAGCGGTTTTTCCGCGACGCCCGCTTCCTGCTGTACGGGGGCGGCACCGCGGAGATCCTGCGCGACGTGATCGCGCAAACCCTGACCCGCTGACCGGAGAAGCGCCCATGAAGTTCACCGCGGCCTACCTGCCCCCGGGCGGCTGGTGGTCCACCCCGTTCTGCCGCTGGCAGGGCAGCTATGCCCACCTCAATGCGGTACCGTTCGCGGCGGACGTGGCGAAGAAGGCGCTCGCCGAGCGGCGGATCGATCCGTCCGGGCTGGACGCGCTCGTGGTCGGCATGACCGTCCCGCAGCCGCACGCCTTCTACGCGGGACCGTGGCTGGCCGCGCACCTGGGCGCGCCCGCGCTCACCGGTCCGACGATCAGCCAGGCGTGCGCGACTTCCGCGCGGGTCCTGGCCGCCGCGGCCATGGAAGTGGAGACGGGCGGGCGACGAAGCGTCCTCGCGGTGACGCTGGACCGCACGAGCAACGGTCCGCATCTCTACTATCCCAACCCCGGCGGACCGGGCGGAAGGGGAGACGCCGAGGATTGGGTGTGGGACAACTTCATGCTCGACCCGTGGGCGCAGGGGGCGATGATCGACACCGCCGAACGACTCGCCCGGGAGATCCGTTCGTCGCGCGAGGAGCAGGAGGAACGGACGCTCTTGCGTCACGCACAGTACCAGGACGCCCTGGCGGGCGATGCAGCCTTCCTGCGACGATTCCTGACCCTCCCGCTCGAAGTCAAAGATGCCGCCGGGCGCCGCGTTTCGGCCACGGTGACGGGCGACGAGGGCATCCCGGCCACGACCGCCGAGGGTCTCAAGCGACTGCGTCCGGCCCGGGAGGGGGGGACGGTGACTCCGGGTACGCAGACGCGCCCGGCGGACGGCAATGCCGGATTCGTGGTCGCGACCCGCGAACGCGCCCGGGAACTCGGCCGCACCACGGGAATCGAGGTGCGGATGCTCTCCTACGCCGAGGCGCGCACGGAGAAGGGGACGATGCCGCGCGCCCCCGTGCCGGCGGTCCGGGCCGCGCTCGCGGACGCGGGCGTGACGGTGGCGGACGTGGCGGCCTGGAAGCTGCACAACCCCTTTGCCGTGGGCGATGTCCACTTCTGCCGCGAGCTCGGGCTGAAGCCGGAAACGGTCAACCGCTTCGGCTCGTCCCTGGTCTGGGGACACCCGCAGGCGCCGATGGGAATGCGCCTGACCGCCGAACTGGTCGAGGAGCTGATCTTGCGCGGCGGCGGAATCGGCGCCCTGTCCGGATGCGCCGCCGGCGACACCGCGGCCGCGCTGGTCGTGTCCGTACAGGAGGCGGCATGAATCCCACCCAACCCGCAACCGCCCCCGTCCGCGTGCTGGTGGCGAAGCCGGGCCTCGACGGTCACGACCGCGGCGCCAAGGTCGTGTCGATCGCCCTGGCGCGCGCCGGATGTGAGGTGATCTATTCCGGCCTCCACAAATCGGTTGAGGAGATCGTCCAGGTGGCGGCCGAGGAAGCCGTCGACGTGGTGGGGCTATCCCTGCTCTCGGGCGCCCATCTCGAAATTCTCCGCAGTCTGGTGGAACGCTTGCGCGCCGCCGGGCTTGCGAATGTCCGCGTGGTCGTCGGCGGGAACATCCCGCACGTGGACCGGACCCGCCTGCTCGAACTGGGCGCCGCGGCGGTCTTCCCCACCGGATCGGACCTGGATGAGATTTGCCGCACCGTGCGGGGGCTGGGTCCGCGAACGTGACCCTGCCGCGCGCGCACGCCCCCGGCGTCCCCCCGATCCTCCTTGACGCCTCCCTTCCATATAAGTACCCTGGTTAAGCAGTGTCCACGGGCGGAGGCGGTGCCAATGTCGTCCGGAGAATCCGGCGCAAAACGGGTCGTTCTCGAATCCGGGATCGAGGTCGCGCCCGTCTACGGCCCCGAATCGCTTGCCGGAATCGACCCTGCGCTCGACATCGGCCGGCCCGGGGCCTTTCCCTTCACGCGCGGCATCCACCCGCTCATGTACCGGGCCCGTCCGTGGACGATGCGGCAGTATGCGGGCTTCGGCACGCCGGCCGAGACCAACGGGCGCTTTCGCTTCCTCATCGAAAACGGCCAGGATGCCCTCAACGTCGCCTTCGACCTGCCTACGCAGATGGGGCTGGACTCCGATCACCCGCGCTCGGCCGGCGAGGTGGGACGCGTGGGCATGGCCATCGACACCCTCAAGGACATGGAAGTCGCTTTCGCCGGCATCCCGATCGAGCGCGTCAGTGTGTCGCTGACGATCAACGCGGTCACGCCCGTCCTTCTCGCCATGTACGTCGCCGTCGCGGAGCAGCAGGGCCTCGCGCGCGCCCGCGTGCGCGGTACGACCCAGAACGACATCCTCAAGGAGTTCATCGGCCGGGGAGCGTGGATCTTTCCGGTCGATCCCTCGATCCGCCTGATCGGCGACACCCTCGAATTCTGCAGCCGCGAGATGCCCCTCTACTATCCCACCAGCGTCTGCGGCTACCACATCCGCGAATCGGGCGCCGACCCGGTGCAGGAAATCGCCTACGCCTTCGCCATCGCCCGCGCCTACATTCACGAAGGGCTGCGCCGTGGTCTGGCGGTCGACGAGTTCGCCGGGCGGATCTCCTTCAACTTCGATGTCTTCGGCAACCTGTTCGAGCAGGTCGCCAAGTTCCGCGCGGCCCGCCGCTTGTGGGCTCGCCTGATGAAGGACGAGTTCGGCGCCCGGCGGGACGACACCATGAAAATGAAGATGATCGCGGGCGGCGGCGGCGGCGGTCTCACCATCGAGGAACCGGAAAACAACATCGTCCGCGGGACCCTCTACGCCCTGATCTCCGCCCTCTCCGGCACCCAGACCATGGCGCTCTGCTGCTACGACGAGGCCTACACCATTCCGAGCGAGCGGGCCTCCCTGATCTCGCTGCGGACCATGCAGATCCTCGCCGAGGAGGCGGGACTGTGCGACACGGTCGATCCGCTCGCCGGCTCCTACTACGTGGAAAGTCTCACCACGGAGATGGAGCGTCGCATCGCCGCGGAGATCGTGCGCGTGGACCGCGAATGGGGCGGGATCGTCCGCGCCGTGCGCGAGGGACTCGTGCAGCAGGCCGTGGCGCGGCAGGCCTACGAACTCGAACGTCGGATCCAGACCGGCGAGACCGTCAAAGTCGGCGTCAACCGGCATCGCCTGGAGTCGTGCGGGTCGGCGGCGGTCGAGCTTCATCCGTACCGGCCGGAGGCGATGGACGAACAGTGCCGCCGCCTGGCGGAAGTGCGCTCGGGGCGGGATGCCGGCGCGGTGGAGTCGGCGCTCGCGGGCGTGCGCGAGGCCTGCGCGGGAACGGCCAACGTGATGCCCGCGATGATCCGCGCCGTGCGGGCCTATGCCTCGCTCGGCGAGATCGTGGCGGTGATGAAACAGGTCCTCGGGGAGTACCGGGAACCGATTCGCCTCTGAACCGTGCGAGGGGGACCTTTTCGCCGCGGCGGAACGGATCCTCCTGGCGCGCTCGGCCGGCGCGAGAGCTCGCGTGGCCGTCCGGGGTCGGTTCCGTTTCCCAGAAGGGAGTCCATCCCATGCGTCTCGGGATCGACGTCGGCGGGACGTTCACGGACCTGGTGCTGGTCGATGAGGCCGGGGGGCGAATCCACTGGGCGAAGACTTTCTCGACTCCGAGGGACCCCGCGCAGGCGGTGATGTCCGGGATCCGGAAAGTGTTGGCCGCCGCGCAGGCGCCGGCGGACGCCCTCACCACCATCGTGCACGGCACCACCATCGGGACCAACGCCCTGATCGAGCGGAAGGGCGCCCGCGTCGGACTCATCACCACCGACGGGTTCCGTGACGTCCTCGACATCGGCCGAATCGAACGCCCGGACGGCGGCCTCTACGACATGTCGGTCGATCTGCCGCAGCCCCTGGTCCGCCGCCGCCTGCGTCTCGAGGTCCGCGAGCGGATCGGCGCGGACGGCAGCGTGGTGACGCCGCTCGACGAAGACGGGGTGCGCTCCGCCGCCCGCTTCCTCCGCGACGAGGGAGTGGAGGCGATCGCCGTTTGCTACCTCTTCTCGTTTCTCAATCCGGCGCACGAACGCCGCACCCGGGAACTCTGCCGCGAGATCTACCCGGACGCCTTCGTCTCGATCTCGTCGGAGATCGCCCCGGAATTCCGGGAGTTCGAGCGCTCCTCCACAACCGTGCTCAACGCGTACCTGCAACCGATCGTGCAGCGGTACCTCGACAGCCTGTCCGCGCGACTGCGCGAGGCGTACGACGGCGTGGACCTGCGTCTGATGCAGGCGAGCGGCGGAATGATGCCCCTCGATGTCGCTCGCACCCACGCGATCCGCATCGTGAATTCGGGGCCCGCGGGCGGTGCGGTGGCCAACTCGATGATGGGCCGCCTGGCGGGCCACCTCCACGTGATCGGCGTGGACATGGGAGGAACGAGCTTCGACATCGGTCTGGTCGAACACGGGCGACCCCGGGTCTGCTCGGACGGGATGCTCGAGGGATACCCGGTCAAGATCCCGATGGTGGATGTCGATGGGATCGGCGCGGGCGGGGGCAGCATTGCCTGGATCGATCCCGGCGGCGCCCTCAACGTCGGCCCGCAGAGCGCCGGCGCGGAGCCCGGTCCGGCCTGCTACGGCCGCGGCGGCGAACACCCGACGGTCACCGACGCCAACGTCGTGCTGGGACGAATCAACCCCGACTACTTCCTCGGCGGGGAGATCCGCCTGGATCCCGGGCGCGCCGTCCGCGCGATCGAACAACGCGTGGCCCGGCCGTTGAAGATTCCGGTCGAGGATGCCGCCTGGGGGATCCTGCGTATCGTCACCGCCAACATGGTCAAGGGGATCAGCGTCCGCGTCATCGAGCGCGGAAACGACGTGCGCGAGTTCGCCATGCTCGCGTTCGGCGGCGCCGGACCGTTGCACGCGGTGGAAATCGCGGACCAACTGGGGATGAAGCGGGTGATCGTGCCCACCTTCCCGTCGACCCTCTCCGCATTGGGCGCGGTCGCATCGGATACGCGGCACGACTTCGTTCGCACACTGGCGCTCTCGGAGCGCGACGTCACGCCCGGGATTCTCAGCGAGGCGCTCGACGAGCTCGAAGCGCAAGGACGCGCGCGGTTGGCCGCGGAACGCGAACCGCCCGACAGGCTGGAGCTTCACGGGTCCGCGGACATGCGCTACCAGGGGCAGAGCTACGAAATCCCCGTGCCGGTGACGGAACGCCGGCCGCTCACGGCCGCTGACGTGGCCGCAACGATCGCGCGTTTCCACGAGCTCCACCGGCAGATCTACGAGTTCTCCGCGGTGGATGAACTCGTCGAGTTCATCAACGTGCGGATGGTCGCGGTCGGCCGAACGCGCCCGCTCGCCCTCCCACGGCGACCCCGCGGCGCCCCCGACCCGGACGTCGCGCGAAAGGCGACTCGGCCGGTGTGGTTCGCCGGTGCCGGCACCGTCCCCTGCCCGGTCTTCGATCGCGCCCGACTGGCGCCCGGACACGCCTTCGCGGGTCCGTCCATCGTCGAGGAGCCGGCCTCATCCACCGTGATCACTCCGCGTGCCCGTGCGGAAGTGGACGAGTACGGCAACCTGATCATCACCCTCGAGTAGCCGGAGGAGCCCGATGCCCGCCCAGGTCGATCCGATCACCATGCAGGTGCTCCGATACGCGATGGAGCAGGTCGCCGACGAGATGGGGCGCACCCTCGTGCGCACCGCCCGATCGACGGTCATCAAGGAAATCGAGGACATGACCTGTGCGGTCTTCGACCGCCACGGCAACACGGTGGCGCAGGCCCACCACGCCCCGATGCTCCTCACCGGGTTCGAGATTCCCATGCGCTCGCTGGTCGAGCGATTTCGAAACGAACCGATCCACGAGGGGGACGTCATCGTCTTCAACGACCCCTATCGGGGCGGCCAGCACGTGATGGACCTGGTCGCCTTCTCCCCCGTGTTCCACGACGGCGAGCTTGTGGGATTTGTCGGCTCCATCGCCCACCACACCGACCTCGGCGGCGCCGCCCCCGGGGGAACGGCGGGCGGCCTGACCGAGATCTACCTCGAGGGACTGCGTCTCCCGTTCGTCAAGCTGTGGAAAAAGGGCGAGGAGGATCCCGAACTGTTCGGCATCCTGGCCAACAACATCCGCGTGCCCGATAAGACTCTCGGCGACATCCGCGCCCAGGCCTCGGCCAATTTCGTCGGCGCTCGCCGGGCGGCCGGGATCTTCGCCAAGCACGGACGCGAAACCGTCGACGGCTGTCTCGCGCTGCTGCTGGACACTTCCGAAAAGCGCATCCGGGAGGGACTCAAGGCGCTGCCGGACGGCGATTACACCGGGGAAGACTGGATTGACGACGACGGCGTGACCGAAGACCCGATCCGACTCGTGGTCAACATCCACAAGCGCGGCGACCGCGCAACGATCGATTTCGAGGGCACCGCGCGCCAGGTCCGCGGCAACATCAATTGTCCCCTCGCCACGGTGCATGCGGCGGTCTACTACGCCCTGATTGCGGTCGTCGACCCGCACGTGCCGCCGAACTCGGGTTGCTACCGCCCCTTCACCGTCGACGCCCGGCCGGGCTTGATCGTCAATCCGCTGCCGCCCGGGGCGGTGGGCGCGCGCACGAATACCTCGCAGAAGATCACCGAGGCCATGCTCAAGGCCCTGTCCGCCGCCGTGCCGGCGAGGGTCATGGCGGGCAGCCACGGGCAGATCACCAACTGCGGCATCAGCGGGATCCATCCGGGTACGGGCCGGCGCTTCGTCTTCATCGACATCCAGGGCGGCGGCGCGGGGGCGCGCCCGGACAAGGACGGTCGCGACGGCCAGGACTCGCATCTCGCCCGGTTCAAGAATACCCCGGTCGAAGCGGTGGAACTCGAATACCCGGTGCGGATCGAGCGCTACGAACTGGTGCCGGATAGCGGCGGCGCGGGGCGCTTTCGCGGCGCACTCGGCGTGCGCCGCGACATCCGCGTGCTGGTCGACGAAGCCTCGTTCGCGCGCTACGGGGACCGGCAGCGATTCGGTCCGTTCGGCCTCTTCGGCGGCAAGGAGGGGGGCCGGGGGCGCTTCGTGCTCAATCCGGGCACGCCCGGGGAAAAGCCGTTGAAGTCGAAGGGACTCGACCAGCTGCGTCGCGACGACGTTGTGAGCCTGCGCATGCCGGGGGCCGGCGGCTATGGGGACCCGCTGCAGCGCGATCCCGCCCTCGTCGCCGCCGACGTCTTGGACGGGAAGGTGGCGGCCGCTGCGGCCCTGCGCGACTACGGAGTGGTGCTTGACGCCGCCGGCAGGGTGGACGAGACCGCAACTCGCGCCGAGCGCGCGCGACGGTCGCAGACATAGACGCGGCGGAGTCCGGGACCGCCGCGCGAAAGCCGCAACCGGGGAGCCATCGACATCCCGCTTGGGAGACAGGGTGACGTGGAGAATCGGGTGCTCGAAACTCTCTCCTGGGATGCCGACGAGGGAAGACTCGCGTTCCAGGGCGTGCGTTATCTCCTGATCCGTCCCGAGACGCTCGCCGCCTTCCAGAAGGGGGTGGAGGGCGCGTTGGGGGAACCCGCGGCCGAGTTCCTGCATGCCGGCGGATTCGCCGGCGGATCGGCATCCGCGCGCCGGTACCAGGACGCCTTCGGCCACTCGGACGAGGAGACCGCGCGCTTCCTGTGCCGCATGGGCGGTCAGATCGGCTGGGGCCGTTTCGACCTGGTCGAGTTCGACCGTGCCCAGAGCCGCATGGTCGTGGAGGTCCGCTCCTCCCCGTTCGCGGAGGCGTACGGACGGTCGGACGCGCCGGTCTGCCACTTCATCCGGGGCGTCCTGGCGGGTGTCGCTGCAGGGGTACTGGCTCCCGGACTGGCGTCCCGCGAGACCGAATGCGCGGCCTGCGGCGCCCCCCGCTGTCGATTCGAGGTTGCACGGCCGTGAACCCGTCCGCGCCGGCCCCCGCCGGTTCGTTCCATCCCCGTTCCATGCGCCTGCACGCCCCGCGCAGGCGACGCGCCCGCGCGACGGCCCTCCCGTGCCCGGAGGTCCGGCCATGCTGACCACGAACTCCCCGCTCCTCCTCGGCAACGGAGCGATCGCGCGCGGCCTGCTGGAGTCCGGCTGCGAAATCGCCACCGCCTACCCGGGCACTCCGAGTACCGAAATCCTCGAAGAGACGATCGCCCAGGCCCGGGACGCGGGGGTCTCGATCACGACCGAGTGGTCGATCAACGAGAAGGTGGCCTTCGACGTGGCGCTCGCCGCCTCCCTGTGCGGCAAACGCTCCGCCGTCGCCATGAAACAGGTCGGACTCAACGTCGCCAGCGATTCTCTGCTGTCCGCGGCCTACACCGGCGTCGTCGGCGGGTTCGTCGTGGTCTCGTGCGACGATCCGGGACCGCAATCCTCTCAGACCGAGCAGGACTCGCGGCTGTTCACCCTCTTCGCCAAGGTGCCGGTCCTCGATCCCTCGTCCCCGCGCGAGGCGCGGGACATGGTCGCCGCGGCCTTCGACCTGTCCGAACGCCACCGCGTTCCGGTGCTCCTCCGACCCACCACCGCAGTATGCCACGCACGCCAACCGGTGCCGATCCGACCGCTGAATCCCGAAACGCGCCCGGCAAAGTTCGTCAAGGACCCGTCCCGCTGGGCCGCCACCCCGCGATTCCGTCTCCAGTTGCACAAGGAGCTGAACGCCAAGCTCGAGGCCATTCGACGCGAGTTCGAGGAGTCGCCGTTCGTTCGCGAGGACGCCGGTATCGGCCCCCTCGGAATCATCGCCGGCGGGATGGCCTGGGCCGTGGTGCGCGATCTCCTGCGCGACGAAGGGCGATCCCTCCCCCTGTTGAAGATCGGCACCCCCTTCCCGCTTCCGCTCGGGCGGGTGATGCGTTTCGTCGAGAGGCACGAACGGGTGCTCGTCCTCGAAGAACCGGACTACGCCATCGAGATGCAGATCCCCGATCGCCGCAAGGTGCTCGGGCGGCTCACCGGCCACGTCCCGGCGCACGGCGAACTCACCCCGGAGACGATCGCTTCGATCGTGCGGGACGGAAGGTCGTCGCCCGCACTCGACGCGCCGTCGCTGCCCCCGGGACCCGCGCCGACGCTCTGCCCGGGCTGCGGCCATCGCTCGGCCTTCTACGCCTTGCGCCTCGCCCTGCCGCGCGCGATCTACTCCGGCGACATCGGCTGCTACACGCTCGGCGTCAACCAGGGGGCGCTCGACACCTGCCTCGACATGGGCGCGTCGATCACCCTCGCCAATGGATTCTGGCACGCCCATCGGCGCGACGGGTCGGACCGCCCGGTGGTGGCGATCATCGGCGACTCGACCTTCTTCCACTCGGGGATCCCCGGATTGCTCAACGCCGTCACCTCGGGCGCGCGCTTCGTCGTCCTGGTGATGGATAACGGGACGGTGGCGATGACCGGCTTCCAGCCGACGCCCGCGGTCGCGGGGGCCGCGATCGAGGGTATCGCCCGCGCCCTCGGCGTCCGCTTCGTCGAAGCGATCGACCCCTTCCGCACCGACGATCTGATCGCCCTCCTGCGACGCGCCCATGAGTTCACCCGCGGCGCCGACGGCGGCATGGCCCTGGTGATCGCCCGACGGGCCTGCGCCCTCTGCGTGCCGCCCGAGTCGAAGGGCCGGGTCACGGTCGAGCCCGAGGAGTGCACCGGCTGCGACATTTGCCTCAAGTATTGCGGCTGCCCTGCCCTCGTGAAGGACACAGCCACCGGAAAGGTGCGCATCGACCGGTTCCGCTGCAACGACTGCGGCAACTGCATCGATGTCTGCCCGCCGGGAGCGATCCTGGCCCGCCCGACGGGGGGAGAACGGCCATGAGGGACCGCCGCGCGTGTCTCGTCCTCTGCGGCCTGGGCGGCCAGGGCGTCCTGTTCCTCACCCGGATCCTCGGCGAGGCCGCCATCCTGGAGGGGCGCGAGGTCCTGACCTCCGAGACCCATGGCATGGCACAGCGCGGCGGGGCGGTCTACTCGCACGTCAAGCTCGGCGACCACGACAGCCCACTGGTGCGGATCGGGCGGGCGGATGCGGCGATCGCCCTCGACGCGAGCCGGCGACCGGCCGCGCAGGCGTTCTTGTCCCCCGACGGCCTGCTGTTCGTCAACGGCCGGACCGAGGCCTCCGATCGTGCCGTCTGTGACGCCGACGCCGCGGCCGCCCGCCTCGGCTTCCCGCGCGGCAGCAACCTCGTCCTGCTCGGCTTCGCCCGCCGGCGCGCTCCGGAGCTGTTTCCCGGCGCGGACGCCCTCCTCGAAGCATTGCGCCGCACCTCCAGCCCGGAGGCGTTCGAGCGCAATCGCAAGGCCTTCCTCTCGGGAGAGTCTCTGGCATGAAACCGTTCGACTACCACGCTCCCTCCCGCCTGGAGGATGCCCTGTCCCTCCTGTCCGGAGGGGTCGGGCCGAACCGGCTGCTGGCGGGGGGCACCGATCTGCTCGTGCGTCTGAAGCGCATGCGACCGGACGGAGTGCGCGTGATCAACCTGAAGCGAATCACGGCGCTGCACGGGATTCACGAAGCGCCGGGGGTCACGTCGATCGGGGCGCTGACCACCCTCGAAGACCTTGCGCGGTCTCCCGTGATCCAGCGGCGGCATCCACTCCTCGTCGAAGCCGCGCTGCAGATGGCGTCCCCTCAAGTGCGCAACTTGGCGACCGTCGGCGGCAATCTCGCGAACGCCTCGCCGGCGGCCGATCTCGCCCCGCCGCTGCTGTGCCTGGAGGCGGAATTGACGATCGCCTGCCCGCGCGGGGAACGGACCCTGCCGATCGCCGAGTTCTTCCGCGGGGTGGGCAAGAGCGCCCTGGCCCTCGACGAGATCCTCACGCGCATCGACGTGCCTGTCCAGCGCGGGCGCGGCACCTACCTGAAATTCTCGCCCCGCAACGCGATGGACCTCGCTCTCGTGAGCGTCGCCTGTTTCGTTTCGGACCGGACGCCGCGCGTCGCGCTCGGGGCCGTCGCGCCGACGCCGATCCTGGTCCCCCCTTCTCCCGAGGAGGCCGCCCTGCTGGCGCGGCCGATCGATGACGTGCGCGCCTCCGCGGAGTACCGCCGGGCGCTCGTCCCCGTGCTCGTCCGACGCGCCTTGGAAAGGGTCCGCGCATGAAGATCGGCCTGACGGTCAATGGGCTCCCGGTGAAGCTCGACGTCGAGCCCCACCGCACCCTGCTCGACCTCCTGCGCGGGTCGCTCGACCTGGCCGGCGCCCGCGAAGGGTGTTCGGTCGGCGAGTGCGGGGCGTGTACGGTGCTTCTGAACGGCAAGCCGGTGGCGTCCTGCCTGGTGCTCGCTCCGGATGCCGAGGGTGCGGAGGTGGTCACGATCGAGGGACTCGCGAAGGGGGGCGTCCTCGACCCGCTGCAGCGCGCCTTCATCGAGCACGGCGCGATCCAGTGCGGCTTTTGCACCCCGGGAATGATCATGGCCGCGAAGGGGGCGGAACGACTGGAAGGCAACCTGTGCCGCTGCACGGGCTATGCGAAGATTCTGGCGGCGGTTCGCGCGGCGCGGGAAGGAGCGGCACAATGAGCTGGATCGGCAAACGGATCCCCAAGCTCGATG
Source organism: uncultured Planctomycetia bacterium (assembly GCA_964632945.1). Taxonomy (GTDB): domain Bacteria; phylum Planctomycetota; class MHYJ01; order WSZJ01; family CAZWCX01; genus CAZWCX01. Next base: position 41,575 of record CAZWCX010000028.1, on the reverse strand, counting down.
CGGCGGACAAGGCGACCGGACGGACGCGCTTCGTCACCGACCTGCGGCTCCCGGGGATGCTGGAGGGCCGGATCCTGCGCAGCCCGATCGCCAACGGCGTGGTGCGCTCGATCGACGTCAGCCGGGCCCTTACCCTCCCCGGCGTGGTGGCGGTGATGACCGGCGCCGAGGCGCCGCCTCACCCCTTCGGCTACGCCAGAGACACGCTGGCGCTCAAGCCGAACCGGGTGCGGCGCGTGGGCGACGAGGTGGCCGCCGTCGCCGCAGTCGACGCCGACACGGCCCTCGAGGCCCTCGACCTCATCCGTGTCGAATACGAACCGCTCCCCGCCGTGTTCGAGATCGAGGCGGCCCTGGCGCCCGACGCGCCCCGCGTGCATGAGGCGGGCGCGTCCAACCTGGTCAAGTCGCACGACTACTCGCACGGATCCGCGGCATGGGCATTCGCCGACGCGGCCGAAATCGTCGAAGGCACGTTTCGGCTGCCGGCCCAGGCGCACGGCTGCCTCGGACCGACCGGCGTGATCGCGGAATGGGACCTTCAGGGCCGGCTGATCCTGCATGACCCGACCCAGATCCCCTTCCTGCTGCAAAAGGACCTGGCCGCGGCGCTGGGGATCTCCGCGGCCAAGGTCGAGGTGCGGCAACCCGCCATCGGCGGCGGATTCGGGGCGCGCCTGGACCTCTACCCGCACCAGGTGATCGCCGCCCTGCTCGCGCGCAAGGCCGGCCGACCGGTACGCATCGCCTTCGACCGCGAGGAGGATTTCGCCGCCGATCCGGTGCGCCCGCGCACGATCGTGCGCATGCGCACCGGCGTGTCCCGCGACGGGACGCTGCTGGCCCGCGAGGCGGACGTCCTCGTCGATTGCGGCGCGTATGTCTCCTGGGGCGCCATGACCCCCGTCGTGATGATGCACACGTTCGGCTCTTTTTATCGCTGCCCGAACGTTTCGTACCGCGCCCGCTGCGTCTACACGAACACGGCGCCGACCGGGGCGTTCCGCGGATTCGGCAATCCGGAGATCGTCTTCGCGATGGAATCGCAGATGGACGAACTGGCCGACCGGCTCGGGATCGACCCGTTCGAAATCCGCTTGCGCAACGCGAACGAACCCGGGGAAACCACGCCGCAGGGCTCGCACATCACCTCGTGCGGGATGAAGGAATGCCTGGAGGCGGTGCGTACACGCCTGGGTCCGCCCGGAACCCCGTCCGCGCCCCACCTCAAACGCGGGGTGGGCATTGCGGGAGTGTTCCATGTCGGGGGCGGCGCCCGCATCTATCGTTCCGACGGCTGCGGGGCCATGGTCAAGATCGACGACTTCGGCAAGGTGACCGTGATCGTGGGCGGCACCGACATCGGCCAGGGGATGGAGACGGTCGTGGCCCAAATGGCCGCCGAGACCCTTGGGGTGGCCCTCGACCGCGTGGTGGTGACGACCGCCTCGACCGACGTCCGGCCGTGGGATGTCGGCGTGCACGCCTCCCGCACCACCTTCATCGCGGGCAACGCCGTGCGCCTGGCCGCGCTCGACGCGCTGCGCCAACTCGACGAGGCCCGCCGGGCGCTCGCGCTCCCCGCCGACTCCCCGGTGGACAAGATCGTCCGCTCGGTCCACTTCCGCGACCGCGGCACCATGGTGCTCGGCCAGGCCTTCTACGATCCGCCCAATGCGATGGTCGACGAGGGCAACAAGGGAAACGTCTCCGCCGCCTATGTCTTCGGCGCGCACGGGATCGAAGTGGAGGTGGACGTCGAAACCGGACGAATCCGAATCCTCCGCGTGATCGCCGCGCACGACGTCGGCCGGGCGATCAACCCGATGCAGGTCGAGGCCCAGATCGAGGGCGGCGTGCTGCAGGGCATCGGCTACGCCCTGCTCGAGGAGGTCCGCCTCGATGGCGGAGCCATGGCCAATCCGAACTTCCTCGACTATCGCATGCCCGGCCCGCAGGACATGCCCGTGATCGAGCCGGTGATCGTGGAGACCCTGGACCCGCACGGCCCCTTCGGCGCAAAGGGAGTCGGCGAACCGCCCATCGTTCCCGTCGCACCGGCACTGGCCAACGCGGTCGCGAACGCCATCGGGGTGCGAGTGCGCGAAATCCCGATGACGCCGGAGCGCATCTGGAGGGCCCTCCGGGATCACGAAGCGCGGGAATCGAACCCGGATTGACCGGCTCGTCCTTCCGGTCCCGCCTGGTCCCGGCCCGATACCGGGGGCTGGACGGATCGACGCGCTCCCCCCCCGTTTCTGACCGCGGAGGACTTGTCGCATGACGCTCCAGGCCATCAATCCCGAGTCCCTCGGCTTCCCCAAGGGGTATTCCAACGGCATGCTTGCCCCGGCGGGCGGACGCCTCCTGTTCGTCGCCGGCCAGGTCGCCTGGAATCGCGATCAGCAGATCGTCGGCGACGACTTCCCCGGACAGTTCCGACAGTCGCTCGCCAACGTGGTCGAAGTCGTTCGCCAGGCCGGGGGCGCGCCGGAACACGTGGCCCGTCTGACCATCTTCGTGACCGACAAGCGGGAGTACCTGGCGCAGACCCGCGCCGTCGGCGAGGCGTATCGCTCCGTCATGGGGCGCCACTTTCCGGCCATGTCGCTGATCGAGGTGAAGGGATTGATCGAACCCGGCGCGAAGATGGAGATCGAGGCCACCGCCGTTCTCCCCTGAAGCGGCTGCGGAGTCCGGGCCCGCAACCGGCGCCGCTCCGGGGGGGCGCCGGCCGCGCCGGCCCGCGCCGGAATGGCCCGTCGCGGGACACTCCACCCCGTCTTCCGCAGACCCCGAGCCTCCGCTCGCGCACCGGCCGGGGACTCCCCGCGAATGGATGGCCGTGGAAGCGGGCCTCCGGCTGTCGCTTGACCCGCCCATGCCGTCAAACGTATCTTCTGCGGATGCTCCTCCCCCATCCCTCCGGGGTGCGCCCGCCCATTGGGAGAGATCCTTCCATGCCGACGCCCTTCCGTTCCCAGGTCGCCTCCATCCTTCTCGCGCTCGCCGTGGCGACGAGCCTCTCCCTCCTGGTCGGCCCGCGGGGCGAACCCCAGGCGACCTACACGGCCGGCGACGAAGTGGTCGCGCGCTGGCGCGACATGTTCGTCACCGCCACGGTCGTCGAGGCGCCCGGCGACAAGGTCAAGGTCTCCATCGTCACCGGACCCTATCCCGCCGAAGAGGGGGGGGAACCTCCGCGCGAGGAGGTCCTGCTGCCGGCGACCGACGTCGTCGCCATGCCGGACTTCGCCGCGGCGCCGGCGACGAAGCCCGGAGAACTCGTGTTGGCGCAGTACGATCACGCCTGGTTGCCGCGCCGCCTCGAGGAGTGGACCGAGGAGTCCACGCTCGTCGTGAACTTCGGCGGGCAGGAGGAGTCGTGCCTCGTCCTCGATCTGCCGGAGACCTGGCGGGCGGAAGCCCAGACCCGCTGGGACCGCGGTCAGGACCTGACAGGGATCCAGGAGACCACGGCGTCCAAGATCCCCCGGACCCTCGGTGCCGCCGTCAAGCCCGGCGACGCCGTCCTCTACGCCTGGACCCTGGAGGGCGACAAGCACACGTGTTTCAGCGAGGGCCTGGTGAAAGAATTCTCCGGCGGCAAGGTCCGCATGGTCACGGTGGGCGCCGACGGGCCGCAGGACGAGGAAATCACCGTCGACGCGGCGCTCGTCTGCCCGGCCCCTCCGGCGAACCAGTCCATCGGCTGGAAGTCCGGCGACATCGTCCTTTACCGATTCACTTTTTTCGCCCATCACGTCCCGTGGGTCCCCGCCCGTGTGGAAGCGTTGTGCGGCTCCCTCGCCACCGTCACCCTCTCCGGGGGCGAAACCAGAACCGCGGAATCGGGAACCATCGTGCCCCTGAAGGACCGCTGACCGCGCAGGCCCCTCCCTTCGGCCGACGTTCGCCCCGCCGACCGCCGGCTCGGGCCGGGATCCGGCCCGGGCAGGCGCACCCCCTGCTCGTCCGCCGGTCGTCCGGACGACCGCCGGAAGAGCGCGTGGATTTTCCTGCGGATATTTTTCCGGTGCGGGACCCATCCTGTCCCGCACGGCGGCTATCCTTCTTCTCCAGGCGGTGCCGGTGCGCCGCTCCCCGCATCGTCCCAGCCTGGAGGAGCCCGATGTTCGATCACCCCCATCCCCGCGCCTTCCCGGGATCGTTTCTCTGCCGGATCGTCCTCGCCTGCATCCTGTGGACGGGGCTCGCGGCAATCCTGTCCCCGCCCGCGGCGGGCGACCTGGTCAAGACCCGCGACGGCCGCACCCTGGAAGGCACCATCCTCGAAGAGACCGAGGACCATGTCCTGCTCGAAATGGAACGCGCGATCGGGAAGGTGAAAACGAAGATCTCCCGCAAGGACGTGATCTCGGTGGAGCGGACGCTCGCCCCGCGGGAGGAGTATGCGAACCGCCGCGGGCAGGTCCCCGACGCCGACTGGCCGGGCCACCTGGCGCTCGCCCAGTGGTGTGCCACCAAGGACCTCAAGTTGGAGGCGGGCAGGCACCTCGTGCACGTGCTCACGCGCGCCGGCGAGGCCCCCGAAGTCCCGGAGGCGAAGAAACTCGCGCACCGTCTCGGCTACCGCCTGTTTCCCGAGGAGGGCTGGCTGACCGAGGACGAGTTCTGGACGCCGAAGGGCTTTCAGCGGTGGAAAGGCGCGTGGGTGACCAAGGAGTTCGCCCGCGCCGACCACGCATACGACGCGGCGCGATCGGACCTGGAGAAGCTGCGCAAGCGGGCCGACTACCAGCAGGGTGTCCTCGGTGAGCACGCCGCCGATTACAACCCGCTGGCCGCGGAATACGAATCCCTGGGCGCCCGCCTGGTGGAATTGGAACAGGATGGCGAGAAGACCTACGCCGCCGCCACGGCGGCGCTCGGCCGCACGGGCTCGACCCAACTCACGCAAGCCGAAATGCACGGCCTGGTGCAGGACGCGTACGGCAACTGGTTGACCGTGGACGGGCGCGTGGTCGTGCGCAGCACCGAGGTCAATACCGGCGCCTGGCAGGAGTTCTGGGTCCATCAGCGCCGCCTCCGGGCGATCGGACAGGAGTACGAGCGAGTGGTCCGCCGCCGGAGTTCGCTCGCCGACCAGATGAACGCGATCGCCGGCAAGGCGCGCAAGTCCGGGGCGCGCGCAGACGCCACGGCGCGCGAGTCGGATCGGGTGGAGGAGAAGGTGCGCGAGACGGAGCAACAGCGCGCCGCCGCCAAGGCCGCGATGGAATCAAGGTTGGGCGAAGACGGGTTGCCGCGGCGGCTCCCGGCCGCGGGTCCGGCCGGGGGATGACCCTGAAGGCCGCGGAGGCCCGGTGTCCGATGAAGCGGCGCCCGACCCGGCGCGAGCACCCGGTGGAACGTACGTTCCGCTCCTGCGGCGCTGCGCGGGGGCGCAGGCGGGAGAACCCGCGGTCGCGAAGGCGCCGGGAGCCTCCGAGATCCATGGACGACGAAACTTGCGGCGCAGCCCGATGGAAAGTTACGATCTATTCGGAACGCGGGCACGGGAAATGGCGCCCGTCGGATCGGGATTCCCCTGCCGGCCGCCTGGCGGCGGAGGCCGGGACCGCGGCGCGGGCGTGATCGGCGAAATCCGGGTAGCTCCCTGCGCTCGATGGGGGGGCGTCCCCCCCTGGGCAATCCCGATGCGGGGTCCGGGCGGATGCAATCCGGCGCGCGGACCGTCCCCACGATGGAAACACGGAATCGACCCTCAACGACCCCCTTGCCTGGATCGGGAGGCCCGTCGATGAAGATGACGCCGGATGCGGACCGCGGCGAGCAGACCGTGCGCCAGTGGCGCCTGCTGATCGCCCTCAGCGCAAGGCGGTACGGCGCGACCCTGGACGAGCTCTCGCGCGACCTGGAGGTGCACGCGCGCACGATACGCCGCGACCTTGCCGTCCTGGGGCGCGTCGGATTCGTCCTGGAGCGGGATCGCGACCCCGATTCCCGCGAGATCCGCGTCCGCATTCCCCCGGGACTGCGCGAACGGAACATCCCGTTCACCCTGGGGGAACTGCTCTCGCTGCACTTCGCCAGTCGCATGATGCGCGGCCTTTCGGGCACGCCGATGAAGGAGGGGATCGATACCGCGCTGCAGCGGATCGAAATGGCCCTTCCGGTGCATGCCCTCGAGCATGTGGAACGCGCGCGGATCGCGCTCCTGGCCAAGCCGATGCCGGGCAAGCCCTATCAGCGGCACGCGCGGACCATCGAGACGCTTCAGCAAGCGGTCGCGGAACGCCGCAAGGTGGAGGTGGGATATCGCGCCTACGGCCGCCGCAGCACCGACCGGCATGTGTACCGGCCCTACTTGATGACCTGGTGCGACGGTGCGCTCTACGCGATGGGCTGGAGCGAGCTGCGCGAAGGCATGCGCACCTTCGCGATCGACCGGGTCATGGACGCGCGCCTGCGCGAAGAGCACTTCGACCTGCCGGCCGGTTTCGACCCGGACGCGTATGTGCGCGAGTGCTTCGGCATCTACCGGGATCCGAACGCGACGCAGGCCCACCGGGTGCTCGTGGAATTCGCCCGCGAAGCGGCCCAGCGCGTGCGCGAACGCGAATGGCATCCCACCCAGCGCCTGAAGTCGCTCGCGGGCGGCCGCGTCCTGCTCGAGATGCGCGTGGTCGGACTGGAGGACGTCATGCGCTGGATCCTGGGCTTCGGCGCGCTCGCGCGCGTCCGCGAGCCGGCCGAATTGGTCGAGCGGGTGTCCCGCGAGTTGCACCACGCCGCCTCCGCGTATCCGGCCGGTGGATCGAAAGCAGCCGCGGGCGATGGGGATCTCCCGGCCTCCACGCTCCGCCCCGGCAGGCGGCGCGCAGGCACGAGGCGCGCGGGGACGAACGGCAATGGGCGCGGCCTCCGGAGGAAGCCCCCTCCGCAGGCAGGGCCCGATGGGCCGTCGGGCGCGTTTGCACCCCCGCCGGGGACCGGCCACTGACCGCACCCGCATGCGGATCCCGGGTCCCGGCCGACCGGTGCCGGCGCAGGCGGGGCGGTCCGGGCCCCGACGCAGCGGGATCGTCGAGCCCGGGAACCGGTCATCCCCCGTCTCCGTTCCGGCCCGCGCATCCCCCCGCGACGCCCACACGCGGCGGCACCACATCTCCTTGTCCCCCCGCCCGGCTCCGACTATCGTAATGGCAGAGGATCGCAACAACATCCGTAGGAGGACTACCCATGGACCGTCGCACGTTTCTTGCCACCGCGGGAGTCATGGCCGGGCTTGCCGCAGCCGGTAAGGCGATCGGACAGGAGCACCCGGGCGGCGATCACCCGAAGGGGGACCATCCGAAGGGAGACCACCCGAAGGGCGAGCACCCGAAGGGAGGCCCGGCAACCGGGGGCTTGAAGGCCGTCGTGGACTCGACCTTTCATTGTCTGAAGACCGGCGAGGATTGCCTTCGCCACTGCGCCGAATCGCTGGCCGCCGGCAACAAGCTCATGGGGGACTGCAACAAGGCGGTGCTGAACATGCTGGCGCTCTGCGGAGCGCTGGCGAAAGTGGCCTCGTATGGGACCGCGGCCGCCGACCGCATTCAGCGCCTGGCGGCCGTATGCGGCGACATCTGTCGCGACTGCGCCGCGATGTGCAAGCCGCACGCCGGCCACCATGAGGCATGCAAGCAGTGCATGGAGTCGTGCGAGGCGTGCGCCAAGGCCTGCGACGCCGTGCGCGGCGGATAGCGCCCCCCCCCGCGAGTCGAAGCACCGCTGCGGAGCGGCGGCCTCACGGTCGCCGCTCCCCTTGCCTCCGGGGGTGACGAAGACGAGCCCCCCGCCGTGGCACTCGCGGCCGGCTCCTCCGCGCCGTGGATGGGGACCCCGTCGGGCTCCCGCTGCCCGGAAATGCCGCGGGATCTCTCCCGCGCCACCCCGGGACCTTCCGAAGGATCCGCCTCGCCCGCGCCGCTCGGATCCCTCATCCGTCCGACCGGACGCGGCGCCGCCACGCCGCCCCGGCCCCGGGACGGTGGGAAAAAGCCCGGCCGCAAGACCCGGGGCGAATCCGGGGGTTGACTTCCGCCCGCGATGGGACTACTCTCCGGGCAGAACGACCTTTGGATTCGCGACCCGATGATCCTCACCCGCTGGCTCCTCACCGGAGCAGGAATCTTCTTCGTCGGTGTGGGCGTCGCGGGAGTGGTGCTGCCCCTCCTGCCGGCGACGCCGTTCTTCCTCCTCGCCTCCGCCTGCTTCGTGCGAAGTTCCCCGCGCCTCCATCGCTGGCTCCTGGAGGAGAGCGCCTTTCGCCATCATGTGCGCCACTGGCAGGAGCAGCGCGCCATGTCCCGGCGGGCCAAGGTGGTTGCCACCCTGCTCGTGTGGGCATCGATCGGCACCTCGGCCGCGTTTTTCGTCCAGGGCGGCTGGGCCCGCGTCGGGCTGATCGCCATCGCGGTGGGCCTGACCATCCTCTTCGCGGTGCTGCGAACTGCCCCGGAGCCCATGCCCGGGGCGGATGCGGCCTGAACCGGGCGACCCGCCCGACTCGCCCGGGGATCGGCGTCCCGGAGGGGACCCAGCCCTCCCCGCCGTTCTCGGATTCGACGCCCGCGCGCGACTCCTTTCGGTCGCGGCCGGGCCCGGCTACGGCGCGTACCGCGCCAGGTACCCCCGTACCCGCACCTTGCGCGCGGTGTTCCGGCTGCTCATGTACCGGACCGTGCCGAAGATCGCCCGCTCCGGTCCCCAGGGTCGGTCATACCGGCCCAGACACCAGAAGATCCCGCTCGTGCTGTTCGGGTCGCGACCGTCGAGAGCGTACTTGTTGTTGAGATCGAGCATCGTCTCGAGCGCTTGCGCGGGGCCGGAAGACCACTCGAGGATCTTCTTCCCCCACAGCATGCGCAGGTAATTGTGGATCCGCCCCTCGCGAAGGAGCTGGCGCTGGGCGGCATTCCAGAGCGGATCGTGCGTATCGGCGGCCTCGAACCGATCCGGGCGATAGCACGGATCACGCGGGTCGCGGGCATGGGCCCCCAGCGTGCGCAACGCCCAGGCGGGCAGCGAACCGTACTGCTCCCCATCGTCCCGCTGCCATGCCAGGTTGAAGCCGAGCTCGCGCCAGGTGATGAGCTGATCGAGGAAGGCCTCCGCGTCGACCGATGCGCCCCACCACCCGCGCGCGCCGCCGGCGGCCGAGGGGGCGATCCGATCCACCGTCCAGTCTTCCCGGTCGAGAACCGCCCGCACCACCTCGTGCGTGGAGATGTGCCCGTAGTGGAGGTAGGGAGACAAGCCGCTGGTGACCTCCTCTTCGGGTTCGTTGCGTTTGCCGGCGTACTGCGCGAGCCGCTCCCGGACGAAGCGTCGCAGCGCCCGCCGCGCGGCGCGTGGGCCGCCGCGCTGCGCGGCGGGGCGCACCGCGTGGTCGATCGGCAGATCCGCCATTCGACTCGACCCTTCCCGGAGATCTTCGAGCCGGGCCGGGGGCCACCGGTACAGGATTCCCTTCGAGATCGCCGGGGGGGGCGGAAGCCGCCGTCCGCGCAGCGGATCCGCCGCGGGCAACGCCGCCAGATGCCCACGCAGGGTCCGCTGGAGGAACCGACGGAAGTCGAACGCCCGGGTGTACACGCGATCCGTAGCCCGCAGCGGCAGGAGGCCGTTGGCGTCCACCCACTCGGTTCGCACCCGGATCACCCGCTCGGCCGCCTGCCGCATGCGCGGCAGGAAGAAGCCGGGATGGTCATCGCCGACGACGACGCAGGCGCGCCGCGCGAGACGTTCCAACAGCCCCCGGCCCGCGCCCGGTTTCGGCTCGAGGTACGGATACGTCCCGACCCCGGCGCGCTCGAGCCGGCTCGCGTTGTCGGCCATGCCGCGCGCGATGAAGGCATGATGCCGGTCGCTCGCCCACGGATAGTCGCAGCGAAGCGCCTCGAGCACGAGGAGCGGTCGGTGGAGCGCGCGCGCCCATTCCATGGCCCGTTGCAGGCTGAAGTTCCACTCCGTGCGCCGGAACCCCGTCATCCAGTGGAGGACGTAGTCCCCCTGCGGGTCGACGGCGTCCTCGCGCGCCGTCCGCACGCGGAGGGCGGGAACCCGCGAATGCGCGACCGGGTCAGACATGGTTGCGCAGCCCCAACTCCTTCGGGTGCGGATCCAGGTAGGCCTGCCCCTGGAGATAGGGGACGTCCGCACTCCGCGCGTGATGACGGATCAGCGTCAGGGGAACGATGAGCGGCACCCGATGCTCCCGGTAGTCGTCGATGAGGGTCGCCAATTCGGTGCGGGCATCGCCATCCAGAATCGGCTTGAGATGCCCGGCGATGTGCTGGAGCACGTTGGCGTTCTTCCGCGGAGTCGCGATCCGGCTCATCGCCGACATGAAGCCTGCCTCGTACTGCTCCCGCAGCGACGCGCGCGAGAGCCCCCTCCCCCCGGCCACAAGCCGGCCCAGCGCGCGATACTCCCGCTCGGAGTGTGCGAGGAGGACCATCTTGTACCGCGTGTGGAAGCGCACCAGGTCTCCGAGCGTCCAGCGGCGCCGCCACAATTCCTGGAGCGCGTGATAGGCGAAAACACGCTCGACCCAGTTCTCGCGCAACGTGGGGTCGCACAGGCGACCTTCCTCCTCGACGGGCAGGTGCGGCAGTCCCTCCATCAGCGCCTCGGCAAACAGCCCCCGCCCATTGCGGAGGGCGCGCCCTTTCTCGGGATGGACTTTCACCCGCGCCATGCCGCAGCTGGGGGAAGCTCTCTTGAGAATGTATCCGGAGAGGTCGAGCCTGGCCAACTGCTCCACCCGCCGCCGGGAATAGGCGCGCATCCGCTCCGTGATGTCGCCGACGGCCGCCGTGCCGACCAGACGCACGCCGCCGTCGATGCGAACCAGTCGGATCGGCTCCCGGGGAGTGCCGAGTCCGATCTCGACCTCGGGGCAGACCGGAACCCACTCGAAGTAGTTCCCCAGTGTGTCGGTCAGATAGCGGTCATGCTTGTGGCCGCCGTCGTAGCGCACCTTCTGCCCGAGAAGACAGGAGGAGATTCCGATCCGGATCGGGGTGGTGTCGGCCGGACGGGCCTCGGTCCCTTCCGGGCCAGCGCTTCGGGTCGGGGTCATGCCGCGCTCCGGATTCCCGGCGTCGTTGCCGGATGCGCCGATTCCTCGTTCCGCGCCGGCCCCGCCCCGGACGGGAGACGCCGGCGCTCCCCCCCCATTCTATCCGAATCGCGGGATGGGTGACGAGGCCGGGGCAGCTCGTCGGGAGGAGGAGAGCGCGGCCCCCGAGTCCCCGGGTCCGAGGGTCGCGGCACCGGCGCCTTGCCGGCGGGATTCCCTGCCGGGCGCCCCGCAGGGCGTGGAGATGGGGGCACCCGGGGACGGAGGCGCATCCCGGGGCCGACGCGGACGCGCAACCCCGACGCGCTCACTCCCGCGGCGTGACCTTGCTCTTCAGACGCACGTCCCAGTGGATCTTGTCCGTGCCCACCGTCTGTTCGCCCCGCGCGACCAGTTCGAGCAAGCCTCCGGTGTACCGGATCTTCGCAAGCGTCTTCCGGCCTTCCGGTCCGCCGACGGCCACGCTGGAACTCGACGTGGTCGAGACGATTCCGGAGGTCAGGACCCAATAGGAGGCCACACCGTCCGGGGTATCGAATTCTCCCGCGCCCTTCAGCGCGAGGCTCAACTGGACATGCGGACACTTCTCCCACACGGCGGGATCCGGGGTGGGGAAGTCGTACACGGCGGATCCGCCGTCGGCGATGACTTTTTCCCTCTGTTCCGGCGTGAGGGGCATCGGCACCAGCACGACCGTCAGTTCGTTGTCGGCCGCCTTGAAAACCGCCACGACATCCCGAATCGGCATCGATCGACCGTTTTTGGTCACCTCCCCCGAGGCCCCATCCGGGGTCCCGCCGGTCGATCGAATCCGGTTCGGGGCGACCCACGCCGCAATGCCGCTCTGCGTAAACTTGATTTCGTAGGCGTTGACGCCGAAGACCTGGTTCACGGACCGCAGCGACGCGGGATACCATTGGCCGTCGTACTCGACGCTGACTTCCTGCCCCACCGCCAACGACGCGGCATCCGTTGTGGCGCCCACCGGAGGCGGCTTCGGATCATCCCGGCGGGCTACGCGGTTCGGCGCCACCCACTCGTCCTGGCCGCTCTGGGTGTACTTGACCCGGAAATGGTTGGCGCCGAGGTAGGGCTTGATCTCCTCGATCGTGCCCGGGTACCAGGCATTGTTGTACTCCACCTGGATCGCATCGCCGGGGGCCTGGCCGTACGCGTCGGGGCACGACCCGGCCAGGAGACCGGCAAGGACGGCCAGGACTGCAACCAAGCCGAAGGCCGATCGACGCATGACAACCTCCCCAAGGGGAACCAGAATCACGGACCCGAGCCACGGAACGAGCGATGGCCGGGCGGGACCTGCACGACGGACGTTCCAGCGCGCAGAGTCCCGTCTTCCTCCCACGCAGCGGTAGGCCCGGGGGAGCCCGGGCCCAGGGGGATCCGACGACAGCGCCATCGAGGCGGAGAGGCCGGCACGGGCGCCCGCCGCACCCCTGCCGGCCGGCTCCACTACTTGGTGCGCGTCAGCGACAGTTTCTTCGGATCGCCCGCAGCCTTGCCGTTGACGAACATCGACCAGGAGACGGACACGTGGTCGGCATCGGCGATGCTGAACTCGCCGCTGTGCATATGCGGCTGGGCTTCGAGGGCGTCACCCGGCGCGCAGGCAAACCGCAGGACGGTCGGCTTGCCGGCCTCGGGTGCGACCGGTGCGCACACCATGGTCGGGCGGTTCCCGATCGCACAGTAGTGGGTCAGTTTCAAGGAACCGCCTTCGACGAAATACAGGGTCACCATTTCATGCGGGGTACCCACGAAAATCGTCTCCTCGACGGCGTTCCCGCCGGCCGTCACCTTGTAATTCACCGTCGCTTCGCCCTTGTCCGGGCCGCTTTCGAACGTCCCGGTCCAGTTCCCGGCCAGGCCCTTCAATGCCTCGAATCCGGGATGGGAGGGCGCCTTCGGGTGCTCGCCCGCGGCGGGGTCCCCGTTCTTGGGGTGTTCGCCCTTCGGGTGTTCCCCTTTGGGATGCTCCTTGGGGTGATCTTCGGCCAAGACGACGCCGGCGCCGAATGCCAGCACGATTGCGAACCCGAGAAGTCGCTTCATGAACACTCCCTCCCTCTATATTCCTGGGTAGCCGGCCTTCCGCCGCCGGCGGCGAGGCGACGGGCCTCCGACCGGACTTGCGGGGGGCGATTCTAGCGCTTCTCACCCGGCGTGGCAATCCCGTCGGTGTCGTGGAGGGCCACCCGGCTGCGTCGGCAGCCAGGCCGGCGGGGCGAACGGCGAACCCGTTCGCAAGCGATCGGGGCTAGGGGGCCGTCGGCAATCGCAATTCCACGGAGTCCGGCTCGATCACGACACTCAGTGGAAGCGCGGCGGCCTCGTCCCAGAAGTCCGCCCCAGTGTGCGGATTGCGCTCGTAACGCGGCCAGTGGGTGGAGGCGACGTAAAGGCGCAGTTCGCGGGCGGCGAAGGCGAGGGCCGGAAACCGCAGTCGAACCCGGCCGGTGACTCCCGGCTCGATTCCGCGCACCCGTCGTCCAACATCGGCCAGGAGCATCGGCTTCCCGTCCGCGTCGACCGAGCAAAGGCGCACGAGAAAGTCGCAGGTCGCCCGATCGGCCTTGAACTCGAAGGAAAGCTCGACGTTGCCGGCCACCCGAACCGGCGTCTCGAACGGGCCGGTCGCCCAGGTCAACACGTCCTCTCTCTGTTCCAGGGCGCCTTGGTCCCATGGGCCGTGCTTGAGCGGAGGCAGGTTCGCGCCCCCCAGCGTCGGGGTCGGCTTCTTCGGGTCGTTGCGGTACTCCCAACGGCTTCCGGACACGGCGGGGGTGAGGACCCCGCGCTGGATCCCGGACCAGCTCTCCGCTTCACGCCAGCCTTCCTCGTCGATCGACCAGTACCGGAGTCGCGGCACCTCCTCCCAGCCGTTTTCCACGCCCCGCAGGAACCGGTCGAAGAATTGCTGCGCCATGCGGGCCGATTCGAGCTCCGCGCCGGGAAACTTCCGCTCTCCCTGATCCGACACGCCGATGGAGACATGGTCCCAGGGTCCGACCAGCATGCGCGAGTGCGTCCGCGCGGCCGGCCCGCCTTGTGCCACCAGATCCTCGAACGCCTTCAGGATCAGGTCCGGGAAGTTGTCCCACCAGCCGGTGATGAACAGGCACGGGACTTCGATTCGTTCCGGGTGATAGGTCAAACGTCGGGCGAGCGTCCATAGCGGATCGTCCGGGCGCGCCGAACTGCGCACCCGGCCGGAGGCTTCGAATCCGAGAAAGTCGAGCCCTTTGACGTGGGCTTCGAGCGGGATGCCGCCCTCGTAATACTGCTCGTACTCCTGGCCAAGCGGCGCAATCAGGGGGACGCTGCAGACCAGGTGCGGCGGTTGCTCCATCGCCGTGTCGAACTGCACGCGGCCGAGCGCGCTGCCCCCCCAGGTGCCGACCTTGCCGTCGCACCAGGACTGGGCGGCGACCCACTCCACGCAATCGTACCCATCCATGCCGCGGCGCCACTTCCCCGGCCGGGCCGCGACCTTCGCGGGTCGCGAGGCGTAGAACCCGCGCCAATCCACGATCACATAGGCGTAGTGCTCCCGGTCGAGCAATCCCCGGTAGTCCGAGAGGGCCCCGCGGGCGGCGACGCCGGGGGTGGGGGTCGTCTCCGCGATCGGCGCGCCCAGCCGTTTCTTGTCGTACGGCGTCTGGATCAGGACGGCGGGATACCTGCCTGCGCGCGGCGGAAGGTAGACGTCTGCGGCGAGCGACTTCCCGTCGCGCATGGGAATGGCCACGTCGCGCATCTCGGCGCGCCAGGAAACCGCCGGCGGCGCGGCGGTGCCGTCTTCCTGGGCCCACGCCCCGCGGACCGGAATCGAGCCGAAGATCACCAGGACCACGGCGGTCCATGAACACCATCCGAATCTCGCCATCGCATCGACTCCTTCCGGCGGACCTCCGGGGATACCGGGCGAAGCGCGGCGGGGTTTCACGGAAGGGGCGCGACGCCCGGGGGGAGTCCCCCTCGGTGCATCCCGGCCGCGTTCCTGCTCCCGGGTCACTTCGGCGCGCCGGACTCCGCGAGGCGCCGCCGGGCCTCGTCCCAGGTAGCGCGGAACGATTCGGCGTAGTGGGGATTGATCCGTATCGAGGCCTCGAAATCCGCGACACACTCGGCCCAGCGTTCGAGGGCGAAATGGACGCGGGCGCGGGTACACAGGGAATAGGTATCCACGGCGTTGATGGCCACGGCGCGATCGCAGTCCTCGAGAGCGGACGCGTAGGCGGACTTGCCGTCCTTCCCCTGGGCGACCTGGTAGTCTCCCGCACTCAGGCGCAACTCCGCCCGCGACCGCCACGTGTACCCGGTCCCGGGGTCGGAGGCGAGCGCATGAGTGTAGTCGGCCTCCGCGCCCTTGTACCATTCGCCGGGGTCTCTCCCGGCCGCGGCCTCCAGGTCCCCGCGGAATTTCCGGACGTCTCCGCGACCGTACCAGGACTCCGTCAGCACTCCCCCGAGTTCGATGGCCTTGTGGTAGTCGGCCTCCGCCTGGGCGAGCTTCTCCGCGGGATCCCGTCCCGCGTCGCGGGCGGCCCACGCCCAAGTGAACCGAAGATTGCCTCGACTGCACCACGAGTACTCGAACCCCGGATTCAGCGCGAGGGCCTTCCCCATATCCTCCTCGGCGCGCGCCAGGATCGGCCACGGATCGCGATCGGTCGCAGTCGCGTGGGTGGCCCGGTGCATCCCGTTTACGCCACGTTCCAACCAGGCATCGGCATGGAGCGGATCCAGCTCGACGGCCCGGGTCAAGTCCGCCTCGGCGGCCGCAAAGTCCGGTTCGGGATCCTCTCCGCGCGAGGAACGGTGCATCGCCACCCGGAATCGCATCTGTCCCCGCTGGAACCAGGCGTCCACGGAAGCCGGATCGAGCCGCACAGCCTCGTCCAGATCGGCGCCGGCGCCGGCATAGCGGGGCAGCGGGTCTTCCCCCACTTCGTCCTCCCGCGAGCCGATCTGCCAGCGCACGGTGCCGCGGCCGATCCACGGTTCGGGGTTTGCGGGAGCGAGCGCGAGGACCGCGTCGTAGTCGCTCTCGGCGGCGAGATAGTCGGGGCGGGGATCCTCGCCGAGGTGGTATCGGCCGTTTGCCCGATCCCGCAAGGCCGCCGCGCGGTGGAGTCGATGGGGGAAGTACCCCTTGTCGGCCTCGATCGCGCGACCCAGGATCTCGATGACCGCGTCGAAATCCCCGGACGCCGATTCCAGACGGGCGAGGGCATCGTACGCCTCCTCGAGCCGTCCGTCCGCCGCGAGGGCACGGGTCAGTCCCTCTCGGACCTGTTTCGGCTCGGCGTCGGCGGCAAAGGTGGCGACGAGCGCGCGGGCGCAGTCCAGGCGCGCCGCATGGTCCGGCGCCCCCGCAGCAGCCTCTTCCAGCAGGGTCAAGTCGCGCCGGAGCCCGTCGAGCAATTCCTTCATGCGTCCGTCTGCGCCCGCGAAGTCGTCGGCCGTCGGGACCCGCGACAGATCCCCGACGTTCACGCGCGCGGCTTCCACACCCCCGCCGGCGGCCGCTTCCGCCCCTTTTCGCCGGTGCCACTCGGCGCGCCGCTCCACCAGCCGCAGGGCGCATGCGCGCGCCCGCAGCACGATTCGCTCGTATCGCGACGGCACGTCCCGCGGTGCACGTTCGAGCGCCTCGTCGATCAAGCCGGCGGCGGTGTCCCACTGGAGCAGCGCGCGCCGCATTCGGCCCATGTGGTAGTAAGGCTCCGCCAGGTCCGGAGCCTGTTGGGTGGCGAATCGGAATGCTTCCTGAAGAGAAGGCAAGAACGTCTCTTCCGCTCCCGGGACGCCGTGACGACGCAGCTGGAGCGTCCCCATCAGCGCCAGGCGGGCGACGTTTCGAAGTTGCTCGATCAGTTGCTGTCGCTTCTCCTCCACCTTGAGCCGCTCTTCCTCGAGCCGGGCGCTGTTCTCCGCAGCCGCTTTGCGCGCCTCCTCGGCCTCGAGCATGCTGCGCTTCCGCGCCGCGAACTCGTTCGCGGCGAAACCGCCCCCGCCGACCAGGGCGAGAAGCACCGCGCCCAATCCCGCCGCCAATGCCTTGTTTTTCCGAAGCCGTCGCAGCCCCCGCTCCACGGGTCCGAGCGGCCGCGCCAGCGTGGGTTCGCCGATAAGACAGCGGTCGATCTCCTCCGCGAACATCTGCGCGGTCGGATAGCGCCGGTCGGGTTCCTTCTCCATCGCCTTCAGGCAGACCGTATCCACGTCGACCTCGCGGATTCCCCCCAGGTCGGCTTCCGCCCACGGCCTTCCCGCTCTCCGGCGCGCGCGCGACGGCGACTCGGGGTCGAGCGCGACCACGGCTTCCATCGTCCCCATGATCGAGTCGCGGGCGAACGGGGACACCCCCGACCAGGCGTGATAGAGAATGGTCCCCAGGGCGAAGACATCGGTGCGACGATCAGCCTGCCGCGACCCCCCGCTGGCCTGCTCCGGGGCCATGAATTCCGGCGTGCCGAAGACGTCCTTCGAGGCGGTGAGCCGCCCGCGCTTCTCGTCCGACAGGTCCCGCGCCAGGCCGAGATCGAGGATGTGCGGCTTCCCCTGAGGGTCGACCAGCAGATTGGCGGGCTTGAGGTCGCGATGCACGATCCCGTGCTCGTGGATGTAGTGGAGCGCCTGCGCGGTGTCCCGCAGGATCTGCAGGAGATCGCGCGGACCGACGGACCGCCCCGCGGCGGGCGACGGATTCGCCCCCTGCCAGAGCAGGTCGTGGAGACTCGTCCCCTCCAGGTAGGCCATCGCGATATAGGGCAGCGTGCCCACCCGTCCGACCTCGTACACCGGGACCACCCCCGGGTGCTGCAGACGGGCGCCCGCGCGCGCCTCGCGAAAGAACCGCTCCTCCTCCTCCTGCCCGGCCAGCGCCCCGTTGAGAATGAACTTCAACGCCACCCGGCGCCGCAGATCTTCGTCTTCCGCCAGGTAGACCGCTCCCATGCCGCCGCGACCGAGGAGTCGAAGCAGGCGGTACTTGCCGATCTTGCGCCCGGTGAGCGCTTCGGGGGACGAGGTCGAAAGGTCCGCCGCGTCGATCGAAGCGGGAACGAACGCCGGGTCCCGGACGGTCGCCGCCGCCTGCAGAGGGACCGGCGACACGGGAGGTGCGCCGCCGGCGAACCATTCCTCGCGCAGGGTCTCGGCGGGAACCGGCATCAACGGCGTGGTCGGAGCCGAGCCTCCATCCAGGACCGTCTTCGGGTCGGACGGCTGCGGCGACGCGAACCGCGGGTCGGGAACTGTCGGCGAGGGCTGCGTCATGACGGGCAATCCGCACGGGGACCGGCAATCGACCGCCGTCATCCTGACATTCGAGCAGGGGGCGATGCAAGCGCGACGGAACTTCCCGGATCCCCGGCCGGCACCGCCCCGCGCCTCCCGGCGACGGAGCGCCGGGCCGATCCCGACCCCCTGCCCTCGCATCGCTTCATCCCCGCTTTCCTTTCCCATCCTTCACGCGGTAGAATGCCGGTGGGTGAGTTCCCGACTCCGAGGCCCGGTCGACCCCCGGTCGAGAGCGAGTCATGCACCGCTGCCCCACCTGCGGACTCGAGTTGGGCCCCGGCCTGGATAGTTGTCTGGGCTGCAACTCCCCCCTGCCGTTCCGCACCATCCTCCACTTCGTCCGCGCGCAGGTGGCGGCAGGGCGGGAACCGCCCCAGGACCACGCGCGCATCCGCTACGGGCCGTTCGACGTGCCGCCGGCGGGTTGGTGGGATCGACTGCACAACCGGGATCACCCGCCGGGGCACGTCTACCAGGCAAGACAGCTTTTGCAGGAGCGCCGGATCGCGTCCGGCCGGGAACTCCTGCGCCGCATCACGAAGCACCACCGCAACGAGTTCGACGGCCACCTCCTGGCGGCACGGGAGTACCTGCGACCCCCGATCGACCGTGTGCGCGCCCGCTACCACCTGGCGCGCGCCCGGGACCTGGATCGGGGGGCCGCTGAGGTCCACAGCCTCGCCGTGCTGTTCTCGCTCGGCGCGAATCGTCCGTCCTGGGCGGCGGTCGCTTACCCCCATGCCCTCAAGGTCCCGCCACGCCGGGTCGCAGGGCATGCGCTGCTGCTCGAGGCACGCCTCCACCTGGGCGACACCCTCATCCAACTCGCCCACCGGCCCGGCGCGCCCCCCGCCGACAAGGTCCTGCTCTACCATCCGGTTTTGGAGGGAGTGCGACGACTGGATGCGCGCGAAGACCGGGGGGCGCTGGCCTTCTTCGAGCAGGGATACGCGGACGCCGAGGCCATCGCCGGCGGATACGAGTACACGCTCGGCGGGACGATGAACCCGCAACGGCGGGCGGCCCTGCCCTGGGAGATCCGGTTCCTCTCCCTGATCGGCATGGCGCTCCTCCTCCGCGACATGGGGGCGACCCGGTACTCGCACCTGATCTTACGGGAAGCGCTGGAAGTGCCCCGCTTCGAGGACCACCGCTGGGGACCTCACATCGAGGCGCTGCTCGCGGAAGAGACGTGGGGAGGTTGATCGGGGCGAGCCCCCGCGCGCGCAGCGCCCCGGAAATGAGGGATGTGCTCGGGCCGGATATCGCTTGCCCGCGACGCCCCGCCCGGCGTACCGTCCGCGCGACAGGTCACCCGCCCCATCCCGGCGCCCGACCCGGCCTGCAGAGGAGTCGCCTAATGCGTCCGCACTTCCCGCTCCCCCTCCTGCTCCTGTTCCTCGCCGCCGCCGTCGCCCCCGCCCAGGACTCGGGCCCCTTGCACCAGGAAGTCGTGGTCCCGGCGTCCGTGGCGGACGTCTGGTCCGCGATGACGACCAAGGAAGGCATGGAGTCCTGGATGGTCGCCCATGCCGAGATCGACCTGCGGATCGGAGGGGTCATGCGCACCCATTACGATCCCAAGGGGACGCTGGGCGACGCCGGGACGATCGAGAATCGCATCCTCAGCTTCGACCCCGGGCGCATGTTCTCCCTCCAGGTAGCCAAGCCGCCCCAGGGGTTCCCTTTTCCCGTTGCCGTCCAATCGATGTGGACGGTGATGTACTTCGACGAACTCGGCCCGAACGAGACGCGGGTCCGCTGCGTGGGCCACGGGTTCACCGACTCGGAGGAGTCGCGGAAGATGCGGGGCTTCTTCGAGCGCGGCAATCGCCTCACGCTCGACCGCCTGCGCGCGCGCTTTGCGACCCCGCCCGCGCCGAAATCCGAAGGCGGGGGCGACGGGGCGGACAAGTAGCGGGGCGGCGGACCGCCGTCCCCCGCGGCCCGGCCCCGTCGGCGCCGCCTACGCGTTGCGGTTCGCTTCCCAACCCAGCTCTTCGAGTTCCTTCACGCGAGGGTGCTCGAATTTGTCCGCCTCGCGTCGCACGCGCGAGGGCCGGAAGAGGACCCCCACGCCGCGGCCGAGGAACAAGGAGATCGCACCCGACACCCCGCCCAGGAACAGCGACGCGGCCAGCACGCCCCCCCAGCCTACGGGTTCGTCGTTGAAGTCCTTTCCCGTCGTCAGGAAGGTGTGGACGATGTACCCGACCACCGCCAACCCGCCGATCGCCCCGAAACCGCAACCGACCTGCTCCACGCGATCGTGGGCCCGGCGGCACTCGGCGCAGCGGGGCACGCAGAGCTCCAGCTCCCCGTCTCCACCGCCGCTCCGCTGAAAGTGCACCCGCGCCGCGTTGGCTGGGTCGTCCGCCGGACCCGAACAGAATCGGCAGGGTTCCCCGGCAAGGCAATCGATCCGGTTCGCCGGCGACGTCTCCACGTCATAGCGGCCGTTCGCAACCTGTTCGATGTCGACGGTGCGCCCGCAAGCCGGGCAGGGGACGTCCCGGCTCTGCACCATCGCCAGGACCACCGCGTCGTTCTCCCGCGCCTCGCGCAGCAGATCCCATTGCGGCGGGCGGGCATGCTCGGCCGCGCACCCGGGACACTTCCAGCGTCGCATCTCCGGCCTCCTCCCCCGCCCGGCGCACGCGCTACCGCCCGGCCTCGAGCGCTTTCTTCAGTCCATCGTGTCCCGCGTGCCGCGCCAGACCCTCTTCCAACGCCCCGCGCGCCTTCTCGTGATTCCCCATCTTCCGGTACAGCATCGCCAGCGTGAGGTAGACGTTCGCCTGCTCCGGATCCGGGGCCATCCGCGTCTGCTGTTCACGCAGCATTTCGAACTGGCGGATCGCGTCCGGCGTCTTGTTGAACTGCTCCGGCCAGTAGCTCCACGACACCGCGAGGGAGTAGCGCGCTTCCCAGTGCGCACCGTCCAACTCCAAGACCTTCTGCCACTGCCCCTCGGCCCGCATCGCCCAGGTGCCGCGCTCCGGACCGTCCGGCACCGACAAGAGCTTGGCCAGATACGCCTGGGCGAGCTGCATGCGGGCATTCACGTCCGCCGGGACCTGCTCGACTTTCTGCGCCAGTTCCTGGATGACCTCGGCCAGCGCACCGGAGGTGCGCGCCAATTCCCAGAAGCGCTCCGACTCCTCCGCGGTCGCCTCGCCGGAAAACACCTTCTTGCGCAAGAGGTCGAACTCGGCCTTGGCCGCGGCGCGCTTCTCGGCCTCGCGGGCGGCATCGGGCGCAGCGGCGGGCTCGACCGGCCGGGCGGGGGTGAGGGTCGCGGCCTCGAGGGCCTGCGCCTGCCGCTCGATCGCCTGGCGGGCGAGCGCGAGGTCGCGCTCGAGCGCCCCCACGCGCTCGTCCACGGCCTGCCGCCCCTCGCGAAGGCCGCGCACTTCCTCGGTGAGCGCATCGATCCGGGCGGAGAGCTTCTCGAGCGCCGGATCCTTGGCGGGCGGGGCGGCACGAAGATCGGCAACCTCGTTGCGCGCCCCCTGGGAGACGAAAAGGGCCGCGACGGCGAGGAGCGCGCCGACGAGGGCGGCGAAGAGCGGGAAGCGGTTCATGGGCAGCCTCCGACGGGGACCACGGAAGGGGGTGACCATACCGCGCCGGGCGGAGGGGGTCAAGGGTGCGCGCGGGGCCCGGAGGAGGGGTGAATCGGTTGATCGGGGTGGGAATGCGGGAACCCGCGTTCGGCTTGGCTTCCAGGGAAGTCGGGGCGACAGGATTTGAACCTGCGACCTCTTGAACCCCATTCAGTGCACGAACCGAACGCGAATTGGCCGTAACCTCGAGAACGACTGTCTTTGTACCACACTGGCTACTCACAGCGCAATAACAGATTCTCGCCGATTATTGCGGACTTGCGTCAGCTTTTCGGCGTATCGGGTGTATCTACACCCGGCGCAAAGAAGTGGCTCCGCTGGGCCATGACCAGCGGTGCGCGCGTCTCCCGACAAGGACGGAACATGTCCTACACCGTCCCTTCGATCCTGCCAGGCGCCCTACTTCTCGTTCCGCCTGACTTCCCAGAAACGCTGTCAAGAGGAATCTCGGCAGTTGCGGATTGTCTTGGCGAAACCTAGCTTTGCGCAACCGCGGCTGATTGCCAAACACTTTAGCTCCGGATGAGGAGACGAGCATACCCGGTTTGCTTAGAGCCGCGAGAACGGGCGCGAATTCTGCGACCTGTTTTTATTTGCGACAATTGTATAATCAAGTGCGAGGACCCGTGCGGATTTCGTAGTGGTTGTCCGTTGATAGCTCCAACCGCGCAGTTTCAGCCTGCCAACTGCGGCAGGGTGTTTAGACGCAGCTCCGATCAAGTGCCTGCACGAAAGGACGCAGTGGTGGAACAACCCAATCAAGTACCTGCAGGAGATGATCAGATAGTCTGGCAGTCGATCTGTGTCACCGAGCCTGGCTACAAAGCCCTCCTGCGACTGCAGTCCTCGCTGCTGCGACTTGCCGCGAGAGCGCGGGCAGCAGTGAGCAAGCGCGCAGAAATGGTCGCGACTGATCCGGACCGATATGAGGACGAGATCGAGGCGATGACTACCGAGGATCTCCAGCGGGTCGCGGGGATTATCGATACGGCCGCCCAGCGAGTCTCGCGGCAGATCCACTTGGGAGATGGATAACCAGCATACTACGCCCGACTTGGCGCAACTGCGCCAAGACAGACAGGATGGGGCGAGACGCGGACACACGTCGGCGGTAGTGCGCACAAGGCCAACCAACTTGTGTTCTATGTCAAGGTTCTACTAGACATGGTAGATCGCACCCTATTCGATCGCATCCGAATGCACCGGTGGCGAACCCCGAACCGAGTCTTGGATTCGCGGGGCAAGACTCGCTGGTGCCCGCGGAGGAAGGACCGGGATCTCGGCCGCAAGATCCTTGATGAGATTCTCGTGGCGCCGCTCACGCCGCTCCTGTCACCGCGGAGCTACTGCCGGGCGGGCAGGGGTGCCGTCCGCGCCGTCCTGGACATCACCCGCGCGGTTGCCACCGGGGCGACCTGGCTGCTGCACGCGGACGTGGTGAAGTGCTTCGACTCAATCGACTTGGGTGTTCTCCGGCGGCGCCTGGCCGACGGCGGTATCGTTGGGGATTGGGTCGAGGAGATCGAGCGTCGGTGTCGCGTCGTCCCGACGGGGATCGTCGCGGGATGTCCGATGTCCCCGATCCTCGCCGAATTGGTGCTCGGGGAGATGGATTCGCGGCTCCGTCTTCCCGGCCTCATCAGATATGCGGACGACATGATCGTGCCGTGCCTCACCCGCGGCGAGGCGTGGGCAGGCGCGTACGCGATCGCCCGCACGCTGGGGGCCGTAGGCCTCGGAGTCGAGTGCGAGGTTGGGGACCTGCGGGCGGTGGAGATGACGGTGCTCGGTGTGGACTTCCGCGTCGCGGCCGACGGTCAAGTGCGAAAGACAATCCCTGCCGGGAAGATCGAAACCGACTACCACAGCCTATGCGGCTGCGAGACCTTCACGCGCTCCCCTGGGGATGGCACCGCGGGATGCGGAAATAGTCGTCTCCATACTCCCTGCGATCCGCCTAAGGACGGGGAGGAAGACCGGGTGGCCGTCTATGGTGCTCTTCCTCGCAAGGAGGGTGAGAGAGCGGTTGACGCTTCTCTTACCGCGGGAGCAACAACGGATCACCCCTACCGTGCGCCAGGCGAGGGGGAGTCACGCTGCAAGGCGTGCTGGCGCAGGAACTTCCACGTACCCACCAAGGGCACGACGAATACCCCATTCATCAGCGTCTGCTTCGCGCCGGGAGTGACGCATTCCTTCGTGCAAACCGTCTTGCACGGGTCCGGCGGCCCGTGGTCCCGGAGCCCCCGACCCCGCCGGGTGGTCGAGGCGGCAGACGCCTTCCGTCGAGACCACCCCGGTCGCGACCCCCTGGACCCGGCCGTCCTCGCGGACCTGTGCGCCGACCTCGGGAGCCTAGATCCGGACGACATCCACATCACGACCCCACTGGACGAGTCGCGCAAGGCGCGACGGATGGTCCTCTCCTTCAATTGCCTTGGATGTCGAAGCTCGATCCGCACTCTACTATCGGGAGGTCCCATCGACGCGGGTCGCCGCCTGGCTGCTGTCCTGCTGTGGGCGACCCTGCGCGACGCCATCCCCGCCGATGTACGGTGGGACCGGCGGGACACTCCGGGCGTCTACCACGACTCGATGCGACGCGACCTGCGCGAGAAGGACCTGAATCGCGTCGCAGACGAGATGGGCGTTCCGAAAGTCACTGGGCCGGGGTAAACACCCAGGCGGGGCGCGGCCACGAGAGTGGACGTGGATCAGCCGCACCACCGGTTCAAGGATGCAGTGAACCCGAAGTTGATGTTGGGCGGCGGGTCGGCCCGAGCTGCCGACCGACGTGAAGGTCGACCCCGTGAACGTGGGCGTGTACGACGCCTGTGCCCGATTGCGGCCGGGGAGGTGGCCCATGAGTAAGGCGACCGAGCAGCGCACCCTTGTGCAGGAGAACCTCAAGACCCTGCACCCCTGCACCTGCCGACGATCCGCGCCTGCTTCGAGGAGGTGGCGGAGACGGCGCGCAAGGCGCGTTGAGCAGTTGCCGCGCGAGTCTCGCCTCCCGCTGGAGAAGAGCTGGCGACATTCGACCGGAGGGATGGAGCACGCGGATCTGAAGAAGCCGAACTGAGGTGTCGAGTGGGGGGACCGGAGGTGCCAGGATGCGATTTGCGCGCACTTGAGAGGGTCGAACGACCTGGAGGTCCACCCCTTCCGGCAGAGTGACGAGAGCCCAGTCCCGGGCAACCGGGCCGAGATGGGGCCGCAAGGGAAACAAAATGAAGGCACGCGAACCCGGTAAGGCGACGTGCGTCGCCCGGGGGCTAATAGTACCGGGAGACATCGGCCGGGGAGGCGCCGGACCCCGGGTTTCTAGTTGTCGCCGCCCCCGGGATTCTAGTTGTCGTTGATTACCCAGACGGGAATCGTGACCGCGGTCGCCGCATCAATGGCAGTTTTTCCTCGTTCCCGTCGGAATCCAGGATTCTGTCGCTGCCGGAGCGGCTGCATTTGGTTGTCAGACATGGGATTTGTATGATGGTTCACCATGCGACAGATTGAGACAGTCGTTGGGTTCGTGGATCTCCCAGCGAAAAGGGCACGCGTCCTCCAAGCCGTGGTCGTCGGCACGCCAATATCTAAGGTCGCGTCCGATTTGGGGATCGCTCGCTCAACAGTCCATCGGTGGATTCGCGACCCCGACTTTGTCTCCGCGCTGGAACAAACGCGAGTTGAAATGGCCACTGTCGCCCGTGGCCAGCTACTCGGCCTTGTCGGCTCGGCCATCGAAAGCGTACGCGTCGCGATCGAGGAATCGGACGACTTGGGTCTCCGGGTCCGCACCAGCCTCGAAGTGCTCAAGGGCCTTCGGCTTTTCGGTCCGGCTACGGAGCCAGAAGACAAAGAGGCCTCGGCCGACCTTTCCTCCCTTCCCACTTCGGAACTCCTTCGACGAAGGCAGGAGATTCTCGAGAGGCTCCACGAGTTTGGACTTGGGGGGAAATTGACAGGAGACTCCCGGACCTGACTTGCCGAATCCAACCGCTGATCTGACGCCGGGGCACTTGAGACCCCTTCACAGATCCGCGGGCACACCCGCCACCCGTCGTCGGTGGAGTTGTCTGAAGTCCGTCGGATCGTTCGCCACTTCCGCGCTGCTCGCCGATCATCGGTCGCGTAGTAGCCTGGGGCGTTCGCATGAAGTGCTACCAACGCAAGCGCCGGGCTGGTGTTCAACCCCGCCAATAGTCCACCCGCAGCTACCTGGGTACATCTGCCCCGAGCCTGAATCCTGGGTTCACTCCCGAATGCACTTTGCAGCCGACCCACACCCCTCGGCTGCACCCTGACCGTTCCTTGACCACCCTGGAGCCGTTTGATACGGTCCGGCACGCCGCCGTGGACCGACCGTTGGCCCCATTCGAGCCACGGTCAACTCCCCGGCCCCCCCGCCCGCATCAGGCCCACCCTGATCGCGAGGCGCCTTTGGCTTCCAGTGGCGCGATCGAGAGATCGACGGATGCGCAGAGGGAGATTCTCCTCCGTGGTCGAGCGGTCCTCGGCAATGGCCAGCCGTGGCGGAGCCGACCCATGGCCTGACCGATTCGGCTTCCGCAGCGGCCCGCGGGGCACCCACACCAGCCGGACCATGATGCTCCGCGAACTAACCGATCTCCTGCGCGCCCTCCCTCCGTCCGCTCGACTCGCCGACTACCAGCGCGTCGCCGTCGAGGACAACGTCCTCGGCAAGCGCACGATCGCCACCCGACGTCTCACGATCCAGCGACTCGCAGAAGTCTATGGGCTGGATCCTTCCATCACGCTCTTCCGCATTCTTCGATTCCTGTGGGACCAGGATGCCGCCGGTCAGCCGCTGCTCGCGCTTCTCTGTGCGCTGGCACGGGACCCCCTCCTTCGGGCTACGGCGGAACCCGTGCTACAGGCTCGCGTTGGCACCCGGATGGCAGCGCACGATTTCATCCCGTGCCTCCTCGAACTCACCGAAGGTCGATTGAAACCTTCCTCCCGCGACAAAGTCGCTCGGAATGCTGCTTCCTCCTGGACACAGTCCGGGCACCTTGCAGGCCGCGCCACCAAGACGCGCTCCCACCCGGTCGCCACTCCAGCCTGCGCCGTCTTTGCCCTTGCCCTCGGCTTCCTCACGCGGTGCCGTGGACGCGCCCTCCTTGCCACGCTCTGGACCCGCGTCCTCGATCTCCGAGATGCTGAAGTCATCCGCCTTGCCGCCGAAGCCGCTCGCCTGGGCCTCCTCGACCTGCGTCACGCGGGCGACGTCCTCGAAGTCCGTTTCCCCCAACTCCTCACACCGGTCGAGATCGAGGCGTCCCGTGAACCAGATTGAACGGCTCATCCAGGCCTACGCCGAGTTCGTCTCGTTGCCATGGGACGCCTCGCTCGCCGGACCCCAACGGGTCTGGTTCGCGGTCTACGACAAGTCCGACGAACGCCGACTCCGCGCCCGCCTTGGCGAGTTTGCGTTGGCGACGGGCAACGCGAAGCATGGCTGGGCTCACCACGACCTGACACATGGGTTTTCCCGCTGGATGGGTGGACACAAGTACCGGGACTCCTACTTCACCGCGCCACAAAAGCTGGAAATGGCCTTCAAGGACTTCAAGCTCGCCGCCGCCGCGCCGATTCTCAAGCTGCTCCGCGAATCCGACGGCCAGACCGTCGTCGCCCTCTCGGGCATCGGCTCGCTCTTCGGCCTCATCCGCGCTTCCGACCTGATCGCTCAGATCCAGGACGCCATCGCGGGTCGGCTCCTGGTCTTTTTTCCGGGACAGTACGACCAGAACGTCTATCGACTGTTCGACGGCCACGAAGGTTGGAACTACCTGGCGGTCCCGATCACGGCGTACAAAGGAGCTGTGGATTGACCAAGAACCGCGATGTCTTCCGCCAGGACCCGGAGAAGAGCACCCTCGCCAACAACGGCGTCGCTGCCGTGACGGATGCGGACCCGGAGTTCCGCACCCTCATGTACGAACTCCGGACCTTCGTCTGCGAGGGGGAGTACCACAAGGGACTCTCCATTGTGCTCGACACCTACCTCGGGAATCTCGACAAGCCGGAACAGCCCGCCGTCTGGATCAGCGGCTTCTACGGCAGCGGGAAGTCCCACCTTGCCAAGGTGCTCCGGTATCTCTGGACGGACTACGCACTGCCGGACAAGTCCACGGCGCGAGGTATCGCGAATCTGCCCGCAGAGATCAAGGACGCGCTCAAGGAACTGTCCACCAAGGGCCGTCAGAATGGGGGGCTCCATGCTGCCGCGGGGACCCTCGGCCCCGGTGCGAACGCCAGCGTGCCCCTCGCAGTCCTGGCGGTCGTCTTCCGGTCCTGTCAGCTCCCCGAAGACTACCCCGGTGCTCGATTCGTCTTGTGGCTCAAGGCGAAGGGCCTCCTGGACCGTGTGAGGGCCGACCTCAAGAAATCCGGGGAAGACTTCGACGAGGAGGTGAGGAATCTCTACGTCTCGACTCCCCTCGCGAAGTGCATCCTCAAGGCGGATCCGGCCATCGCCGCCACGCCGGAGGCCGCCCTGCACCTGATCGAGAAGACCTTCCCGCCCAAGAACGTGATCACCATCGAGGAGATGGTG
Organism: uncultured Planctomycetia bacterium; assembly: GCA_964632945.1. Lineage (GTDB taxonomy): Bacteria > Planctomycetota > MHYJ01 > WSZJ01 > CAZWCX01 > CAZWCX01. The sequence continues at coordinate 12,951 of CAZWCX010000028.1, read as the reverse complement.
AAGGCGCTCCGCGAGGCCCTCCTCACGAATGGAAAGCTCCCCTGCACGGCGATCATCCTGGACGAGGTCCAGCAGTACATCGGTGAGGACCAGGATCGCTCCTACGCCGTCCAAGAGGTGGTGGAGGCGATCAGCAAGCGATTCGATGGCAAGCTCATCGTGATCGGCACCGGTCAGGCCGCCCTCACCAGCACCGCGCAGCTCAGCCGCCTCAAAGGCCGGTTCACGCGCAACGTCCACCTCTCCGACACCGATGTCGAGACGGTCATTCGCAAGGTCGTTTTGCAAAAGAGAGCCGACCGGGAGGCCGAGATCCGCAGCGTACTCGATGCGTGCCACGGGGAGATTTCCAAGCACCTCGTCAGTACCAAGATCGCCCCCTGCCCAGAGGACGAGGCACTGCTCGTCACCGACTACCCGCTCCTCCCGGTGCGCCAACGGTTCTGGGAGCGCATCCTCCGTGCGGTGGACAGCGGCGGGCTCACTGGGCAGCTTCGCACGCAGCTTCGCATTGCCCATGAAGCCGCCCGCGCCCTGGCCCCGGAACCCCTGGGCCACGTCGTTCCGGCTTCGTTCATCTACGACCAGGTCGCCACCGATTTGCTCCAGCGTGGTGTTCTAGTTCGGGAACTTCACAACGTGATCGCCGAGCTTCTTGGCGGTTCGGCCGATGACGTGCTCCGAGGCCGCTTGTGCGCCCTGGTCTTCTTGATCGGCAAGCTGCCCACACAGGCCGGGGCGGATCTGGGAGTCCGAGCGACCGCCGACACCTTGGCCGACTTGCTCGTTCAGGACCTGAAGGCGGGCAGCGCCGATCTGAGGAAGCGGATCCCCGCCTTGCTGGCGGATCTGGAGAAGTCCGGCAGGCTGCTGCGCATCGAGGATGAGTACAAACTTCAGACGCAGGAGGGCACCGTCTGGCTCGTGGACTTCCGGGAGCGGTACGCGAAGATCCTCGGGGACAACGCCCGAATGGCGCAGGAACGCGCCGACCTCCTCAAACGTGAGGTCGGCGAGCGGCTCAAGGAAATCAAGCTGCTCCAGGGCACTACCAAGGTGCTCCGCAAGCTCGAACCCTTCTTCGGCGAAACTCCACAGCCGAGCGGCCAGGCGATCCCGGTCTGGATCCGCAACGGTTGGGACGAGACGGAGAGCAACGTCCTCGCACAGGCCCGCGCCGCAGGCGTAGACAGCCCGCTGATCACCGTCTTCATCCCGAAGCGGGCCGCCGAGGATCTGAAGAAGACGATCGCCGAAGCCAAGGCGGCCAAGGAGACCCTGGATACCCGAGGGAACCCGACGACTCCCGAGGGGCTCGACGCCCGGGCTGCCATGGAGACCCGGGCCCTGCAAGCGGAGGCGAACGCGCGAGTGGTCATCGAGACCCAGGTGCTGGGCGGCGCTCGGGTGATTCTCGGTGGCGGGCAGGAGATCGCTGCCCTCGACCTCCTCACCGCGGTGCGGGAAGGTGCGGAGGCGGCACTCGTCCGGCAATTTCCGGAATTCCACCTTGCCGACCAGAAGGGCTGGGAGGAAGTGCTCAAGCGCACGAAGGCTGGGGCGGCGGACGCCCTTGAAGCCGTCGGGTACAAGGGCAGCCCGGAGCAGCACCCCGTCTGCTCCGCCATCCTCGCCTGGGTGGGGACGGGAAAGAAGGGGAGTGAAATCCGAAGGCAATTCGGCGGGAATGAGTACGGCTGGTCGCAGGACGCCATCGACGCCGCCCTGCTCGTCCTCCTCACCGCCGGACAAATCCGTGCATCGCAGAATGGAAAGCCGGTAGATCGAACGCGGTTGGACCACACGAAGATCGGCGTGACCGACTTCCGTATCGAGGTCACGGTGATCACGGCGTCCCAGCGGATCGCTCTCCGCAACCTCTACAACGTCATCGACATCAAGTGCCAGGCCAACGAAGAAGCCAGCAAGGCGGAGTCGTTCCTGACCGCGATGCTCGGGCTCGCCGATGCAGCAGGTGGTGCCCCTCCCCTTGCGCTGCGCCCCAACACAGCCCACATCAAGGATCTCCAGAATCTCGGCGGCAATGAACAACTGATTGCGATTCTGAATGAAGGAACCCGGCTCACCAAGGAAGCCGGGGATTGGCGAGCGGCGGGTGAATTGGCGAGGCAGCGTTTGCCTCGCTGGGTAGTGCTGAACGAACTGCTCTCGCACGCTCGCGGGCTCCCCGTCTACGGGGAAGTAGAGCGGGAGGTGGAAGCGATCAGTCGACAATGTGCCTTGCTGGCCACTCCCGACCCTGTTCCAGCCTTGTGTGAGCGATTGACGACGGGGCTGCGCGCCGAAATCGTCAAGCTGCACGGAGAGTGCGTCGCCATGCACCAGCGCGAATCGGCAGGGCTCGCAGCCCTGGATTCTTGGAAGAAACTAGCGACGGAGCAGCGGGACGCCATCGTGCGGCAGGCCGCGATCGAACCCCTGGTCGCCCTTTCTTTGGGCACCGAGGAGGCATTGCGCGCTTCGCTGCTTGCGCGGTCTCTGGAGAGTTGGCGCTCCCATCGTGATGCCTTACCGGCGCGGTTTCAGACCGCAGCACTTCTTGCGGCCAAGCTGCTCGAACCGAACGCCGTCCGGGTTGCACTCCCAGCCGCGACCATCAGGACACCGGAAGATCTGGATCGCTGGTTGGCGGAGGTCAGGACGCTGATCGGCGTCAAACTCACCGATGGGCCAGTCGTCATTTGACGGCATTGGTTCAGGAGCAAACGCGACGAATGCCGCCACTTCCCCCAGACCTTCGACGACAGCTCGAACGAACGGTCGTCGAGGCCCGTGATGTCTCCGAGGCCGCCGCGCAGGCGGCACTCCAGCGGCTCGCGGTCGAGGAGGGAGAGCCCTTCCCGCACCTCAAGCCTGAGGAGCGAACCCTCCGCAGGCAGCTCCGCGCCAAGGCGCGTCAACTCGGAGGTGTGCTCGATGCACGTACGGGCAGGCAGGACATCCACCGGCTCGGGCACGAGGTCGCCTATGAGCACTGGCATCGGATGCTCTTCGCCCGGTTCCTCGCCGAGAACCACCTGCTGATCCACCCCGATCACGGTGTCCCCGTGACGCTCCAGGAGTGCAAGGAACTCGCTGCGGAGGAGACCGCCACCCCCGGCGCGGGTGGGAAGGGTGGGGCCAAACCGGATCTCTGGACGGTCGCCGGGCGCTTCGCCTCGCGCATGCTTCCGCAGATCTTCCGCCCGGAGGACCCGGCCTTGCAGGTTGCGCTGGCGGCAGAGCACCGGCTGAAACTGGAAAAGCTCCTGGAGGACCTGCCTTCGGAGATCTTCACCGCCGAGGATGGCCTCGGCTGGGTCTACCAGTTTTGGCAATCGAAGCGGAAGCAGGAGGTGAATGCCAGCGGCGACAAGATCACCGGGGAGACGCTGCCCGCCGTCACGCAGCTTTTCACCGAGCATTACATGGTTCTCTTCCTCCTGCACAATACGATCGGCGCGTGGTGGGCCGGAAAGGTGCTGGCGTCCGGTGCGCCGGTTCAACTCTCCCAGATTCCCAAAAGTGGTGCGAGCCAGAGCCTCGATGGAAAGAACGGGGAAGAGGGTGAAGTCTCCGAAGACGAGCGCCGTAGGCGGGTCGCCCTCCCTGGCTACGGATTCGAGTACCTGCGATTTCTATCCGATGGGCGACCGGCGGCGGGGACGTTCCCGGGCTGGCCCACCCGAGCGGCGGAACTGAGGATACTTGACCCCTGCTGCGGCTCGGGTCATTTCCTGGTCGCCGTTTTCGACCTCCTGGTCAGGGTCCGAATGCAGGAGGAGCGGCTCTCGGCGCGGGATGCGTGCGAGGCCGTGCTCAAGGATAACGTGCATGGACTGGAGCTGGATGCTCGCTGCACGCAGATCGCCGCCTTCGCCCTCGCGCTGGCCGCCTGGAAGTTCCCGGACGCGGGAGGGTATAGGAACCTGCCGTCGGTCAACGTCGCTTGCTCCGGCCTGGCCGTTGCGGGGAAGAAGGAAGAATGGCTGGCCCTGGCAAATGGAGATGCGAGGCTGCGGGCGGGTTTGGAGCGGCTGTACGATCTCTTCCAGCAAGCCCCCGAACTCGGGAGTCTGATCGACCCGCATCGCGCCGTCCGGCCGGGCGACCTGTTCGAGGCGGACTTTGGAAGCCTCCAACCTCTCCTCGAAAAGGCACTCCAGAAGGAGAAGGTCAAAGGCGACCCGCAGGCGGTCGAGATGGGCGTTATGGCCCAGGGCGTGGCGCACGCAGCCGAGATGCTCGCAGCGAAGTACCACTTGGTCATCACGAATGTGCCATACCTCGGGCGAGGGAAACAAGATGAGGTTATTCAAGAGTGCCTACTGGCCCACTACCCGCTAGGCAAGGCGGACCTAGCCACCGCGTTTGTTCTGCGCTGTCTGGAGTTCTGTTCACAGGCCGCGACTACAGCTCTTGTCACACCGCAGAATTGGCTCTTTCTGACGACCTACACGAGCCTCCGCCAGATGCTGCTGGAGAGGTGTTCGTGGAACCTCGCTGCTCGGTTGGGACCAGGGGCATTCTCCACGATTAGCGGAGAGATCGTGAACGCGGCCTTGCTTGTTCTATCCGCGGCAATCCGCGACGGCCATGCAATTGCTGGATTGGATGTGTCGGATGCAAGAAAGCCGGAGGTGAAGGCGAACCTGCTCCGGTGCATGGAGGGCATGGAGGGGGGGGAGGTCGTTCTGGTAGCACAGAGCAGCCAGCTCCGGAATCCAGATGCAAGAGTGACGCTCGCGGACGTTCCGGGATTCGCCCTCTTATCGAAGTACGCTCACGGGGTTCACGGGCTTGGAAGTAAGGATAGTCCTTACTTCTTTCGTCAGTTTTGGGAACTGTCGGAGCGCGGTTGTGACTGGGAGTTTCTTCAGACCACGGTGGAGGATACGCGCACGTTTGGTGGAATGGAACAGATCGTCTTCTGGGAGCAGGGGCGCGGCACTCTCTGCGATCGTGGGAGCCGTGGTGAAGCGATCCTCGCTGGTGGAATGGCGTGGAACAAGAAGGGTATACTCGTCAGCCAGATCGGAGAGCTGCCCTGCACGCTATATCTGGGTGATCGGTTCGACAAGAACGCTGCTGTCCTCCTTCCCTACGATGATGTACTCACAGCGGCCATTTGGTGCTTCGCATCGTCTTCGGAGTTTCACCAAGCCATTCGGCAGGTCGATCAGACCCTGAAAGTCACGAACATTACCCTTGTCAAAGTCCCCTTCGACCTCGCCCGCTGGCAAAAGGTCGCCGCAGCTAGGTACCCAGACGGCCTCCCCAAGCCCCATTCCGATGACCCGACGCAGTGGCTGTTCTGCGGACATCCTAAGGGTTCGGAGCACCCGCTGCAAGTCGCCGTGGCCCGTCTCGTGGGTTACCGCTGGCCCCGCCAGACGGGCTCCGATTTCCCCGACTGTCCAGCCCTCGGCCTCGACGGCCTAGAAGCCCACGCTGACGATGATGGCATCGTATGCCTTCCCGTCGTCGGAAAGGAGCGCCCAGCGTCGGAACGTCTCCGCGACCTCCTTGCCGCCGCATGCGCGAAGGACTGGACGCCCTCCAAGCTCGACCAACTTCTTGCCGCTGTGGGATTCGCGGCAAAGAGCCTCGACGAATGGCTCCACGATGGCTTCTTTGATCAGCACTGCAAGCTGTTCCACCACCGCCCGTTCATCTGGCACATCTGGGACGGTCGGAAGGACGGCTTCCACGCCCTCGTGAACTACCACCGGCTCGACCGGCAACTGCTCGACAAGCTGATCTACACCTACCTGGGCGACTGGATCCGCCGCCAGGAAGAGGACGCCAAGCGCGGCGCGGCCGGGGCCGACGTTCGGCTCGCCGCAGCCAAGGACCTCCAAGGTCGTCTCAAGCTCATCGCCGACGGGGAGAAGCCCCATGACATCTTCGTGCGCTGGAAGCCGCTCGAAGCGCAAGCCATCGGGTGGGAACCCGACCTGAACGATGGCGTGCGGATGAACATCCGTCCCTTCGTCGAGGCGGAGGTCCTCCGCAAGACGCCGAACGTCCACTGGCGGAAGGACCGGGGCAAGGACCCCGCGACCGCACCGTGGTATCATGTCTTCCACGGCGAGCGCATCAACGACCACCACCTGACCCTGGCCGAAAAGCGGGCCGCCCGCGAAGCTCCGACTTCGCGGAGGAAGGAGAAGTCATGAGCATGGACTGGCGCGAGTACATCGTCGAACGACCCGAAGTCATGATGGGCAAGCCCACCTTCAAGGGGACCCGGATCACTGTAGAGCACGTCCTCGCGGAACTGGGCCGAGGCATGCCGGAAGCAGAACTGCTCCAGGGGCACCCGCGTCTCACCCCTGAGCACATCCGAGCCGCTCTCCTCTACGCCGCTTCCGTGATCGGGATGGAAGAGATCCTCTACCAATAGCGGAATGCACATGAAGCTCCTGGCAGACGAAAACCTCCACGGCGGCATCGTTGCCTGGCTGCGCGCCCAGGGCCACGATGTCCTCTACGCTGCGGAGGGACTGCCCGGCGAGTCTGACGACGACGTTCTGGCCCTTGCCCAACGCGAGGGTCGGGTAGTCATCACCGACGACAAGGACTTCGGGGAACTCGTCTTCCACCGGCGCCTTTCTTCTTCTGGCGTGCTGCTTGTCCGCCTGGACACCCCCGACCTGGCCTCACGCCTGAAGCGCCTCGCAGAGGCCTGGCCGACCGTGGAGGCCCACGGGAACGGGCAGTTCATTGTCATCAGCGACCGCAAGATCCGGGTACGACCGATAGCAGGTGCCCCATGACTGCCGATGGCTCGGCGACCCAACGGTTCACGCGCGCGACCGTGTTCGACGCGCTCCTCGGAGCGTTGTCCGGCATGTCGGCGTGCAACCACGATGACATGGTTGCCCCCGCCGCCATTCTTTGGGCGGACGAAGACCGTCAGTGGCTGGCACTGGTCCCGCGACTTCGACAGCGGCTCGCCCACTTCCTGACCTTCGGGGACCACGATCCGGCCACGCAGACCGGCCCGGCGATCTGGTTGCGGTGCATGCTGGGTCGATCCCTGCCCGAGGCCACCTGGGCTCCGGAGGTTGTCCCGGTGATCTACCTGCCGGGCGTGAGCAGGCAGGCACTCCGGGCCGTCGAGAGTTGCCCGCCACCGCTTCGACCTCTGGTTGAGCTTCAGTTTCGCGGCGTCGTCTGGACGCAACAGAACGGCAAGGACTGGACGCTTGCGGCCTTCCTCCAGACCAAGAATGGTGGCCTCGGGCTGGAAGTGGCGCGGGATGACGCCACCGCCGAGGCACTGTTGCGAGCGGCGGTGCGATTGGCGGACATGCCCGTGGATCAACTGCGAAACAAGCGTCTCGATGCCGAGTTCTTCAACAGTCTGATGACCGAGGATCCGGTACGCGATCTCCTCACCTGGCTGAACGATCCGAAGGAGGTCCGAGGTCGCATGGACGACGCCGGGTGGGGTTCCTTCCGGGCCGTCTGCAAGCAGAAGTACAAGTTCGATCCGGAGAAGGACGGTGAGCTGACCGCTGGCGAGTCCCTCGGCGTGAAGGGCCAGGGACGCGGACACTGGGCACACGTCTGGCGGCGATTCCAGGAGGCCCCTACACTCTACCCGAACTTGAAAGAGCTGCTCCGCCGGGCCAGGCCGAAGACCGCCCCGAGTATGTTTGACGCCGACGCGCCAGTCTGGCCCCAGGACAACGAGGGACTGGAAGACTCGCTGCGGAAGGACCTCGTCGAGGTCGGCAAGAAGCCACCTACTGTCGCCCGAAAGGGGATCGCGGAGCTGGAGAAGCAGCACGGCGCGCGTCGTGCTTGCGTCTGGTCGAAGCTGGGCGACTCGCCCTTGGCAGGGGCCTTGGAGTTCCTGGCCGTACTCGCCTTGGCGACGGAACGAACGCTCGGAGGCTCGACTCCGGAGGCCATGGCGGAGCAGTACGCCGAATGGGGATGGAAGGCGGATGCTGCGGTTCTCGATGCACTCGCCATAGTTCGAAAACCAGCGGACGTGGTCGCCGTGCGAACCGCCGTGTGCGGCATGTATCGGACGTGGTTGGAGGACGGGGCGGAACAGCTTCAGAAGGTCGCTGAGAATTCTGCGGCGCTACCTTGCGCCACGCCGAGCGGCAAGCCTGAAGACCTCCCGAAGGGGTGCTGCGTGCTGTTCGCCGACGGGTTACGCTTCGACGTTGGCCAGAAGGTGGTGGCGGCCCTCGAAAGCGCGGGCGTCAAGGTCGATCGCGGGAGGCGTTGGGCGGCGATGCCGACGGTGACGCCGACAGCGAAACCGGCAGCCTCGCCGATCGCTGGCCTCCTCAGCAATTCGAGTCTGGGTGACGAGTTCAGGCCGACGATTGCCGCCACCGGAAAGGAACTGACAAGCGACAGGTTCAAGCAGCTTCTGGGCGAAGCAACCATCCAAGTCCTTGGCGCGAACGAGGGCGGCGATCCCGAGGGTCGTGCTTGGACGGAGTACGGCAGCCTTGACCGGATGGGGCACGACCAGGGCTGGAAGCTGGCGTGGCGCATCGAGGAGGAGGTGGAAGGACTCGCGGCGCGAATCCGTGGCCTTTTGGAGGCCGGTTGGCGAGAAGTCCGCGTGGTCACAGACCACGGCTGGCTCCTGCTTCCCGGTGGGCTTCCAAAGGTAGAGCTGCCGAAATTCCTCACGGAGACCCGCTGGGGGCGTTGTGCGACCCTGAAGAAGACTGCCACGCCCGACGCCGTGACCGTTCCCTGGACATGGAGTGCCGAACATCGCGTTGCCGTGGCGCGGGGCATCGCTTGCTTCAAGCACGGAACCGAGTACACTCACGGCGGGCTTTCCGTTCAGGAGTGCGTCGTCCCGTCGCTGGTCGTACGGGCTGCCGCACGGAAGGAAGGCCGGATCTCGATCAAGTCGATAGCTTGGAAGCGACTGGTCTGCAAGGTCGTCGTCGAAGGGGAACCGCTCGGGCACAGCGCGGACCTGCGAGGAAAGGCAGCGGATCCCGGGACATCGTTGCTGGCTGATCCCGAAGAAAGGAAAGCCCGTCCGGTCGGGACCGACGGCGCGGCGACCCTCTTCGCCGACGACACGCATCAGGGGGCCGCAGCGGTGGTCGTCCTTCTGGATGCGGAGGGCCGCGTGGTGGCGAAAGAGCCGACCACCGTCGGTGGTGAGGAATAGGCATGGAACTCGACGCTCTCGATCAACTCGCCGCCAAGGGATTTGACGGCTTCATCGTCCGCAAGGACCTGGTCCGCAAATTCAAGGGCCAGTACCCCGTCCCGACGTACGTCGTCGAATTCCTGCTGGGCCGTTACTGCGCCACGGTGAACGAGGAAGAGATCAAGGAGGGCCTGAAGGTCGTGGAGCGGCAGCTCGCCGACCGGGCCGTTCGCGCTGGGGAGGAGGAGCTGTTCAAGGCGAGAGCACGCGAGAAGGGATCGGTGCGGATCATCGACCTGATCCGGGCGAGGCTGGACGCCAAGACGGACTCCTACCTGGCGGAGCTGCCCAGCCTGCTCCTCAAGGACGTGCGCATCGAGCCCAAGCTCGTCCAGGAGCATGAGCGGATGCTGACTGGGGGCTTCTACGCCGAGGTGAATCTCACGTACGATGCGACCATCGCCACGGAGGAGAACGGTCGGCCTTTCGGAGTGGAGAGCCTCCGCGAAGTCCAACTTTCCAAGCGCGACTCGTTGGACCTGCTCAAGCGGGGCCGAGACCTGTTCACGGCGGATGAGTGGAAACTGTTCCTGCTCCGGAGCATCGGCATGGAGCCCGAGAAGCTCTCGGACCGTGCCCGGAACATGCTCCTGCTTCGGATGGTCCCGTTCGTCGAGCGGAATTACAACGCGGTCGAACTCGGGCCGAGGGGCACGGGAAAGAGCCACCTCTTTCAGCAGGTGTCGCCGTATGCCCACTTGGTCTCCGGCGGGAAGGCGACGGTGGCTCGCATGTTCGTGAACAACGCCTCCGGGCAGCGCGGCCTCGTGTGCCAGTACGACGTCGTCTGCTTCGACGAAATCTCCGGTGTCTCCTTCGACCAGAAGGACGGCGTCAATATCATGAAGGGGTACATGGAAAGCGGCGAGTTCAGCCGGGGGAAGGAGAGCATCCGCGCCGACGGCGGGATCATGATGGTCGGCAACTTCGAGGTGGACGTCGAGCACCAGCAGCGGGTCGGGCACCTGTTCGGGCCAATGCCCCCGGAGATGCGCGACGACACGGCGCTCATGGACCGAATCCACGGCTATCTGCCCGGGTGGGACGCGCCGAAGATCCACGCCCAGCAGCACCTCACCGACCACTTCGGGCTCGTGAGCGACTTTCTGTCCGAGTGCTGGCATCGACTCCGGGACCAGAGCAGGGTGGCGGTGCTTCAAGGGCGGGTGTTCTATGGTGGGGCCTTGAGCGGGCGCGACACGACGGCGGTGAACAAGACGGTGGCGGGACTCTTGAAGCTCATGTACCCGAACCCGGAGACGCCGGTCAGCGACGAGGTCCTCGAATGGGCGGTGCGGCTGGCGATGGAGATTCGGCGGCGGGTGAAGGAGCAGCAGAAGCGGATCGGCTCGGCCGAGTTCCGCAACACGCACTTCAGCTACCAACTCGGAATGGACGGCGTCGAGAAGTTCGTGGTCACGCCGGAGCTACAGCGCGAGGACAGCATCGGGTCGGATCCGCTGCCGCCGGGGCAGGTGTGGGCCATCAGCTCGGGTGGCCAGGACGAGCACCCCGGTCTCTTCCGGATCGAGGTAGGCGTGGGGCCGGGCGGGGGCGTGCGGATCTTGAACCAGCCGACGCCGCCTGCATTCCGCGAGAGCGTGAAGTGCGCCGAACAGAATCTCTACGCACGGGGCAAGGCCCTGGTGGGCGACCGCGACCCGAGGTCGCATGAGTTCGTGGTGCAACTCCGCGCCTTTGACGTGTCGAAGGGCGGGAGTGGTCTCGGACTCCCGGCACTCCTCGGGCTGTGCAGCGGTCTCCTGGAGAAGAGCCTGAAGGGCGGGATCATCGTTGTCGGGGCGTTGAACTTGGGCGGATCCGTAGACCAGGTGCACAATGCGGTGGGCGTGGCAGAGATGGCCGTCGAGAAGGGGGCCACGCGGCTCTTGATGCCGGTCACCACGCGGAAGCAGCTCGTGAACTTGTCGGACGACATGGCGACGAAGATCGACATCCAGTTCTACAGTGATCCCCGCGAGGCGCTGTTGAAAGCGTTGGTGGAGTAGCTGGTGGATCGTGCCGCCGCCCCGGCGCGGCGCAAGAACCTCGACCGACTCACGGAGCCGAAAACCAAATGGGGGTCTGGTTGGCAAATGCCTTTGACCGACGATCAGATCATCGACGGCATCAACACGTCTGGCTTTCCCCTCTGGCTCGCCTGCCGGGAGCAGTTCCTGCAACCGATCCCTGCAGGTACTGCGTTGCAGTTCAGTCCGTGGGAACTCCTGGTGTCTGAGTACGCCGTGCAGTTTGCGGGGGAGAGGAGTCGAATCGATCTCGCCCTCCGACCCCGTGCCGACAGTAGCCTGAAGAAAGACTTGGCCATGGTCGTCGAGGCCAAGCGGCATCGAGCCGACTACAAGACATGGGCGTTCCTGCCACCACTTCAGCAGCAGGGGGCCGAAGGGCGTTGCGTTCGGGCCACGCTTGACGGCGCGGGTGCGCCGTGCATCGACTTCGTGACCTACGGGTTTCCTGAACTGCAGGACGCGAGAGTGGCATCGCAAGCCGTGGAAGTCGCGCTGAATCGTCAGGGAGCGCATGCCACCACCGAGGCAATAGAGAAGACGTGCCTCCAAGCGGAACTTGGGTGCCTGGCGCTCGCGGCGGAGTCCCTGCGTGGGCAACAGGCCGGGCGTACCGAAGATCCTCGATACTTGATCCCCGCGATTGTGACCACGGCAGACCTGCGGCTGGTCGAGTACGGCTCCAGAGACGTGAATGCCCAGGGCGATCTGGCATTGGCCCAGTCCACGCTGATGCCAGTCGACTATGTCTACTTGGATCGGTCGATCGGAGTTGCTCCAGTGCAGCATGGTCTCGGCTCCGAGTTGCCGCCCTATTCGCAGAGCATCCGCAAACGTGCCGAGGCATTCCGGATACGGGTTCTAGTGATACGATTCGACTGGCTGCGCGAGTTCGTGAAACGCTCGTGCAGCGGGGTGACACTGGGAGGATGAGTCGCGGCATCGATCGATCAGCACGGGAGAGAGGTACAACGGCGTGATCGAGCCCCACCCCTCAAGCAGGCGGACCTGATCGAATGAAGATCTGCCCCACGGAAGGCAATTGTCGGTGGCTTCTTCGTCGGCGGAGTGCTCGAGTGGCGACCTCGGGACATGAGGTGTGGGGATGACAGCGCCTTCGCCTGTTCTCGTCTCCTGGCTAGCGGTGAACAACGATCCGTTCGTCCGCGAACGCGAGTCCGGCACCTACCAGTTGACGAACAACCGGCCCAACCCCGGGCCTACACTCACGCTTCTGTTCGACGAAACGTCTCCTTTTTCAGGTCAGATTCGGGACGTCGTCCTTCTTCACCGTCTGAGCGGCGGCCCTGAGGACAATCGCGAGCAGCGAGTGTTCGATGAAATCAAGGCTGCGATCGTCGAACAGAAGAGGGAGACCCGGGTGTACTGCGAGCCGTGGGCGGGGGATGACCCGACCGATCACCGGAGCATTTTCGAATTCCTGCGGGAGAAGATGCCGGAGATCCGGCGACGCTTCACAGGTCGCGAGCTCGTCATCCACATCAGTCCAGGCACCCCATCGATGCAGACGATCTGGGTGCTCATGGCCGAAACGGGCTTCATCGAACCGCCCTTCCGGCTTGTGAAGTCGTACCGCAAGTCGGAGCGGCGTGGCCGCCCAGCCGTAGTTCCCGTTGAACTCGGCATTGACACCTTCTACGGGCTACCGGGTTTCGTGTGGGTACAGATCCAGGCCTCCCAGGTGGAACAGGA
>CAZWCX010000027.1:0-67096 GCA_964632945.1 uncultured Planctomycetia bacterium | reverse complement strand
CAAGGAGAGCCGGACCTGTGTCCGACGGGGACAAGAGGGACCAGTGTCCGTGACACGCGTGCCCGGCAAGGGCTGGCGGTGCGAGCCCAAGGCGGACAAGCCGGACTCCGCCGTCACCAGCTGGGCCTTGCTCGCCCTCTGGAGCGCGCGGCAGGCCGGGATTCCCGTCGAGCAGACCGCGGTCGCCTGTCACGGCCACAGCAGAGGATGTGGGTGATGGAAAGGTTCGCCGGACGGTCACGGTGCGGGTTCCGGTGCGGCGACGGCGCGGCGCTCGCGCCGACGCTGAAGTCCGGTCAATCGCTCCACGGTGGCGCGCTCGATCCCCGCGGTGCGGAAGGCCGACGCGACCGCCGGGTCGGTCGAGGCCAGGAAGTCCGCTTCGGGCAGGTTTCCGCCGGGCTGGGTCCGTCCCACGACGGGGACGGCGAAGACGAAGACGAGATCCCACGAACCGCGTCTCGCCTTTCGGCTTTGGATGTGAATCAGGACCGGCTTGCCCGCCCGGAGTCCGAACTGACGCAGCAGTCGGCGCGCGGCGCGCTCGGGGGGTTCGCCGTACGAGAGCGTGGCGGATGGGAGTGCCGGCCTGTGCTTCCCGACGGTGCGGGTCCCGCGGACGACGAGCCATTGATCGTGGCGCCATGCGGCTGCGGCGACGGTCAGATGGAGGCCGCCGAACGGGATTTGCCAGCGTGAGTCGCCGGGGACGGGGGGGCCGAAGACGGCGCGCTTCATCGGGCGCCCCCCGCCGGCGCGCGCCGGAGGATCCGACCGGATGAGAGGTCCGCGCCAATCCCTGCTGTCATGCGACCGCGCCCGGCTCCATCAACTCGATCCGGTTCCCGGTGGGATCCTGGACGACGAAGCCCTTGCGCCCCGCCGCCACGCATTCCGGTCCCGGCGCGATTCCGGCGGCCTCCAGGGCGCTGCGCGCCTGCGCGAGGCTTGCGACTTCGAAGGCGAGCAACGGCGTCTCCGCGACCGACGCGGCGGCGGCGGCGTCCTGGACGACATGGACCTCGACGTTGCCGCATCGGAACCAGCAGGACGGCGGCAGGCCGCGCCGATCGGGCGACGGCTCCAGCGGCACCAGCTGCAGGAGGTCCTGGTAGAAGCGCCGCGCCTCCTCCAGGTCGACCGCCCGGACATGGACGTGGTCGACGCGACGCACGCGGATACGCTTGTTGCGCAGGCCGTCGAGCGACGCCAGCCTTGCCTTGCGGCGTTCGGCGTAGGGGTCGAACGGCTCATGCGGGAAGGGCAGCGCGGCGAGCCACTGATCGACGTAGGTCATCTCGCGCTGTTCCTTGAAGATGAGCCACAGCTCCTTTTCGGCGGCGTGCTGCGCGATGTAGTCCTTGAAGCGGCGGAAGGCCCCCTTGCCCAGGATGATCTTGCGCAATTCGTCGCGCACGGCGCAGTTCGGCAGGAACTCCACGAAGTCGGCGACGGCCTGGTAGGAGTGCTTGGGGTCGATCGCGCGGATGGGCAGGTAGCGGTCGACGCCGTCTTTCACTTCCGCGTCGCGGGTCAGGTCCTTGTTGAAGTGGTGGAGGAAGATCTCGCCCGTATGGAGGTCGAGATAGTAGGTGGAGTCGGGGTCGCGCCACACCAGGGCGATGTGCAGTTGATCGATGTTGATTCGGATCGCGGCTCGGTCGGGCGGGGTGCGGGCTGCGGGGGCGGCTGGTCGCGCGGCTCCCGTCGTCCCGTTCACCGGGGGGTCGGTTGCGGCGGCGGGCGGACCGCCTTCCGCGGCGTTCGCATCCTGGTGCATGGTGGCATCCCCTTTCCACCTCCATCCCTCACTTCTGAATGATAGCGGATCGGATCGGGGCAACGCAAGCGCACACCCGGCTTTCGCGGGGGCGGCGAGCCGAGGGACGGACGGGTCGTCCGCGTCCGGCGGACGCGGCGGGTTCCCGTGCGCGGGCGGGCGGTCAGCGCAGGACGGTGGCCTGGGCGGACAACACGAGGACTTCTCCCGGAGAGAAGACCACCGGGTCGAGAGTGACCTCCACGACCTCGGGACGGGTCAGCAGGAGGTCGGAGATCTTCACCAGCACTTCCGCGGCGCGCGCGGGGTCCTGCTTGGTCCCCTCCAGGGCATGCGCGAGGAGCGGGTAGGCCCGGATCTCCTGCAGCATCCCCTCCGCGTCGGTCCGCCGGAAGGGACACACGCGCACGGAGGCGTCGCGCAGGATTTCCGAGAGGACGCCCGACAGGCCGACGCGCACGACGCAGCCGAAGACGGGATCGCGCCAGCCGACCATCCGCAACGTGCACGGGGCGTGGGTCACCTGGCGGTGCAGAATCAGCGGTGCCTTGCCCGCCTTCTTTTTCAGCGAATGGAGCGCCTTTTCGAACTGCTTGCGGTTGGCGATCCCGTCGATCACGGGTTCCGCGGTCGTTCGGGCGGCGCGCCCCTCGGGAATCCGCAGAGTGAGGGGGTACCCGTTGTCCTTGAGGAAGGCGGCCGCGTCGCGGATGCCGGCGACCGCGCATTCCGGCACGATCGGGATTCCCGCCTCGGCGAGCACGGCCTTGGCATCGGCGCCGGTGAGGACGCGGGGTTGCAGCGGCTTGGGCTTGGTCTTGCCGGTCGCCGGGCGCTCCGGCACGGCCGCGGGGGCGACGCGCGGCATGATGCCCTTGCGCTTCTGCACTTCGAGCATCTTCCGGTAGATCACCAGGGTCTGGTACGCCCAGACGGCCCGCTCCGGCGAGGGGAACACGGGGATGCCGGAGCGTACGAAGGCGGAGGTCACTTCCGGCGCCCCCGCGAGGCACGCGACGACCGGCTTGCCGTGCCGGTTGCGCGCCTCGATGAACGCGCGGGCGAACTCCGGCCGATCCATCCCCACGTCGACGGCAAGACATCCCGCGACATTCTTGTCGCCGAGGACGGCGTCCACGCAGGGGACGTAGTTTTCCGGGTCGATGTCGGGAGTCAGGTCGACCGGGTTCTGGTCGGCGCCCGCCTCCGGGATCAGCCCGCGCACGGTCTTGCGGGTCGCGGGTTCGAGCGAGTGGAGCTTCAGCCCGAGTTCGTCGCACAGATCGGCGGCGATCACCGAGGGTCCGCCGGAGACGGTCAGGATCCCCACGTTCTCGTTGACGGGCAAGTTGCGCGAAAACGAGGACAGCACGGTGAGGGTATCGAAGAAGTGTTCGGTGTCGCGCGCCAGGATGATCCCGGCCTGCCGGGCGCCGGCCTCGAACACCTCGTTGCTGCCCACCGCGGACCCGGTGTGCTGCTCGGCGACCCGCCCCCCCGTCTGCGTCCGGCCGGCCTTGAACACCACGATCGGCTTCTTGAGCGAAACCTCCGCGGCGATCTGGGTGAAGCGCGATCCGTCCTTGATCTCCTCGATGAACAACCCGATGGCGTCGGTGCGGTCGTCGGCGCCGAGCAGTTCGATGAAGTCGGCGTGCTGGAGATCGATCTGGTTGCCGATGCTGGCGAACTTGGAAATGCCGAGCCCGCGGCGCCGGACCTCGTCGAAGAGCAACGCGCCGTAAGAGCCGCTCTGCGTGACGAAGGAGATGTTGCCCCGATTCCGTGGGACGTCGCGATAGAAGGTCGCGTTCAGGCGGTGGTGGGCGTCGTACACGCCGCGGCAATTCGGGCCGACCACGCGCGTGCCGCCTTCGGCGAAGATCGCATGGATCTCCTTCTCCAGCTTCTTGCCGGCGATCCCGGTTTCCCCGAATCCGGACGACAGGATCACCAGCACCTTCGGATGCAGCCGCGCCGCATCCTTGATCACCGCGATCGTCTCGTGACTCGGCACGCTCACGAGCACCAGATCGACGTCCGACCGGATCTCGCCGAGGCTCGGCAGCGTTTTTCTCCCCACCACTTCGGCCACGGTGGGGCAGACGGGATAGAGGTCGCCGCCGAACCCGGCGTCGACGATGTTCTTGAGCAGGAGATGGCCGAGTTTCTCGGGGTTCTCGGTGACCCCGACCACGGCGATCGATCGGGGGGTGAACAGCGACTCTAGTGGATTCAAGGCACGCTCCCGCGCCGGGGCCTCTGGGGACGTTAGCCCATCAACATACAAAGCAGCGCTTTCTGCCCGTGCAGGCGGTTTTCCGCCTGATCGAAGACGATCGAAGCCGGCCCGTCGATCACCTCGTCCGTGATTTCCTCGCCGCGGTGGGCCGGCAGACAGTGCATGACCTGGCAACCGGGGGCGGCGGCCTCCAGCAGGCGGCCGTTCACCTGATACGGTTGGAAGATCTTCACCCGGGCGTCGTGCTCGGATTCCTGACCCATGCTCGCCCAGACGTCGGTGTAGATCACGTCGGCGTCCTTCACGGCGGCGATCGGATCCCGGGTTGCGGTCACGCGCCCGCCGGTCCGCGTGAAGTCCGCTTGCACGGATCGTGCGACCTCGGGCCTCGGCTCGTACCCCGCCGGCGTCGCGATGCGCAGGTCGATCCCCACCTTCGCCGCCCCCTTGATCCACGAGTGCGCCACGTTGTTGCCGTCGCCGATGTAGGCCACGCGCAATCCGGCGAGCCGCCGGCGCTTCTCGTGCAAAGTCATCAGGTCGCAGAGAATCTGCACCGGATGGTTGAAGTCGGAAAGTCCGTTGATCACCGGGACCCGGCTGTGCTTCGCGAGCTCCACCACATCCTCGTGGCCGAATACCCGCGCCACGATCCCGTCGCAGAACCGCGAGAGCACCCGCGCCGTGTCCGCCACCGATTCGCCGCGGGAGAGCTGAATGTCGCGCGAAGAGAGGTAGATCGCGCTGCCGCCGAGCTGCGCCATCCCCGCTTCGAAGGAGACCCTCGTGCGCGTGCTCGGCTTCTGGAAGATCATTCCGAGGACCCGGCCGCGCAGCAGCGGATCGCGCCGGCCCGCCAGCACATCCTGCTTGAGGCGGCAGGCGAATTCGATGATCTGGTGGATCTCTTCCGTGGTGTAATCGAGGAGGCTGATGAAGTGCCTTCCCGTGAGTCGGACGGCCATTCCACCCTCCTGGGGTCGCCCCTGCCGCGCACGCGGGCCTCGACGGCCGGGGATCGGGAAGTTGCGCGTGTGTCCCTCGATGCTTCCCGACCCTTGCGCGGGGGGATCGTACCATCGCTCATGAATGGATTCAAGGCCCAAGGTCTTGTTTTTCGCCCCGCCCGGGAAAGACCGCCCCGGTCGTGGGGAGTTTTTCGATGGGGATGGCCGGTGGGGGAGCCTTCCGTGCGCACCCCCGGCAACCTTGTTCCGTCTAGAGGAACGATCTTAAAATGTTATAATGCAATGCTTTAAATACAGTGTGTGGAGCATGTCCGCGCCCGCGGGGCGGGAACTCGGGGCGTCATGGGGAAATGCGCCCCGGGGGTGGATCCTCGCGGGGGGCTGGGGGGGCGTATTCGGCGATCGCGACGATCGGAAATCCCGTAGTACGCGGGTTCCCCTTCTCGTCGACTCCGGGGTCGCTCCATCCGCCCGGAGAGGTGCGCGCGGGCGCAGAGCCGCGGGCGCCGCGTGGTCCCGTGGGACCCGCTTGACGCCCGCAATCACGGCGTGCTACGGTCGCGCGAATGCGGGAAAGAAGTCGGGCGTCGGCCGAGGCGCGCTTCATCGACTGGGTACGGCGCCAATCGAAAAGCGCCCCCGGGGTCCGGGTCGGGATCGGCGATGACGCGGCCGTGCTCGACGCCGGGAGGGGCGGCGGGCCCTGGGTCGCCACGGTCGACATGCTGCTGGAAGGCGCGCACTTCGATCTCGCCCTCGCGTCTCCCGCCGCGGTGGGACGGAAGGCGATGAACGTGAACGTCAGCGACGTGGCCGCGATGGGGTGCATCCCGCGCTACGCCCTCGCCGCCATTGGACTGCGCCGGGGCCAGGGACCGGCGCAGGCGCGCGCCGTCCTTCGCGGGCTGCTGGCGGCCGCGCGGGAAGCGCGCGTGGCCCTCGTCGGCGGGGACACGAATTCCCACCGGGGCGGCCTGGCGATCTCCATCACCCTGCTCGGCGTTCCTCCCCGCGGCGCGCGCCCCGTTCCCCGCTCCGGAGCCCGTCCGGGAGACGCCGTCTGCGTCAGCGGCGCGCTCGGCGGGTCCATCCTCGGACGACATCTTCGCTTCACTCCCCGGGTCGCCACCGCACTCGCGTTGCAGCGACGGGTCCGCTTGCGCGCCATGATCGACGTCAGCGACGGGCTTTCCACCGACCTCGGGCATCTGCTCGCGGCCGGCGGGGTCGCCGCGGAAATCGATGCGGGGCGCGTCCCCGTGCACCCCGATGCCCGCCGCCTGGCGCGACGCACCGGTCGACCCGCGCTCGAACACGCGCTTCACGACGGCGAAGACTTCGAACTCCTGTTCACCCTGCCGGCGAAAGACGCCGACCGGATCGACGGTCGCCGGGTCGGCGGGGTCCGCATCACGCGCATCGGAATCATCGGCTCCGGAACGGGAGCCTGGTTGCGCCGGCCCGACGGCCGCCGCGTTCCATTGCCCCCGCAAGGCTACCAGCACGAGGTCTAGGCCAAGCCCCGCTTCCGGGGTCGCCCATCCCGCGCATGACGGATCCCATCGAAATCCCGCTCCCCTCCGTCGCCGAGACGCAGCGCTTCGGCCGCGCCCTCGGCCTCCACCTCGAGGCCGGCGATCTCGTCTCCCTGGTGGGCGAGTTCGGCGCCGGCAAGACCACGTTGACGCGCGGCATCGCCCTCGGGCTCGGCGTCGACCCCTCCACGCGCATCGTCAGCCCCACCTTCGTCCTGCTGTGCATCTATCGCGGGCGGGTCCCCCTCTTCCACTATGACATTCAGCGCCTGCCGGATGCTTCGGAAGTCTATGATTTGGATTGGGATACAGCTTCCGAAGGGGTCGTCGTCGTCGAATGGGGGGATCGGACGGCGGGTTTTAAAGGCTTGGACCACCTGGAGTTGCAAATGAAACCCGGGGCGGGACCGGAAGCCCGCCGGATCTACGCCGTGGCTCATGGCGAAAGATCGAAACGATTGCTGGGGGTGGTGTTACAATCGCTTGGTCCGGCCGGTGGGGAAACCGAAAAGCACTGAACCCTTGCAGCCGGGACTCGTTGATACTCCTCGCGGATGGTGTTCGTATGCCACTGAGCGACGCGGAACTGATGCTGGCGACGCGCCGCGGCGATCGCGAGGCATTCGCGGAGCTGGTGCAGCGGCATCACCGCCCGCTGGTGAATTTCTTCTTTCGACTTCTCTGGGATCGACAACGGGCGGAGGACTTCGCGCAGGAAGTGTTCCTCAAGGTTTTCGCCCACGCGGGCACCTACGAAGCGACGGCAAAATTCACGACCTATCTCTACCGCGTGGCCAAGAATCTGTGGATCGATTTCCTGCGGGTCGAGGGGAATCACCCGCGCGCGCAATCGCTCGACGCCCCGGCGAACGGGGAGGAAGGCGAAGGCGCGCCGATGGCCCTGGCCGGGGGAGACCGGAGGCCCGAGGACATTGCGATGGATCGGGAGGCGATCCAGGAGATGCAACAGGCCATCGAGCAGCTGCCCGAGGAAATGCGGCTGGTCCTGGTGCTGAGCGAGCAGCAGGGGATGAAGTACCAGGAGGTGTCGGAAGTGCTGGGGATCCCGGTGGGCACCGTGAAGTCGCGGATGCACAACGCGATCCTTCGGCTGCGGGAAATCATGGGTGTGACGATCGAGTGACGGCGGAATGGACTGCCATCAACCCTACGACCTGATCGGCTACGCGAAGGAGCATCTCGCCGCTCCCGAGAGGGAAGCGACGCGGGGTCACCTTGCGTCGTGTGCCGACTGCCGGCGCGAACTGGTCGCGCTGGAGCGGGTCCTGGGGTTCGTGCGCGCGGTCCCGGACATCGCCCCGTCCCCCGATTTCGTCGCCCGGGTGATGACCGCGCTTCCCGCCGCGGCCTCCGCGCGCTCGTTGCGCCGGCCCACCGTGCCGGCGTGGGTCGCGATCCTGCGCTCCCTGCAGGAGCGGCTCCAGGTCTTCCCCGTGTGGGCGATCTCGGTGTCCGCGCACGTCGTCCTGTTCGCGGTCCTGACCATCCTGTTTTTCCGCTACCGGGAGCCGGGCGAAGACCGACTCGCCGGCCTCAAGCCTGCGGACCAGCACATGGCGCCCTCCAGCGGGGCCGGGTCGTCCGGCGCGAAGGTCGGCCCGGTGTCCGCACCGAACGAGCACTTCGATCCGGCCCAGACCCAGGACCCCCGCCCGCGCACGCTTCGGGACCCGCTGCTTCGCGTCGACGATCCGATCCTTGCGCTCGTTCCGCTGCGCACCGATCCGGAGCGCCGGAAGCAGGCCATGGCCACGTACGGCGTGGGGCCGGTGTCCGCAGCCGTGGATTCCGGGCTGGCCTGGCTCGCTTCCCGCCAGCGGCCCGACGGATTGTGGGACTCCGTCGCCGAAGGCGGCAAGCCGGAGTTCTCGATCGGGCTCACCGGCCTGTCCACGCTCGCTTTCCTGGCCAATGGACACACCCATCTCTGGGGTCCGTACCGTCTCCCGGTGGAACGTGGGCTCAACGCGCTGATCGAGGCCCAGCGGCACGACGGTCTGATCGGTCCGGACTCGGGAAACTACATGTACAATCACGGCATCGCCACCCTGGCGCTCCTCGAGGCGCTCCTCCTCACGGAGCAGGAGCACCTGCGCATGCCGGCGGAGGCCGCGGTACTGTTCATCATCCATGCGCAGGGGGTGGAAGGCGGCTGGGGATACACGCTGCGGGCCGAGCAGTGCGATACTTCGGTGTCCGGCTGGCAGATGCTCGCCCTCCGTCTCGCCCGCGCGGCGGGGATTCGCGGCGCCGGGGTGGCGCTGCAGAACGCCACCGGCTGGATCGCCCGCGTGACCAACGACAAGGGGCACGTGGGGTATCAGGTCCGCGACCATTTCCCGAACGGTCCGCAGGCGCTGACCGCGATCGGGATGCTCTGCCGCGAGCTCGGCGGCTTCAAACCCGGGCACGAGGTGAACCAGGCGCAGGCGGCCTATCTCCTCGCTCTGCGGCCGGGCGCCCGGGAACCGGCCAAGACCGTCGCCGCGGGCGAGACCGACTTCTACCTCTGGCACTTCGCCACGCTCGCGCTCTTCCAGCACGACGGGGAGGCGTGGCGCCAATGGAACGCCGCCCTCAGCCCCGTGCTCCTGGCCGCCCAGGTGCGTGACGGCGCCGAAACCGGCTCCTGGCCGTCCACCGATCGCTGGGGCGTCCACGGCGGGCGCATCTACACCACCTCGATGGGCGTGCTCACCCTCTCGACCGCCTGGCGCTATCCCCGGGTCTACGGGGAGTAGCCGTCGAGCCCGTCCCGCCGTCGCGGCGTTGGGGCGGCCTGAGAGTGGGACCCCTGCGCGCGCGTTCGGGACCGGCGAACGGTCGCCCCCCCCGCCCCCGCCCTCGCCTGCGCTACCGTCCCTTCACCTTCGCCTCAAAGAAGCGGTACGTCTCTTCGACCACCTCCAGGAACCCCGGTTCGGTTGCGGGCGCATCCGCGGGCTGGAAGCCGTGGTCGCCGTTGCGCACCCGGATCAGCCGGCACTCGGCCCCGGCGCGCCGGCACGCCTCGAGCATGCGTTCGGACTGGTCGAAGGGGACGACCGGGTCCCGGTCGCCGTGGACGAGGAGGATCGGCGCGTCGTCCCAGGTGGCGTAGGTGGCCGGCGAGCCGCGGCGGTACGGTTCCGCATCCTCGGCGAATCTCCGCCCCAGGAACGAGGTGAGCAGGGGGCGGATGTTGGGGGCGAATTCCATCTCGCCGCGCCGGAAGTCCGAGGGGGCGCACCAGCCACACGCCGCGCGCACCCAGCTCGAGACGCCCGGATTCCCGCCGGTCCCTTCCATTCCCTCGGTGTCGTCGACGAGGGCGAGGAGGAGGGCGAGATGTCCGCCGGCGGAGACGCCGAAGGCGCCGATCCGGTCCGCGTCCACGCCGTATTGGGCCGCGTTTGCGCGCAGCCAGCGGACGGCGCACTTGGCGTCCTCGACGGCGGCGGGGAAGAGGGCGACCCCGCTCAAGCGGTAGTTGATGCTCGCGGCCACGTATCCCCGCTGGGCGAAACCCGTGGTGGCGAGGATCATGTCCTCCTTGCGCCCGCTCTGCCAGCCGCCGCCGTGGATCACGATCACCGCGGGCAGGCGGTCGCCGGCCGGTCGCCTGGGCCGGCACAGGTCGAGGCGGAGCACATGGTCGCCGACTCGACCGTACTCGAGATCGGCGTCCATGGTCAGGTCTTCCGGAACCGACGGAGCGGCTTGCGCCCCGGCGGGGGCGGCGAGCGCGAAACTGCAGAGGACGATGGCGGCGAGGAGTGGGATTCTCGACACGGCGATCCCTCCGGAAACGGACTCGAGGACGCTTCGGATGGTACGGGAGCGCCGGTCGCGGCGCAACCGAGTTCGCGTTCGCGCGTTCGGGGGTGACCGCGTCCCCTCCCGCGCGCGCGGAAACGATGGGTGTCCCGTCCCGGCGTGCGCTGCGGACGCACGGGGCGCCCTGGCGGGCACGAGGAGCAGCCGTCGCGCGGGCGTCCCCGGAGGCGGGATCTGCGGGCGTCCGTCGATTCCGCATTGAGCCCCGCCGGACGATGTGCTACGCTTCTCCTCGTTCGCCACCGGAGTTCGCCCCCGGAATGGAAAAGCTGCGCGTCACCGTACTGTTCAACACGGCCGGTCCACCCCCCGCCGACCAGGACTACTCTGCGGAGCTCGAGACCGGGGCCCAGCAGGCCGAGTACGACGTCCACATGGCGCTGCTCGAGGCCGGCTACCAGAGTCGGCTTCTCGGCGTCTACTCGAACGTCAACGATCTCCTGGACGGGATCCGCGCGCAGAAGCCCGACGTGGTCTTCAACACCTGCGAGGCGTTCCAGCGCAAGAGCGCGCTCGAGATGAACGTCGCCGCCCTCCTCGAGATGCTCGGCATTCCCTACACGGGATCCCCGCCCGCGGCGCTCCTGCTCGGTCGGGACAAGGCGCTCGCCAAGAAGATTCTCCTGTTCCACCAGTTGCAGGTCCCGAAGTTCGGCGTCTGCGCGCGCGGGGTCCCCGTGAACGGCCCGATGGAACTGACCTTTCCGATGATCGTCAAGCCGATCGCCGAGGACGGTTCGAAGGGGATCGCGCAGACGTCGGTGGTCAAGGACCACGACTCGATGTGCGAGCGCGTGGCGTTCGTTCACCAGAGCCTGGCGCAGGACGCGTTGGTCGAGGAGCTCATTGAAGGGCGCGAAATCTACATCGGGGTGCTCGGCAACGAGGCCCTGCAGGTGTTGCCGCTGATCGAGATGCGTTTCGACAAGCTCCCGGGCTCCAAGCCCAAAATCGCCTCGTATCGCGCCAAGTGGGACACGAAATTCCGCGAACGGCACGGCATCGAGAACGTCTTTCCCACCGATCTGGCTCCCGATCTGATCGAGCGGCTGGAGGAGGTCGGACGCACGGCGTATCGCGCCCTCAACCTGCGCGACTACGCGCGCATCGACGTCCGCGTGACGCCGGGGGGGGAGATCTTCGTGCTCGAGGCCAATCCCAATCCCTTTCTGGCCTACGGCGAGGACATGGCCGACGCGGCGGAGCGGTCGGGGATGTCGTACCCGCAATTCATCTCCCGGATCGTGGAGCTGGCGTGGGAGCGCCGGCGTCGGCGGCGGGGCGGGTAGTCCCGCGCCGGCGGCCGATGCGGGCGGCGAGGCGCGCCCACGGGACCGTTCCCCCCGGCCGGCCGCCGAACGAACCGGCCCATTTTCCCGGACTTGGAGGAGTGCCATGACGGTCGCCGACCGACTCGCCGCGCTGTTCCCCGCCGAGGACGCCGTCCCCGCCGCCGCCGACCCGGGGGCCCCGATCGAGCAGCGGGTCTATCTCGCGGGCGGCGAACTTCGCGCCTGGGATGGGCCGCTCCAGGAGGTCCATTCGCCGATCCAGCTGCAGGGATCCGGCGGACTCCGTCCCCGGCTGCTCGGCCGGTTTCCGCTCCTCGACGAGAAGACCGCGCTCGAAGTCCTCGACTGCGCCTTGCGGGCGTGGGATCACGGGCGCGGGCCCTGGCCGACGATGACCGTGGAGGAGCGGATCCGCGCGGTGGAGAACTTCGCCGGGCGGATGAAGGAAAAGCGCGGCGAGGTCGTTCGCTTGCTGATGTGGGAGATCGGCAAGTCGCTGGCCGACTCGGAGAAGGAGTTCGACCGCACGCTGGATTACGTCCGCGACACGATCGAGGCGCTCAAGGACATCGACCGGGAAAGCTCCCGGTTCGCCTCCGTCCAGGGGATCATCGCCCAGGTGCGCCGGGCCCCCCTCGGCGTGGGGCTGTGCATGGGGCCGTTCAACTATCCGCTCAACGAGACGTTCACGACGCTGATCCCGGCATTGATCATGGGAAATCCGGTGATCTTCAAGCCGGCGAAAGTGGGCGTGCTGCTGCACCGACCGCTTCTCGAAGCCTTTCGCGACGCCTTTCCGCCGGGAGTGGTCAACACCGTCTACGGCGACGGGCGGACGATCATCTCGCCGCTGATGTCCTCCGGAAAGATCGACGTGCTGGCCTTCATCGGCTCGAGCCGGGTGGCCGCCGCCCTGGAGAAGTTGCACCCCCGCCCCAACCGGCTGCGTACCATCCTGGGCCTGGAGGCCAAGAACGCGGCGATCGTGATGCCGGACGCGGACCTCGAACTCGCGGTGAAGGAATGCGTGCTGGGCAGCCTCTCGTACAACGGCCAGCGCTGCACCGCCCTCAAGATGCTCTGGGTGCACGAGTCGATCGCCGAGGCGTTCGTGAAGCGGTTCTGCGATGCGGTCGCCGCGCTGAAGTGCGGCATGCCGTGGGAGCCCGGCGTCGCGCTCACGCCGCTCGCGGAACCCGGCAAGCCGGAATACTTCGCCGAGATGGTCGCCGAGTGCGAGCGGCACGGCGGGAAGGTGGTGAACGACGGGGGCGGGACGCGCCGCGGGTCGTTCTTCTACCCGGCGGTGATCCGCCCGGTGAACGCGAAGATGCGCCTCTGGCACGAGGAGCAATTCGGTCCGGTGATCCCGGTGGCGACGTTCCGCGACCTGGACGAACCGGTCCGTTATGTCGTCGACTCGAATTACGGACAGCAGGTGAGCCTGTTCGGACGCGATCCGGACGTGATCGCGCGGCTGGTGGATCCGCTCGTCAACCAGGTCTGCCGGGTGAATCTGAACAGCCAATGCCAGCGCGGCCCGGACGTCTTTCCGTTCGTCGGCCGCAAGGACTCCGCCGAGGGGACGCTCTCGGTGACGGACGCCCTGCGGTGCTTCTCGATCCGCACCCTGGTGGCGGCGAAGGACCAGGGGGGGAACAAGGAGTTGGTGACTAGAATCGTGCGCGAGCGCAAGTCGAAGTTCCTGTCGACGGATTGGATCCTGTAGCGCGTTCGGGAGGACGGGGAGGATTCGATGGCGGACGTGGACCGGTTCCGGGGGTGCCTGCTCGGGCTGGCGTTGGGAGATGCGTTGGGGAGATCCGGGGAGGGGAGCCGGGGGATCGCGGGGTGGCGTCCGCCGAGCGCAGAGGCGGCTCCGGTTCTCGAGTGGACGGACGACACCGAGATGGCGATCGGGTTGGCGGAGTCGCTGGTGGAGCGACGCGGCCTCGACCCGGACCATCTGGCGAAGCGATGGGCGGACCGGTATTCGCCGTGGCGCGGCTACGGGGGCGGGGCGCGGGCGCTGCTGGGGATGATCCGCGAGGGCAAGGACTGGCGCGAGGCCAACCGCGCCGTCTTTCCCGACGGCTCGTTCGGGAACGGGGCCGCGATGCGGGCCGCGCCGCTGGGCCTCTTCTTCCACGACGACCCGGAGGCATTGCTCCGCGAGGCGCGCGCGGCGGCCGCGATCACGCATGCCCACCCGCTCGGGATCGACGGCGGCGTCCTCCTGGCCGTGGCTGCCGCCCGGGCGCTCGCGGCCCCGGCCGACGCGTTCGCGCTGGTCGAGGCCCTGGACGGCGTGTGTGCCACGGACGAGTTCCGCCGCCGCCTGGCCACGGTGCGGAAGTGGCGGCAGGCGTCGATCGACCTCGAGGCGGTGCGCGCGGACCTCGGCAACGGGGTTGCGGCGCACCGGTCCGCGGTGACGGCGGTCTACGTCTTTTGCCGCTGCCCGGACGACTTCCTCGGGCTGGCCGCGTACGCCAACGCGCTGGGCGGGGACACCGACACCATCGCGGCGATGGCCGGGGCTCTGTTCGGCGCGCGCCACGGAACAGCCGCCCTGCCCGCGGACCTGGTCGCCCGGCTGGAGGCGCGCGCCGAGATCGATGCCCTGGCGCTCGCGCTCCATGCCGCGCGGCCCGCACGCCGGTAACGCCGGGCCGCGCGAAGCCTGCCCCGGACGGCCGGGCGACCGAGGGGAACCGCCGGCGGCCGCGCGGCCCGGCGGACGCCCCGCGTCCCCGGGCCGATCCGGCCCGCCGCTAGTCCTCGATCGCCAGCTTGATTTCGCTCGAGTTGGCCTTCAGCTCCGGGGCATACATCGCGCTCGCCCGGGCGGGCAGTGCGCTGAACCGCCCCGGGATCTCCGCGCGCAACCGGTACGAGACGCTGTGGCGGCCCCGCGCCAGGGTGCGGACAAAGAAGGCCACGCGTTCGTCCCGGTACTCCACGTAGGCCCCGAGGTCGTTCCGAGTGTAGCCGCTGCGGACGTCGACCGCCTCGAAGCCCGCCGCCTTCATGTCCTCGAAAATGATGTACTCGTAGTCGTTCTTGCTCTCGATCTCGAGCTCCACTTCGATCAGGTCGCCGCTCTTCAGCGTCGCCCCGTCGGCGAGCCGCGTGCGTTCGTATTTCTCCACCTTCTGGTCCACCACCTGGCCGTGCGCGCCGGCGACTTCCTCGGTCTTGTCGACGCGCGTCAGCTTGTAGGCCTTGCGCTCGACCTTGATTTCCAGCCCCGCCGGTCCGATCGCGTCCTCGAGCGTGAAGTTGGTCAGGTAGGCATTGAAGTAGACCGGGCCCTTGCCCCGCCGGCGCACCTCGAGCACGTGCTCGCCGGAGTTCAGGTCCGCGCCCGTGAGCACGAGCCGGTTGTCGTACGAGAACAGGTTGTCCCGGTTGATCGCCACTTCCTTGGACTTCTTCCCGTCGAGCCAGAGTTCCACGGTCAGATCGGGCGCGTCTTCCCCCGAGGCGGTGATGAAGTCGGCCATCGCCTCGATGCAGACCGCCGTGTCGCGCGTGCTGTTCCAGTAGGTGGCATGGCGCCGGTTGTTGACCAGGTACTTGACGAGGCGCGACGCCTTGTCGCTCTTGGGTTCCGTGGCCGCGAGGAGCTTGAGGTAGTAGGCCTGCGCCTCGTATTCGCTTCCGTACCAGTACCACCAGTGGTTCGACTCCGGCAGGCGGAGGTACGCCGTCTGGTTCTCGTCGTCCTGCACCAGGAACTGCTCGATGTTCTCCTTGAGCATGGCCAGCTTCGGGCCGTCGTCCGCGTCGATGAGCGCGAGGGCGAACATTGCCTTCGCGTAGACGGCCAGATGCGTGCGGTCCCGGTAAAGGAACTCCCGCATCGGGCGGCTTTCCAGGCGGGCGTCCGTCAGCACCATGTAGGCGAACGCGTCGAGTTCGTCCGCGGCGCGCTTGTGGTCTCGGTGGTTGCCCGGCAGGTTGAGACGGTCGAGCTGTTCGCGCTGGTAGGCCTGCAGCCACTGCACGCCGCGCTCGAGCATTCCCGCCGGGAGTTTGACGTCGTTGTCCTGCGCGATCTGCAGCCCGTGGACGACATACGCGGTCGTGTGCGGGTAGGAGCGTTCGCCCCAGCCCGAGAACCAGCCCCAGCCGCCGTCGGAGCACTGCATCGAGGCCAGGCGGTCGATCCCCGCCTGCACCATGTCCTTGACGACCGCCTCGTCGAAGACGGGGTTCGGATCCTCATGGGCGAGCCGGCCCATCGCGTCGCGCACGCGCTTCCAATCCTTCGCGCGCTCGGCGTCGTCCCCGATCTCCTGCGCGTTCAGGTTGCTGCGCTTCTCCCGGATCGAAGCCAGGTCGAGCCCCATCTTGAGCAGAATTCGCTGGGTGATCACGGTCGGCAGGAACCGGTTGAGGGTCTGCTCGGTGCAGCCGTACGGGTAGCCGGTCAGGTACGGCAGCGCGTCGACCATCGCGCCCGCGAGGGTGGGAGAGTAGCGGACTTCGAGTCGGCTCTGCTCCGGCCGACGCTCCGAAGGCACGCGCATCGTCACCGACGCCAGGTCGCGGTCGGGGCGGACCACGCCGCTGAACGAGTCGGTCTTGAGCATCCCGTGAACGTAGACCGGGAAGCTCATCTGCATCGCGTCGGATTCTTCGTCGCTGAGCGCCTTCATGCGCACCGTCGCCTCGCCCTCGACGACGACCTTGACGCGCCAGTCGACGCGGGTCTGCCCGTTGGGCTCGACCTCGACCGTGCGGGAGAGGGGGACGAGGGCCTCGAGGCAGCGGCCCTCCAGTTCGAGGACGACTTCGACCGATTTTTTCGTCTTGAGGTAGTTGTGGACGTTCGCCGACAAGACGACCTCGTCCTTCTGCACGAAGAAGCGGGGGGCCTGCAGGCGCACGATCAGGTCCTTGGCGGTGGTGACTTCCGTGGTGGCCTCGCCCACCTGGGTTCCCTTCCCCATCGCCCAGACCCGGGTCTTCCAGCCGGTCAGGCTTTCGGGCATGGTGAGTTCGACCTGGGCCTCGCCGTTGGCGTCGGTTTCCAGGGCGCCCACCCAGAGCGCGGTGTCGGCGAAGTTCTTGCGCACGACCGGTTCGATCATGGCGGGCGGCTGGGCGCCCCCGCCGCCGGCCTGGGCAACCATTTCCATGCTCGCCATGGCGTCGGCCGGCCCGTCTTCCCTCCGCGCTTCCTTCGCCATGGACATTCCTTCGGCGGCCGCCCCGGGTGCGGCGGGGGCCCGCCCGCCGGACCGGAGGGCGCCGAGGGACTCGCGGCCCGCGGCTCCAAAGCCGCTGTCCTTCTTCCTGGACCGCGACTCCTCGACGCCGCCGTCCGAATCGTTCGTTTCGGGCGCGTCGACCCCCTGTATGCCGAAGACGCCGATGTAGGCCATGGCGTGTTCGCCCGGCTTCAGGACCACGCCGCTCCCGCGTTGCAGGCTGTTCTCGTCGTGGGAGTGGTGCGTCCGGCGCCACTTCCAGAAGAAATCGCGGATGTCCGGCACGTTGGAGCCGCCGGCGATGTAGTCGACCGCCTTGTCGTAGATGGTGACCACCGTGCTGCCCTGCACCGGTTCGCCGCCGGCGCCGGTGAGCTTGAGCTTGACGGTCGCCTTCTCCCCCGGGCGATAGCGGTCCTTGGACGGCGTCAGGGCCACGTCGATGACGCGCCGGGCGGGCGGCACGACGATCTCGCGCAGGTCGGTGTGCACCTTCCCGTTCGCGACCGTGATCGCCTCGAGGAAGAAATTGGGCATGTCCTTCTTCGTCACCGCGACTTTACCGGGAATGCTCTTGCCGGCGAGTCGGAGGATGGTGGGGTTGAGATAGATGCCGTTGGCCGGGCGGGCGAAAAGGACGACGGTCCCGCCGGTCCGGTTGATGTTGAGCTGGAGCTCGACCGTCTCCCCGGGGGCATACTCGCGCTTGTCCGGGACCACCTCGACGGCGTTGAAGCGGAAGGCGGCGCCGTCACCGAAGCCTTCGCCGGTCACGGTGAAAAGGTAGCCGCCTTCGATGGCGTGTCCCGCCGCGTCCGTCACGGTGTAGCTCAAGCGATATTGCCCGCCCTGGCCCGCGCGAATCTGCTGCGAGGCGTTGCCGCGCTCGTTCGCGGGAAGATCCCAGCGTTCCACTTCGGTTTCGATCGGCTTCGCTTCCGCGCCGTAGGTGATGCGCAGGAGGCGCAGCACCCCCTTGCCCGGGACCGGCCGGCCGTCCAGCGTCTGCGCCTGGAATTCGGCGTGCACGGGGTCGCCGGTGCGGTAGTGGCCGCGATCGACCCACGCATAGACCTTGAACGGCTTGCGCGCCACCAGGATCGCGCCCTGGCCGACGATCACCCGGCGCGACGGGTCGGTCACCTCCGCGGTGATCTCGTACCGGTGGTCCTGGTCGCCGTGCACGGCCTTCGCCACCGCGGTGTCGATCTCCACCTTCACGGTGCCGTCCGCGGCGATCGCGGTCTCGACCTCGGCCACGAGCTCGGGCTGTTGGGGCGGATGCCACTGCCACCACCACCATGGGGTCGGGCGCCGGCAGCCCCACTCGCCCCAGCCGGGATACCAGAGGTAGTCGTACGCGAACCACCAGTACCCGCGACCGTAGAACCAGTCCCAGCGCGCCGACGGGAACCACTGCGCATCGTGCGGCGTGCGCAGGATCTTGTACTTCACCTTCCCCTCGTTGACCGGCGCACCGAAGAGATACTTGGCGCGGACCGTGGCGGTGACTTTCTCGCCCAGCATGACCGGCGCGGAGGGAGCGTCGACCACGACCTCGAATTCCGGCTTCTTGTACTCCTCCACGCGAAACGAGAATCCGCCGCCCCAGTTCATCTGTCGCACCGAGTAGACGCCGAGCGCCGCATCCCGGGGAAGGACGATTTCGTCCTGCACGCCGCCCCACGCATCCGCCGTCAGCGTCTTCTCGTAGATCTTCTCGCCTTTCGGGTTGTGGATCGTCAGCGCAAACCCCTGACCGGCGAATGGGGAGTTCCCTTCCTGATCGTATTGCGCCTGGCCCATCCAGATCTTGAACTTCACGGTGTGGCCCGGGCGGTAGACCGGTCGGTCGCTGATGCCGTAGACCTTGGTGGCGTTGTACTGCTGGTCGTGCCACTGGCCGCCCCAGATGTTCGAGAAGCCGTGGAACGCCATCCGCTTGCCCTTGCGCGCCACGAGCATCCAGGCGTACTGGGTCAGTTCGCCCTGCTGGGCGAGGATGGCCTGCCCGTCCCCGTCCGTGCGCAGGACGAAATCCTGCGTGTCGACCTGGTACTTGTTCGTTCCCTGGATCCAGCGCTGCCGGTAGCCGAAGAATTGCACGTCCGCGCTCGCGAGCGGCTGTCCGTCCTGGGCGTCGGCGACGAACACCCAGGTGCCCCCGTGGATCGGCTTTTTCACGATCGCCGTGTCGGCGACCCAGACCACCACGCGGCTCGTGTTTCCCCCCTCCATGCGCGCCGTCAGGAGGTAGGCTCCCGGCTCCTGAAGCGGCGTGGTCACGGAGATCCGGCGGTCGTTATGGGCCTTGCGCGGCTGCAGGTCGAGAGACCAGCTCGCCACGCGGCCGAGGTTGTACTGTCCCTGGTTCTCGGACACCAGGCGGTAGCCGATGTTCGCGGGATCGACACGGTTCCAGTCGAGTTGGCCCGGGGCGGAGCGCAGGTAGGTCTGAATGTCGCCGAGCAGCTTCGGCACGTCGAGGCCGAAGGCCTCGAATTCGACCTTCTTGCCGTTGCGGAAGCGGAAATCCACCGTGGCGCCCTGCCCGGCGGGCTGCGACGGCAGGTACTCGAACTGTCCCCAGGGACCGATGATCTGGTCCAGCCGCAGTTGCCAGCCCTGGTTCTGCCCGAATCGTTCGATCGCCTCCCGCCAGCATTGCGCCGCGCGCGGATACTGCCGCCGATCCTCGAAAATCTGCGCCAACATCGTTTGCGCCGCGGAGGCGTAGCCGTTGTTGGGGTCCTTGGCGATCGACTCGTAGATTCGGATGAAATTGAACTCGTCGGGAAGCGGGAAGCGCTTCACGCCGTTCGCGAGTCGGGCGATGGTCTCGGTCTCGGAGAGGGTATGGACCGCGAACGCGGCTTTCGCGGAGTCGGTGGTCTCCTCCTCTTCCGCCCGGAACCACCAGCCGTACTGCGCGAGCGTGTGCACGTCGAACTGGTTTCGCAGGAACGAGGCGAATTCGTACCGCAGCTGCGGCGCATGGGCCGGGTGGAGTTCCGCCGCGCGGTGCAGGCACCAGCGCCATCGCTCGCCGTCGCTTTTCGCGGCGTCCCAGCTTTCGGGGACCCGGTGGAAGACCGGACTGCCGTCCGCCGACACCGGCGCCCCCTGCCCGGAATGGTGACGGCCGTAATAGTGTTCCTGCTCGATGTAGTCGGGCAGCGTGGACAGGTCGGTCAGGGACTGAAGGCGCCAGGAGTTGTCGCCGCCGTGGTGCTGCAGAATCATCTGCGCGAACTGGAGATGGAACGCCGCGAGCGTCGGCTTGTCCAGGTCGGCGGGAAAGAGCGCCAGGGAGTCCCGCATCAATTGCAGCGAGCGCACGCGGTCCCGGTCCATGCAGTAGACGAATCGTCCCGTACCCCCGCGGTGCGGACCGCGCTCGAACGTCCCGGCGATGATGGTCCCGTAGGCGTAGCCGTTGTGGTAGTAGTTCTGCGCCGCCGCCCAGAGGAGCCGGGGGTTCTTCGCGTGGACCTCGATCGCCTTCTCGATCAGGGCGTCGTACTCGTTCACCTGCCCGAGGTTCATCAGCGCCTGGGTCGCGTACTGCAGGTCGCTGCCGACCTGAGTCGGATCCGTCGCCGGATCGAGCGCCAGGGCCCGGTATCCCTCCAGCGCGACCTTGTAATTGCCGTCGCTCATGGACTTCATGAGCTTCGAGCGGTCCGGCGGAGTCTGGTCCTGCGCCAGGGCCAGGAAAGCGGACAGCAGCACGGCGAAGCCCGCCACCACGGCGGCGCCCCGTCCTCGGGGGAAGAATCGAGACATGGTCGGCTCCTGTGCAGACGAGGGGTCCGGGGGCCCGAAAGGGCCGAGTGCGGCGGATTGGACGTTGCAGGCCGGGCAGAGTTCCCGATTTTATTCACCCTACCGGGATTGCCCTCCGGCGGCAAGATTCCTCGGGTGCCGGCGAACCGAACCTTCCCTTTGCCCCCCGCGAAACCCGGTGCTATCATCCTCGCATGGCCGATGCCCGCGACTCCTTCGTCCACCTCCATCTCCACACCGATCGCAGCCTGCTCGACGCGATGTGTCGCCCGGGCGAGCTCGTGGAGGCGGTCAAGGCCCGCGGGATGTCCGCGGTAGCCGTCACGGATCACGGCAACCTCTTTGCCTGGATCGACTTCTATCAGCGGGCCCAGAAGGCGGGGATCAAGCCGATCCTGGGCTGCGAAGTCTACGTCGCCCCGGGCAGCCGCACCGACCGCAACCCCCGCGGCGGGCGCGAGGGGGGCGCCACCCACCTGACCCTCCTGTGCGAAAACGAGACCGGGTTCAAGAACCTGATCGAGCTCTCCAGCCTCGCCTTCCTGGAGGGCTTCTACTACAAGCCGCGCATCGACAAGGAGTCCCTGGCGAAGTACAGCGAGGGACTGATCGGCCTGAGCGGGTGTCTCAACTCGGAATTCTGCAAGAACATCCGCTTCGATATGCACGACAAGGCGCGCAAGACCGCCGACGAATTGCGCTCGATCCTCGGCAAGGACCGATTTTTCGTCGAGCTGCAGGATCACGGCTTCCAGGAACAACGGGAGACCTATCGCGAGGCGTTGCGGATCGCCCGCGACATGGACCTCCCGGTGGTGGGCACCAACGACGTCCACTACATCCACAAGGAAGACGCGGCCGCCCACGACGTGCTCGTCTGCCTCGGCACCGGCTCGCTCCAGTCCGACGAGAACCGCCTCCGCTATGCGACCGACCAGTTCTACCTGAAGACTCCGCAGGAGATGCGCGCGGTCTTCCATGAGATTCCGGACGCGGTCGCCAACACCCTCGCCATCGCCGATCGCTGCAACCTCAAGCTCGATTTCGGCGGACAGCACGTCCCGGTCTTCGAGACGCCGCCCGGCCGCACGCAGATGGAGTACGTGCGCGAACTGGTCGAGCAGGGCCTCGAGCGGCGGTACGGGAAGATCGACGGCTCGCTGCGCGAGCGTGTGGAGCATGAGCTGGCGACCATCGAGAAGGCCGGATTCGCCGGCTACTTCCTCATCGTCTGGGACTTCATCCGCTACGCGCGGGAGCACGGGATTCCGGTCGGCCCGGGGCGCGGCTCCGCGGCCGGCAGCATCGTCGCCTACGCGCTCGCCATCACCGACGTCGATCCGCTCAAGTACGACCTGCTGTTCGAGCGCTTCCTCAACCCCGGCCGCATCGAGATGCCGGATATCGACGTGGACTTCTGCCAGGAGAAGCGCCCGCGCGTGATCGAATACGTGCGGGAGAAATACGGCCGCGACAACGTCTGCCAGATCATCACCTACGGCACGCTGGCGGCGCGCGGGGTGGTGCGGGACGTCGGCCGGGTGCTCGGCGTGCCCCTCGGCGACGTCGACAAGCTGGCGAAGAAGATCCCCGCCGTCCTCGGCATCACGCTCCCGGAGGCGATCCAGCAGGAGCCCGAGCTCAAGGAGTTGTACGAAAACGACCCTCAGGTGAAGCGGCTCTTCGACATCTCGAAGCGCCTGGAGGGAAACTCCCGCCACGCCTCCACGCACGCCGCCGGGGTGGTGATCTCGGATGCGCGCTTGCGCAACTACGTCCCGCTCTACCTGAACAAGGAAGAAGTGACGACGCAGTGGGACATGGAGGACCTGACCAAGATCGGCCTGCTCAAGATGGACTTCCTGGGGCTCCAGACCCTGACCATCCTGGAGCGGGCGGTCGACATGATCCGGTCGGTGCGCGGCGAGACCGTCGACCTGGCGAAAATCCCGCTCGACGACGTGAAGACGTACCAGATGCTGGCGCGCGGCGAGTCGACGGCCGTGTTCCAGCTCGAATCCGGCGGCATGCGCGACCTGCTCCAGAAGATGAAGCCGGACCGGTTCGAGGACCTGATCGCGATCCTGGCGCTGTTTCGCCCCGGCCCGCTCAAGAGCGGCATGGTGGACACGTACGTGCGCTGCAAGCACGGCGTGGAGAAAATCGCGAGCATGCACCCGCTCATCGACCCGATCCTGCAGGAGACCAACGGCGTCATCCTGTACCAGGAGCAGGTCATGCGGATCGCCAACCGCATGGGCGGCTTCTCCCTGGCCGAAGCCGACGCGCTGCGCAAGGCGATGGGAAAGAAGAAGCCGGAGATCATCGCCAAGTACAAGGACCAGTTCATCTCCGGAGCCGAAAAGAACGGGGTCGCGCGCGAGGCCGCGGCGAAGATCTTCGAACTGATGGAATTCTTCGCCGGGTACGGTTTCAACAAGTCGCACTCGACCGCGTACGCCTGGGTGACCTGGCAGACCGCGTACCTGAAGGCGAACTTCCCCACCGAGACGATGGCCGCGGTGATGTCGTGCGAAATGGGGAACACGGACAAGATCGTCGAGTACATCGACGAGTGCCGTCGGCTGAAGATCGCCGTGCTGCCGCCCGACGTGAACCAGAGCGAGCGCGACTTCGCCGTGGTCGATGGGGCGATCCGCTTCGGATTGGGCGCGGTCAAGGGGGTGGGGGACAAGGCGGTGGAGGCGATCCGCGCGGCGCGTTCCGGGCTTCCCGGCGGGTTCCGCTCGATCTACCAGTTCTGCGAGACGGTCGACCACACCCACTGCAACCGGGCCGTGCTCGAGGCGCTGATCAAGTGCGGGGCCTTCGATTCGCTTGCGCCGAATCGCGCGCGGGTCTTCGTCGCGCTCGACGGGGCGATCAAGGTCGCCGCGCAGCGGCAGGCGGACCGCCGGAGCGGTCAGCTTTCGATCTTCGGCGGCGGCGCCGCGGACGCGTTCTCGCCGTCGACCTGGCCGGAACTGCCCGACGTTCCGGAGTGGGAAGAGTCCGAGAAGCTCGCCTTCGAGAAGGCGGCGCTCGGCTTCTACGTCTCCGGCCACCCGCTGGCGAAACATGCCGCCTTGCTGCGCGAGTTCTCGACCATCAGCACCCGTGGGGCCGACCGCTCCCAGGAGAACCTCGAACACGTGATCGGCGGAATGGTCTCCGGATTGCAGGCACGCGTCCTCCAGAGCGGCAAGTCCGCGGGCCAGAAGTGGCACAAGTTCAAGCTCGTCGACCTCGACGGCGCCGTCGAGGCGGTGGTTTTCCCGGGAGACGCCGACGGGGCGCGCGACCAGATCCAGGAGGACGCGATCGCCTTTTTCAAAGGTCGGTTCGACTTCCGCCGGGAGGATCCCTCGTTCAAGCTGGTCGACGTGATCCCGCTCGCGCGCGCCCGCGAGACGCTCTCGGCCTCGGTCCTCGTGCGCCTCCAGGCCGCGGGGCTGGACGACGAACGGCTGGCCGCGCTCAAGGAGATTTTCACCCAACACCCCGGCTCCTGCCCGGTCTTCGTGGAAATCGAGACCGCGGAGCAGGTGCGCGTGCAGATGAAAGTCGGCCAGACGCTTTCCGTGGCGCCCTCCGACGCATTCGTGGCGGCGATCGACGGCTTGATCGGGCCCGGCCGGGTCTCGCTCAAGCGCAAAGGTCCGCAGCCGTCGAAGTTCGCGGATCGTCCCTGGGAGAAGAAACGCCCGGTGGGGGCGGGCAGCGGCGGGGGCGAATAGGCCGCGCGCCGCCGGGTCCGCCGGCCCGCAAAGCGGAGATCCCGTCGCGGGCTCGCCGGACGTGGGCGGAGAGCGGAGTCGGGCGTCTCCAGGGGAGCCCCGGTCCGGGAGGCGAGTGCGATGGGTCGGATCGTATCCCGCGCGGAGATGACGTGGCTCGATCGCCGGGCGATCGTCCACTACGGCATCCCCGAGATCTGCCTCATGGAGAACGCCGGCGCCGGCACCGCCCGGGTCGCCGCGGAGATGCTCGGCGGCGGCGCCTCCCGCGGCGTGAACATCCTGTGCGGACGCGGCAACAACGGGGGCGACGGCTTCGTGATTGCGCGCCACCTGGCGAACCACGCCGCGCCGATCCGGATTTTCGTCGCCGGCGGGGCCGCCGCGGTCCGCCCCGGCGGCGCGGCCTTCACCAATCTCGAGATCGCGCGCCGGCTCCGCTTGCCGATCCTCGACCTGTCGCCCGGAGACTCCGCCGCGCTGGCGACGCTCACCGCCGGGTGCGGCCTGTTCGTGGACGCCCTCTTCGGCACCGGCCTCGACCGGCCGGTGGCGGGACCCGATCTCGAGGTGATCCGTGCGGTGAATGCCGCCCGCCTGCCCGTCCTGTCCGTGGATGTCCCCAGCGGCCTCGACGCCGACTCCGGCGAACCGCTCGGGGACGCGATTCGGGCGCGGCGCACCGCCGCGCTCGCATTCGCGAAGCAGGGCTTCCACCGCGGCCGCGGTCCCGAGCACGCGGGGGAGGTGGTCGTGGTCGACATCGGGATCCCGGCGCAGGCGGTGGAGGATTGGGACCGGGAGGCCGCGTCGCGGAGGGGCTGAACTCCCCGCGGGGCGCGCGGGGGGCTGCAACCCACGTCCAGGGCCCGCCGCGCGTTCCGTCCGCTTGCAGAGCCAGGGCGCTCGCTTCCGTTGGAGTTTTCCTCCGGAACCTGCGCGCATCGTCGTCCGCCAGCGAACTCCGTTTCCCCGATCGAGGGGGACACAACGCCTCGGACCCGCCACGACGGCCTCCGTGTCCATGGATTCGCCATTCCGCTCCGTTTTCGCGCGCTCGGACAGAGGGGGGCGAAGGAGACGATCGGAGGTTCGTGTGATCGTCTTTTTCCTCTACGATGAGGGAAGTCTCGACCGCCCGGTCGGCGGCCGAGTTTTCCGGGGGGGGGCGGCGCAGGTCCGATCACGGCCCCCATGGAAAGGGCGCCCGGCCGCCCCCGTCCATTCAGGAGGTTGAACATGAGACATCTCGGCATTGCAGGATTCACGCTGGCGGCAGCACTCCTGGCAGCCGGCTCGATCGGGGCGGATCAGACTGCCCGGCTCCGGATCATTCATGCCTCGCCGGATGCGCCGGCCGTCGACGTGTGGGTGGACGGTCGGGTCGCTGGGAAGGAACTGACCTTCGGGAAGTCGAGCGGATATCTCGACGTGCCGGCCGGGAAGGTGTCGGTGGCGATCGCGCCCACGGGCAGCACGAAGCCGGTCGCCGGCCCGGCGACATTGGAGTTCGCGCCCGGCAGCCTGACGACGGTGGCGGCCATCGGGTTGGCGGGAGGCGGGGAACCGGGGCTGTCGCTGCTCACGCTGGAGGACGGCGCCCCGCGAGCCGATCAAGCCCGCTTGCGCGTCATTCACGCTGCTCCGGGTGCGCCCGCCGTCGATGTCTGGTTGGGCGGAAAACCGGCGATCCAGGCGCTCGCCTATGGGAAGGCGACCGACGTGATCGAACTCTCCGACGGCACCTTTCCGGTGGAGATCCGGGTGGCGGGGACCGACGACCGCGTGTACGGGCCGCTCGATCTCGCCCTGAAGGCAGGGCGCTCGACGACGGTCTTCGCGATCGGCCGCGTTGGCGGCGAGCCGGCGTTCCGGTTGGCCGCCTTCGCGGAGCAGGTGTTTGCGACCGACCTGTCCAGCCCGGCGCAGTCCGCCCGTTCCCGCAAGGACGGGAAAAAGTCGGGTCGCGATCCAGCCCGCAAGGGAGAACGGCGCTCCAGGGCCGCAGGGCTGCCGGACGGCTGGTCCGAGATCGGGGCGATCGACAAGATCGTGGTCAAGCGGTACCCGGCATCGCGCGTTGCCTTCCGGATGGAGCACGCGGATGACGGCGCGGCGGTTCGCGCCTTCTGGCCCCTGTACCTGCACATTCGACTCAACGGTTTTCCCATGACCCGTCCGGTGGTGGTGGACTACACGGACGCCGATCGTGATCGGGTTCGCGTGGGTTTCCTTTACCCCGGACCGGACCGCGGTCGCACGGGTCGAGGGCTGATGGTGTGGGTCGAGGATCTCGAGCCGGTCACGGTAGCGAGCGTTGCCTTGAAGGGACCCTACAACATGGACACGCGCGAGCGCGGAGTCGCCATCCTGGAAGACTGGCTCTCGGAGCAATCCGTCTGGGAGGCGTCCGGACCCGCGCGTCATCTGATGTATGAAAACCCGACGGGGAAGGATCCCGCGGCATTGCTCAACGAGATCCAGATCCCGCTGAAACCGGTCGCGTCCGGCGCGGTCCATCGGGTTGGGGAACATTCCGTCCCGCTCGCCGAGGTTGGCGCTGCCGGGCGGTAGTTCGTGGCATGGTCGAAATCGCGCCCTGGGGCGGGTTGGTTCCCTCCGACCCGCCCCGGCCCGTCGCAGCCCGGATGAATCGCGAACCGCTTCGCGGTTCGCGAACCATCCGGCTCCAGCCGGCCATGAAGGTCGTCCGGAGCAGGACGGCCTCACCCAGCGTGCGACACCGTGTGTCGCACGCCGGTCGCCCCGCGGTTCTGGCGGCTGATGCAGGCAGGAGCCCGCAGGCGAATCCTTCACGAAGCCGCTGACGCGGCTTCGCGAAGAATCCGGGCCAGGTGGAGTGGGATGCGGGCCGCCCCCACCGCCCCCACTCCCTGGCGGACCTCGCCCAGCGGTCGTCCGAGCTTGCGTCCGTGCCCCCGGGCAAGCCGGACCGGACGGAGCGGCGCGGTCGCAACGACGACCGTGCTTCGGGTTCGCCGCCGGCGCGTGAACGGGCGCGCGGAGTCGAGTTCGCTGCGGGCCCCGCGCAGAGAGAGGCGCGACGGGAGCCGGAACGCCCACTCCCGGACGGAGAGAACGACGCACGCGCGACGGGCCGCCTGCCCGCATCGCCGCCCGCCGTGGGCGGCAAGCCTGCGTTCGGCCGGTGGGATCGTCGGGGACTCCGGAGGCGGGTCAGGTGCCGAAGCTCCACTCGTCGGATTCGACGAGGCGACGGGCCTCCTCCGTGCCGATCCGGCGCAGGGAATAGTCGTCCCAGCCCATGAACTCGTAGTCGTTTTCCCAATGGAACAAGGCCGCGCACGCCGGGCAGACCCGGAGCTCCTGCCGGGATCCACGTCGGGCCAGAGTCCGGAGTCGATCGGTCGAGCCCGACAGCGCTTCTCCCTCGCGGCCATCGGCCTGCTCCGTCTCCCCCAGCCCGCCGCACGTCCCGCACCCGCTTCCCGTTCGCGCCGGCCGACCGACCGGGAGCGCCTCCAGCCAACGCTCGCGCGCCAGCGCCGAGGACACCGGCGCGCGGACGAACTGCGCGAGCCCGAGCCGGATCGCGGCGGGGGCGCCGACGTCGGGCGGGCCCTGGGCCGCCAGGTCCGCGACCGGCTGTTCGATCCGTGCTTCGGCGACCTGCCAGATCAGCCGATCTCCCGCCAGCTGCACGGAATGGTCTCCTCCGCCCCACCGCCAGCACAGGTTCGGAAGCCGGAGGGTGCGCGCCTTCAGCCAGGTCAGGACACGGTCGACGAGGTCGGGTGGGGCGGGCGACGGCTCGCGCACCCGCTCGAGCAGGGTGGCGCGTGCCCGAGGCGCCTGCAGGCCCAGCGCGGCCAGGGCGGCTGCGGCCCGGTCGGCGGCCTCCGGGACGGCGAGCAGGCGCAGCAGGAGGGGCGCAAGCGGCAGCAGGTCTTCGCCTGCGACGGCTCCGCACAGGAGGTGCAGGGCGGCTTCCGCGGGTGCGCCGGGCGGGTCGATCGGGGCGGGCGGCGCCGGGGGAGGTGCGGGTCGCGGCGCCCCGGGATCTCCTTCCAGGACGGCCCCGTCGAGACGCGCACCGTCGAGCCGAGCGCCCTCGCGTCGCGCCCCGCGGAGATCGGCGCGCGTCAGGTCGGCGCGCTCGAGGTCGGCGCCGGTCAGATCCGCCTCTCGCAGGTCGCATCCCACGAGCCGGGCGCGGGAGAGATCGGCATGGGAAAGACGGGCCCCGCGGAGGGAGGCGGCCGTGAAGTCGGCGTCGATCAGCATCCCGTGAGAGAGGCAGGCGCCGGAGAGGTCCTGTCCGCGGGCCGAGGAACCCGTCAAGTCCGCCCAGGGGAGGGAGAGTCGTCGCAGATCGGCTCCGGCGAAGTTCGTGTACGCCAGCGTCGCCGGGCGTGGGCCGGGGCCCGGGAGGGAGGCGAGGTGAAGCCCGCCTTCGCACCGCGCCGGGGCCCACGCCCTCGAGTCGCCGCCCCTGGTCGCGAACTCGCGCTGTCGCTCGACCGCGGCGGCGAGCTCGGCGGTCGTGATCGGGGGCATCTGGACCGCGAGGGAATTCATCAGCATGGCGCCCCAGCGAGGCCCCGCCTTCGTCGGATCGTCCGGACGCAGCCGCTCCCGCGTTGCGGGCGGCGCCCCGGCCTCGCGGGCGAGTTCTTCGGGGGTGAGGCCCGCGGCATCCCGCTGCGCGCGGTCCGCGCCGGCTTCGACCAGGAGCGCGACCGCATCCCAATGCCGGCCGCGCACCGCGAGGTGGAGCATCGTGTCGCCGCGCGGATCCCGGCGGCGCAATTGGTCCGGCGTCACCAGAGCGCGGACCACCGCCGGATCGATGGCCGTACGTTCCAGGTGGTACATGAGGGGGAGGGTTCCCGTTCCGTCCATCGTGGAGGAGTCGAAGCCGGATCCGAGCAGGAGAATCACGAGGTCCGCATCGCCGGCGGCCGCGGCGACGTGCAGCGGCCAATGGCGCTCGCCCCGACGGGCCGGGGCGGCGAAGGCGCGCCCGGCGGGGGATTGGGGACCCGCTTGGCCGGCCA
This sequence comes from uncultured Planctomycetia bacterium, assembly GCA_964632945.1. Taxonomy (GTDB): domain Bacteria; phylum Planctomycetota; class MHYJ01; order WSZJ01; family CAZWCX01; genus CAZWCX01. The sequence continues at coordinate 37,661 of CAZWCX010000027.1, read as the reverse complement.
GCCCGGCAATGTAGGCCGTGAGGTGGGTGTGGAACGCGGCGCGCGTCTTTTCCGGCCAGGACCACACGCGCGCATTCCCCTCCCGGAATGCGGCGAAGACGGCCCGGCGGATCCCCGCGTTCGGATGGAAGAGGAGGGGGTGAAGGTCTTCGTAGCCCGTGCGGACCCGGGACAGCGCCGATGCGACCGCATCGCACACCTCCGGTTCCGGGGCCGCGGCTGCCGCCACGAGGTGGGGAATCGCCGCGAGCGCCGGTGCGTCGGGCAGCGCCCCGGGCTTCGCCCCCTTCCGGGAAGAGGCTTCGCCGGCAACACATGCGGTCTCGACCGCCGCCGTCAGCGACGCGGCGGCTTGCCGGCGGACCGAAGCCTGTGGATCGAGCAACGCCGCAGACAGAGAGGGGATCGCCGCGACCGCAGGATCCTGCCCTCGCGGACCGGGCCCGGAATCCCGACCGGAAGCGGCGCGATCGGTCCGATCGGTCCGGGAATCTCCGGCCGAACGGGGTCGGGGCCTGCGCTCCGGGCGCGCGGTTCCCGGGGGCCCGTCCTTTCGACGGGCACCCTTCCCGCGCGGCGTCTTCGCGTCCTTCGACGCCGCGTCCCGGCCTTTTCGCTTCCGCACGGCTGCCTTCTCCTTCGTCGCCGGTACGATGACCGGCCCGATGCCCGGATGTCAACGGGTTCGAGACTCCTGCCGATCGACCGGAAGCTTCCGGCCGACGCCCGGCGACCGGCACGGCTCGGGCCGTCGGTACGGATTCGCGCATCCCCGGGACCGGGATCGCGAGAGGCGCCGTTCGTCCGGCTCAATCCGCATTCGCCAGGGCGGCGGCGCGCTCGTGGTTGAGCAGCCATTGCTTCCGCCAGACTCCGCCGCCGTACCCGCAGAGCGCGCCGTCGGAGCGGATGACGCGATGGCAGGGAACGATCAGGCAGAGACGATTGCGGCCGTTGGCGCGTCCGACGGCGCGCACGGCTTGCGGGCGTCCGCAGGCCTGCGCGATCTCCGCGTAGGAGCGGGTTTCGCCCGGCGGAATCGTGCGCAGGCGCTCCCAGACCTGCATTTCGAACGCGGAGCCGCGAATCACCGGCGGGACGGTGAATCCGCGCCCGGCCCCGTCGAAGTACGCCTTCAGTTCCGCTGCGAGCACGGCCAGGAAGGCGTGGTGACCCGGGGTGATCGCGCAGCCGAGGTCGCGACGCAGACCCGCGAGTTCCGACTCCAGCGCGCGGCGATCGACGAACTCCAGGAGGTGCAGCCCGGCGTCGTCGGCGAGGGCGAGCATCGGGCCGAGCGGCGTGTCGATCCGTTCCGCGTAGAGACAGCGCACCGCGCCGGCCCGCGTCGGGGGGGCGCCGAGCGTGCGCTTGAAGGCGTCCCAGAAGCCGCTTGCGGATTCGTACCCATGGTCCAGCTGCGCTTGCATCACGGTCTCCCCATTGCGAAGGTCGTGGTGCGCCGAACCCATCCGGCGCGCCCGTTGATACGCATGAAACGTCATCCCGAAGGTGCGCCGGAACTGCCGGCGCGCGGTCGACGGATCGATGCCCAGGGCGCGCAGGGCGGCTTCCGTGACCGTGCGCGTGGGCGCGCGATCCACCTCCTCGAGCAACCGGCGCACCAGGTCCGGCGTTCCCGCCGCGCGCGCCATCGGGCGGCATCGTGCGCACGGACGGTATCCCGCCCGCAACGCGTCCGCGGCGCGGGCGAAGTACTCCACGTTCCGCGCCTTCGGCTTCCGCGCCGGACAGGTCGGACGGCAGAAGATCGCCGTCGTCTTCACGGCGGCGAAGAAAACGCCCTCGAAGGCCGGGTCACGCCGGACCAGGGCCCGGTACAGGAGTCGGGGGGAAGGCAGGTCGCTCATGGGGGGGATGATAGCGCGCGACCCGCCGGGGCGCATCCGGGATTCGGGCATCGAATTCGAATGGCGCGGGGGCGGGATCGCCCGCGTACGTCCCATCCCGGATTTCCGAGCGCACGCGGGTTGATCTTCTCGCGCGGATCGGGCTACACTGAGGCCGGCTTCTCTCTCCGGAGGATTCCAGCCATGCCGCAACGACGCACCCGCGGGGCATCCACGGCGGAGTGGGTGATCATCCTCGCCGCTGTTTCCATCGCCGTGATCGGCATCGTCACGCTCTTCGGGCGCCGCATCGCCAAGTTGTTCACGGCCGCGACGCGGAGCATCGATGACGGGGCCCCCAAGTCCGCCTCGCTCCAGTTTCCGACCGGAAACGTTCCCGCGGGCTTTGCGCCCCCGACCGGGAATCTCCCCGGATCCGCGCCGGCCAACGAGGCGATGCCCGCGTACCAGTCGCTGCTGGGGCCGGGCGTGACCAACGCCGCCTCTTTGATCGGCGGGACGCCGCCCGTCTACCAGGCGCCGACGCTGGCCAATCTGCCGCAGCAGCTGATCTTCCCGACGAATGTGACCGAGGCGTTCTCGGCCGCGTTCCGGGAAAGCCGCCCGATCGGGCCGCTGCCGCCGGGAGGATTCCCGATCGATACGGATACCGACGGGGACGGCATTCCCGACTTCAGTTCCCAGCTCCGGGAACACGGCGCGACCCTGGTGATCGACGGCACCGGCAACTTGATTCTCGCCAACGCGGGACCCGGAAGCACCGCCGGATTCCAGCCCAACGGCACGGTCCCGGCGGGAACGACGCAGGTCGGCGTCTTCCACACGCATCCGTGGGAGCACGACGAGGGGACGATCTACAGCGCCGCGGACATCGTCGGGATGTTCGGCGACGGCAACGGATTCGAGGTCGTGCAGACGACCGACGGCCACCAGTGGGCGCTGGTCCAGACCACCACCTCCTGGCCGCCGGGGACGACGGCGGCGGGGATCCGGGCCACCTACAACACCGCCTATGCGACGCGCATGGCCGCGATCATGGCCGATCCCGCGCTGGCGGCCCTGCCCGCCCACGAGCGTCATGCGCTGGCGACCGAGGCCGCCGTGCGCCAGACCGCCACCACCTACAACCTCGGGCTCTACCACGGCACCGCGGGGTTCCCGCTCACGCGGGTCGTACCCTAGGAGGACTCGATGAAGGATCTGCTGTTCCTGGTCTTCGCCGTGGGACTCTCCGGGGTCGCGGCGGCGCGCGCGGAGGACGTGACGGCGATCGCCGGCGACTTCTCCCTCGTGTACGAGGAAAACAGCCCGGGCGGCGCATTCCTGCGTTTCGAAGCCGGAGCCGACGGCGGCGTGCGTTACCGCTGCGAGCATTCTCTCGGCGCCGAGACCATCGTCACGGAGGCCACGCACACGCTGGAGGCGCCCCGCTTCCGGCGCCTGGCGGGAGTTCTCGACGGCCGCTACTCCCGCGAGTACGGAGGCGGGGTGGTGGTCCCCGCCTTCTGGGACATCGCCGCGGGGACGGATGCGGGGTCGTCGCCCCATTGGGTGAAGATCACCGCGCGGGCCGGGGGGAAGGAGACCCGGGTCACCCTGCCCTACGTGAAAATCGATCTTCACCAGGTGCAGTTCGACCGCGTCGATCCGGGTTTGGCCTACCTCCGGCTCCGGCTCCTCGAAACCTCCGGGGTCGCGGAGGCCGTCGCGCGCGCGCTCTTCGAACGCGGCCGGGAGCGCATGAAGGCGCTGGAGGCCGATCGGCCCGAAGCCGAGGACCCCTACGGGCGGGCCCAGTTCCTCTTCCTCAAGGGGATCGAGGTGCTCGACCAGACCTACGACCTGGCCCACCGGATTCGCGACGACACCGACCAGACGCTGCTGTGGTCGCAGAACTACTTCCGGGAGAAGCAGTTCCGCGCCTCGGCCCAGGCGGCCGGGGTCGTCCTGCGCGACCGCCTCGGGTGGGCGGAGTCCGCGCGGGCGGCCATGCTCGCCCTCGACTCGGGCGACGGCGGGTCGAAGTAGCGGCGCACCCCGGCGGATCTCTTCACGGCGGTCGGGAGCGGGGGAAGCCCGTGCGCGCGGCGGTAGGCGTTGACCCGCCCCGCGCCATGGGGTACAGTCGCGGGGCTATGACCACCGCCTCCTCCCGGTTTCCCGTCGTCGCCATCGTCGGCCGCCCCAACGTCGGGAAATCGTCCATCCTCAATGCCGTGGCGGGCCGCCGGATTTCGATCGTGGATCCCACGCCGGGGACCACGCGAGACCGGGTGGCGATCCGCGCCCGCCACGAGGGGGTCCGGTTCGAGATCGTCGACACCGGCGGCATCACCGACCCCGCCGGCAGCCCGATCGACGCCGCCGTCCGCAAGCAGGTGGACCGCGCGCTCGAGAAGGCCGACGTCGTCGTCTTCCTGTGCGACGCCCGCGACGCCCTCACCCCCGTCGACGAGGAGATCGCCCTCATGCTCCGGCGCACCGGCCGGCCGGTCGTCCTCGGGGTCAACAAGATCGATTCCGCCCGGCATGAGGCCGCGCTCGGCGAATTCTACCGTCTCGGCTTCGGCGATCCGGTCGGCACCTCCGCGGTGCAGAAGATCGGGATCTCCACGCTGCTCGATCGCGTGGTGGCGGCCCTGCCGGAGGAATTGCGAATCGTCAGCCGGGATTCCGCCGCCCTCCCGCCGATGAAGCTCGCCATCGTCGGCCGGCAGAACGCGGGCAAGTCCACGCTCGTCAACGCCCTCGCCGGCGAGGAACGCGTGATCGTCTCCGAGGTCCCCGGCACCACCCGCGACAGCGTGGACGTCGCCTTCACCTGGAAAGGGAAGGACTTCATCGCGATCGACACCGCCGGACTGCGGAAAAAGGGCCGGATCGTCGAGCCGATCGAGTACTACAGCCGCATGCGCACGCTGGCCAGCCTCCAGCGTGCCGACGTGGTCCTCTTCCTCATCGACGCCGCGATGCGCGTCTCGGAGGTGGACAAGAAGATCGCCGCCGACATCGACGAGCAGGCCAAGCCCTGCGTGATCGGCATCAACAAGTACGATCTCGCCGAAGAGCTCGGCCGCGGCGGCGCCGAGGCCCCGGGTCCGGACGAATACGGACGCTACATCCGCAAGACCCTGCCGATGCTCTCGTACGCTCCGATCTCGCTGATGTCCGCGCTGCGGCGGAAGAACATCTTCCAGACGGTATCGGTCTCTCTCGATCTCTACCACCAGGCGCACGAACGCATTCCCACCGCCCGCCTGAACGACGTGGTGGAAAAGGCGAAGCAGTGGCCCGGGCCGCGCTCCCGCCACCGGGGCAAGGCGAAGATTCTCTACGCCACCCAGGTGAGCACGGCACCGCCCCGGATCGTGCTGTTCGTCAACGACCCCGACCTTTTCCCGCCCGACTACCGCCGCAACCTGGCCAACAAGTTCCGCTCGGAGATGCTCTATCCCGAGATCCCCATCCGGCTCGATTTCGCGAAGCGGGGACGCGGCCGGACGGGGAAGAAACCCGATGCCCCGATCGCCGTCGAAGGATCGAAGGACGAATCGGCCCCCGAGTGAGGGGCGCCCCTTCCAGCACCGGAGTCCGCCCATGAACCTGCGCCTCTGGATCGCGGCCTTCGCCCTGGCCGCCGTCGCTTCCGCCGTTCCGCCCGCCTCCGCACAGGACCGCACCAAGACGCTCGTCTACGGCCGCGGCGCCGACTCGGAGAAGCTCGATCCCCAGGACATCGAGGACGGCGAATCGGTCAAGGTGTGCAACAACGTGTACGAGACCCTGGTCACCTACGGTCCCGACGGACCGGACATCGTCCCCTGCCTCGCGGTTTCGTGGGAGCATTCCGCGGACGGCCGGACCTGGACCTTCCGCCTGCGCCCGAACGTCAAGTTCCATGACGGGACCCCGTTCGACGCCGCGGCGGTGGTCTTCTGCTTCGAGCGCATGCTGAAACCGGACCACGAGCACCGCCACGACGGCACCTTCCCGTATGCTTCGTTCTACGCCGTCATCGAAGGGGTCGAGGCGCCGGACCCCGCAACGGCCGTGTTTCGCCTCAAGGAGCCGCAGGCGACCTTCCTGGCCAACCTCGCCATGTTCCCGGCGATGATCTTCAGCCCGGCGGCGATCCGCGCCAAGGAGGACCGCTTCCCGTTCGAGCCGGTCGGCACCGGTCCGTTCCGGTTCGTCCGCTGGGACCGCAATGAGCGCATCATTCTCGACGCCTATCCCGACCACTGGGCCGGCCGCCCGAAGGTGGACCGCGTCATCTTCCGCCCGATCCCCGAGAATTCCGTTCGTTTTCAACTGCTCCGCTCGGGCGAGCTCGACCTCATCGACGGTCTGAACCTCTCCGACCTCGACGCGGTGAAGGCCGACGCGGGCCTGTCGCTGCTGGAGATCTCGGGGATGAACTTCGGCTATCTCTCCTTCAACACGATGAAGAAGCCGTTCGACGACGCGCGGGTGCGCCGGGCCCTGGCCCACGCCATCGACCGCGAGAAGATCATCAAGCTGGCGCTGCGCGGCTACGGGGCGACCGGCGCCAACCCGATGCCGCCGACCGTCTGGGGCTATCACAAGGATCTGCAACCCTACGCCTATGACCCGGCCCGGGCCCGGGCGCTGCTCCAGGAGGCGGGGCACGGGAAAGGCATGACGCTGGACCTCTGGGCGATGCCCAACCCGCGGCCGTACATGCCGGAGCCGCAGAAGGTGGCGCAGATCATCCAGGAGGACCTGCGCGCCATCGGCGTGGAGGCGAAGATCGTTTCGTACGACTGGCAGACCTACCGCGAGAAGATGCGCCACGGGGAGCACGACCTCGGGCTGCTCGGGTGGATTACGGACAACGGCGATCCCGACAATTTTCTCTACGCCCTGCTCGACCAGGACAATGCCGTGGTCGGCAGCGCGCTGAACGTGTCGTTTTACAGGAACCAGGAGGTCCACGACCGGCTGGTGGCCGCGCAGAAGGAACTCGATCCCCCGGCGCGGCTCCGGCTCTACCATGAGGCGCAGGAGCAGATCCTGAAGGATTGCCCGATGCTCCCCCTGGCCTACCTGCCCGAATTCGCCGCCACCCGGAAGCGGGTGACGAACTACCGGCTGCACCCGATCGGGATCGTGCGGCTGTGGCCGATCGTTCTGGGCGAGTGACGTGAAGCGGATCCTCCTCGTGCTCACGCTGGCGGCGGCGGGGTCGACGGCGACCTGGGTGATCCGCGAACGGGAAGCGGCGCGGCCGCTCGAACTTCCCTGCGCGGTCGCCCGGGAGGGCCCGATCGAGTCCGAGGTCGCGGCCCCCGGCCGGGTCGAGTCGTTGCGCGATCTGACCATGCGCGCGATCGGCGAGGGGCGGGTGTCCGAGGTCATGGTCCGCGAGGGGGACGAGGTGAAGGCGGGCCAGGAGTTGCTGCGGTACGACGTCGCCGACGCGGCCAACCGGGCGGCGCAGGCGCAGGACCGGGTCGCCGAGGCCGACCTGGAGATCCAGGACCTCGATCGCGACCTCCGCATCACCCGCTCGCTCATTCCGGTGGCGGGGGAGTCGAAGCAGCGCCTGGAGGCGCTCGAGATCCGCCGCGACAAGGCGCGCATCGCCAAGTCTCTCGCGGAGAAGGAACTCGCCCTCGCGCGCCTGCAGCTGGAACGGATGCACGGCCGCGCGCCCGAAGCCGGCACGGTGGTGGAGAAACAGGTCGAAGTCGGCGAGTGGCTGACCCCGGGACGTCCCGTCTTCCTGCTGGCCGACGTGCGCCGGCTCAAAGTCGCCGCGCTGGTCGACGAGATCGACGTCCCGCGCGTTCGGGTCGGCAACCGCGCCGACGTCAGCGCCGACGGCGTCCCGGGCCGCGCATTCGGCGGGCGCGTCACGCAGATCTGGCCCTCTGCCCGGATCGAGCGGGAGTCCACCGTGGTCAAGGTCGTGGTCGAACTCGACCGCGAAGTCGAGGCCGGCGAGGGACTGCGCATCGGCAATCAGGTCGACGTTCGCATTGTGCCCGAGCGGGTCGAAAAAGGAGTCCTCGTCCCGGTCGAGGCCGTGCAGGAGAATCGCGACGGCACGGCCGTCGTCTGGGTGGTCGCGGACGGTCGCGTGAGCCGCCGCGCGGTGACCGTCGGCCTTCACAATGCCCGGGACGCCCAGGTGGTCGAGGGACTCCGCGTGGGGGAGACCGTGGCCCTTCTGCTCGGCCGGGTCGTCCCCGACGGAGCGCCCGCCGTGCCGGTTTCGCCGGCGAGATAGCCCGTCGCCCCCCGGCGGGGGCGCATCCCGCGGAGGAGCACGCCGCATGGCGTCCCCGGTCGTTCGGCTCGAAAAGGTGTCCAAGACCTACGCCGTGGGCGACGTCCCGGTCGCTGCGCTCCGGGAGGCCGACTTCCAGGTGGACGCCGGCGAGTTCGTCGCCATCATGGGCCCGTCGGGTTCGGGCAAGTCCACGCTCCTCAACGTGCTCGGCTGCCTCACCCGTCTCACCGACGGGCGCTACTGGCTGGACGGTCTGGACGTCAGCCGGGCGAGCCGGAACCGGCTCGCCGAGATCCGCAATGCGCGCATCGGGTTCGTCTTCCAGCAGTTCAACCTGCTCGCGCGCATGGATGCGGTCGCCAACGTGGAAACACCGCTGGTGTACGCGGGTACCCCGCTTGCGGAGCGCCTGAGCCGCTCCCGGGAAGCGCTCGCGGGCGTCGGCCTTGCCCACCGCGAAGGACACTACCCGAACCAGCTCTCGGGCGGCGAGCAGCAGCGGGTTGCCATCGCGCGCGCGCTCGTCAACCGGCCGGCCTTGCTCCTGGCGGACGAGCCCACCGGCAACCTGGACTCCCGGACCGGTGAGGAGATCATGGGCGTCTTCCTCGAACTCAACGCCCGCGGCCTCACGCTCGTGATGGTCACGCACGACGAGGAGAAGGCCCGTCGCGCGCATCGGATCGTCCGGCTGCGCGACGGCCTCATCGTTTCCTAGGGATCGCCATGCTCTATCCCCTGCGCGAGTCGATCCGGATCGCCTTCACCGCGATGCGGGCGAACGCCTTCCGTTCCGCCCTGACCATGCTCGGCGTCATCATCGGCGTCGGCTCGGTAACGGCGATCGGCGCGGTCGGCACCAGCGGCCGCCGCTTCATTCTCTCGGAGCTCGAGACGTTCGGCACGCGATCGGTATGGGTGAAGCGGGCGGCGAGCGAGTCGCCCACGCGGACGGAACGGAGCGGCGACGCGATCGTCGAGGCGGACGTCGAGCGTATTCGCCGGCTTTGCGACCGTGTCTCGCGCGTCTCGCCGCTCTACGGGAAATGGGGACTGTGGGCGAAGTACCGCGGAAAGTTCACGCGCGCCCGGCTGGTCGCCGTCGACGCGGACTACTTCCAGATCGGCAACGAGGCGATGCACAGCGGCCGCTTCCTCGCTCCCGGGGACGTGCGCACCCGCCGGAAGGTCTGCGTCATCGGCACCGACACGCAGCGCGAACTGTTCGGGGCCGGGGTGGACCCGCGGGGGGCGCGCATCGAGTTCGGGCTGGGGAAGTTCGAGGTCATCGGCGTACTCGAGGAGAAGAACCGGGACTTCCTCGCCAGCATCGGCTCGCTCGGCGGCGAAACCGCCAACAACCGCGTGGTGATCCCGTACACCGTGTTCCAGGCGAAGTACGGGATCGACGACATCGCGGTGCTCCAGGCGGAGGCGGTGTCCATGGAAGAGGCCGATACCGCCGCGCGCCAGATCGAATCGGTGCTGTCCTCGGCCCACGCGGGTCGCTACGCGTACGAGACGGAGACGATGAAGCAGTACATCGCCACGACCAACCGCGTCGTCGGGGTCGCCTGGTGGGTGGCTTCCTGCGCCGCGATCATCGCGCTCGTCGTGGGCGGCATCGGCATCATGAACATCATGACCTCGTCGGTGATGGAGCGCATTCGCGAGATCGGCGTGCGCAAGGCCCTGGGGGCGAAGGACCGCGACATCCTGATGCAGTTCCTGGTCGAGGCGGTGGCGATCTCGGTCACCGGCGGGGCCATCGGACTGGCCATCGGCGCCGGAACGACGCTGGCGGTCGAATTCCTCAGCGGACGACCGGTCGCGCTCTCGGCCGAGTACCTGGGCCTCGGCCTGGGCATCTCCGTGCTGACGGGAGTGGCGAGCGGCGCTTATCCGGCCTACCGCGCGGCCCGCATGGATCCGGTCTACGCCCTCCGGTACGAATGATCGAACGGGGCGGCGCAGGGTTATCCCTTCCGCGCCGGCGTTCCGTCGGCTACCATGACGCCACGCTTCCGGGTCTCTCCTTGGAGGTCCTCCCTGCATGCGCCTGCCGCTGCCGTCCGTCGTCTTCCTGCTCCTGGCCTGCCTGGGTTCCGCGCCCGCGGCAGCCGCCCCGATCGACCTCACCGCAACCATGGAGGAGATGACGCACGGCGAGCACGTCATGCGCAAGATCCTTGCGGTCGGCAAGACCCGCTTCCCCAATGGGACGCGCCTGGCCGTGGGCCTGCGCCAGCGCGGGGAGGCGAACTATCTGATGTGGTACAACGCGGTGGTGCGCGACGGCGCGTTCCAGGTGTCGCTGGGCCCGTTCCGCAAACCGCTCTCCGCCGGCAGTTACATGGTGGAGGCCTGGTACTCGGGCGACCGCCAGCCGCGGGAACTCCTGGCCCAGATCAAGACCTTGGAGTCGGGAGACCCGTCGTTCGAGTCGGCCAAGGACGCCGACGGCAACCTGATCGTCATGACGCGCCTCGAGGTCGGCACGAAGGAGGAAGCGAAGGCCGAGTTGGAGAGTTTCCGGACCCTCTACCTGACGTTGCAGAAGGACCTGAAGAAGGTGGTCGATCAGTTGCAGGAGCGCTTCGCGCAGCACCAGGCGCCGGAAAAGCAGCGCCCGGCGGACGCCACTCCCGAGGGCTGGCGCACTCGGGCGGAAGCCTGGACCGCGACGATCAACGACGTCGACCGACGCGCCCTGGACTACAACGGCACGCGGTCGTCGATCGTCCAGCCGGCCACCTACAAGCACCTCTCGGACGCGGTGCTCCAGACCCACGACCTGCTCGCGGCCTTCGGCGAGCGCATCGATTCCGCGACCTACGGATTGCCCAGCCGGGACCCCGGGACGATCCTGCGCGCCGTCACGACCGCGTTCGCGGGCATGGAGGAATCGCTCAAGCCGCGCACGTCGGACGCCGACATCCCGCCGCGGCCGAAGAAGAAGAAGTAGGCCGGGGAGGAGATCCATCGCTCCCGCGGGGGTCGGGCGGCGGCGATCCGCCCGGCCCGCCCTGCGACCTCAGGGCGAACTTCGGGCTAGCGGGTCTTCAATCTTGAGATCCTAGGCTCGGCCGAGGCGATTTTCGCGCCCGGCGAGGCGCGAGGAGGAGGCGATGCCCCCGTGCATCGCCGACGACGAGCAACGAAGCCCGGCGCGAAAAGCGACCGGACCAACCTGGGAAATCAAGGTTCAAGCCCCACTAGTTGCGCTGGAAGTGCAGCCGGTCCTTGCGCACCGAGACCGTGATGTGGCTGCCCGCCTTCGCCTTCCCCGAGAGGACCAGGTCGGACAGCGGCGTCTCCACCTTCTCTTCCACCGTGCGGCGCAGTTCCCGCGCGCCGAACTCCTCGCTGTACCCCTGCTCCGCCAGGTGACGGGGGACGCTCCGTGCGAACGCCAGGTCCAGTTGCGCCCGCCGGGCGTGTTCGCGCACCTCCTCCAGCAGGAGCCGGACGATCTCTTCGCAATCGGCCAGCGTCAGGGAACGGAACAGGACGACCTGGTCGATCCGGTTGATGAACTCGGGGCGGAACGCCTTGCGCAGCGCGCTCAAGGTCTCCGCGTGAATCTGATCGCGGTCGACCTTGCCGGGGACGCGTGCCTTGAATCCCACCCGGTCCCGCATGCGCGCCTCCACTTCCTCGACGCCGAGGTTGGAGGTGAGAATCACGACCGCCTCGCGGAACGAGACCCCGTTGCCGCGGCTGTCGGTCACGAACCCCTCGTCGAGGATCTGGAGCAGCACGTCGTGAATGCGGGGATCGGCCTTTTCGATCTCGTCGAACAGGACGACCCCCGTGCCCCGGCGCCTCATCGCCTCGGTGAGGAATCCGCCCTGGTCGTGGCCGACATACCCGGGGGGGGCGCCGATCAGCTTGGCGTATTCATGGGGCTGCGCGAACTCGGAACAGTCGACGCGAATCAGGTGGGTCAAGTCCCGGTAGAGCGCCTCGTTCAGCGCCTTGGCCATTTCGGTCTTGCCCACGCCGGTCCGGCCGACGAAGAAGAAGGTGCCGACGGGCCGCTCGAGGCTGCGCAAACCCACCATCGCCCGTCGGATGGCGCGGACGACCGCCTGGATGGCTTCCTGCTGCCCGATTACACGCCGGCGCAACGTATTCTCGATCGAGTCGACCGACGGTGCGGTGGGGCGCGCCGGGGCGGGCCGTCCGGACTCGAGCAGGTGCAGCCCGGACGGTTTGTCCTCCTTGACGGGGAGTTCGACCTGGGAGACGTCGAGCATCGGGTTGACGTCGACCGACAGCTTGAAGAAGGCATCCTCGAGCGCGCGGGCGGCATCTGCGGCGGAGTGCGAGCGCAGGTAATCGCGCACGACGTCATTGCAGTGGACGATGCAGGCGTTCACCACGAGCTGCTGGTAGGCGCGCTTGCTCGTGATCGTGCCGCTGCCGAGGAGGGAGTCGGCCTCTTCCTTGGTGAAACGCCGGATCTTCACGAATTCGTCGAGCACCGGACAGAACCGCAGGACGACATTGGGCTCCATGTGGATCATCGATGGCTCACTCCCGGGCTGCTCCGGCCCGGCTTCCTTCCCGAGTCCGGATCGACCGAATGACGATGCGTTCCCCCCAGCATTATCGGCATCCGGAGGCGCCCCGCTGCAGATCCCTCGCGCGCCTCCGCGCGCCTCGGTCCATGATACCGAAGCCTCGGGGGGCGATCAAGGTCGCGACCGGGAAGCCAGTCAGAGTGCGGCATGGCGGGCGGCGGCCAGCCACTCCGACTCTTCGGCGGCGGTGCGCCGGTCGCCGAGGGCGAGGGCGACGGCGAGCAGCTCGCGGTGCGAGTCCGGGACGCGCGGATCGGCCTCGCAGGCGGCCAGGAGGGCGCGGCGGGCTCGGCGCAGGTCCCCGGCCTGGTGCAGGACCATGCCGAGGAAGCGCAGCGCGACCGGGTCGCGGGGGGCGCGGCGGAGTGCCGCGCGGTAGGCGGCGGCGGCCGCGGTGAGCCGGTCGTTGATCCATGCGGCATCCGCGAGGCGGCGCCAGGCGTCGTAGTCGCGCGGGCCGCGGCGCAGGCCGTGGCGGGCCGCGCGCAGGGCGGCGTCGGCGCGCCCGGCGCGGAGGAGGAGTTCGACCTCGAAGGTCCGGAGCGCCTCCGGGTGCGCGCGCGCGGCCTCGAGCGCGTCGAGGGGCGCGCCGTCGTCCAGGAGGCGGCGGGTGGCGCGCAGGGCCTGCCAGGCGGTCTCGGCCCGCGCGTCCACCGGCAGGGCGGCGCCGGACGGCGCGGCGGCCAGGCCCAATCCGGCGAACCGGGATGCGTTGCGCCGGACCTCCGCGCGCGGGACCTCGACGGTCGTGAGCAGGGCGGGATCCCGGATCGCCACGAGTCCGAGCCGCGCATCCCAGCCGATGGCGATGACGAGGTGTCCGTCCCCGCCGGCCAATTCGGGGAGGAAGACCGGGATGCCGGCTGCGAGCGCCTGCGGAAGAGCCCCGCCCTGGATGCGCACGGGGGCGGTGCGCAGGCCCTGCCGGCGCGCGGTTTCGGGGAGGCGGAGGAACGGCACCCCTTGTTGCGGTCCCGGACGGTCGAGTCGCCGGCCCGCGCCGCCCGTAGACCACCAGCGGGCGACGAGGGTGACGGAAGTCCCGACACAGGCATTGCGCTCCTGCAGGACGCCCGGAAACCCCTCGAGGCGGACTGCGGATCCGCTCCGCGGGCGCTGGAGGGAGCGAAGGACCGCGCGCGCGGAGCCGCGCAGGGGCGAGGCGGGGAGGGCTCGGACGATCGAGCCCAGGAGGGTTCGCGCGGCGCGCGCGCCTGCCGGGCCTTCGCGCGCGCGCTCCAGCGCGAGGCGCCACCGGGCGACGTCGACCATCTCGCCGCGGGGAGCGGCGCGGATCAACGCGCGCTGGCGCGCGCGCGGCCGGGGATCGAGGTCCGCGGCCAGCAGCAGCGCCGGGACGTGGGCCCCGGCCCCCGCGCGGAGCGGCGCCAGCACCCGGCGCGCCTCCGCGACACGCCCCCCGGCCGCGAGGAAGTTCGCCACGCGAAAGCGCAGCTCGCCGTGGTCGAGGATCGCGAGCACCCGGTGCGCGGCGCGCAGGGCTTCCTTCCGGCGGCCGATCATCCACAGGGCGTCGGTCCAATCGGCCGCGGCACGGGCATGGATCGCTCGCGTGAGCGGGTCCGCGTCGCGCAGCCGCGGCAGGGCGCCGCGCCACGCCCGCTCCAGACCCGTGATCCGCGCGTCCGCGATTCCGCCGAGCGCCCACGCGGCGTCCGCCAGGAGCGCCAGGCTGTCGCGCAGGAGCGGCAGGGGGACGAGTCGGCCGATCCGCCGTCGGCACGCCCGGGTCTTCCCCGCGCGCAGGTCGGTTCGCGCGGAAAGCCATGCCGCGACCGCGCGCAGGTCGAGCTCGCGGTCACCGGTCGCCGTCGCCCGCGCCGCCAATCGCGCGAATTCCCGGCGCGCCGCGCGCCACTCGGTCCGATCCTCCCGCGCCAGCGCGGCGCGCAGACGCGGGTCCGACGGCGCCGGCAGCAGAAGCGCGGGCGTCACGCGAGCCACCGGAGCGGCCTCGCCGCAGGCGTCCCATGCTCGCGGCAGGCCTCCTCCCCGAACCGCACCAGGCCGGAAATCTCGGCCTCCCCGACGCGGTAGCGGATCCGATCACGCAGGTATCGTTCGCAGCGCGGGGGCGGCAACCCGGTCGCGCGCGCCCCTTCGGCGGCCAGCGTGGGAATGCGCGGCAATCCCGTCTCCAGGGCGTCGTGCAGCAGCGCCGTCAGCCCGGCCGCGGGCCGGTCGGCGCGCGCGATCCAGGCGGCATAGACGAACGGGAGCCCGGTCCAACGCTGCCACGCCTCGCCCAGGTCGACCGTCTCCACCGCCGCCGGATCGTCCGCCATTCCCTTGTCGCCGATCCGCAACTCGGCGTCGCCGTCCGCCGGGCGCGCGTCGATCCCGGGAACGACGAATTCCGGACGCAGCTCGAGCGCCCGACGCAGGAGAATCCGGCACAGCGTGTTGGAGGTGACCGACTCGCGATCGAGGAGGACGCGCCGGGTCTCGCGCAGCGGACGCCGGCAGAAGAGGCGGACGCTTTCCACCGGTCCGGACGAGCAGACCCCGATCCCCGGCACGATCGCCGCGCCCACCCCGTCGAACCAGGCCATGACCGGGAGCAAGGCGGCGTCCAGGTGGCCGTCGCGGAACCGTTCGACCAGCCGGCTCGGCACGTCCGGGACCAGGGTCAATCCGGCGCGGCCCTCGAGCGCGACGGTGAGCGGGCGGGCGTTGAGATAGCGCACGACCCCGAGGGTGAGCACGGCGCGGGGCGAGGAGCCCGACTCCGGGGCGCCGATCAGCGCACCTGTCGCCACGGCTTCGCCGGCGCCTGGTTCAGCGCCTTCATGCGCGTCAGATCCGCCGCATGGACGAGCAGCCAGATCAGACCGACGATCACCAGGATCAAGATGAAGCCGTTTTCCCGATCCGACCGGCGCGAAATGTCCACCGGATAGGCGAGGGGAACCGGGGGCATCCCGGTCGCGGGAGCCTCGTGCCCGGCGTGGGAGCCCTGGGATCCGTGTGCGCCGGCGTCGTGCGGTGCGCCCCCGGAGGCAGATCCGTGGCGCGTGACGTGGGATTCAGCGGCCATCGTCGTGCTATCCCGGCTGAAGGGCCTGGACCTGCTTCTGGAGGTCGTTCAGGCAGGAGTCGATTCCCCCGGCTTTGTCGATCATCGCCTTGAACACGTTGCGCAAGGCGGTATCCTCGAGGATCGTGTCGTTGATCAGACGAAAAAGGGTCCCGTTGTCGTTCGGAATGGCGTAGAAGAGGTCCTCGTACTTCGCTAGCGTCAGCCGGATCGTGTTCGCTCCATCGGTCAGGACGAACTGCTCACCCTGCTTCTGCACGTGCATGACGGCGGCTCCTCGACAAGGGTCCCGCAGAGTCGCCGTTCCTTCTACCACCGCCCCGACGGGGGTGTCAACGAATCCGCGGGCGCAGTCGCGGGCGCGCGGACGCGACCCGTCCCTTGTGCGGCTCCGGCGCGCGCGCTAGAGTGGATTTCCCAACGGAGACGCCCCCCATGACCGGACCTTGCCCTGCCTGTTCCGCCGTGTCCGCCGCGCGCCGCGGCGAGCACCCGGCGCTGCTGGCCGAATTCGACGAAACGGTCGCGCTCCTCGCGGAGCACCAGACGTACGAGGGGTGGTGCGTGCTCTTCCTCAAGGACCACGAAGAGCATCTCGCGGCCCTCGACGTCGACCGGCAGGCGCGCATCTTTCGCGAGGTGGCCCGCGTCGGCAAGGCCGTCCAGTCGGAATTCGCGCCGCGACGGATCAACTACGAGTGTCTCGGAAACCTGCTTCACCACATCCACTGGCATGTCATCCCGCGGCACGCCTGGGACCCGGATCCCCGCAATACCGTGTGGGTCAGGCCGGCCGCCGAGCGGGAATCCGGCTGCGACCCGGCGCGCCGGGACGCCCTCGTCGGCCGCCTGCGCCGCGCCCTCGGCCGGTTCTGACCGGAGCGCCTCCTACTTCTCTCCTCCCGACCCGGATTCGCCGCCGGCCTCCCCGGTCTTTGCCGCGCCGGGGTCCTCCAGGGTGTAGCCGCGCTCGCGCGTGAGCAGGTTCGTCATCTTGATCTCCAGTTTCATCTCCCCACGCGGCCCCGTCCCCTCCATCGTGATGGTCGTCTGCTGGTCCTCCTCCGTCTGCAGCGACAGCGGGGCCTTGTGCGTCAGCGACACCGTCATCGTACCGGTCACCTTGGCCTTCCCCTGCACGTCGAGCTCCAGGGTTCGGCCGGGCTCGCCGAGCTTGCCGGTGACCGAAAAGGTGTAGTGTCCGGTCAGGCCGAGCGTCGCGACCGCACCGTCTTCGCTCACCTCGGTCAGTTTGAGGCGGAATTCGCCCTCGATGTCGTCCACGCGGAGTTCGGGTTCCGGCGCGTCCGGCCGGCTTCCCATGCTGGCGCGCAGGCCCGCCGCCAATCCCGCCTCCAGGTTCCCGCGCACCAGCTTCTGGAACCGTTTCTCCTCCAGCGTCCAGTCTTCGCCCAGTTTGACCGGCTTGCCGGGGAGGTAGTAGCGATCGAACTCGCTGACGGGCGCGATCTCGAGCAGTTCGAGAAACGGCGACTCGACCGAGCCGGATCGGACGGTCAGATCGGTTTCGCCGTCGACCTCCTCGAGGATCACGACCGCACCCTCGATCGGCAGGGTGGTGGAGAACTTCTCGAGCGGCTGGGTCTGTCCGTTCGAAGTCTGCGACCCCTCGCCGCTGACTTCGGCCCGGTCGAACGTGCGGGACACCTTCATGGGCACGCCGCGTTCGTCGACGGCGAGGACCTCCTCCGTCGTCTCCGTCCGGTTGAGGGTGGACGAGGTCTGCTCGATCTGGACCTGCTCGGATTGCGGCTCGTTCTCCTTGCGGAGCGTCACCCGGGTGTCGCGTGTTTCCTCCTGTCGCACGGTCTCCTTGGCGGAGGATCGGGCCCCGACGCCCGCGACGATGCGCAGGTCGAAGACCGCGGGATCCTGGGCGGCCGGGGCGGAGAGGAGGCAGAGACTGGCCGCGAATACGGGCAGGAAGCGAAGCGTCGGGGAGTGCATCGGGAATCTCCTGATGGGTCTCTTGTCATCGCTCGGGGTCGGCCGGCCGTCGAGGGCCGGATCGGGTCCGTACGGTTCAATCCCCCCAGAAGACGCTGCTCTGGACGTCGGAGCGGTCGATGCGGGCGCGCGGCAGCGCTGCGCGCAGCGAATCGGCCGCTTCTTCCGAGACCGAGGTCGGCAGGCCGAGCGATTGCATCGCGGTCAATCGGCGCAGCGGTTCGAGGCCCGCGTCGGTGACTCCGCCGGAGGCCTGCAGGTGCAGCGTGGTCAGGGACCGGAGTCCGACCAGATGGATCAATCCCGCGTCGGTCACACCCGTGTGCTTCAGGTCCAGAAACTCCAAGGCCTCCAGGCCTGCGAGGTGGCGCAGGAATTCGCCGTCGAGCCGTGTGCAATCCTGCAGCCCGAGTTGGCGAAGTCGGCGGAGGCCGGCCAGGTGTTCGAGGCCTGCGCCGGTGATCGGCAACTGTTCGAGCACGAGGGTCTGCAGCCGGGTCAATCCGGTCAGCGAGGCCAGGCCCGCGTCGGTGACGCCGGTCCCCGACAGGTTGAGCCACTCGAGTCCGGCCAACGGAGCGAGCCGCGCGACCCCCGCATCGCCGACGGCGGTGCAGCCGCGAAGATTGAGCCGGCGCAGGCCCGACAGCAGCCGCAGGGGGGCGAGCCCCGTGTCGTTCACGGCGGTGGCCTCCAGGTCGAGGCGTTCCAGCCCGGCGCAGTCGCTCAGCACCTCGAGTCCGGCGCCGGTCACCGTCGTTCCCCCGAGATCGAGGCGGACGAGGCTCTTGAGGGGAGCCAGGTGGCGCATTCCCTGGTCGGTGACGCGCGTGCGCTCGAGGCGGAGGTCGCGCAGGCGCGGGAAGACGCGCAGGTGCGCCAGTCCTTCGTCGGTGATCGAGGCGCCGTCGAGCACCAGCGTCTCCAGGTCCTCCAGTCCGGTCAGGGCGGAGAATCCCGATCCGGACACGTTTCCGCCCAGGTAGATCCGCTTGAGTCGGCGCAGCCGCGACAGGCGGCGCAGGCCGGCATCGGTGATTTCCGCGGGCAGGTAGAGCGTTTCCAGCCGGGCGAGGGCTTCCAGATGGACCAGGCCGGCATCGGTGACGCGGGTGGCGTGGATTTCCAGGGTCTGGAGTTGCGTCAGGTCGGCGACCGGCTCCAGTCCGTCATTGGTGAGGGGCGTGTGCTGCAGCCGCAGGCG
This sequence comes from uncultured Planctomycetia bacterium, assembly GCA_964632945.1. Taxonomy (GTDB): domain Bacteria; phylum Planctomycetota; class MHYJ01; order WSZJ01; family CAZWCX01; genus CAZWCX01. The sequence goes on along the minus strand of CAZWCX010000027.1, from coordinate 18,718 downwards.
TCGCAGGCTGTCGCAGCGACGGAAATGGGCGAGGGCCCGTTCCGGGAACTTCCGGCCGAAGAGGGCGAGTCCCGGGATGCGGAAGCGCCGGATTTCCGCCGCCAGGGCCTTGAGCGCGTCTTCGCTCAGGTCGGAGGGCTCGACCCACCAGTCGGCGCCCGGCGGAATGCCCAGGCCGGAGGCATCCGGGGTGGGGGTGCGGCCGAGGAGCCGGGAGCCGCCGGAATCGACGTAGACGGCGAGGGGAAGGGGACTGTCGAATCGGCGCGCGGAGTCGGCGGCGACCTGCAGCTCCTCGCGCGGGGGCGTCGGGGTCTCGGCGCGGGGCCGATACTGGCGCACGAAGTGGACGAAGATGAGGAGGATGGCGGCGGCGGTCAGGGCGAGGAGCCGTTTCAGGGTGGCGTCCATGGCGGCCTTGCGCGGGTTATTGCCTGGTGGACAGACGGTTTTGCAGTTTGCGGGCCAGCTCCAGGGCCGGGGTGGCGAACGGGTCCGAGGGGGCGAGGGAGATCGCGCGCTCCAGGTCGGCGATGGCGCGGTCGATGTCGCCGCCGCACAGGTGGGCGATGCCGCGGTTGGTGAGCGCCTGCGTGGAAGTCGGATCGATCTGAAGCGCCAGGTTGCCGTCGTCGACGGCGCGTTTGTAGTCGCGGCGACCGTGATGACAGAGGGCCCGGAAGATGAGCGCGCGCAGCCGGTCCGGCGGCTCGGCCCCCGGATCGGCGAGGGTGCGGTCGAAATCCGCCATCGCGGCGTCGTACTGCGCCGCCTGGACGAGGGCGATGCCCCGGTGGACGAGCGCGGAGCGGTTGGTCGGGTCCAGAGCAAGGGCCGCCGTGAGATCGTCGACCGCGGCCTGGAACTCGTCGCGTTCCAGGCGGAGGAGGCCGCGGTAGATGCGGGCCGCGAGCCGGGTCCCCGCCTCGAGTTCGTCGTGTTCGAGCAGGCGATCGAGATCGGCGAGGGCCAGGTCGGCCTTCGCCATTTCGATGTACGTGAAGGCGCGATGCGCCAGCAGACCCGCCGCCGTGGCGGCGTCCGTCGGCTCCATCGCCAATCCGCTGGAGAAGTCCCGTACCGCCTGTTCCAGGTGTTTTTCCTGTTTGAATTTCAGCCCCCGGCGCAGCAATTCTTCGGGCGTGCTGGGATCGTCGGAAGCGCTCGGGACCGTCCCCGGGACGCCGCCTTTTCCGCCCGGGTTGGCGAGCAGCGCCTTCATCTGGTCCTCGATCTTCCGCTTCTCGCGCTCGTACTCACGCCGCTTCGTTTCGGTGATCTGCTGCAGTTGCCGCGCGAGATCCTCCTGCTGGCGCCGCGCCAGTCGCGATTCGTCCATCTTGTCCCAGGTGATCCAGCCGACGAACGCGAGGGAGAGCGCCACGGTCACCGTGGCCACGCGATGGCGCTTCAGTCGCCGCCCCAGCTGCTGGGCGAAGGTCGGCCGCTGGGCCAGGATCGGTTCGCCGTGCAGGTACCGTTCGATGTCCTGCGCCAGTTCCGCGGCGCTCTGGTAGCGGCGCGGGATGCTCTTCTCCATCGCCTTGAGGCAGATCGTTTCCACTTCGGCGGGGATGCTCGGCACCACCCGCGTGGGACGGGGGGCGTCCTGGGTGAGCACCTTGTAGAGGGTCTGAACCGTGGTGTCCCCCTTGAAGGGGGCGAAGCCGCAGAGCAAGTGGTAGAGGACCGCGCCGAGTCCGTAGACGTCGGCGCGATGGTCGACCTTGCGCGCATCCCCTTCGGCCTGTTCCGGGGCCATGTACGACGGCGTTCCGAGCGCGGTCCCGGTCTTGGTCAGGTGGGAAGCGGAATCGAGCTGCTTGGCGAGCCCGAAGTCGGTGATCATCGGTCGCCCTTCGGAGGTGAGCAGCACGTTGCCCGGCTTGATGTCGCGATGGATGATCCCCTTCTTGTGGGCGAAATCGATCGCCTGGGAGACGTCGCGGACGATCTCCAGCGATCGGCGCAGGGGCAGGCGCTCCCGGTGGATGGCGGTGGCGAGCGATGGGCCGTTGATGTACTCCATGGTCATGTAGGGCATCCCGTCCTCGACGCCGACGTCGATGACGGAGACGATGTTCGGGTGACGCAGGTTGGCGGCGGCCGTGGCTTCGCGCTGGAAGCGTTTGATTTCGAGTTCGGTGGGCGGACCCTCGGTGAGGAGGATCTTGAGGGCGACGGTGCGGCCGATGCCGGGCTGGACCGCCTTGTAGACGATGCCCATGCCGCCGCGGGAGATTTCCTCGATGACGCGGTACTTTCCGAAGGGGGTGCCGTCGCCGATGAGGTCGGCGGCGGAGACGGGCTGGGGCGGCGGCGCGGCGGATTCGAGCGGGGGCGCCATCTCGCTGGGGGAGGCGTGCGCGGTGGTGGGCGGCGCGCCGCCGCGACCCGCGGCGGGATCCGGTTCCGCGCCGAAGGGGCGCAGGCGGGTCTGCGGGGCCGCATCCGCAGATCTCGCGCGCGTTTCGTCCGATCGGTCCCGGGGTCGCACGTCGGCGTCGGCTGCGGCGGGTTCGTCCCCCTGGGTTTCGAGCGCGGGGGGACGCGATGCCCGCGTCGGTGCGGCCGCGTCGCGGGCCCCCGCCCTGGTCGCGTACGCGTCATCGGGGGCGTGCATTCTGGTGGGCGGGACGGACTCCCCGGCCGAAGTCGCGGGATCCCCGGAGCCGCCGCGCGCCCCTTCCCGATCCGCGCCCGCCCGGGTCGACGGCGCGCCTTCGTCTGCCTGCGGGGCGGGAACGTCCGTGCGCGCGCGGGTCGGTGGGGAAGCTTCGCTCGCCCGGGTGGCGGGCGCGTCGTCGCGCACACGGGTCGCCGGGGCGGCATCGCCGGAGCGAGTTGCCGGCAGGTCGCCGCGGACGCGCGTCGGCGGCCCGGCGGCGTCTCCGGTCCCGCCTTCGCCCGGGCGACGGGTCGCCGGGAAGTCCGCGGCCGCCGTCGATCGCGGCGGGATCCCCGCATCACAGTCCGGACATCGGTCCTCCTCCGCGTCGCCGGCCCCGTCCACCAGCGCCCCGCACGCGCGGCAGACCCGGCGTTCGTCGCCGATCGATTCCAGCGCCGCCTCCATCTCCGGGAAGTCGGCCACTCCACGCGCCGTCAGCAGGAGCGCCAGGCGCGCCCGCTTCCCGCGCCGCTCCATCTCCGCCTGGTCGCGCAGACACCCGAGCAGCGCGGCCTCGGGAAGCGACAGGCCTGCGGCGAGGGCCTCCTTCAGCACCAGGTCCTGGGTCTTGGCACGCGCGTAGCGCTCCAGGTCATGGAACGCGTTCGCATGGGCGGAAAGCAGATAGGAAAGCTGCAGCTCCGTCACCAGGCCGCGCTCGAGCAGGATTCGTCCCAATCCGCGGGTGCCGCCCTCCTCCCGTTGCAGCGCGATGCACGCGTCGAGCGCCTCGGGCGTGACGAAGCCGAGTTCCACCGCCAGGACGCCCAGGGGGGAGGGGGGGCTCATCGATTCTCTCCAACCGGATGCGAGCCCCAGTATAGCGGCGCCGCGGCCGGTCGGGAAGCATCCTCCGCGAGGAATGTCTTGTGCCTCTCCCGACGCCCGGCCTATAATCGATCGTCCTGCTTTCGGCGGTCCAGGCCGTGCGCGACCTCCGCCGAGCCCGAGGCCACAGGAGATTCTACATGACTCTCGCGCGCTCCCTCGCGCCCACCGCTCGGCCCCGCTTCCTCTCCTGCGCGATCGCACTTCTCCTCGCGGCGATCGCCCTCCCCGTCCCCGCTCAGGATCGGCCTCGCGACCCAGATCGCCTGCTGCAACAGATTGTCCAGTCCGAGGGGGAAGCCTTCTGGACCGCCGTGACCGCCGTCGAGGCGCTCGGCAAGGACGCCTTGCCGGTGGTCGAGGCGGGCCTCAAACGGTCCGAGGCCAAGGCGCGCATTGGCTGCGCCAAGGTCCTCTACAGCCAATTCGAGAAAAAGGCCGAGGCGGTACGAGCCCTCATCGCGGTCATGAAGGACCGCGTCCCGGCCGCGCAGATCCTCGCCGCGGAGACGCTCATCCTGCTGGTCCGCAACGACTACGACTACGGCGATACCGAGGTCCTCGGCGACGAATTGCTGGAGATCCTCGACTCGACCTCCGATGCCCGCGCGAAAATCGCGATCTCCCGCTCTCTCTACTTCGTGAGCGGCAACACGGCAGGCACGCGCGAACTCAAGGACCTGCTCGCCTCCGCCGACCCGGCCGTACGCGAGGCGGCCGCCTTCGCCCTCGCCGACACGGGGAACTTCGACGCCGCGGAGCGCGCGCTCGAGGAACTCGCCCGGGTGCCGACCCCGCGGGGCGAGCGGGCCCGGCTCTACCTCGAAATCAAGCGCCTCGCCGACTACAACGAAAAACGGCAGCTTCCCGTCGCCTCGACCCCCTCGAAATACGATTTCAAGGTCCTCGAGGAGGTCATGGACCTGATCTTCTCCCAATACGCCGACGCCGCCGACCCAGACCTCACGCCGCAGAAACTCGTCGATGCGGCCGCCCACGGCATCGGCGGCAGCCTCGACAAATTCAGCGCCTTCCTCGATCCCAAGGAGCGTCGGAAGCTCAAGGAAGGGATCGAAATGAAGTATGCGGGCATCGGCGCCCACGTGAGCGCGAAGGGCGGCTGGCTCACCATCGAACGCCCCGTCTTCGGCGGTCCCGTCGACAAGGCCGGCCTCCGACCGCTCGACCAGATCCGCGAGGTTGAGGGGAAATCCACCTGGCAGAAGGACCTCGACGATGTCGTCGTCGGCCTCAAGGGGGATCCCGGCACGACGGTCACGCTCAAGGTGTACCGCCGCGGCTGGACCGAGCCGCGCGACTACGTGATCACCCGCGAGTCGCTGCAAATCGATACCGCCAAGGCCACGATCCTGCCGGGAAAGATCGGCTACATCCAGATCACCTCCTTCGGCAACACGACCTCGGAGGAACTCGCGCGTTGCCTGACCACCCTGCGCGGCGGCGGCATCACCTCGCTCATCCTCGACGTGCGCGGGAACCCGGGCGGCTACCTGAAGGGCGCGTGCGAGGTGGTCGACCAGTTCCTCGAAGCCGACAAGCTCATCGTCACCACCCGCGACCGCAACGGCAAGATCATCGACTCGCTCTTCACCGAGCGCCCGGACCAGATCGACCTCCCGATCACCATCCTCATCAACGGCGGGTCGGCGAGCGCGGCGGAGATCTTTTCCGGCTGCCTCCATGATCACAAGCGCGGGTTCCTGATCGGGGAGCGCTCCTTCGGCAAGGGGAGCGTCCAGCACATCATCCCCCTCAAGGCGACGCGGGAAGAGGCGGCCATGCGTCTGACGGTGCACAAATACTTCCTCCCCGGCGGTCGCACGCCGCACAAGGAGCCGGGGAAGGAAGGGGAGGGGGGGATTGCGCCCGACCTGGAGGTGAAGCCGCCCCGTCCGGACTTCTGGAAGGATGCGGAATTCGCGCGCATCCTCGACAGCGGCGAGCTCGACAAGTGGTGGTCGGCCAATTTCCCGGCCAACAAGGACACGTTCCGCAAGCTCGCCGATTTCGACGGCTGGGACCTGTCGCGCTATCCGGGGCATGACAACTTCGTCGCCGGCGTGAAAACCAAGCTCGAGCCGGACGAGGTCCGCCAGTTGCTGCGCCAGCACGTCCGCCGCATGATCGCCTGGGAGTACAAGGTCGAGATGCTGGCCGACTGGGAGGATGATGTTCAGCTCCAGGCCGCGATCGTGGAGTCGCTGAAACGGGGCGGGGGCACGGCGGGCGCATTCGACGAGTACCGGAAGTTCGCCGATCGAACCTTCGAGGTCGAGAAGACCGGCGTCAACGACAAGGGCGGGGAAAGCACCAAACGCTGATCGTGGCCGGCGGCTGCCGGATTCCGGTCCGCCGGCGGGAGTCGAGTCTCGGCGCGGCCACTCCGCCGATCGTCGTGGTCACCCTCCGGACGAGGACTCGAGGCGGTGATGGATCCCTCCTCCGCCGCGGACTCGCGGCCCCAGGACCCGGTCGATCTCGAGTTGGCGCGCGCTCGCGAGGAATTGCGCGCCGGCCTCCAAGCCCTGATGTTCAATCGCGCGGACGGCGATGCCCTCGCCCGGGTGGAACGCCTCTGCTTCGGCCTCAAGGACGTCTGCATCCGCGCCGGGCGGCATGACCTCGGACACCTCGCTTCCTCCCTCCAGATCGCCGCCGGGGAGGCGATCCAGCTCGGCCTCCCGGTCCGCTCGAACCTCCTGCGGCGCCTCATCGAACAGGCGGACGGCATCCTCTACGCCGGCGCGCTTCCGCCGCTTCACCTCCTCGTCCCGGACACCCAGACCCGTAAGGCGTTCGCGGTCGCCGATCGCGTCGACTCGCCGTTCGGACGAGAGGTTCGCCGGCAATGCGAAGAGGCGGGCGGGTTGCTCGTCCGGATGACCGACCTGACTCTCGACCGCTCCGGTCGCGCGGCGGCCTGGGAGGAACTGGGGGCGCTCCTTCACGGTCTCAAGGGAAACGCCGTGCTGGAAGGGGACTTCAAGCTCGCCGGACTGGCCGGGCGCATGCTGGACTTCGTGCACGCGGGTCTGGAAGCGGACCCGCTCGGCTTGCGCATCAAGGAGAAGGCCGCCCCCCTCTTTGCCGCCGTCGGCATGCGGATCGAGGAGGTCGTTCCCGCGCGCCATTCCCGGTCTGCGCCGCTCGGATCGGAAACCGCGTCCGCCGCCGTTGCCGCCGGCGGCGGCGACGCCGGCCGCGCGCCGCGATCCGCCCGATCCCCGGCCGCCCCGCCCGAGCTGTCCGCGGCGCTGCGCGAACGACTCGGCCGCATCCGCGTCGTCTACGTCGACGACTTCCTGCCCTCCCGTCGGATCGCCCAGCGCCTCTTCGGCCAGCTCGGCGTTCCCCTCCGCGTTGCCCCGGACGGCGGAGTCGCGCTCGACCTGCTCCGCGCGGAACCCGCCGACCTCGTCTTCACCGACGTCGAGATGCCCCGCATGCACGGCTACCGACTCCTCGCCGAGTTGCGCAGCCGGCCCGAATGGCAGAACCTGCCGGTCGTCATCGTCACCAGCCGGTCCGCCCAGAAACATCGGCGCTCCGCGGAAACGGCCGGCGCCGCCGACACGCTGTCGAAACCCTTTACTCACGAAGCGCTCCTGGAGAAACTGGTCTCCCATGGTGGACTCGGTATATAGGCCGAAACCGGGCACCGTCACCGAGAGCGTGACCGGACCCGACCGACGGACCCTCCTCGTCGTCGAGGACGACAAGGTCGGCTCCCGCTACCTCGAAATCCAGCTCACCCGCGCCGGCTACCGCATCGAGGTGGCCCACGACGGCGCGGCCGCCCTCGACATCCTGGGCTTCACCGTCGTCGACCTCGTCCTGTGCGACCTCCACCTCCCCGATATGGACGGATTTCAGCTCTTCCGTCGTGTGCGTCGCGAGGGACGGTGCCGGCAGATTCCGTTCCTCGTCGTCTCTTCCGATACGCGGCTGGAAACGAAAGTTCAGGCCCTGGAACTGGGGATCGAGGACTACGTCACCAAGCCCTACGAGATGGCGGAACTCAAGGCGCGAATCGACGCCGCCGTTCGGCGCCTCGATGCCTCGCGCGCGGCGTTCCAACAGCGCCGCTACAACCTCGCCGGCGACTTCACCGGGATGTCGTTTCCCGACCTGATCAATCTTCTCGATCTCGGCCGGCGCACCGGCACCCTGTCCGTCGTCACCCCGCGCGCGGCCGCCGAGATTCGGATCCGTGAGGGCCGGATCCTCTACGCCGCATTCGGCAACGTGATCGGCGAGGAGGCGTTTTACGCGATCCTCGGCGAGCCCCAGGGCCAGTTCGAATTCGCCCCCGGCGACGTCGATCCGGTCGAGGGCGTTCCGCCGCTCGCCGCCTCCTGCACCGGCCTCCTCATGGAGGGGGCGCGCCGTCTCGACAGCGCCCGGGCCGGCGAGATCGCCATCGCCGGCGGGGGCGAGACCGTCCCGATCGAGGAATCCCTCGCCCCGGCCCGCCAGATCCAGCTTCCCGCCGCCGTCCCCGACCCTCTCGTCGCCCTCGAGTTCGCCGACGCCGTCTCCGACCCGTTCGCCCTCGGCGAGATCCAGCTCCTCCACGCCGGAACGCTGCGGGAATTCAGCACCCTGGACACCTTCCGTACCCGGCTTCACGGACTGCTCATTGCCGATCCGGAACCCGCCGCCGCGGCCCTGGCCGCGCTGGCTTCCCCCCTGACCGACCGCCAGATCCACTCCACCCTGATCGAACCGGTGCAGACCCTCGCGCTCCTCTTCGCGCTCCGCAACGAACGCATGATCGACCTCGTCCTGCTCGACCAGGCGGCGCCGGCGGCCTTCCTCGATTGGCTCCAGCGGCGCCCCTCCTTCGTGATTCTTGCGCCGCGCCAGGGGGACTGGCTCTCCTTCGGCGTCCAGACGCAGGTCGGGCTGGTCGCCCTCCTGCAACGCCTGCAGCCGCTGACCTTGATCGCCCTCGGAAATCCGTCCGTGCAGCAGGGCATGGAGGAACTCCAGGCACGCGCCGGAACTTCGATCCCGACCCGCCTCGTGAAGATCGCGCTCGAACAGCCGGGCGCGGACTTCCGCGATGTCGTCCTCGAGGCGATCGGCGCCTGGGCCGACTGCGCCCCCTCGTCGGGAGTCGTCGGCGGCGCCGGGGAACCGAACGTGTGATCCCCCTGGCCGCCTCGGAGTGGAGGAGTGGAACGATGGAGAACCCCCAAGGGTGGGATGCGCTCACCGCCTGTCTGGCGTCCAGCCGGCTCGCCGACACGGCCGAAACCTGGGCCTTCCTCGTACATGCCGGCATGATTCGCGGAGGCGCGGCGGATGAGGAACGCTTCCGCGCGATCGTTCGCGGGGTCCTTGCCGAGGGTCCGATCACCGGACCGAGCGAAGCGTGGAGAGTGGGCGCGGGCATCCGGCGGGCCGGCATGGAAGTCGAAGCCGCGGCCGGCGTCCCGGACCCCTGGGGCCGCTCCGCGCAGGCGCTCGCGGAGCGATTTCGGGCGGGACGGAAAACCTGATCGGGCGGGAGACGCGCCCGGCGCCGCCCGCACCGACGGGGGAACCGTCCCCGGGAACCCCCTCGTTCCGGAATCGCGCGCGTTTGAGCGCGGACCCCGCGACGACGATTCGTTCCCACTCCGGGGATGCCGGATTCGCGAATTGGAACCCCGCGCCCGCGGGCCGTGCCGCTCCTGTTGACCCGAGGAGGATCGGATGTATACCCCGGAAGCTCTGCTCGATCTGCATGCGCGGGCTCAGTGCAGCCTGCGGAAGGTCCTGGAACATGCACGATCGCTCGCGCCCGGCGACCTGGACCGCGAACTCCCCGGGTTCGGATACCCCAGTGTCCGGAAGCAGATCCACCACATCATCGGCGCCCAGGAATATTGGCTCGGTGTCCTGGAGGATCGGTACGACGTAGAGGAGGACCTCGAGGAGTACCCGACGATCGAATCCCTGGAGCATTTCCGGGTCGAGGTGGCGGAGCGGACGGATCGATACCTCGGACGCGCCACGACCGCGGAGCTGAACACGCCCCGGGAGATGAAGACCTGGCCGGACCGGATCCGACGGCTGATGCCGGCGCACGTCGTCTTGCGCACGCAGATGCACGTCTACCACCACCAGGGGCAGATCCTGGCAATGTGCCGGCTGCTCGGGCAACCCGCTCCGGCGGGGCTCGACTTCCCGATCGACGAGCGGGTCGGTGGGGGGGATGTACGCGCAGGCGGGGTGCCGACGCCATAGTCGGGCGACCGGACGGGTCGCCCTCGGCGACGGAGAATGGCCCTGCGAGGTGCGGAGGCAGGAGCAGGATTCCGGCGATCCGGATGGGGGAGTGATCCCGCGCGGAAGCGGGACGAAGCATGCGCAGGGCGCGGTCAGCGCGGCGACTCCTCCTCCGGCGACTCCATGACGCTCCCCTGCCACGTCAGCTGCGTGATGACCGTCGCGGCGATCGCGAGAAACGCGAAGATCAGAAGCACGGCCATGAGTGTGGATGTCGCGGTCGAGGCCGGCTTCGCGGGGGACGGCATGGCGAGTTGCTCCGATGGTGCGTGGGCAGGTCAGGTTCGGTCAGGAGGCTTCGGGCGTCGAGTCCTCGCGTTTCGGGGCAGGGCTTGCGGGTCCGATCGTTTTTTCGACCCGCGGCGGGGCCGTTGCCGGCGGACGCGCGGGGTCGGATGCGGGTCCGATGGTCTTCTCCACGCGCCCTGCGGGCGCCGGGGCCGCCGAGGGCGGGGGCGATGCGGTCGGGGAGGCACCGGCCGGATCTCCGCCGCGGCGAATCTCCTCCAGGAGCCGCCGGCTCTCCAGCGCTTCGTATTGCCGGTCCAGATCGCCGGGCGTGGGGTCTTCCACAGCGGGTGGCGCGGCGGCAGATTCGCCGCGGCCCGGCCCGTCAGGTCGGGCGGGACGGTCCTGCTCCCGGGCGGCCGGCGCGTCGGGCGTCGGGGTGGAGCCGCCGACCTGATCGACGACGGCGCCCACCCAGCTGCGAAGGAGGCGTTGGAGTCGTTCGAGCACGGGGGATCTCCACCGAGGGGACATTCGGCATTCTACCCCGGGGTCGACGGCGGCGCAACCCGGGGTGGAAACGGGTTCCGGATTCCCCGGGCATCCCTGCGCCGCGACGTCGAGGATCACTCGGCCGTCGCGCTGCCCGCGATCTGCTCGGCGAGGGCGCGGGCACGCGCGATCAGCGCAGGGTCGTCCCGGCCGCAGACGACGGCCCCGGCCACCACGCGCTCCGGACCGGCGAGCGCGAAGGTGATCACCGGCAGCACCTCCGCGCCGAACGGCACGCGTACGAGCGTCAGGTCCGCCCAGCCGCAACCGAGAGAGCGGACGCGCGCGATCGATTCGCTCGTCTGCGGGAGCCCCGCACAGGCGGCGTCGGGGCCCGGACGGACGACCGACTTCCAGAAGGCGCCGGGGTTGAAGAGAAGGGGTTCGCCGACCACGCGGAGCGCCAGGCGCAGAGACGCATCGGCGTCCGGAGGGCGGGCATCGACGAACGCGGACTTGCGCGGTGCGCCCGGCGCGGGCTGTTCCGTCCAGTCCGCGGGCAGCTCGAACCGCACCGAGCGGTCGGCGACGAGCGCGGTTTCGCGCCTCGCTTCGGCGGCGCAGTGGGCCCCCGGCGGTTGGGGCTCGAGCGAGGCGAGGACGCGCACCAGGTCGGGCGCGGCGGCGCGCATCGCGGCCAGGCGGCCGGTCGCGCGGACGAGAGCGACGTTCTTGCCCGACTGGACGACGACCCAACGCTCGAGGTCGCCGCCGCGACGCGCGAGCACGTCGATCAGGCGCCGCGTCGGCCGCCGGTACTGCAGCGTCCGGACCCTGCGCGCGCCACTTTGCGCGACGTGCCGCTCCAGCCGTTCCGACCATCCCGGGTCACCGGCGCTCTCGCCCCAGGCGAACTCGAATTCGACGGCGGTGCCTGCCGGGGCGCTGCCGACGGTCAGGGTTCCGAGCGGAGCGCCGAGTCCCGCGACGGCGCTCCAGTCGGTCTTCCCCCCCTCGGCCGGGGAGTCCCCGGCGTTGGGCCGGGCGTCGCGGGGCCCGGGGGTCGGTTCCTCGCGGGGGCTCAGGCGTTCGATCTCCCAGTCCGACGGGATCGCCTTTTCGTCCCACGGCCACCCGGGATGTCCGTCATCCGGCCACAGGCGCTCCTCCGGCGCGCAGCGCGCCTGCTCGCCCCGCTCGAGGGTCTGGGCGACGAGACCGATTTCGGACTCGAACACGTAGCGGATGTGTGATGCGAGTTCTCCCGGTGGGCTGTTTTTCCGGAAGTGTTCGACCTGGGTTCTGGGATTGGGGCCGCGAACGGAAAAGACCCGGGGCACCCGGGCGATTCCTTCGACGTACGCCTCCGCGGCGGCCTCGCCCTGTCCGGCCTTCTCGAGCGCTTCGCCGCGCGCCCGCCAGCCGCGGGCCAGCGCGAGCGCTGCGCCGGTGAGAACCTCGCACGCGCCCGCCCAGCCCGCCAGCGGTGAACCGGCGGCCAGGTCGGCGTCGCTCCCGGCCACCGTGCGGACTTCGGTTCCCTCCTGGACGTGGATCCGCACGGTCGAGCCCGCAGTCGCGGCCGCAGGCGTCCCCTCCCAGAATCCCGCCGCGCGCAGGAGACGGGGGAGGGCGGGGTCGAGCGGCAGGATCACGTCCAGGACCTGCTTTTCGCCGGGGCCGGCCGCGCCGACCGGTCGCACGGATCCGGTCACCACGCCTGCGGCGTCGACCGCGAGTTCGATCTCCTCCCCGGAGGGTCGAACCCTGCGGTATTCCAGCAGGAAGCCCGGCTCCTGGGCGGGCGTCACGACACCCGCGCCCCAAAGCGCCAGGACAAATGCGCAGACAAGGGTACCCCTCATCGAACCCCCTCCTCACCCGGACCCGATTCGCTAGTGGACGCGCCGCACCGGTTCGCCTGCCCGGCCGCGATAAAGAGCCAGTCCGCCCGCCTCGGCGACCGCGCGATTGGCGGCGAAGATCGCCTCCTCCGGGGATGCGCCATTGTCGAGCGCGTCCTGCTGCGCCGTGCCGAAGATGCTGGTGACCTGCGCCGGCGTCAGGGCTACCGTGTTGGCGGTCCGGATCGCGACGTAGACCGTATCGCCGGTGCGCATGATGAGGACGCTCTCGGACACCGCCCCTTGGGTGGCGGTCGCGGGCTGCGCCGGTCCCTGGGCGAACAGACCGGCATTGAAGTCCCCATCGCTGAACCCGCCGGGGAGGAACCCCGGCTGCCCGACCGGAGGATGGATGTGGATGTCGCCCACGACCACGTCATTCGGGCCCGCGGCGTTGAAGTTCGGATTCCACGAACCCGCATTGCCGGGGTTGTTCCCCGGGACGGCCACGAGGGTCCCATCCGGGCGCCGGATGATGACGGCCCCCTGCTCGGTCGCGGCGACGGCCGGGTTGTTCAGCTGCTGCGCATGCTGCTGGGCGAGGAGTGTGTCGTTGACCGACTCGATCCCGGCCGGAAGGACGATCGTCGCCGGGAAGTCGGCCAGGGGGACGGTATTGGGATTGCCCGCGGGGTTGCCGCCGATGATCTGGTCGAGCGTCTGCTGGGAACGCGGGTCGCGCGCCGGATTGGCGTAGAAATCGGCCTGCGAGTCGAGCCGCTGACCGAGCGGGCCGACGCGCACCGACGGGCCGCCGCGGCCGGCCTGGAGGTCCGCGAAACTGGGCGCGAACTCATTGGTCAGGTCGGTCATGTCCGGCATGGGAGCCCGCCGGGCCGTGCCGTCGTCGAGCGACTTGGTTGCGGCGCGCCCGAGGAGGTTGACCTTCCGGCCGAGCGCCGTGACCGCGATCAGACACGCGATGGCGATGCCGCAGATCAGGAGGATGATTTCGGTCGCGGACGCGCCGCGCCGGAGGCGATGGGTGGGCAATGACCGCATGGTGTCGACTCCCGAATGGAAGGGGTCCGAAAACGGAATGGGGCCGCGACCACCGTCCTTGCGGACGACTCGCAGCCCCGAACCGGGCGTAATTATAGCCCGAAACCGCTTCGCGGGCAAGCGGCTTCTCGGAATGCACGGGAGATTGGCGAGAAAACGTTCAAAACCACACGACATGGTGGGTCGCCGTGTGGGCCAGGATCCAGTCCGGCCCCTTTTCGTCCAGGTCCTCGATCGCGACCGCGCCGCGGACCTGGTAGTACTCGGCGCACGAGGGTCAGATGTGGACCTTGACGCCGCGTTTCTTGACCTCCGCGAGGACGTCGGCGGCGGTGCCGAACGGCTTGAACAGGGGAGAGGTGATGCGGGCCGCCTGCTCCCGCAGGCAGACCTGCCCCCCGTCGATGGCGAACCAGAGGTGGTTGTCCCCCTCCGGCAATTTGGAGGCGAGCACCAGTCCGAGCATGATTCGGTGCGCGTCCTGGGGGGCGTGGGTGAGGGCGACGACGTAGCCCTTGCGGGGGGAGTCCTGGGCCGCGGCGCTCGGCGCGGCCAGTCCGGCCGCCGCGGTGGCGGCGCCGGCGCCGGCGAGCAAGGCGAGGAATTCCTGTCGGGACCAGCGGGATTCTTCCATGGCACCGTCTCCTTTTCGTGGGATCCGGGGAAACGTTCGTTGCGGGACTCCGGCATCAGCGCGGCGGCCGCGGGCTCCAACGGTCGCCGGCGCGCAGGATGTGAACGATCACCTCGCGGGCGCTCAGCGGTTCGCCCGCTCCGGTTGGCGCGACGCGGGCCGCCCGGGCATCGAGGAGCGTGACCGTGCCGGCGCCGACGACCTCCCATTCGGCGCCCTCCGTGACCAGAGCGGCGGTCCCCTCGTCGATGCCGATGCCGAGGCGCGGTTCCGAGTCGAGGACCGCGGCCAGGAGCCGGCCAAACCGCTTGCGGGCGACGAAATGCTGGTCGACCACTGCATCCAGGACCGGCAGCCCGGGGACCGTCTCGACCTCCCCCGCGCGCAATCCATCGGCGGAACCGCGTCCGGTGAGGCTCCGGCGGCAGAGCACGGCGGCGCCCGCCGAGTTGCCCACCAGGATTCCGCCGCGCGCGTGGAACCGGACGAGCGCTTCGCGCGCCCCGGCACGGTCGATTCCTTCGAGAAGTCGCACCTGGTCGCCGCCGCCCAGGTAGACGATGCGGAAAGAATCGGGGATCGGTCCCGGGGCCAGCGGCAACCGCTCGAGGCGGGTGAACCCGCCGGCCGCCCACCGTTCCCGGCCGGCCTCGAGGGCCCCGGCGGCCTCTTCCGATGCATCGGTTACGATCCCCACCCGGGCCTCCCGGCCGACGCGCTCGACCATGCGCGCAAAGGCCGCAGGCGGGATCGTTCCCCCGCCGACCAGAACGAGAAGGCCCTGCGGCGCGCCGGGCTCCTCCGCGCGGACCGCCGCGGCGAGCGTCAGCGCGGCCAGCGCCAGCGTCGGAAGTCGCATCGGGGAATCCGGGAAGGGGGGGATCCGGCACCGCGCCCGCGCCGATCCACCGGCGCCGGGAAGCGGACGCCGGGGAGCGGGATCGGGCGCCGGTCGCGCGGCGAGTCGACCGCCCAGTACGGCCGGGCGGCTGACCTTCGGACGCGTCCGCGGTCAGTGCTTCTTGCCGTGCTTGTGCGGGTCCTTCTTGTTGGTTTCGGCCTCGGTGCCCTTCTCGATCAGGGCCATGCCGCACTTCTTGCAATGGCCCGGGCCCGGGTAGGTGCCGCCGCAACTCTGGCAGGTGTGCTTCTTGGGCTCGACCCAGGTCTCGGCGTTGAACGGGAAAGCCACCGTGAATGCGGGGGCATCCACGGGCTCGACCTTCAATTCGGCGACGTGTTCCCCAACCTTGTCCAGGACCAGCTTGCCGTTGTACCCGTATTTCGCGAACGGCAGCCGGATGCCCGGCTTCGTGGCCTTGCGGATCCGGCCGTTCGTGAAATCGCTCTGACACTTGGAGCACTTGCCGGGCTTCTCCGACTGGACGTCGGTATCGGTCGGGCAGACGAAACCGTCGACGATCAGGTAGCAGGTCAGGGTGACGGCCGCATCGGTGATCTTCTCGTTCCCACGGGTAACGTCGAACTCGAAGTTGGACGCCTTCTTGGCGAAGATGGTCGGTTCCGCCACTTTCCCGGTCACGCGAAAGACGCCGTCGGCCGTACTCTGATCGGTGAACTTCATCCCCATGTCGGCGTATCCGGCGCCGGCGGCCAGGGACAGGATCAAACCGAGCAGTGCGAAGGTTTTCATGGGGGTTCGCTCCGACTCAAGGTGGCCGGGACACCGTCAGGGCGTCGCCGACGCAGTCCGCGGCATCGAGGCGGCCCTGAATCCGCCCCCCGCGGACGTCTCCGGCCGGAGGGGGCTCCCGAGAGCCTTGAGCATACGATTCCCGCCGCTCCCGCCACAAGGGATTCCGGAGGAAGAGATCCCGGCGGACGGGACGAGGCGAACCGCAAGGCCTGCCCGGCCGGGGAATCGATCCACGCCTCCCGGGCGGAAGGGGATCTTCGCCCGCCTCCCGCTGCGGAAATTCCCTCGACTTGTTGGGCGAACCCAGGATCTCAAGTTTGGAGACCCGCTAGGTAAAAAGCCGGTTTCGTGCGGCCGCGGAGATGGCGACCACGGCGGGGTGCTTCAGCTTGCGTTCGACCGTGATCGCGTAGAAGCGTTCGCGAACCTCCTCGGCGCGGCCGATGACGCGGACGCCGTACGCGCGCCGGACGTGCGTCTCGATGACCGTCGGGGCACAGAAGACCCCGGCGCCCGCCTGGCCGAAGACCTTGAGGAGGGCGCTGTCGTCGAATTCGCCGGCCAGCAGGGGACGCACGCCGACCTTTTCGAACCACGGGTCGAGCGCCCGGCGCAGCGCGGAGGCCGCGGTCGGCACCAGCATCGGCGCGCCGTCGAGGGAGTGGGGGAACCCTCGCCGCCGGAAGGCGTGGCGCCGCGCCGCGAAAAAGGTCACCCCGCACTCGCCGAGCAAATGACTGAACGCGCGCACCTTCACGTCCGGGCTTCCGGGCACGTCCGAGAGCACGACGTCGAGTTCGTGGAGGGAGAGGGCGGCGAGGAGGCGTTCCGGCTTGTCCTCGCGGCAGACGATCTGCATCGGCTCCGGGAGGCGCAGGGCCGGCGCGAGGAGTCGTTGCGCGACGAGCTTGGGCAACACGTCCGCGATGCCCACCACGAGGCGGAGGGGCCGCCCGGGGGTGCGACCGCGCAGCGCCTCCCGCAGCTCGCGGCCGAGCGAGAAGATCTCGTCGGCGTAGCGGAACACCTGGTGGCCGGTTTCCGTGAGGACCACGCTGCGACCCCGGCGGGCAAAGAGTCCGGCGCCGACCGCCTGCTCGAGGGCGTGGATTTGCGCGCTGACCGTCGGCTGGGAGCGATGGAGCTCCGCGGCGGCCCGCGCGATCCCCCCCGCGCGGGCGGCGACCCAGAAGTAGCGCAGGTGGTGGTAATTGAGCCATTCCATGGCCGTCGAAAATACATAGAAGGAATCTAAGAGTCAAATCGAAATATCGTATTTTACGATGCCAGGAGGCCCGGGGTAGGATCCCGGGGCTTGGCCGGGACGGATCTCCAGGGGCCCGGAGAGAATCGTCCGCCGTTGGTCCCGGAGCGGGCGCCGAGCGCGGCGCCCGCAGCCCGCGTCGCTGATGGAGACCCGATCATGACCCGCCTGCTGCCGGTCGAAGCCCTCGAGGACATCCTGCCCGCGTTCCGGAACACGCCGGTCGGCGACCTGCTCGCCTACCACAACCTGGGGGTTCCCCACCGCACCTACGCGCGGGCGGAGCTGCTGATCGGGATGTGCATGGACCACCGGAAGGTCCTCCGCATCCCCGACAACTTCGCCTACATTCTGCGCTCCGGCGGCGCCAACCTGCGGCGGATCGAATTCAAGGTTTCCTACGCGATCGCGGTGGGGGGAGTGCGCGCCATCTGCCTCATGGGACATGACCGCTGCGGCATGGTCGGGCTCGCCTCCCGTCGCGAAGAATTCGTCGCGGGTCTGGTCGACCACGGCGGCTGGAGTCCAGATGAGGCGGCGCGCCATTTCGACCAGTACGCGCCGATGTTCGAGATCGTGGACCCGATCGAATTCGTCCGTTCCGAGGCGAAGCGCCTGCGGGAGCGATATCCTCGTGTCACGGTTGCTCCCTTGATGTATGATCTGGCCAGCGGACTCCTGCACCATGTGAGGGAAGATTAGGCATGCCCGGGGAAAGCGTCGGGACGCCCGCCCTTTGGATCGGCTTCACGCTCTTCGTCCTGGCGATGCTTGCCCTCGACCTCGGCGTCTTCCATCGCAAGGCGCACGAGGTGCGGACGCGGGAGGCGCTGATCTGGACCGCGGTCTGGGTCGCCCTGGCCCTCCTGTTCAACGCCGGGGTCTGGCACTGGTTCGGGCCGGTGAAGGCGTTGGAATTCCTGACCGGTTACGTGATCGAGAAAGCCCTCTCGGTCGACAACATCTTCGTTTTCATCGTCATCTTCACCTACTTTTCCGTTCCCGCCGCGCTCCAGCACCGTGTCTTGTTCTGGGGGATCGTGGGCGCGCTGATCATGCGCGCGATCTTCATCGTGCTCGGCGCCGCGTTGCTCCAGACCTTCCACTGGGTCATCTACCTCTTCGGCGGGTTCCTGGTGGTGACCGGCGTCAAACTCCTCATTCATCGGGATGAAGAGATCCATCCGGAACGCAATCCGGTGCTGCGCCTGTTCCGCCGGGCGATCCCCTCCGTTTCCGAGTATCGCGGCGCCGCCTTCCTCGTGAAGGAGTCCGGTCGACTTCACGCGACCCCGTTGCTGCTGGTGCTGGTCACCATCGAGGCGACGGATCTCGTGTTCGCGGTCGACTCGATTCCCGCCATCTTCGCGATCACCTCCGACCCCTTCATCGTCTACACCTCGAACATCTTCGCCATCCTGGGGTTGCGGGCCCTCTACTTCGCGCTCGCCGGGATGATGGACCAGTTCCACTATTTGAAGGTCGGCCTCGCGCTGGTGCTGGTGTTCGTGGGCGTGAAGATGCTGATCGTGGACCTGTACAAGATTCCGATCGCCCTGTCCCTGGCGGTGGTCGCCGCATTGCTCGGAGGCGCGGTGGTGGCTTCCTTGCTCCGGCCCGTCGCCAGACCGCCGGCGGAGACACCGGTGGCTCCCGGGATGACGAAAGCCGGAAGGCCGGACGCGTCCTAGCCCGGATTATTCATGAAGCCGCGCCAGCGGCTTCGTGAAAAATCCGCCCG
>CAZWCX010000026.1:0-67731 GCA_964632945.1 uncultured Planctomycetia bacterium | reverse complement strand
GTTGCTGGCGACTGGGAAGTCTAGTGTGAGGCCGACGTGGACGCGGACGTGGACGTCGACGTGGACGTCGACGGGGACGGCGACGGGGACGTCGACGTGGACGGCGGCGTGGACGTCGACGGGGACGGCGACGGAGGTGGCGAGAAACCCAACCACGCCAGGCGAAGCGGGGGCAAGGGGCGTGGAAAGGGTGGGCCTGGTCGACCGCGCAGGAATTCCGGCAAGCGCAAGCGGTAGTGCGTCGCGAATCTCGACGTGATTCTCCGTTCACGCGCAAACCGGGTCTCGACGTCGAATGCGCTTCCCGTCGCCCCGCGGGATCGCTTTTTCCCTCCCGGCGCACCCGTTTTCGAGAAACGCGGGACCCTCCCTCGACTTGCCAGGATCGGATTCACGGTCCTTCCGAGGCCGGAGTGTCGCCCGGCTCCTGGCTTCTGCGCGCGGGTCGGGCAGGAACCGGGGGGGGCAGGGGTCCCCGCAATCGGTCCAGCCGGATCGCGAGGTAGATTCTGAGTTTCCTCCATGCGGCCGATCGATGACGAATGATTTTTCTTGGAAATTGAATCCACCGCCCCGGCCATGCTAAGATGGTTCACGCGCGAACACGGAATCACACCCCAGAGGTCATGATGGATCACAAGGACGACCTCTCCTTCGGTGCCATCTGCATCAAACTCGGCTTTTCCAGCACCGAGAAGATTGCCGAGTGCCTGATGATCCAGCGGCGCATGCAAGAACTCGGCCTTCAGCCGAAGCGGGTCGGCGAGATCATGGTCGAGAAGGGGTACCTCTCCAACGACCAGGTGGCGCGCATCTTCTGGACCCAGGGAATCAAGGGCGGGCATACCGAGATCGGCGGGTATCGCATTCTCGCCAAGCTCGGTCAGGGCGCGATGGGCAATGTCTACAAGGCCCAACAGGTCAAGATGGACCGGATCGTTGCGCTGAAGGTGCTCGGTCCGAAGTATGCCGAGAATCCCCAGTTCGTGAAGCGGTTCTTCCAGGAAGCGCGGGCGGTCGCGAAGTTCAATCACCCCAACATCATTCAGGGAATCGACTGCGGGGAGTCGAATGGCGTCCATTTCTTCGTGATGGAATACGTGGATGGGCTCGGCGTGGGTCAGGTGATCCGCCAGGAAGGACGCATCCCGGAGAAACGCACGATTGAAATCGTCCTTCAAGTGGCCCGCGGACTGGAGCAGGCCAACAAGGTCGGGCTCATCCACCGGGACATCAAGCCGGACAACATCATGCTGACCAAGGACGGCGTCGCCAAGCTGTGCGACATGGGGCTGGCGAAGGATCTTACGCTGGCCCCGGGAAAGTCGGCGAGCGAAGTGGGGCTTACGCTGGGCACGCCCAACTACATCGCGCCCGAACAGGCGCTCGGGGACAGCAACATCGACACGCGCGCAGACATCTACTCCCTGGGCGCCACGATCTATCACATGGTCACCGGGCAGGTTCCGTTCCCGACCGGTAACGCCATGCAGGTGATCCGCCAGCACATCAACGAGGATCCGGTTCCGCCCGCGGAGATCAATTCCGAGCTCTCGGTGGACATCAACTACGTCACGATGAAGATGATGTCCAAGGAGCGGGAGGAGCGCTACCAGACCCCGACCGAGTTGATTGCGGACCTGGATCTGCTGGCCGCCGGGAAGCACCTCCCGCTGTTCGACGAACCGGAACGCCCGAGTCCGGGCGGTCGGCGCATGAACCGGATCAATCGCCTCGGCATCCGGCGCCGATTCCGGCGCTAGCCCCGTGCGCCTGTCGCTCGGCGTTGGGGATGCAAGGGTCGATCGCGCGGGGTCCGCGCGGGATTCCCACCGGCCGTGCCGGGCGCGGCGACCGACCTGGCTCACGGTCCCGGCGTCGATCGCGTCGCGGGTCAGGCCGAGGCTTCCGGGGCCGTACCCGGGGAGGTCTCGGGATCGAGCGCAGGGGACCCCGCGCCGTGGGTCGCCCCGGATTCCGCGTCGCGGGCCGGGTCGCCGGCCCTTTCCCCGTCCGGCGATCCGTCCATTTCAAGGGGATCCGCAGCGGGCGGCAGCGGAGCGGCGTCAACCGGCGGCGGCGCGTCGAACTCGTCCGCCCCCAGGGCCGTCGTGTCCGCCTCTTCGCGCAGCGTCACCCGGATGTCCGCGAAGTCGGCCTCCTGTTCCACTTGCACCACCTGCTGCTTCGCGAGTTGGAGAATTGCGAGCAGATTCCCGACCCGCTTCATCCGACTGGCGCCCGGCCCGGCCAGGGTGGAAAACAGCAGCGACTTTTCCCGCCGAAGTCGCAGCACCATGTCCTCCATGAGCCGCGACACGAGGACCTGGTCGTAAATGATCGACGCAGGGGTGTCGAGCAGGATGGTCCGCATGAGCTTCGCGTAGGCGGCAACCAGGTCCCAGACGCGCAGATCGACCCGGATCTCCTCTTCGTTCTCGCCGGGGGGCTCGTACGGCCGGCGAAACTGCCGTTGCGATTGCGCATCCGCCAGCTTTCCCAGCCTGCGGGCGGCATCCTTGAACTTCTTGTATTCGATCAGCTTCCGGATCAGATCCAGGCGCGGGTCCTGCTCCTGGTCCTCCAGGTCCTCCTCGGTGAGGGGACGCGGGGCGAGCATGCGCGCCTTGATCACCAGGAGTGTGGCGGCCATGACCAGGAAGTCGCTGGCCAGGCTGAGATCCATCTTCTGCATCATGTTCAGGAAGGAGATGTACTGCTCCGTCACCCGCAGGATGGGAATCTCCGTGATCTCCACCTCGTTTTCCCGCACGAGGTAGAGCAGGAGGTCCAGCGGGCCGTAGTAGTTCTCGAGCTGGATCTTGTGGTCAGTCCCTTCCACCCGTCATCACCCACTTGAAAATGTGCAGGGGCCACGTCACCGAGGGCTCCAGGAAGTCGATCCCTCGCTGAAACCAGATGGCCGAGGTTTGCCAGACCAGCAACCCGATGACGATCAGGAGGCCGAACATCTCGATGCGATCGAGTTTCACCGCCAGCCCCTGGGGGAGGAAGGCGCGGATCACCTTGTAGCCGTCCAACGGGGGGATGGGGAGGAGGTTGAGGAGAACGAAGAAGAGGTTGAGCTGGACGAATTTCTCGCAGACGTTTCCGAAGAAGGTGTCGACCTTGGCCCATCCGAAGGCGATGGCGGCGTAGAAGAGGATGCAGGTCCCCAGCGCCATGATCCAGTTGGAACTCGGACCCGCGGCCGCCACGAGAGAGAGGTCGAATCGCGGATTCTTCATGTAGGCCGGTTGCACGGGCATCGGCTTGGCTCCGGCGAACCAGAAGCGTCCCCCGGTCAGGACCATGAGGATGACCGGTTGGAGGAAGGACGCGAAGAAGTCGAGGTGCCGGATCGGATTGAGCGTCAGCCGCCCGGCTTCTTTCGGGGTCGGGTCCCCACGCCAGTGCGCCACCAGTCCGTGGCTCAGCTCGTGGATTCCGACCGAGAGGATGAGCAGCGCGAGAACCGTGAGATTCTCCGTGGTGAAGATTCGCGCCAGGTCCATCCCGACTTCCTGTGCTGGAGTCGTCCGAATCGGGCCGTATGGTATCCCCGCGCATCCCCCGGCGCAATCGTTTTCCCGGACCGCGCCGGTCGGGCCGGCGGCGGAGATCCCTCGACGTCCGGGGCCGGACCCGGGGTTTCGGCAGGCGCCCGGGGGTCCTCGGAGGGGCGGCGGATTCCGCGGCTTCCTCTTGCTTGAACCCCTTCCAGATGCTACCCTTACGGGCTATTCTCCGACCCCCCGGAATGCGTGCGGAGGCCCATGCATGGGCGATGACCTCGAGTTCGGCCGCTCGGTCTTGAAGGCCGAATCCGATGCCATCCTCGCCGTCCTGGAGCGCATGGACGGAGCGTTCGAGCGTGCCGTGGACGCCATCCTCGACTGTCGCGGACACGTGGTGGTGACGGGCATGGGAAAGCCCGGCATCATCGGGCAGAAACTGTCCGCGACGCTCGCCAGCACCGGCACCCGGTCGTTCTCCCTCCACCCCGCCGAGGCGATTCACGGCGACCTGGGCCGGGTGGTGCGCGAGGATGTCGTTCTCGCGCTCTCCAACAGCGGGGAGAGCGAGGAACTGGTGCGCCTGGTGCCGTTGCTCAAGCGCGTCGGGTCCCGCATCGTTGCGATCACGGGGAATCCCGCGTCCACGGTGGCGGGACTGGCGGACGTGGTCCTGAACCTCGGCCCGATCACGGAGGCTTGTCCGCTCGGCCTGGCGCCGTCGGCGAGCACGACGGCGATGCTGGCGGTCGGCGACGCGATCGCCCTGACCGTGCAGCGGCGTCGGGGATTCAACGCCGAGAATTACGCCTTCTTCCATCCCGGTGGAAGCCTGGGGCGGCGTCTCATGCGGGTCCACGAGTTGATGCGCTCCGGCGAGCGGAACCCGCTCGTTCCGGAAAGCGCGACCGTCAAGGAGGTGCTGCTCGCCATTACGGCGGCGCGGGCGGGCGCCGTGTCGATCGTGGATCGGGACGGGCGACTGGCCGGGATCTTCACCGACGGCGATCTGCGTCGTCAGTTGGGGAGGATTCAGAATCTGACTCAGGTCGCCATCGCCGAAGTCATGACCCGACGGCCGGTCACGATCGGCCCGGACCATCTGGCTACGGAAGCCGCCCGAATCCTGAAGGACAAGCGAATCGACGAGCTCCCGGTCGTCGATGCGGACGGCCGTCCGCTGGGGATGCTGGACGTGCAGGATCTGCTGGGGGCGGGGTTGGTTTGATGGCCAGGCAGGGCAACCGGGCGGTGACGGCGAAGGTCTTGCGGGCCGCGCGCAAGATCCGACTGCTGGTCTGCGACGTGGACGGGGTGCTGACGGACGGATCGATTCGCTGGGCGTCGGACGGATCCGAGATCAAAGTATTCCACGTCGTGGACGGATCGGGGATCGCCTATCTTCGTCGCGAGGGGTACGGGATCGCGATCATCAGCGGCCGGTCTTCGCCGGCGACCGAACGCCGCGCTCGCGAGCTCAAGATCGACTGGGTCTATCAGGGATGGCTGAGAAAGGTCGACGCGCTCGAGGATCTGCTTCGTCGCACGGGCGTGAGTGCCGAGGAGGTCTGTTTCATGGGCGACGACCTGGCGGACCTCTGCCTGTTCGATCGTGTCGGCCTCTCGGTGGCGGTGGCCAGCGCGGTCCCCGACGTTCGGCGCGCCGCGGATTGGGTCACCACGGCACCCGGGGGGAAGGGGGCGGTCCGCGAGGTCTCGGAGTTGCTGCTCAAGGCTCGCGGCCTCTGGGACGGGTTGGTGAAGACCTATCGCGACGCGGCGTTCGAGCCGCCCGCGTCGCTCCGCCGCAGCGTGACCCGCTACGGCAAGAAGGCGTGAGGAGGCCTCCCCATGAAGAAACTCGGCGTTCTGTTCCTCCTGGGGGGCCTCACGATCCTCTGGCAATTCGTGCGCGGCAGCCAGCCGGTGATCCGGCCGCAGGTCAATGCACAGCCGTCCGTGAACACCAGCGTGCCGTTCGAGCCCGGCTCCCAGGAGATGGTTCCCCTCCAGCGCGTGGAGGATTATTACGCTCCGCACTACTCGGGCGACGAGTTGGTATGGGAGACCCGCGGCAAGGCGGCGGACGTATTCGGCGAGGATCGTGCCGTCGTGCGCGATCCGCAACTCACCTTTTATGAGAAGAGGCGGGCCGACGGGACCCAGCGGTCGGTGTCCTTCTCCGCGACGGGCGGGGAAATCCATCGCCGCAAGGGCACGGCCCATCTCTCCGGCGGCGTCACCGCGATCACCGACGAGGGAACGCGGTTGCACACACCCACCCTCGTTTCCGAGTTCGTCGAAAAGCGCGTCTTCACGGACGAGGAAGTCGCGATCACACGTCCCAAGCTGGAAATCCGCGGACAGCGCCTGGACAGCGCAATCAAACTGGAGCGGTTCACGCTCCAGCAGGGCGTTCGCATGGTGCTGCGCGGCACGGAGCTCGACTTCCTCGGTCCGCGCGGCGCCCCGACGGAAACGGACTTGGATCCCATGTTCGTCGAGTCCCGTAGGAAGGCCCCCCGTCCGGACGATCCCGCCGGCGAGGATGTTCTCATCATCACCTCCGACGGTCCGCTCTTCATGGAGCGGCTCGACAAGGACGAGGTGACGGGACGCATGCGCCACCGGGTCACGCTCAAGGACAATGTCCTGCTGCTTCGGCAGCAACTTCAGGCGGTCACGACTTCGCTGGCCACGGACACCCTGGAAATCCTGTTTCTGGAGGATAAAGACGCGCGGGGGCAGGGCCGCCTGGCGGTCGAAGTTCTGCACTCGTCGGGCGACAGCCGGCTCTCGGATCGCCGGGGAACCGCGGACGCGGACAGCATGGTGGTCGAAAACGACGTCTCGGGCCTGCGCCAGACGATGTCGTTCATGGGTCCATACAAATGGTTCACGCTCGCGATGCCGCGAGGGTTCTCGCTCACGCCCGGCGTGGGCGAGGGGAACGACGGGGCGTCTGGCGCCGGTGACGGGGCGGCGACCGGCGTCGGCGGTCGCATGGAAATCACCTGCGCGGGCAATGCGCGATTCGTGCGCGGACAGAAGGGAGAGCGGCTCGGCCAGACCGCCGAGTTCGAGAACCAGGTCCTCGTACGCAGCGGGACGATGAGCCTGCTCTGCCGTCACCTCACCGTCGAATTCGCCCCGCCGGTCGCAGGGGACTCCGGCGCCGGCGGAACCCCCGAGATTTCCTCGCTCGTCGCCACCGGCGACGTCCTGTTCGTCGACGCGCAGGTCACCGCGCGCAGCGACCTGCTCGAGTGGGACCGGGCCCATCAGGGCATCCGGCTTTCCGGGGAACGTCCCGCCGAAGTGCTCCAGAATCGGAACCGACTGTCCGGCCGCCGCATCACCATCGACCAGGTGGCCCGCCTCGTGACCTGCGAGGAGGACGCCGTCTCCGTCGTCCAGTTGCCGCAGAGGGACGGACCGCGGCTGCTGGGCGGATCCGCCGGGACCGACGACTCCTCGTGGCGCGTCTCCGCCAAGCGGCAGGAGATCCGCTTCGGGGAAGGCATGAAGGATCTGCAGGCCCTCGTGGCGCTCGGCGACGTCTCCCTGGACGGCGGCAAGCAACGCGCCTTTGCCGACAAGCTCACCTGGGTGAATGCCGAGGACCGGATGGTCCTCCGGGGCGATCCCTTCGCCCGCATCCTCGACCGGGAACACGTGATCGAAAGCTCCTCGATCCGCATCTCGCCCAAGCGCGGGATCGTCCTGCTCGAAGGGCGCAAACGCGTCACCGTGCATCACCTCGTCGGCGCCCCCGGAGCGGGAGACCGGCGGCGGGAACGCATCACCATCAGCTGCACGGGCGACGCGATCGTCGTCAACAACGGCTCGCGCATGCACTTCCTCCGCGACGTGGTCGTCCGCCGTGAGCAGGGACGCATCCGCTGCGACAAGCTGATCGCCTACGTCAACACCGACCGGAACGAGGTGGAACGCGTCGTTTCGACCGGAAACGTCGTCGTCAGCGATGCGCAGGGCTCGGCGGTGGCCGCCTTCCTGGGCTGGAACCTGACCACCCGTGAACTGGTCCTCAAGCGCCACCCGTACGCCCTCGTCCATCATGAGGGCAGCCTGTTCGTCGGCGAAGAAATCACCGCCAGCCAGGATTGGCGGAACATCACCGCAATCAACCGCAAGTCGCGCGGCCGTATTCTGTTGCGGGAAGGGGCACGCCTTCCCGTGCCCGACGAACGCGGCAAGACCGCCGGCACGACTCCCGATCCGCCCACGCAGCCGCGGAAGCCGCTGCAGCCCTCGACCACGCCGGAGGAGAAGAAGAGGGAGGAGAAGCCCTCCGATCGCGACGATCGTCGCCGTCCCGATCGACGATGAACGGCCTTCTTCTGGTCGACAAGCCCGCGGGTCCCACCTCGCATGACGTCGTCGCGGCGGTCCGGAGGTGGGCCGGAACCCGCAGGGTTGGCCACCTCGGCACCCTCGACCCTGCGGCCGAGGGACTCCTCGTGCTTTGCATCGGCGAGGCGCTCAAGGCCGTCCCCTGGATGGAGGGGTTCGACAAGGAGTACCAAGGCCGGCTTCGCCTCGGGCTCGTCACCGACACGCAAGATACGACCGGGAGGGTGGTGGCGGAGCGGGAGTGGGGGGACGTCACCGAATCGGCGCTGCGTGAGGCTTGCGCGGGCTTCGTCGGGGAGCGGGATCAGGTTCCACCGATGGTGTCCGCGCTCAAGGTGGGAGGGCGCAAACTGGTCGACCTCGCCCGGGCCGGGCAGGAAGTCGAGCGCCGGCCGCGGCGCGTGACGGTGCACGCGTGGCGGATCGAACGAATCGCCCTGCCGGAGGCCGAGTTCACGGTGCGGGTCTCCAAGGGGACGTACGTTCGCACCCTGTGTCACGATCTGGGCGCGGTCCTGGGATGCGGGGCGGCGATGTCCTGGCTTCGGCGCACTCGTGTGGGCCCGTTCGACGTCGTGGCGGCGGTCGCTCCGGCATCGCTCCCGGAGGGACGGGACCCCCCGGGACGGGCGTTTCGTCCCGTGCGGGAAGGGGTCGCCCACTTGCCCGGGGTTCCGGTGACGACGGCGGAGGCGCAGCGACTCCGGCGCGGCCGACGCATCCCCATCGATTCGGCGGCCGGTTCCCCGGTTCCCGGGGGCGGGTTCGGGCTGGCCACGGACGCCGCGGGCGAGCTTGTGGCCGTGGTGAGACGGGTCGCCGCGGAGTGGCGCCCCGCAAGAGTCTTTCCGGAGGGGGTCCGCTGAGCCGGCGACGCCCCTTCCCCGGACTCATCCCTGCCGGCCGTCCGGTGGCGGCGGCGCTGCGGAGGTCACCCGGGCGTAGATCACGGGGATGACCACCAGCGTCAGAATCGTCGACATGCTCAGTCCGGCGATGATCGTGATCGCCATCGGCACCCGCACCTCGGTGCCTTCTCCGAGGCCCAGCCCCATGGGCAGCAGTCCAAGCACCGTGGTCAGGGTGGTCATCAGGATCGGACGCAGCCGCACGCTCGCCGACCGGGCGACGGCCTCGACCGGCGGCATGCCCCGGTCCCGCAGTTGGTTGGCGTAATCCACCAACACGATGGCGTTGTTCACCACGATGCCGGCGAGCACGATCATCCCCAGGAACACCACGATCGACAGGGAAATCTGCAGTCCGTGGAGGACCGGTGCGACGCCCACGAACGCCAGCGGCAGGGAGAGCATGATGATCAGGGGGTGCAGCAGGGATTCGAACTGGGAGGCCATGACGACGTAGACGAGGAAGGCCGCCAAGCCGAGCGCAAGCCACAGGCTCTGGATGGAGACCTGCATCTCGCGATTCTGCCCGCTCAGGGAGAGCGTGAATCCGTCGGGACGCGGGAGGTCTCGCAGGGTCTGCTCGATCTCGGCGATCTTCCGTCCGACCGCGAAGCCGGCGACTTGCGCGCTGACGACGACCGCGCGTTGCTGTCCGATTCGACGCACCTCGCTGGGGCCCTCCTCTTGCGTCACGTCGGCGACTGCGGACAGGGGGAGCGGGATTTCCGCGGTCGGATTGACCACGAGGCCGCGGACGCGCTCCACCGTCCCGGACTCCTCCTCGCGCCCGCGGACCACGATTTCGATCTGCCGGTCTCCCTCGGTCAGCTGCGTGGCGACCTCGCCCTGGACCTTCTTGCGAATGGCGCCGGCGACCTGGGATGGACTGAGCCCGTACTGCGCCAGACGGGTCCGATCGTAGCGGATCACCATCTCCGGATGGCCGCGCGCAAGGGTGGACCGTACGTCGCGCAGGCCGGGAATCCTGGACATATTTTCCGTGACCTGCGCTGCCATCCGTCGCAGGAGGGTGAGGTCGTGCCCCTGGACCTCGACTTCGATGGGATTGCGGAAGGTGAAGAGGACCGGATGGCCGAACCGGTAGGAGGCGAGCCCGGGGATGTCGCTCAGGCGGGAACGGAGGCGCTCGATGACCCGCTCTTCCGCGGACGCGAGGTCCCCCGTGGCGCGCAGGAACACGGACAGGCGGGCGGTGTGTTCCCCCTCGTCGGAAGGGCGATTGGTGTCGCGCTCCGCGCCGATCACGGTCGCGAATCGCTCGATTTCGGGCACCTCGGCGAGAACCTGCTCGACCCGACGGATGGCCGCGGCGGTTGAATCGATCGGCGTGCCGATGGGGAGGGCGATTTCGACGGTGAACTCCCCCTGGTGGACGCGCGGGATCAATTCGGCGCCCAGGTCGCGGAACTGCGCGTAGGCGAACCACATCGCGGCCGCGCACCCGACGAACACGACCCCCGGGCGTCGCGCGAGGCCGTGAATGAGCGGAGCCAGCGAGGCATCGACGAGGTGGAGCAGGGCGTCCAGCAGCCGCGCCGGGGGCGCCGAGATCCACTCGATGAGCCGGATGATGCCGCGGACCAGCATCGACGCGCCGGCGAGGGAGACCAGGACGGCGAGGACCAGGATCACCCGGAGCAGGTCGAGGACGGCGTCGACGGGAAAGCGCAGCGCGAGCCAGCCGACTTCCAGGGTCAGCAGGGCAACGCCTTCCCCCGCTTCGAGGGCGGCCTTCCGGTCGCGCCAGGCCTGCCGGAGAGGCTGGTGGCAGCGCGGGAAGTCCATCCACTGCCGCCAGGTTCGGGGACCCGGATCTCCCCCGGCGCTGCCGAGACGCCGGGCCACGATGGTGGGGACGAACCACAGCGCGACTGCGAGGGAGGAGACCAGCGAGAAGACGACCGTGAGAGCCTGATCGCGAAACACCTGCCCGGCCACGCCCTCCACGAAGGCGATCGGCAGAAAGACCACGACCGTCGTCAGCGTGGAGGCCACCACGGCGGCGGCGACCTCGCGAGTGCCGCGGATGGCGGCCAGGAGGGGCGCCTCGCCCGCGGAGGAGCGCCGGTCGACGCTCTCGAGCACCACGATGGAATTGTCGACCATCATCCCGACGCCCAGGGCGAGTCCGCCCAGCGACATCACGTTCAGGTGGACGCCGAAGAGGTGCATGAGGCCGAAGGTGGCCACGATCGACAGGGGGATGGCGATGCCGACGATCAAGGTCGGGCGCATCTTGCGCAGAAAGAGGAAGAGAATGACGACGGCCAGGATACCGCCGTCGATCGCGGTGCCCCGGACCTCCTCCAGGGCGCTGCGGACGAAGGTGGACTGGTCGGCAAGGACGTCGATTCCGACCCCCGTGGGCAGCTTCTCGACCAGCGGGCGGGGGCCCGCGTCGATCTTCTTTCCGTCTTTCGCGTCTTTCCCGTCTCCCCCGGACAGCCGGATCCATTTGGACCAGGCCGGCGGGGGCGCGCCGAAGATCCGACTGCGCACGGCGTCGGCCACCGCCACGAGATTGGCATCCGCCTCGCGGAAGATGTCGATCTCCACGCTGTCGGTTCCGTTCACCCGCGTGTAAACGGTGCGCTCCCGGTGGGTACGCAGGACGCGGCCGACGTCCCGCAACCGGATCTCCACCCCGTTGCGTTGCGCGACGGTCAGGTCCGAGATCTCCTCGAGCGAGCGGAACTCGTTCAGCGTGCGCACGAGGTATTCGGTTTCCCCCTCGCGCAACATGCCGCCGGCCAGGTTGACGTTCTCCCGCTGGAGTCGCTGGTGGATCTCGTCGATCGTGAGATTCAGGGAAATGAGGGCGGTCTCATTCACCTCGACGCGGATCTCCTCCTCCAGTCCGCCGCGCACCTTCACCGCGGCGACCCCGGGGACCGTCTCGAGATCACGGCGAATCTCGTCCTCTCCGAGTTTCCGCAGCGCAATCAGGTCGTAGGTCGGAGGGCGCGTGGCCGTCCCCTCGCGGGCCGCGTCTCCGGCCGCCGGCGAACGGGAGGACAGGCCCAGCCGCAGGATCGGGTCGAGCTGGGGATCGTACCGCAGGATCAGCGGGCGTTTGGCTTCTCGCGGCAGGTTGATGGTGTCCAGTTTTTCGCGGATCTCCTGGGTCGCCGAAGACATCGGCGTGTCCCATTCGAACTCCAGCACCGCGTCGCAGACCTCGGCGCGGGAGATCGTCGTCAGATTGACGAGCCCGGAGACGATTCCGAGCGCTTGTTCGATCGGACGGGCAACCAGGGACTCCACTTCCTCGGGAGCCGCTCCGGGGACTTCGGTGCGCAGCGTGATCGAGGGATACGAGATGCTGGGCATCAGGTTGAGAGAGAGTCGGTGGTACGAGACCCAGCCGAACACGACCGCAGCCGAGACGGCCATCAGCACGGCGACCGGGCGCCGAACGGCGGCGGCGATCCATCCGCGTTCGGCCTGGGGGTCGTCCGGCGCGGGCGATTCCGCCGCGGGGCCGGCGGGGGAGGCGTTGAGCCCGCTCTCCGCTGCGTCTTCGCCGCTCGGCCCGGAACTGCGGATCCCGGAGGGTTCCGGAGAGGACTCGGATCGGGAACCGGACGGCGGATCCGGATCGGGAGGGGGAATCACTTCGCGTCCTGAAGCATGCGAACCTTGGTGCCTTCCTTGAGACCGTGCTGGCCCACGATCACGATCCGGTCTTCCGGACCGACGCCGCGCACGACTTCGACGCGCTCGGCATCCGAGTAGCCGAGCTCCAGCCGGGTCCACCGGACGGTGGAGTTTCCCTCGGCATCCACGGGGGCCAGGATGTACACGCCCGGGGAGCCGTCCTGGTAGAGGAGCGTCTTCTTGGGCAGCAGGAGGGCGTCCGGCTTCGTGTCGAGGACGATGTTGACCTTCACGAACATGCCTGCGCGCAGGTTTCCATCCGCGTTCTCGACGCGCAAGGTCGCCTTCACGGTGCCGCTGGTGGTATCCACGACCGGGCTGATGCGGAGGATCGTGGCGTCGTACACGCGTCCGGGCAGAGCGTCGGCGAGGATCCGCGCGCTCTGGTCGGGACGGAGGGCGGTAATTTGTTTCTCGGGGATGAACGCCAGGCATTCGAGGGTTCGCAAGTCGACGACCGTGTAGGCCTTCTGATTGAGGGTTCCGAGCTCCCCGACCCGCAGGTGGCGCGCGGTCACGGTGCCGTCGATCGGGGAGAGGATGCGGGTATTCTCGAGCATCAATTGCGCCTGGCGCCATTCCACGTCGGCCTGGCGGGAGACGTGGCGTGCTTCTTCGAAGGTTTCCTGGCTGATCAGGCGCTCTCGGACCATCCGCTCCTTGCGCGTGAGGTCCGACCGTAACTTTTCGGACTGGAGTCGGGCCTTTTCCTCAGCGAGGGCCGCCTCTTTCTCCTGGAGTAGCGCGAGGGGTTGCCCGGCCTTCACGGGGTCGCCTTCCTCGCAACAGACTTCCTTGACGATCCCGTTGGCGCGCACGAACACGTCCGCCCGTTCGGGGGCCTCGAGGGTGGAGGTCGTGGCCAGGAATCGCGAAATGGGGCCGCGCGAGGCGGAAATGCACTCCACCGGGACGGTCTCTTCGATCTTGGGGGCGTCTCCGGAGGCGTTGGCGGGGTGTCCGCCGTTCTTGCCGGCATCGGCCTTGTTGCAGGCGGAAAGCACCAGCGGCCCCAGGCAGAGCGCGACGATGAGGAGCCGGAGGCGGTACGGGCGAGTCGACATGGGGGGAACGTTCTCCCGTGCAGAATGACGTAGTATACCGGTCGTGACGGACTTCCGTTTGGGAAATTCGCGCCGGCGGCGGTGGGGAAGTGGACGATTTGGCGCTATCCCGGGGCGGGCGCGGCTATTTCTTCCGGAGGGTTCGTGCCGGCACGCCCACGACCGTGAGGTCGTCATCGACGTCCGCGACGACGGTCGCGCCGGCGCCGACCGTGACGCGGCGTCCGATCCGGATCCCGGGGCGGACCGAGGCGCCGACTCCGATGAGGGTGAGGTCGCCGACGACGACCCGGCCGCACAGTGCGGCGTGGGGCGCGACATGGGCGAAGGTTCCGATCCGGCAGTCGTGGTCCACGCCGGCGCCGGTATTCACGATCGCCCCGTCCTCGACCCGTGCGCCGGTCCCTACGAGCGCGAGGTGGTGGATGATGACTCCGGCGCCGAGGACCGCCCGGGGAGAAACCTGCGCCGAGGGATGCGCGAGCGTCGCCAGGGACAGCCCGTGCTTGAGGACCTGGTGCGTGTACTCCTTGCGCCGCAGGTTGTCGCCCACGGCGACGAAGGCCTTGGTGCAGCCCATACCCTGGGCCCGGGGAAGCGCGGACAAGTCGCCGATCACCATGACTCCGTCGACCTTGGTGCCGATGATCTCCGGCCGTTGCAGGACGTCGATCAGGCCCGCTGGCCGGAAGGGGAGCGATCCGGTTTCGAGGATGTCCAACACGACGCGGGCCTGATCGCCCGCGCCGACGATGAGGAGGGGTTCCTGCACACGGGTCTTGGGCATGGGTTCGGTCCGCGGGAAGGGTCTACGTACGGCCACCGGGTCCGCCGTTCGCGGCGGACGGCCCCGGACGGGGATCAGGCGTAGTGGAGCTGCTTCTGCACGAGTTCCGGTCCGAGATCGGCCTCGCGCAGGATCCGGGCGATGGCCGCCGAGGCGGTCCCGTTTCCGTAGGGACTTTTTGACCGAGCCGCGGTGCGGCGGAATCGCACGTCGAAACAGGCCTTGCGAATGGCGGTGAGAATCTTCTTCCGCTCCGGCGGAACATCGATGACGTTGGCGGCGCGCTCGCGACCGGACTGACGTTCGCCGACCTGGACGCAGGGCAGTCCGAAATAGGGGGCGTCGATGATCCCGGAAGAGGAGTTGCCCACCATCACCTTGGCGAACGAGAGCAGGCTGAGGAAGAAATCGCGTTCCAGGCTCTTGAAGATCCGGTACTGCGGCGGCCGCGCCGCGGATCGAATGACGTCGATGATGCCCCGGGCGCCGGGATCCGAGTTCGGGTAGAGCAGGACCGCGGGGACCCCGGTGGAAGCAACCGCGGCCAGGAGTTCGCGCATTTCCGCGCCGGAGGCTTCCGGCCGGTAGGAAATCGGGTGCTGGATCACGACCAGGACATCCTCGTGCGTGGGGATGCCGAGTCGGCGGAATACTTCCAGTCGTGTGTAGAATCGGGTCGTGGCGATGTTGTCGATGGACGGCGAGCCGACGACATGGACATGGCGCGGATTCTCACCCATGCGCACGATTCGCCGGGCCGCTCCCGGCGTGGCGGCGAAATGAAGGTGCGCGAGCTTGGTGATCGCGTGGCGGTTCGCGTCGTCCACGCCGGCGTGCGAAACGTCGCCGCCATGGATATGGCCGATGGGAATCGCCATGTGGGACGCGGCCAGCGCGCCGCAGAGGGCCTCGTCGCGGTCGCCGAGTACGACCACGACGTGCGGTTGGAGGTCGTCCAGGGCGCGCGCCATGGCGCGCAGTCCGCTGCCCAGGGCCTCGGCCATGCCGCGCCCCGAGCCGTCGCGATTGGCCATGGGGACGCGCGCATCCACGGAGAAGTATTTCTCGACCTCACGGATGGTCATGCCGTGAAGAAAGTCGAGGTGCATTCCCGCCACGACGACCTGCAGGCTCAACCCCGGGGTCTGGCGAATCCGGTTCATGACCGGGGTGAGCAGGCCGAAGTCCGCGCGACTCCCGGTCACGACGCAGATCCGGCGTCGCTCGGGCGCGCGGGGGGGACGGGGATTGCGCGAGGTGCGGCCGGTTGCCTTGGGCATGGGGGAATCACTCCACGAGATGGGACCAGCGCAGGACGGTTCCGGCGGGCAGGCTGCGACGGGTTCGGCGCCCGATCACGCGGCCCAGGTCGAGCGGAGAGACTCCGCCGGACGGGCGGAGGGCGATCAGGTCCGTGCGTCGGATGGTCGTGCCGACCGGGACGTCCCGGCGCAGCACGAGGCTTCGTCGGGCGGCGCGGGCGACGGCGCGCTCTTCCGCGGAGGGGACGCGACGGCCGTCGCCGAGGGCCCGCTGCATCTCCCGGAGCATGCCCACCCAGTCGCGGAAGGGACCCGGCTCGAAAGAGGCCGCGTGGTCGGGGCCCGGGTCGCGGCGATTCAGGGTGAGGTGTTTTTCGATCACGCACGCGCCGAGGGCTACCGCGCCGATGCCGGCTGCCGAGGTGGCGGTGTGATCGGAGTATCCGACGGGGGGGCCGAAGCGCCTCTCCAGCGTTTGCACCCCCCGCACGTTGGCCCGTTCCAGCGGAGTGGGATAGAGCGATACGCAGTGCATCAGGCAGAGATGGCGCGTCCCCGTTCGGCGCAGAACGCGGCGGGCCATCGCGATCTCCTCGAGGGTGGCCATGCCGGTCGAGAGCAGGATCGGAAGCCCGGAACGTGCGGCCCGTTCGAGCAGGAAGCGGTTGGTGAGGTCGCCCGAGCCGATCTTCATCGCCGGGACGCCCAGGCCGGCGATGAAGTCGAGGGCGTCCGGATCGAACGGGGTGGCGAGGAAGTCGATGCGCGCGCGTCGCGCCTCCGCGGCCAGGCGGCGAAAGGCATCGCGACCGAGCGCGAGGCGCTCGAGCATGTCGCGTTGCCGGCCCACTCCCGTGTGGCGCTTCTGATAGGCGGCCGTGGGGGCGGCGCGGGTCACCAGGAGGTCGGGGTCGAAGACCTGGAACTTGACCGCGTCCGCACCGGACGCGCGGGCGGCGCGAATCAACCGCCGGGCCTTCGCCTCGTCGCCGTCATGGTTGACGCCGGCCTCCGCGATCACGTACAGGGGCTCGTCGGGTCCGATGCGGCGCGAGCCGAACGGCAGGGCGGGGCGGATGGCGGGACCTCCTTCTCCTCACGACCCCGGCATTCTATGGCGGGACGCGCCGCCCTGCAACCATCCTGCGGGCCTTGCCGTGCTGCCCGTCCCGGCCACATCCGCTTGCGGATCCCGGGGCGCGGTGATATGGTCTGCGCGCATGGACCCGGACCACCTGGAAGAACTGATCTCCATCGAGCGCGGCTATTGGTGGCACGTCGCCAAGCGTGCGCTCGTGACGGAGATCCTCGTCCGTCACGCCCCGCCGCCCGGCACGCTCGTGGAAGGCGGCATCGGCGGAGGCGCCAATCTGGAGGCGTTTCGCGGCCTCGGATACCGGGTGATCGGATTCGACGATCTGCCCGCAGCGGTTCATCATTGCCGGGACCGCGGCCTCGAGGAGGTCCGCGTTCACGACCTGCAGGCCCCCTGGCCGGTCGAACCGGGCAGTGCGCGCGCGGTGATCCTTCTGGACGTTCTCGAGCATCTCGACGACCCCGTGACCGCCCTCCGGCACGCTTGCGTCGCCCTGGCCGGGGGAGGGGTGGTCGTGGCGACCGTCCCCGCGCTGCCCTTCCTCATCGGACCGTGGGACCGGATGCTGGGGCACCGCCGTCGGTACACGCCGGCCCTGCTCCGGGACCACGGGCGAGCGGCGGGGTTGCGCACGGTCTGGTGGTCGTACTGGAACGCCTTCACCCTTCCGGCGGCCATCCTGGTCCGTCTCGTCGAGAAGTGGCGGTCGCACGCGCGTTCCTCGGAGTTTCCGCCCGTCTCTCGGATCGTCAATTCTCTGCTGATCACCTGCGGCCGGATCGAGCGTCTGTGGATGCGCCGACGCCCCGTACCCGTCGGCCTGTCCCTCGTGGGAGTGATGATGCCTTGAGCACGGAACCGACCCGGCGACCGATCGCGGAGCCCCGCGTCACGGTCATCCTTCCGGTCTTCAACGAGAAGGAGGTCCTTGCGGTCCTGGCGGATCGGGTGATCCGCGCCGTGGAAGGGGCCGGCGCGATTCCGGTGATCCTGTTCGTCGACGACGGATCCACGGACGGAAGCGGATCGATGCTGGATGAACTCGCCGCCCGCGAGCCGCGCCTGCGGGTCCTGCACCTCTCGCGGAACTTCGGCCACCAGTCCGCGATCCAGGCCGGACTCGTCCACGCGGAAGGCGATGCGACGATCCTGATGGATGCGGATCTCCAAGACGATCCGGATGCGGTGTCGCGGTTCCTCGAGAAGTGGCGGGAGGGATACGATGTCGTCTACGCAGTCCGGGTGAATCGGAAGGAAGGCGCCGTCAAGCGGGCCCTGTTCGCCGCCTTCTACCGGATTCTCGGGCGGATTTCCGATCCTCCGATCCCGCTCGATGCGGGGGCCTTCGGCCTGGTCGATGCCCGCGTCGCGCGCGAAGTTGCCGCGATGGCGGACCGGGATCGGTACTATCCCGGTCTGAGGCGCTGGGTCGGCTTCCGTCAGGCGGGGATCGAAATCGAACGCGGCGCCCGCTATGACGACCACCCCCGCGTGAGCTTCCGCGGCCTCTGGCGGCTTGCCAAGGCGGCGATCTTCTCGTTCTCCTCGACCCCGCTCCACATCTTCTACTCGATCGCGTTCCTGTCGATGATCTCGTTCGCCTTCCTGGCCTGTTTCACCCTGTACCACCGGCTGTTCACCGGGTTGGCGATTCCGGGCTGGACCTCCATCGTCATGACGGCCTGTTTCTTCGGCGCTCTGAACGCCCTCGGGATCGCGATCCTGGGCGAATATGTCCTGCGCATCTACGACCAGGTCCGCGCTCGCCCGCTTTTCGTGGTGGCTCGGAAGGTGAACTTCCCCGCCGAGCGGTGACCGCGCGATCCCCGGGGCCGGCCGCGCCGGGTCGCCCCGTCAACGCCGCCTCATCCGATCGATCCGGATCCCCAGGGCGCGGACGCCGTCTTCCTGGACGAACCCTTCGGATTCCCAACCGGCCTCCTTGTCGGCAAAGGCGGGTCGATCGCGCAATCCGCGCGCCCGCCATTCGACGTACGCCGCGCGCCATGCGGATCCTCCGGCGGGCAGCGGAAGGTCGGCGGGTCGGGCGACCGCGCGGTCCCAGACCGGGGTCCTCCCGTCGCGGAAGAGCAGCGGGACGGGATTCTCGATCAGGTAGACGGGGGAGCGTCCCTGCCCCAGGATCCGTTGCGTCATCTGAACGGGCTGGAAGATCCAGGTGCCGTGACAGGCCACGGGCTCGTCGGGTCCGGCGATGCGGGCGAGATCGGACAGGGCCTGCCGGTAGCGCGGCGCCCGCAGGTAGTCGTCATCGACGAAGTAGTGTCCGAGCGCAAGGGCGTTGGCGGCGAGGAGGGCCGCGACCGCGGCGCGCGTCACGCGGGGGGAGAGGCGTTCCTCGAGTTCGGCCCACCCGAGCGAGAAGGCGAGCGGAAGGAACGGCCACGCGAAGATCAGATATTTGACGCGCGCGAAGTTGTAGATGCGAAGCCCGCAGCGCGTCGCCAGGATGCCGAAGATCAACGGCAGGAGCAGCACGATCGCGCCATACGCAAGGTCGGGGGCGCGACCCATGTGCAGGATCCGACGGACGCCGGCTACCCCGAGGACCGCTGCGCCGAGAAGCCCCGAGCCGAACAGGAACGCGTCGAGCAGGAACGTGGGGGTACCGGGGTGGGGAATGAGGGTCTTGCCCAGCGAAAAGACGACGAACGGCGCGGCGGCGTCCCGCAGCCAGTCCACGTGCCTGCCGATCGGGTCGATCTCGGGCGCAGCCAGAGTCGACTCGAGGAACGCGGGAACCCAGGGCAGGAAACAGGCCACGGCGGTCGCGTGCAGGAGCACCCAGCCGCCAAGCCGGGCGCGGATCGCCGGGTAGCAGAGTCCGCCCAGGAACGACGCCCCGAGGAACGGAAACGCAAAGACATGGTTGTAGAGCATGGCGACGCCCGCCGCGACGTATCGGGCGGCCGCGCCCGTCGCCGGCCCGCGCGCGGCAGCGAGATCCCAGACCGCGTCGATCGCCACGCATGCGAGCAGCAGGAACAGGGCGAAGTTGCGCACCTCCTGCGAGTAGTAGATGGCGAACGCGGAGAACCCCGCAAACAACAGCACGCGGATCGAAAGGTCTTCGGAAAAGTGCCGGCGCACGCTGCGACGGAGCAGCAGAAGCGCCAGGGCGCCGAAACAAGCGGAGAGGGAACGCAACCAGGGGAGGGACATGTCGACCCGGATCCACGCCGACAGGATCCAGGGGTAGAGCGGGAGTTCCGATGGATTGACTCGGACGATGTCGATGACGCTCGGCGCAAGGGCCTCCTCGACGGAGAGGGCCTCGTCCACCCACAGGTCGTGGCGATCGAGGAAGGCGAAGCGCAGCAGAATGGCGGCCACCAGGAGCACGAAGGCCGTGCGCGTGAGGGTCACCCCGGGCGGGGGCGCCGGGTCGGTCTCTCGAAGGTCCATCGGTCCGTCGCTGCGCTTGCGTCCTGGTTCGACCCTGCGCGGGCGTCGTCGTCCGCCCCCGCCGTCGCGCGGCAATCTTGGACTTCCCGGGCGGATTCGGTACGCTGCCATCCTAGGCACCCCGGTGGCGATGGGGAACCAAAATCGGAGCGCAATGGTGCAGAGCAGGAAGCCCAGGGTCGGCCCGGTGCGGGTTCTCGCGGTCATTCCCGCACGCGGAGGCAGCCGCGGCCTGCCGCGGAAGAACATCCTTCCCCTGGCCGGTCTCCCCGTGATCGCGCACACGATCCGGCACGCCGGCCAGGCGCGGACGATCGACTTGACCGTGGTCTCCACCGACGATGCGGCGATTGCGCGCGCGGCACGCGCGGTGGGTTGCGAGGTGGTCCCGCGCCCGGCGCGGCTCGCGACCTCCCGCTCCTCGGTCGTGGATGCGCTGCGACAAGTCCTGGGCCGACTCGACTCCGCGCGTGGAATCCGGCCCGAAGTCG
The DNA here is from genome assembly GCA_964632945.1 of uncultured Planctomycetia bacterium. Classification (GTDB taxonomy): domain Bacteria; phylum Planctomycetota; class MHYJ01; order WSZJ01; family CAZWCX01; genus CAZWCX01. Next base: position 47,130 of record CAZWCX010000026.1, on the reverse strand, counting down.
TCGTCCTGCTGGCGGCGAACGTGCCGATCCGTCCGGACGGATGCATCGACCGGTGCGTTCGGCTCCTCGATCGAACGGGCGCGGACGCGGTGCTCACGGTCGCCCCCACGGGGAAGTTCAACCCTGCATGGATGCTGCGGATGCGCGGAAACCGCGTGCGCGTCCCGCGCGGCCCGGTTTCCGCCGGCCGCCAGGGCCTCGATCCCTTCTATCTGCATGACGGCGCGGTGATCGCCGTGCGGGCGCGGCGGTTGCTCGGCCTCCCCGCGCACGGGGGGCTCTACGGCGCGTTCGGGAGGGACCTGCGCGCCGTCGTCCACGCGCCGGGAGACGCGGTGGAGATCGACGATCGCATCGACTTCGAGGTGGCCCGGGCTCTGTTGGCGGAGCGCCGGGGCGGATCCAGCGCGGCGGGCGGCCGCGGCGGGTAGGCCGAGCGTGGGGCGCGGTTCCGAGGAGGACAGGGTGGACGACCGATGCCCCGTTTGCGGGGCCCCCCGGGAGGAGCGTTCGGACTCGTCCGGGGATCCGTGTCCGCGGTGCGCGGGGACGCGACTTCAGGGCCCCGAAGGCGCGGGCGGTCCCACCGGAGGCGTGCAGCCGACGGTCCTTTATTCGGGGTCCCGGCCACCGGGACCCGCGGCCCGTCCCGTGTCGTCCCCCGCGGGACGGTACATTCGCCGGGAGGTGCTCGGCGCCGGGGGAATGGGGACGGTCTGGAAAGCCTGGGATTCGCAGCTCGAGCGGACCGTGGCCCTCAAGGAAATCCGCAGCTACCTCTGCGCCGACCCCGACGTGCGGGAGCGTTTCCGACGGGAGGCGCAGGTCGTCGCCCGGCTGCGTCACCCGCACGTTGTCTCGGTCCACGACATCGGAATGGAGGGGGAGCGTCCGTATCTCACGATGGATTTCGTCGAGGGGACCACGTATGCGCGCTGGCTGGTCGCCTCGGGCAGCGGTCCGGCGGGAGTCGGGACCGCAGCGGAACGCTTGAGACGACGCATTCGGATCCTCGCGGACGTGGCGGAAGCCGTGGGTCATGCGCATCGGCAGGGGATCGTCCACCGGGACCTCAAGCCGGCCAACATCCTGATCGACGCGGAGGAACGCGCGTACGTCACCGACTTCGGGCTCGCGTGCGAGCTGCGGAAAATGGAGGAGGAGTCGGGCGAAGGGCCACGCCGGACCCGGGTCGGCCAGTTGCTTGGCACCCCCGCGTACATGAGCCCGGAAATGGCGGCCGGGACGGCGGTCGACGCCGGGCCGCCGGTGGACGTCTGGGCGCTCGGTGTGATTCTGTACGAGATCCTGGCCGGCGTCCTGCCGTTCCAGGGGGAGACCACGGTATCCTGGATTGCCGCCGTCCTGGAGGCGGAGATCGTGCCTCCGTCCCGCTGGGCGCCGGAGACGCCGCCGGCCCTCGAAGCGATCTGCCTGCGCGCCCTCGAGCGCGATCTGGCGCGGCGAACCCCGGACGCCGGGGCCCTGGCCGAGGACCTGCGGCGCTGGCTGCGCGGTGAGCCGGTGACGGCCGCGGTCGGTGAACGGGGGGACGGCCTCTGGAACGCTTTCCGTCGGCGCCCCCGGACGTTGCGCACCGCCGCGGCCGGGCTCCTCGCCCTGGCGATCCTGGTCGCCTGGGCCGGTGTGGAATCCGCCGTTCGCGCGCGGCAGCGGGACGCGGCCCTGGCCGAGGTGGCCGGGCGGGCGATGTTGTTCTGGCACGAGATCTGGACGCGGGAGGTCCCCGAGGAAGTCCAGAACAGCCTCGCTCGCCAGCCCCTCGGCACCCTCGATCGGATGATCGAAGACGATCCCGCCTTTGGACCGGCGCTGGCCTGGCGCGGTTGGGTTCGACTGGTGCTGGGGGAGGACAAGCGGGCCGCGGAGGACTTCGATCGCGCCTGTCGCGTTTCTCCCGATCACGCCATCGTCTGGTGTCTGCGCGGCGCCGCCCGGCTGGAGTGGTACGGTCGGCTGCGCTCACTGCCGTTGCCGGAGCGCTGGGTCACCGACGTGGTCTTCCACCCCGCACCCCCGGAGACGGAGACGCAGGCCGAACTCCGTGAACAGGGACTCGAAGACCTTCGCCGGATGGAGACGGCGCCGATTCCGGGCGGTTTGCCGGGAGAGGAGTTCGTCCGCGTGGCCCGCGCGGAAGCCCTTCTCCTGGCCGGCGGCGGGGAGGCATACGAGGAGGTGTTGCGTCGGGTCGAAGGACTCGACACCCCGAAGGCGCACAAGGTCTCCGGGGTTGCGCTTTACTATCTCGGGCGGTTCGACGAGGCGATCGACGCGTTCGACCGGACCCTGCGGGAGTGGCCGGAGGACCCCTACAGCCGCGCGTATCGCGCGGAGGCGACGCTGGCATCGGCCCTGGGAAAGTCGGCGCGGGGGGTCGACGCGCGGGAATCGCTCATGCGGGCGATTGGGGACTTCGAGGCGGTCCTGCGGATGCGCCGCGGCGACCTGTCGCTGCGGAACGACCTCGCGTGGACGCGCATCATGCTGGGGGGGGAAGAGGAGCGACGCGGGGGCGATCCCCGGTCGGCATTCCGCAGGGCGATCGAGGACCTGGACGCGGTCCTGGAGGCCGACCCCGGCCACGTGCTCGGCCGCTATCGACGGGGCATGGCGTGGATGAGCCTGGCGCTCGCGGACTCGGTCCGGGGCATGGATCCCGAGCCGGGCTTTGCCTCCGCGGAAGCGGACTTCCGGGAGGCGCTGTTACGGGAACCTCTGCTGGCCGGAGCGCGAAACTGTCGCGGACGAATTCTCGTTCGGCGGGCCGAGATGGCCGCGATGCGGGGGGACGATCCCGAACCCGGCATGGCCGCCGCGATGGCGGAGTTGGACGAGGGCATCCGGGGTGCGCCCGGGGAGCCGGGACACTGGGCCGGCCGCGGAGTCGCCTGGAGTGCGTTGGGAGAGATTCGCGCGGATCGGGGCCGCGAGGCCGAGGCCTGCTTCGAGCGGGCGCTGGCCGATTATTCGGAGGCCCTGGCGCGTGAACCCGGCACCGCGACCTACCTTCATGACCGCGGCCTGGCGCACACCCGGCAGGGGGTGGCGCGGATCGTCCTGGGGCGCGATCCTGGAGACGCCTTCGTTCTTGCGCTCGCCGATTACGACCGTGCGCTCGCGGTGGATCCGGGAATGCCCCATGCCTACGAGAATCGGGGCACGCTCCACCGGTTCCTTGCCGCCGAGGCCGAGGAGCGGGGAGAGGACCCGATGCCGCATTTCGAGAGGGGACTGCGCGACCTCAATGAGTCCTTGCGCCGGCAGCCGGACGAATGGAGCGCGTACTTGAGTCGCGGCGGCCTGCGTACGCGATGGGGGGATGCGGAGGCGGTGCGCCGCATCGATGCGCGCGCGACGTATCGGGCGGCGATGGCCGACCTGGACCGGGCCGTCGCCGGAGCGGGAACGGATTCCCGCCCGCACCTGCAGCGGGGCCTCACCGGGTATGCGTTGGCCGCCGAGGAACTGCGGCATGGGGGGGACCCGGGCGCGCTCATGCTCGGCGCCCTGGCCGACGTGGAGGAGGCCGTGCGGCGGAGTCCGCGCGATCCCCGGGCCCTGATGTCCCGCGCGCGACTCGAAGTCGGCATGTCCCGGCTCGAGGAGGTGCGGGGAGGAGGCGACCCGTCCGCCCGTCGAGCGCGGGCGGAGTTGGACCTGCGCGCGGCCATCGAGGTCGGCTACGCGCCTGCCTGGTTCGACCTTGCCGCGCACCTGCTCCTGGTGGGCCGATTCGCGGAGGCGGCAGACGCCTTCGACTCGGGAGCCGCCGCGGTTCCGAGCCGGGCGGAGTGGGCGCGCGCGGAGGCGAACGATGCCCGCTGGCGCGCGGAGGTACGGGGATCCGGGTACTACACCGCGTGGGGCGAGGGGCACGAGGCGATCCGCGGTGGCGACTACGCCGGCGCCCGCGAGCGGTATCTCGCGGGATTGGCGGAATTGTTCGCGAGTCTGGACCGGTTGCCCGAGCCGGAGCGGAGGTTGCGGATGAGCCGCCCTTGGTTGCGGACGATTCTCTCCGAGGTGCACTACAACCTGGCCTGCGTCGAAGCGGTGGCGTCCACCGGCCGGTCCACCCCGGAGGCGCAGGGTACGCCGCTGGCTCCGGGTCTCGCGGAGTCTCATCGGCAGGGCGCCCTGGCGGCGCTCGAGCGCGCGGTCGAGTTCGGGTTTGACGACGCGGGATTCCTGCGCGCGGACGAGGATCTCGCACCCCTTCGCGGGCTTGCGGCCTTCGAGGAATTGGCGCGGCGGCTGGAACGGCGATAGGAGGGGAGGGGACCGACTCCTCCGCTACCTCGGCGCGACGGCCAGCCGGCGCTTGCCGCTCACCCGCACGCTCGTGGAGAGGGCAAACGGTCGTCCCTCATTCACGAACGTCACTTCGGCGAAGAGGGCGACGTACCCGTCCTCCGGGACTTCCACGCCCCCCGTCCACGAAGGCGCGCCGACGTCGGCGGCGGCCGACATCTCCCGCGCGGTCCACTGCGACCGGCGGAAATCCCGCGTGTCGGAGCGGGCCGACCAGATCCTCACCGCGGCGACCGGCTCGGAGGCCGACACCGTGAGGACGCGCCGGCCACCCTCGTTCCCGTGCGTCCACTCGAAGCGGGGGAGGGTTCGTCCGGACGCGATGCGCCGCACGAACGCCAGCCCGGCGGTCATCACGGAGGGTTCGGTTCCCGCGCCGTGTCCGGCGTTGGGGACGTAGATCACCGCCTTCTCTCCCGACAGGCCGTTCCAGTAGTGGTTGAGGGCGTCGATCGTCCAATAGGGATCGTTGGTCCCGTTCACGATCAGCTTCGGAACCTGGATCCGGCTGCGATAGTGGTACGGATCGAGCATCTTCACAAGGTTGCGCCCGTCCTCCGTGCCGATCACGGCCTGCAGCCCTCGATGGGTGTACTCGTCGATTTCCCGACTGTAGTCGCCGAACGAGGAGACCTGCTGCGGCATCTGCACGGCCACGTTCAGGTTGTCGAACACCATCGGCATGATCCCCTGCACGCGCGGGTCCGCCGCCGCGGTCAGCCAGGTGGTCCAGCCGCGCTTCGAGGCGCCGGTGACGAAGAAGCGGTCGACGGCACGCCCCCAGGCCGCCTCCGAATACGCGGAGACGACATCCATCGCCTTGACCGCGCTCTTGACCATGGGGAAGAGCAGCGGCCATTCCGCGTCCTTCGAGGCGAGATACTGCACGCAGGTGTGCGCGATCAAGTCGTCTTCGACGAGGTTGTCGAAGAGGGGTTGGTTGGGGACGGCGTAGAGCATGGCCATGGTCATGCCCGCCGCGCTCGCGGCCATGGTCGAGTATCCCAGTTCGGAGTCGCTTCCCTTGCCGCCGGTACGTCCGCCGGAAATGAACAGGACTCCGTGGTCGGGAAACTCGGGCGCGGGCGGCCGAACGATGCGGAGGCGGTGTTGCCAGCGGATGCCGCGCCAGGTCTGGCTGACCAGCGTGAGGTCGTGAACCTCGCAGCCGCCGATCCGGCGGACGGATTCTTTCGTCCATTGGAAGTCCGGTTCCGGACGCGCCAGGTAGGCGTCCAGGTCGGCGTGAACGAACGTCGGGCACAGGAGGACGAAGAGAAGCAGAACGGCTGGGGCGCGCATGGTCCTCTCCCGCTCGGATGGCCTGTGGCTCCGCGCCGCATCCTTTCTTTTCCGGAACGGCGCAGATAGGATGAAGTGCGGCATCGTACGTCCCGGCATCCGGCAGGGTCAAGCATGGATCGGAGTCCGTTTCTTGCGCTTGCGCTGATCGCGATCGCGATTGCGGCGCGGGCGGAGTCTCCGGACCCGGAGGTGACGGGCGTGCAGGTCGCCGTCACCCTCCAGGAGGATGGCTGGACCCGGGTCGGTTACCTGCTGGAATTCACCGAGCGGGCCGAGCGTCCACGGATCCCGCGGTGGGGCCCGTTCGAGAGCGGCTTCGAAGTCCACTTCGCCGGGGCGACTCGGGATGGCGAGGCCATCCCGGTGCGACTGCTGCCGGCCTCGGATCAGTGCCTCACGATCCGCTTCCTCGAGCCTACCCGCGAGGGCAGTCGCTACGCCGTGCGGTTGGAGTACCGGTTTCCCGGCCACCCGCTGCTCCCGGCGCGCCGGGGGATCCGCATGTTGCAGTGGCGCCCGGCTTCCTGGGACCTTCCGGTGCGCCGGACGGAGGTCCAGGTGACCCTGCCGGTCCAGGTGCCGGAGAACCTGGCGGGGGAACCGGCGCTGTGCGGCGAGTGGGCGCGACAGCAGGGCGTGCTGCAACTCCAGCCGGAGCCCCCGGCCGAGGGAAGCGGCTTCTCGTCGGTTCCGGACGACGCGGGGCGGTCCTGGCTGCGGTTTCGCGCGCTCTACTGGGGGACGTTGCCCAGCCGGTCCACGGGGGTGGCGCTGGCCCTCCCGGCTTCCCTGGTGAGAGACCCGGTCGGCCCGGTTCCCGCAAGCCCTCCCGTGTACGGAGGACCCGAGCCGGCGGAAGCCGAACCGCCGGAGGGCGCTTTGCCGGGTGGGGACGCGGAGCGCAAAGGCGGCGACGAGGAGGTGCTGGTACATCCCCGGTGGATCGGCCTGGGGGCCGTGGTGGGGATGGTGGCGGCGTTTGCCTGGTTGCTCGGGCGGGCGAGGATGGCGCGGACGACGACCGGGGTCGCGGCGCCCGAAGCGGTGCAGAACTGACCGGTGCGTCCGCACCACTCGCGGCGCGGCCGGCCCGGCCCCGAAAGCCGTCGGGGAGCCGACCGGACGACCCGATCGACTCCCCGCCATGAAAGGCTCCGAGCGCCCGATTACAGATCGGACTTCCGGATCGTCTTGCGGCCGTTCGCATCCGCGCGCTTGCAGGCCGCTTCGATCAGCTCATGCACCTTCTCGCTCAGACCGTCCACGAAGTCGCCGGCCACGTTGTGCCCCTTGGCGGCGTCCTTGACCTTCGACTTCACGACCAGCATTTCCTTTTCCTTCTTGGCCATTCCCGGAACCCTCCGATGAGTCGATCCTCTCCACGCCGCCGGACGCGCGTCCACGCGGCAAGTCGTTTCGTTGAATCAGGCCAGCAACTCCAGCATCAGGTCGCCGATCTTCTGCGTGCTCACACCGCTGTCGGTGCCCAGTCCGGGGAGCTTGCCGGAATTGAGCAGTTGGATCGCCGCCGATTCGACGGCGGCGGCCGCGCGGCTCTCGCCCAGGTGATCGAGCATCATCCCGCCGGCCAGGATGGCGGCGAGCGGATTGGCGACGTTCCGGCCGCGGTGCTTCGGGGCCGAGCCGTGGATCGGCTCGAACATGGAGACCTTCCCGGGGTGGATGTTCCCCCCGGCGGCGACCCCCATGCCCCCCTGGAGCATGGCCCCCAGGTCGGTGATGATGTCCCCGAACATGTTTTCGGTCACGATGACGTCGAAGGACTCCGGGTTCTTGACCATCCACATGCAGGTGGCGTCGACGTAGTTCGCCTCGGTCGAGATGTCGGAGTACTCCCGGGCCACCTCCGCGAAGGTCCGGCGCCAGAGGTCGTGGGCGCCGACCGCGTTGGCTTTGTCGACGAGGGTGAGCTTGCGCTTCTTGCCGCGCTTGCGGCAGGCCTCGAATGCGTAGCGGATGATCCGTTCCACGCCGCGTCGCGTGTAGACCGTCTCCTGGGTGGCGACCTCGTGTTCCGTCCCCTTGCGCAGGAAGCCGCCGATGCCCAGGTAGATTCCCTCGGTATTCTCGCGCACGACCAGGATGTCCAGGTCGGCGGGCTTCTTCCCCTTGAGCGGGCAGAGGTGTTCGGCGTACAGCCGGACGGGACGCAGGTTGACGTAGAGATCGAGTTCCCACCGCAGCCGGCCGACGATCCCGCGTTCGAGCTTTCCGGTCTCTACGCGCGGGTCGCCGATGGCGCCCAGATAGAGCGCATCCAGCGACTTCATTTCCTCGAAGGCCTTGTCGGGGATGATCTCGCCGGTCTTGAGGAAGTGGTCCGCACCGAAGGGGTAGTGGATCGCTTCGTAGCGGAATCCGTACTTCTGGGACAGGGCCGAGACGACGCGCATGCCTTCGCGCAGCACTTCCTCTCCGATCCCGTCCCCGGGAAGCACTCCGATCCGGTACGCCTTCATGGACCGTCCTCGATTGCCGTTTCAGGGTGATGGGTCAAGACCCGTGGCGCGCCGACTCCGCGCGCGCGAACGAGCCCAGGATTTGTACGCGGGAACCGGCCCTTCCGTCCAGCAGAACCTATCCGCGCCGGCCGGACCCGGAACCGGCGGTCTCGGTCACCTGGAACATGCCGGGCCGGTATTCCGTGATGTAGCCGGCGAAGGCGGAGGCCGCGACCGTCAAGGGGGACGCCAGATAGAGGCGGCCCGGACCGCTCCGGCCCTGATAGTTGCGGTTGATGGCGCTGACGGTGACCTGGTCGCGAGTCTCGCTTACGCCGGGGCCGCAGCCGATGCAGGCGCCGCACCCCGGATGGATGACCTGAACGCCGGCGCGCTCGAAGATCGCCGTCCAGCCCCGGCGGCGGGCGAGGTCGGCGACTTTGCCGCTGCCGAACTGAATGAAAAAGCGAACGCCCGGCGCGACCGAGCGGCCATGGTCGACGGCGTCCTTCACCACGCGCACGTAGAATTCGAGGTCGTCGTCCTTGCCGGCCGTGCAGGAACCGCCGTAGGCGATCTCGATCGGTACGCGGCCGATCTCCTCGACCGTGGCCCCGTTGGTCGGATCGCTCGGGATTCCCCGGTCCGGGTCCCCCGGGTGGGCGACCATGGGCCGGATCCCCCCGAGGTCGATCCGGTGCACGCCGCCGTGGTAGACGGCGCCGGGGTCGGGAGCCACGAATCGCGCGCGAATCTGCTCCCGCGTCTGGCCGGGCCGGCGCTCGGCCAGCCAGTCCAGCGTCCGGTCATCCGCCTCGGCGATCCCCGTGCGCGCGGTGCACTCGGTGGCCATGTTGCACAGCGTGGCGCGTTCGTCCATGGAGAGGCTCGCGAGCCCGGGCCCCCCGAACTCCATGGAACGATTGAGCGTTTGTTCGCGTTTGGCGAAGGTGGCCAGGATGTGCAGCATCACGTCCTTGGCCGTGCATTCCGGCGGCAGCTCACCGACGAGATCGAAGCGGATCGATTCCGGGACCTTGACGAAGGTATATCCGCAGGTGACCAGCGCGGCATACTCCGTGGCGCCGACTCCGTAGGTGAGCGCGTTGTTTCCGCCCCCCATGCAGGTGTGGCTGTCGGTCGCCTGAATGAAATCTCCGGGATCGACGAAGTCCTCGCGCGCGACCTGGTGGCAGATGCCGGGGGAGATCCCGCCCCTTGCGGAATAGTCGCGAACTCCCGAATGGCGCTGGAAGACCTGCTGCAGATCCCGCAGCGTCTGGATCTTGGGAGCGAATGGGGCCATGCGGGCCACGCCGTCGGCATACAGGAGGTGGTCCTCGAACACCGCAAACTTGTCGGGGTTGGTGACCGCATAGTCCGGGCCGAATTCGCGCGTGAGGAAGTCGTGCACCTGCGCGGTGGTGAACTCGTGGCTGTAGCCGCCGTCGACCCGCGCCAGCACGGCGTCTCCCGGCTGCACGAAGGCCGCCCCGGGAGCGACCTCGAGCAGACGCCGGGCGATGATCTTCTCCGCCATGGTCATCGGCCGCGGAGCTCCGGCGTGGGCGGGGATCCGGATCGCGCCGCTGCGCAGTTTCTTGGCGAACTCGAACAGCCCGCCGGACTCGAGGATCAGTCGGGTGACCGGATCGTAGCTCCCCGTGAACTCCTCGAGCGGAATGGCCTCGCCGGATTGCAGGCGCGCCAATTGGGCGTGATTCCCCATGACCTGGCCGAGGTTGATGTTGTTGCGCTCGTGAATGGGCGCGAACGATGCGGCGATGATCAGGCGGATGCCGCTCCAGCGTTCGCATTGCGGGGCGGTCTCTCGGGAAGAACCGGTCCCTTTGCGGTAGCCGCTGACGATCACCTCGAACCCGCCGTCCATCAGGGCCCGCTCCCGGAACACGCGCTGGCCGTCGCGCATCAGTCCGGCATAGGCGTTCCGGGCGATGTCCTCCGGGCGGTAGTCGAAGCAGACCCAGGCGGGGGTCATGCAGTCGGTGTTGATGTCGTCGAGGAGATCCTCGACGCGCAGGTTGGACATGCGCAGGTCGAGGCCGTCGTACAGTTGCTTCTCGATGAGCGACAGGTCCTTGGTGAGGAAGAGGACCCGTTTGCCGGGCGTCAGCCGCAGGAGGCGCGGCGGCCAGGACTCGCTCATGCTCGAGACCCCCGTGGAACGCGGTTCCGCGGCGATTTGCGCGCGTCTTCCATCCTCTATACGCCCCCCCCCGGGAGACGGTCAAGGCTTTTGGGCCGCCGGAACGAGCGAATTCTTGCCGCGGGGGGCGGTGCGCGGCTAGAATTCGCGCCACCGGGAGTGGGTGCGTCGGGCGGGACCGGGATGACCGCGGCGCCCGCCCGCCCTCGCGCGCGGCGCGCATGGCTCGTGGAGGACCGTCGCATGGAAAACCAGGCCAACCTGTACGACGAATTGCAGTCGAAGCTCGACTCGCTTCGCAAGGAAGCGTCGTTCGACTCCGTCTACCACGAGGTGGAAGAGATGGAGGAGAAGTTTCAGGCGCTGGTGAATGACCTTCCCGCGATCCGCGACGCCGGGTTCGGATTCAAGAAACACCTCGAGCCCACCGCGGTGGAGTTGCAGAACCTGTGGCTGCAGGCGCGCCCCCAGGTTCACGCGCTGATCCAGCGTTTCCGGGCGGAGGACCCCGCGCGCGTGGAATCGATCGCCGCGCAATTGACCGCGGCCGGTCGCGCCATCTCGGGCGATCGGGCGGAAGCGATCCGGCGCCAGATGGAGTCCGTGGACCGCGAGATGGACGGCCACCGCTCGCAGGTCGGCAAGTCGTACGAGACGGTGGAGACGCGTCTGGACAAGCTCGTCGCGGAAGTCCGCACCCTGAAGGATCTGGCCGTTCGCGCGGAGTGCTTCCGGGATCGGCGCCTGCAGGGGGAGTCGATCGTGGATGCCGTCTCGGCCACGCTGCTCAACGACAGCGCCAAGCTGGACGGCACCTTGTTCCTGACGGACCTGCGAATCGTCTGGGTCCACGCCAAGGTGGTGGTGCTCGAGAAGGGCCTGATCTTCGACAAGAAACAGACGGTCTACGAGGTGCAGATCGACGAAATGCTGGAGAGCATCACCAACGTGGCGGAATCCGAGAAGGGGCTCATCTTCAAGGACGAGATTCTGGAGATCGCCTCGAGCGGCCGCTGCGGTCGCGCCAAGTGGAAGCTGGGCGCGGATTCGAAGGCCTGGAAAGACCTGATCCTGCGAGCCAAGGCCCGTGGGCTGGAGGGGGATCGGGCGGCCGCGAATGTGAGGCTCGGCGGGGCCCCGCCGTTCGTGCCGGGCGCGCCGGCTCCGGTTGGTTACGGCGCCCCGCCGCCCGCCCCGCCCGCCCCGCCCGCCTATGGGGCCCCCGGCTATCCGCCGCCGGTCGCCGCCCCCGCCTATCCACCCCCGGTGCAGGGGTACCCCATGCCGCCGGTTCCGCCGATGCCTCCGGTTCCGCCGGGATATCCGGCGCCGCCCGTGCCTCCGCCCGTCCCGGGCGCGCCGCCTCCCGTGCACGCCCCCCCGGGCGGAGCGTATGCCGGCGCCCCGGCCTACCCGGCCCCGGCCAATCCCTACGCGCAGCCCCCGTTGCCCCCGGGCGCCCTCCCCGTGGGCCCCGGCAATCCGGCCTATCCGAGCTACATGGGCATCGCGCACAACCCTCAGGCCCACGGACCGACCTTCATCCTGTGTCCCGGTTGCTCCACGCGCATGGCCGCGCCTCCCAACCGCGGCGTCAACCTGATCTGTCCCCAGTGCCGGCAGATGGTGTTGTTCTGAGCCGGGCGGAAGCGGATTCGGGCGGCCGTCCGTCGCGACGGGGGGGCGCAGCGTGAGGGTTCTGGTCACCGGCGGCGCGGGCTACATCGGCGCCCATACCGTGTTGTCCCTGCTCGAGGCCGGGCACCAGCCCACCGTCTTCGACAACCTGTCGACCGGTCACCGGGCGTTCGTGCCGGCCGGCGTCCCACTGGTGGTGGCCGATCTGCTCGACGGAGCGCGCCTGGAGCAGGTGATCCGGGAAGGCGCATTCGACGGCGTCATCCACTTCGCCGCCCGCGCGCTGGTCGAGGAGTCCACGCGGCTTCCTGAACTCTACTACCGCAACAATCTCGTCGGGACGTTCCACCTCCTCGAGGCCCTCCGGGCTTCCACCACCCGACGGCTGGTCTTCTCCTCCTCCTGCTCGGTGTACGGCATCCCCGAGACCGACACGATCACCGAAGAGTCGCCGCGGCGCCCGATCCATCCGTACGGTTTCACCAAGTCCGCGTGCGAGGAAATGATCGAGCAGTATCGCCGCGTGCACGGAATCGGCTACACCGCATTGCGGTACTTCAACGCGGCGGGGGCGGATCCGTCGGGGCGGGTGGGGGAGGACCACGACCCGGAAACCCACGCCATCCCCTGCCTGCTGGCCGCGGCGGCCGCGGGACGGCCGTTCCGGATCCACGGCACCGATTACCCCACACCGGACGGGACCTGCGTGCGCGACTACGTGCACGTGACCGACCTGGCGGCCGCTCACCTGCTCGCGCTCGAAAAAACCGCTCCGGCGACGGGAGAAGCGCTGAACGTGGGCTCCGGTCAGGGAACTTCGATCCGCGAGCTCGCCGCCCGGGCCGCCCGGGTACTCGGCCGGGCGATCGCCGTGGAAGAAGGCCCGCGGCGCGCCGGAGATCCCCCCCGGCTGGTCGCACGGGCCGACCGCATTCGCGAACGGTGGGGATGGCAGGCCCGGCTCAGCGGGATCGATACGATCCTGGAAACCGCCTGGCGGTGGCACGGCCGACGTCGTACCGGGGAGGGTCGGCGCCGCCCATGACCCACGCCGCCAAGGGGTACGTCGTCGTTCACGGCCACTTCTACCAACCTCCGCGGGAGAATCCGTGGACCGAGGAAATCGAAGTTCAGCCGAGCGCCGCTCCGTTCCATGACTGGAACGAGCGCATTCTGAGCGAGTGCTACCGGGCCAACGCCTTCGCGCGCATCTACGGCGGCGACGACCGGATCCTGGGGATCGAAAACAACTATCGAAAGATGAGCTTCAACTTCGGCCCGACCTTGCTCTCCTGGATGAAGCGCGTCGACTCCGACACGTACCGGAGGATCCTCGAGGCCGATGCCGAGTCGCGGGTCCGCCTGGGCCGGGGAAACGCGCTGGCGCAGGCCTACAACCACATGATCCTTCCGCTTGCCACGGAGGCGGAACGGCGCACCCAGATCCGCTGGGGCATCGAGGACTTCCGCCACCGGTTCGGCCGCCCGCCGGAAGGAATGTGGCTCCCCGAGACGGCGGCGAACCTGGAGGTCCTGCGCGACCTCGAACGCGCGGGGATCCGCTTCACCATCCTCTCGCCCTACCAGGCGGAACGCGTGCGTCCACTGGCGTCCGGCCAGTCTTGGCGGGATGTCGGCGACGGTTCGATCGACCCGAGCCGGGCCTACCGCTGCTGGCTGGACCCAGGTCGCACGCGGTCGATCGCGATCTTCTTCTACGACGGGCCGGTCTCCCACTCGATCTCGTTCCAAGGGGTCCTGCGCGACGCCCGCATCTTCCAGGAGCGCCTGACCCATGCGTGGTCGCCCTCGCGCCGCCACGCCCAGCTGGTGCATGTGGCCAACGACGGCGAGACCTACGGCCACCATTTCCGCTTCGGCGACCTCACCCTCGCCTACACGCTCCACCGATCGCTGGAGAAGGAGGGGTTCGTCCTCACCAACTACGCCGCCTACCTGGAGGCCCATCCGCCGGAGTGGGAGGTGGAGATCAAGGCGGGTCCCGACGGCCTGGGCACCGCGTGGAGCTGTGCGCACGGGACGCTCCGGTGGCACGAGGACTGCGGCTGCACCACCGGTTCGCAGGCGGGTTGGACCCAGAAGTGGCGCCGTCCGCTGCGGCAGGCGCTGAATTGGCTGCGGGACCGCACCACGGATGTGCTCCAGGAGTTCGGACCGCGGTACTATCGGGATCCCTGGGAGGCCTCCGATCGCTACGTGCACGTGATCCTGCGGGACGCCCATGCCGCCACCGACCGATTCCTGGAGCGGGAGGGCAAGGGGTTGGCGGACGAGGATTCCCGGGTGGCGGCGCTCCGGTTGATGGAGATGCGCCGGAACGCCATGCTGATGTTCACCTCCTGCGGATGGTTCTTCGCCGACCTGTCCGGGATCGAGACCATCCAGTGTCTCCAATACGCGGCGCGTGCCCTGGAACTGGCGGAGTCCTTCCCCGGAGTTCGGCTCGAATCGGCCTTCCTCGACCTCCTGGATCGCGCGCGCAGCAATGTCCCGGAATGGGGAACCGGCCGAAAAGTGTGGTCTCGCGGGGTGCGGCCCTCGGTCGTCGACCCGATGAAGGTGGCCGCCCACTTCGCCGTGGCGGACCTGGTGCACCGGCGTCCGGACCGTGTGAAACTGTTCCGAAACGCGGTGGAGCGGCGCCATCGCATCGAACACGGCGCCGCCGCCAACCCGCCGGCGCGCTCCGTGACTCGAGTCGTCCTGAGCCGGCTGTCGGTGACCTCCGAGCTGACGCGCGAGCGGGTCCGCCTCCTGGCCGCATGTGCACGCCTGGGGTCCCGCAAGGTCCTGTGCGCGATCGGTCCCGATGACCGCTCCGAGGCCGAATACGCGGACCTGGAACGAACCCTGGTCGCCGCCATCCACGGCCTCGAGCCGACTCCCGAAGGGGAACGCCGGCTCAGCCGGAGGCTGGCGCTGGAAGTAGGGAAGCGTTCGTTCCGGCTCGAGGACCTGCTGCTCGATCAGCGGCTGGGAATTCTCGAGTTCATGACCCGGGATCTGGTAACGCAACTCGGGGACGCTTACCTGGACTTGTACGACAGCAATCGCGAGGCGATGGAAGCGCTTCACCGCGCCGGCATGCCCGCCCCGCGCGAGTTCTCGATCGCCGCGGAGTACGCGCTCGGCCGGCGACTGGACGAACTGCTGCGAATACACAAGGTGGTGCCCGGACGAACGATGGCCGGGCGCGGTCTGCCGCCGCTGGCGCAGGCGCGGCGCATGGCGGAGGAGTTCTCCGCCCTCGGAGTCGTTCTCACTCCCGTCGGGGTCGGGGAACGGTTCGACACCCTCCTGCGCGCCGCCCTGGACAGCCTTGCCCAGACCTGGGATCCGCGTCTGGCGACGGAACTGCTCGGCTTCCTGTCGACGGTCCGGGCGTGCCGGATCCCGGTCGAAATGAGACGCGCGCAGGACCGGTTCGCGCGGGTGGTCCTGCGCGACGGCACGCGCGGGGCCGAGGGCGCGCGTCCCGCCGTGGCGGGAGGCGGAGCGATGCACGTGCGCGCGAGGGTGCGCAAGACCGTGGAGGCGCTTGCGGAAGCGTTGGGGTTCGCGACGGAGGCCGTCGCCCGGGCCTGGGGAGACGCCTAGCCCGGTGGTTCACGAACCGCTCCGCTGTTTGCAGACAATCCGGCTCCGGCCGGCCACGAAGGCCGTCCGGAACAGGACTGCCTCGCCCAGCGTGCGACCCCGCGTGTCGCGCGCCGGTCGCCCCGCGGTCCTGGCTGCGGACGCAGCCAGGAGCCCGCGGGCGGATGGTCCATGAAGCCGCTGACCCGGCTTCATGCAACATCCGGGCCAGCGCAGCCTCTCTTGCCTCCCTGCGTCGGGGGCGTAGACTGTGACCGTCGTGCATGGAGGGTCCGGACCATGGATCGAATTCGCCGGGTCGGGCTCGCCCTGGCCCTCCTCCTCCTGGGCGCCGCCCGGATCCCGGGTCAGGAACTCGGGGAAAAGACCTACGCCGGGTATCGCGCCTTCCTCCAACCCAAGTCCGAAGAGCTGCGCTGGCAGGGGATCGCCTGGCGTCCTGCGCTTTGGACGGCGGTGGTGGAGGCGCACCGGGTGAAGAAGCCCATCTTGCTCTGGGCGATGAACGGCCACCCGCTCGCCTGCACCTGAAACAACGGAGTCCGGGGCCGACGGTCCGTCTGGTCCGATGCGGGTCTTCAGGCGAAAGTGACCCGGCTGTTCGTTCCGGCCGCCGACGAAGTGTGGCGACTGCAGAACCGGCCGGGGCCGGAGTCCGATCTCTTCATGCGCTCGGCCGACGTCGGCCACTATGCGGGCGTGCCCAATACGCGCCAGGGGATCTATGCCTTCGCCCCGAGCGGCGCCTTCCTCGCCTCCATCAACTCGAATGACCGGGCGGCCGTGGAGGGAATGATCGACCGCGCGCTGGCGGAATGGGCAAAGATGCCCGCGCGGGACCGGTATCTCTCCACGGATCCGGCGCAGGCGGTCGGAAGCGTCCAGCGGCCGGAAGACTCGTATCCTGAGGGGGGACTCGTCCTGCGAGTCGTCTCCCGCGATCTCCCCGAAGCGAAGCCGGCCGGCGACTGGCGGAAACACGCGTGGAACCTGGATTTCGCCTGGTTCCGGAAGGAGGAGGCCGAGACCCTCGTTCCGGAACGCCCGGCCAAGGGGGCTCGTCTTTCCTGGCCGCGCCTCCTGGCCGAACGGTTGGTCCGGTTCCACCTGGTCGACAATGTGCGCGGCCAGACCTCCGCGTACCCCGAGGGCTCGGTGGAAAGGGCCGAACTGACCGCCGAGGTGGAGAAGATCGCTGCGGGACGCGTGACCCTGCGTCTGCGCGGCGAGACCCGGGCCGTGCAAGGCAATCGCGGAGTGGAGGCCCGACTCCTGGGGACTGCGGAATGGGATTCGAAGGCGGCCCGGTTCACTGCATTCGAACTGGTCGCCATCGGCACGAGGTGGGGCCGCACGGCGTACAATTTTCGCGAAGAGGACGAGGGTCGCTCGCCGATCGGATTTCTGTTCTCGCTCGCGGGCGAGGAGCCGCCGGATCGCGTGGCCCCCGCCTTTCTCCACGACTACGGCTGGTGACCCGGGGCCATCCATGCACAGGGAAAACGTGCGGCGGCCGAGCCGGGGCGCAGGGGCGACGAGACGAGGGGTGCTCGCCCGGGACCGGCTTGACCGGGGTGAGGGGGTACGCTAGGATTCGAATCGTACGGGTCAATCGAGGGAGCCCGATGAGCTACGTCGAGCCGCAACCCTCCTCCCCGATCCCCCCGCAGTGGCGTCTGCGGATTCAGGGATTGGAAGAGGAGACCCGACTCTCCGACCCGGCTCGGCGGGAGCGCGCGCGCATGCGGCTCCGGGTCTATCGTTATCTCCGCGGCCGGTATCGCCGCTCGCAGGCTCCCGTCCCGGCGACCGGGACGCGTCGCACCGAAAGCCCGAGTGCGACCCGCCATCCTCCCGTTCTCCCCGCGACATGGGTCCACGGAACCCGGTCCGATCGGGACACCTCTGGGCTCCGCCCTCGGGAGGAGACTCGTCGATTGCTGCGGAGGATTTGCGCCCGCCCGGGTCCGCCTCCGTTCGATCCCGAGTCCCCGCCGGGCGAGGCGACGGTCACGCCGGAAACCGCACCCGACACGTGGTTCGGCCGGAGCATCGCCCGCATCGTCGAGGAAAGCTCGTGGCCGTTCGAAGGCATGGGCGTGTGGATGGCGGGGGTCCTGCTCCTCGGCTACACGCGGATTCGCAGGCTGTGCCGGGAGGGAATCCGGTACGTACGCAAGAGGCGCCCCCACGCGGAGCCGGCGGGGGAGGACGCAAACGAACTTGCTCCGACCTCGCCATGACGCGCCGCATCGCACTTCTCGGCGTCGTCCTCCTGGCGACCGCGCTTCTGATCGGCGGGGTGATTCGCGGCGCGATCCTGTATTTCTCCGCGCAGCGCACCCCTCCGGCCGTCGCGGACACCCTGCAGGAGGAAGACGGGACTCGCATGCGCGGCGAGTCGACCCGGCTGGCGCGCGAGCGTTTGCAGGCCCAGGCGGAGACGTTGGAGGGCCTCGCCCTCAGCCTGGGGTCGAATCTCTCCGAACACGTTGTCGACTATCTCGAGGATCCCGATCCCTGGATCGTGTGCGGGGCATTGGAGGTGCTGATCCGGCTCAAGGACGATCGATACGGGTCCCGGGTTGCGCCTCTCCTGAGGGATGCCGATCCGATGGTCCGCGAGGCCGCGGCCTCCGCGATCGCGCGGCTGAGCCTCCATCGGTACGCGAAGGACATTGCCGAGCTCGTCGAGGACGAGGATGCGGTCGTTCGCGAGCGGGCGGTGCGCAGCCTGGGGCGTCTCGAGGCGAAAGAGCATGCCGGGGACGTTGCGAAGGCGCTTCGCGATGCCGACGGGGGGGTGAGGGCGGTGGCCGTGCAGACCCTGTCGCTGTTGGGGGATCCGTCCTTCACGGCGGAGATCGCCGGTGTGCTTGACGATCGGGCGGCCGACGTGCGGCTCGAGGCGGTGGCGGCCCTGCGTCGATTCGGCCCGGCGCCGTACACGTTGGACTTGCGTCCCCGGATGCGGGATTCGGATCCGGAGGTTCGCGCGGCGGCGGCCTCCGCGCTGGCCAAGGCCAAGGACCGGGATGCCGCGGACGGTCTGGCGGAGATGCTGGGGGATCCGGATCCTCGCGCGCGACTCTCCGCCTGCTACGCCCTCGGCCGGCTGGGGGCGTTGGGCCACGCGGAAGTGCTTGCGGGCAGGCTCTCGGACGCGGACCGCAATGTCCGCTGTGCCGCGCTCTTCGGGCTTGCCGAGATGCGCGCGACCGGGCAGATCGCCGCCGTGATCGCGCGGCTTGCGGACCCGGACCCGGGAGTGCGGGCCGCCGCCGTCCAAGCGCTGGCGAAAATGCCCTCGGACGCCGCGCGGGGGGGGATCGAGGACCTCGTCGACGACTCCTCCCCCGCACGGAAGTGGAATGCGCGCGGAGCGGAGGCGAACACGACCGTCGGAGCGCTCGCGCGCGAGGCGCTGCGCCAGTGGGACGCCGCCCCGACGAAGGCGGAGCCGGGACGCTGAGCGTCGGCGGACGGTCACGGTCGGTCGCCGTCGTCCTCGTCCCGCTCGTAGTCCGGGAGGCTCTCCTCCCACGCGGTCGCGCGCTCCCGATCGTCATCCGGAAGGCTGGAGGTCAGCTCATCCTCCGCGTCCAGTTCGCCGTAGCGACGATTGCGGCGGTGCAGATAGACCAGCGCGGCGAGCACCGCCAGGACGGACATGAGCAGAAAGAGGTCCATTCGCGCGCCGACTACACTGCGAACGCGGCGCGGAGCGCGCGCGCCACGATGGTGCGGACCAGCTGGATCTTGTACTTGTTCTTCGCCAGCGGACGGGCATCCTTCACGGCGAGTTCTCCCGCGGCGCGGAACAGCGCTTCGGACGGTTCTTTCCCGTTCAGCAGCGTCTCCACGGCAGGGAGCCGCCAGGGACGCGGCGCGACCGCGCCGAGGCAGAGACGGACTCCGGCGACCACCGTTCCGGTCCGCGCGCCCACGGCCGCCACCGACACCAGCGGCCAATCGAACGTCTGGCGCTCCCGGACCTCGAGAAACGCGCCGGCGCCGGCGGCGACGGGGATTCGCACCTCGACGACCAGTTCCTGCGGCAGGAGCACGTTTTCACGCGTCACGTCCGACTCCGGGACCGCGAAGAAGTCGTCCACGTCCAGTTCCCGCTCGCCGCCCGGACCGAGGATCCGCAGGCGGGCGCCGTAGGCGGACAGGGCCGGGGCGATGTTGGAGGGATGGACGATGGAACAGAGTCCGCCGCCGAACAGGGCGTGAAACTGGTTCTCGCCGTTCTCCGCGGGGCAGTCGCCGCCGCCCTTGCGGCGGCAATGGAAGTCCGGACTGCGAAAATACCAGCAGCGCGGCCGCTGGCAGAGGTTTCCCCCGACCGTGGCCACGTTCCGGACTTGCGGAGTGGCGGCGCTTCCCGCCGCCTCGGCCAGGGCCGCCCAGCCTTGTCGGATCGCCTCGTGCTCCGCGACCATCGCGAGCGTCGCCAGGGCGCCGATCCGGAGTTCGCCGGCCTCCACCCGGATGGCGCGCAAGTTCTCCAGCGCCAGAAGATCGACCAGCCGGCGAGGGGAGAAAATCCGGTCCTTCATGCCGGCCACCAGGTCGATGCCGCCGGCTTTCGCCATCGATTCGTCGCGCTTTCCTTCGAGAAGCGCGACCGCCTCCGCGGCGGTGCGCGGGATGATCATGTCGAAACGCTGCACGTCTGCCTCCCCGCGATGCGCCCGTACCCGGGAGCGGTCCCTCCCAGTCCGCAGCTCATGCCGTGTATTTGTCTTTCCCGCCGGGGCGGATGATTCCGTCTTCCTCGACCACGACCCAGATCGATCCGGCCTCGATCGGCAGGTCGAAATGGCCGATCGCATCCTCGCTCAGCGTGGCCACGGCTTCTTCCCAGGAGAGGCTCGTGCCGCCCCCCGTGACGCCGACCCGCCCCCCGTCCCGAAGTTCCAGCCGATCCGCCGGCACCTTCAACACTCCCGCGCAGGCGTCGAAGAGCTTCCGCTGCGCGCGCCCGGCGGCTTCCCGCACTTCCTTGTGCACCATCCCGGTGGTGGAGCTGCCGCCGCTGGCGCCGGAGGGCGGCAGGTCGCTGTCCCCGATGCGGACGTCGATCCGCTCCAGCGGGAGCCATCCGAAGGCCATCGACGTCACCAGGGCGGCCACGGTCCGGGAGCCGCTGCCGATATCCTGCGTGGCGATGCGCGTCTCCACGCGGCCGGCGCGCGTGATGCGAACTTCCGCCATCTCTCTGCCACCTCCTCGACTCGATGTTGCCCTCCGTCCGGTCGACGGCTCAGGATTGCAGCGATTCGATCACGTTGCGGGGGGTGAACGGCATCCGGTACATCCGCTTCCCCGTCGCGTTGAAGATCGCATTGGCGATCGCGCCGCCGATGGGCACGACCGGGGCCTCGCCGACCCCTCCCGGGTGCCCGAGCCGGCCCAGCAGGATCACCTCGATTTCGGGCACGTCCCGGCTCCCGGCGATCTTGTAGGTCTCCAGGTTGGGGTTGAGCATCGCCCCGGTGGCGCGATCCATGACGCGTTCTTCAAACAGCGCCCACGACATGCCCATGATCACGCCGCCGCGAATCTGGCTTTCGACCCCGAGGCGGTTGATGTAACCGCCCTCCTCGAGGGCGACCACCTTGAGCACGCGCACCACGCCGGTTTCGACGTCGACTTCGACCTCCGCGAAATGGCAGCCGCGCATGCCCGCGAAGTGCCCGCAGCCGACGCCGATGCCGCGCTTCCGGGGTCCGGGCGCCGACCCGGGGACGGAGGCCCGGCGCTCCCAACCGATCGCCCGGGAGGCCGGTTCGAACCACCGCGCCAGGGCGGGGGAGTTCTTCACGCGCAGGTCGAGCGGATCCATTTTGAGGCGATGCGCCAGATCGTCGACCACGGACTCGGCGACGAACTGGAGTTCCGGGGATCCCGGGGCGCGCAGGGGAGGGAACTCCCCGTGGCCGTCGACGCGGCCCTGAAGCGGTTCCCAGAACCAGACGGGGATTTCGTACTGGTAGGGTTGATAGCGCCCCTCGCCGAGGCTGCGTCGAACCTCGGCCAGCAGCTTTCCCTGGGCATCGGCGCCGACGCGGGTGTGAACCACGCGCGGACGGCGACCCCCGTTGCGCAGCAGCTCCAGGGCTCGGCTGGCGGCGAACTGCAGCGGGACGCCCATCTCGCGCGCCAGGCGGGCGATCGGCGCGGAGTTCGACCAGGCGCGCAGCTTCCCCCCGAATCCGCCGCCCATGACCTGGCAATCGACGTGGACCTGCTCGCGGGGGATTTTCAGCGCCTGCGCGAGGTTGGCGGCGGTGGCGCACACCCCTTGGGTCGATTCGTGATGATGCAGGTGTTCCCCCTGCCAGCGCGAGATGCAGGCGTGAGGCTCGAGCGGGGAGTGGTGGACGGTCGGGATGACGAACGTGCCCTCGGACACGGCCGCGGCATCCCGGAGGAGCGCCTCGGCCGCCGCGCGGTCTCCCTGGGTCTCTCCCGGCCGCGCCTTGCCGAAGGCCTCGAGGGCATCGACCGGCCGGGCTTCCGGCCGGAGCGAGATCGAGAGGGCGGCGAGGGCCTCATCGGCGGCCTCGGGCGTGGCGGCGACCGCGTAGGCGACCGTCTGGCCCATGTCGAAGCGGTCGCTCTCCATGACCTCCACCCGGGTCACCCCCGGGACGGCGCGGGCGGCGGCCTCGGCCGGCTTGCCGTCGATGCGCGCCTGGGCGAAGGGGCAGGAGATCGTGCGCACGACTTGCTGGCCTTCGAGAGCCAGGTCGGTCGTGTACTTGGCGGCGCCGGAGGTCTTCACGCCGGCGTCCAGCCGGGGGATGCCGAACTTCTCGAGGCGCTCCTGAAGGTTCGCCGCCGGCGGGGGGGTGAGAGGCTCCCCCTGGGCCACCATCGCGGCGGCGGCAAAGATCCCCGGATACGCGGCGCATCGGCACAGGTTGCCCGCACAGGCGGCTTGAATCCGGGCCGGGTCCGGGCGGCGCTCGGTTTCGAGAAGTCCGGTGAGCGTCATGAGAAAGCCCGGCGTGCAGTAGCCGCACTGCAGGCCATCCTTGAGGGCAAAGGCTTGCTGAAGCGGAGAAGGACCGTCCTTGCCCGCGAGGCCCTCCACGGTGCGAATCCGGCGTCCGCGGGCGTCATGCGCGAGCAGGAGGCAGGAGTTCACCGGCTTGCCGTCGAGCAGGACGGTGCACGATCCGCAGGACCCGCGATCGCAGGCTTCCTTGGCGCCGGTCAGCCCGAGACGGTGGCGCAGCAGGCGCAGGAGGGTGGTGCGGGGTTCGACGTCCAGAGTGACCGGAATTCCGTTCAAATCGAACGAGAGCGGGGCGGCACCGGGGCCCAGGGACGGGGGAGCGGCGGCATCCTGGGCCCAGGCGACCGGACCGAGGAGCGGGGCGGCCGCCAGGGCGGCTCCTCCCGCCCCGAACGCCTGCAGGAGCGAGCGGCGGGTGAGTCGCCGGGGGCGCGGGGGGGCCGGGGGACGCTGGGCTCGTTTCCTGCGCTTGCGCCGGGGGGACGGCATGGCATGCTCCCATATCGAGAAGCGTGATCCGGGTGTCATTGTCGGCGGCGGCGGACAACGGGTCAAGGGATCGCCGCGGGGTCCGATCCGGAAAGGCGCAGCGGGGAATGCGACCCCGTCACACTCCGAACATCGTCTTGATTCCGGCCATCAGGCGGCCGTAGATCGATGCCTCCTCCGCGCCGGCCCGCTGGCGGGAGAGGGTGTCCTTCTCGTGCTCCGCCAACCGCGTCTGGGTGGCCGCCAGGCGGTGGGCGATGATGTGGGACATCTGTTCGGCCATCCCGGGATTGCGGGCGAGCAGGAAGCCGAAGGCGGTGCGATCCAGGGTCAGGAGCACCGTGTCCTCGAGGGCGTCGACCGTGGCGACCCGGGGTTCGCCGGTCAGCATGGACATTTCACCGAAGTAATCCCCGCGTTTCAGGGTCGCGACCGCGACCTCTTCTTCGCCGCGTCTGGCCTTCACGGAGACGGCGCCGGACCAGATGATCGAGAAGGTATCTCCGGGGTCCCCTTGGGAGTAGATTCGTTCGTTGCGCGTATAGAGCACCTGTTTAAGGTCGCCGGCGATACTCTCCAGTTCGGAGGGTTCGAGCGCGGCCAGGAAGTCGACTTTGCACAGCACCTGGATCACCCGGTGCAGCGAACCCTCGGCCTTCGTCGGCCGCTGGAGAATGACGGTGCGGATCGGGAACGGAATCTCCATTTCCGCGCGCTTGAGGTGGTACCAGACGCCCGTCATCGCGGCATCGCTGATGGCGGAGATGCGACGGAGGTCCGAAATCCAGAAGCGCAGTTCGTAATTGACGGAGGAGTCGCCGAACTCGACCAGGAACACGTCGGGCGCCGGTTGGGCGAGGACGCCGGGTACCTGGGCCAGATGACGGCGGAGGACGTCCTTCACGCGGTTGGGGGCGCAGGAGTAGTGGACGCCGACCCGTTTGCGCACCATCATCGGCTGGGTCGGGCGGGTGAAGTTCTTGATGATCGCCTTGCCGACGCGCTGGTTGGGGATCGAGACCAGTTGATTCTCGCGCGTGACGAGGCGGGTCGAGTACCAGGTCATCTCGACGACGAGCCCTTCTTCCCCCTCGATTTGCACCCAGTCGTTCAGGTTGACCGGACTGTCCATCTGGAGGAAGAGGCCGGCGAAGATGTTCCCGAGGGTGTCCTGGAGGGCGAGACCGACGATGATGGATGCGGCCGAGGAAACCGCGACGAGCGTCCCGACATCCTCGATCCCGAACATCACGCGGACGATGCTGACGAGCGCGAGGATGTAGATGACGAGGCGAAGGAGGTCCTTGAAGATCGCGCTGATCGGGACGTTGAGGACGCGGCGGAACAGTCCCTGGATGAGGAGGAGCAGGACGATCTCGGTGGCGACGTAGACGAGTCCGAAGAAGAAGGCGGACCCGGAGAGGCGGTAGATGATGTTGTCGGTGAATCCCTCGACGCGGCAGAAGACGTGGACCGGACCGAGGAGGGTGACGAGGACCCAGAGGGCGCGGATTCTTCGGACCACGCTCGCCTGCAGTTCCTCGCCGGCCGCCCAGGCGACCAGCGGCAGGATCCGCCGCATCATCAGGGCGAGAAACAGGGCGCCGAGAAGAAAGAGAAGCAGCGCGTAGTACAGGCCGAGCCAGAGGGACCCCGCGCTGGAAGAGGCGAGGTTGGAGAAGAGGGACTCCAGGGCCTGCACGGATCGTTCTCCGCCGGGGCAGGGGGGCGCTCGCCCCCGGGGACGGCGGGAGATGATAGTCGAGGCGGCGAAACTCCACAAGGAATGTCGGGCGGGATCGGGCAGGCACGAATGGCCCCTGCGAGCGGCCGGGGATCGGCGGGGCGAGAGGTTGGGTTGCGCCGGGCGACCGTACATCCCGCCATTTCATTGACGCGCACGGTGCGGGTGCGCTAGGTTCTGCGCTTCCCCCGCATCCGCTTCGGAGAGTGCCATGAATCCGAACCCCGTCGCCGTCCGGGAGCGCAACGGACTGTTCGAGCTGACCGCCGGACTTCCCCACGAACGCTTCTACAACGAGGATCTTGCGCCGACCACCATCGAGAAGCGGACCTGGCGGACGCGCCACATCGCGAGCCTGTGGATCGGCATGTGCGTGTGCGTGCCCACGTACATGTTGGCCGCCTCGCTCCTGAAGAGCGGGATGAACTGGTGGCAGGCGATCCTGACCATCACGCTGGGCAACGCGATCGTGCTCGTTCCGATGGCGTTGAATGCGCATGCGGGGACCAAATACGGCATCCCGTTCCCCGTTTTGCTGCGATCGTCGTTCGGCACGGTGGGATCCAACGTCCCGGCCATGGCCCGGGCGCTGGTGGCATGCGGCTGGTTCGGGATCCAGACCTGGATCGGCGGCGCCGCACTGTATGAGCTGGTCAAGATCATGGCGCCGGGCATCGGGGAGGCCGGTCCGATCGGGTTCCTGGGGATCAACGGCTGGCAGTTCCTTTTCTTCCTCGTGTTCTGGGCGATCAACGTGTACTTCATCCTGGCCGGGACCGAATCGATCAAGTGGCTGGAGACCTACTCGGCGCCGCTCTTGATCGCGATGGGGGTCGCGCTTCTCGGCTGGGCGATGTCCCGGACGGACGGGCTCGGGCAGATCCTGGCCGAGTCGAACCGGTTTCACGCCCCCTCGGTGCAGGTGGCGTCCGCCCCGGGCGGTGGCGGGGCGGCGGGTGGCGATCGCGTCTATGACGTGAAACTCGCCCCTCTGCCCGCAGCCGGGGAGGCGTCGGGAGGAGCGCCGCGCGCCACCGAGGTCCGATTCGTGGTGGAAGGGCTGGGGAACGTGAAGGAGGTCGCCTGGATCCCGGTGGCCGGGGTGATCCAGGGGAGCGCCGACCTCACGGTGCCGGCCTCCTTCGAAGGCGCGGGTACCCTGCTGACGCAGTTTCGCGACGGCGCGGGAAACCTCAGTTCCGTCCTCCGTGCGCCCCTGCCTGCGCCGGGAAGCGGGGAAGCGCCGGGGATTCCATTCCTCGCCATCTTCCTCCCCTCGCTCACGGCCATGGTGGGATTCTGGGCCACTCTGTCGCTGAACATCCCGGACTTCACCCGTTATGCGAGCAGTCAGCGGGACCAGTTCGTCGGCCAGGCCGTCGGGCTTCCGCCCACGATGGCGCTTTACAGTTTCATCGGGCTGGCGGTGACCACCTCGAGCCTGCTCGTCTTTCCCGAATTGCTCGTGCATGAGGACGCGCCCTGGGACCCGGTGGCGCTGCTCAGCCGGTTCAAGAGCCCGACCATGCTGGCGCTGTCGATGATCGCGCTCTCGGTGGCGACGCTGACGACCAACATCGCGGCCAACGTGGTCGGGCCGGCCAACGACATCTCGAACCTGAAGCCCGAAAGAATCAGCTTCAAGATGGGCGGGATGATCACCGCATTCATCGGGATCCTGATGATGCCGTGGAAGATCATCGAGACGACGCAGGGATACATCTTCACCTGGCTGATTGGCTACGGTGCGCTGTTGGGCCCGATCGGCGGGATCATGATCGCGGACTACTACGTGGTGCGCCGCGCCCGGCTGAATCTACCGGATCTCTACCGGGCGGAAGGGGAGTACCGCTATTCCGGCGGGATCCACTGGCGCGCGATCGGGATTTTCGTGGCGGCGGTGGCTCCCAACCTGCCGGGGTTCCTGGCGCAGGCGGGATTTGTCGATGCGGCGGCGGTGCCGGAATTCCTGCGATCGCTTTATACCTACGCTTGGTTCGTCGGGTTCGTAATCGCCTTCGGGCTTTATGCCTTGCTTACGCCGAGGCCGCAGGAAGCGGGCGCGCAGGCGTCGGCCATGGAACCGGAGCCGGCCGGCGCGTGAAGCCGCCGGCCCGGGGCGGGGAAGCCGGGCAGCGCGGGGATTCCGGGACGGGCCCCATTCCAGAAGGGCGCCGGGCGGCGGCGCGGCGCCCGGCAGGACGTTGCATGCCGGCGGATGGTACCTGCCGAACCGGGGCGGGGCAAGTCGGACACGAGGGGTGGGTGAACGATGCTCCGCTTCAAGGGCTCGCCCCAGGACTTCGAGGTCGAAGAACTGTTCGACCTCGCCCCCGGCCGCACGGGGGAATACAGCTACTACCGGATGGTGAAGCGGGACCTGACGACCTGGCGCGCACTGCGCGACGTCGCCGAGGCGTTCGGCGTGACTTCCGACCGCGTCGCGGTCGCGGGTCTGAAGGACAAGGTTGCGGTCGCCGTGCAGCACGTGAGCATCCGCGGCGGACCGCCCAAGGACTTCGTCCGGGAGGGACTCGAACTCGCCTACCTGGGCGCCGGGAACCGGCCGGTCGACAGTCGCGATTCCCGGGGAAACCGGTTCACCGCGGTGATGCGCGGGGGCGGGTCGGATTCGGGGACGCGACTGGCCGGGTTGTTGCAGGCGATCGGCGGCTTCGGTCTGCCCAACTATTTCGACAGCCAGCGGTTCGGATCGCTGCGCGGAGGCGGGGAGTTCCCGGTGCGCGCCCTGCTCCGGGGGGCCCCCCTGGACGCGCTGAAGACCATCCTGGCGACGACGTCGCGGTATGACCCGCCCGCGCGGCGGCGGCAGCGGAGCCATGTGCGGGAGCACTGGGGGGATTGGGCGGCCTGCCTTCGGGACGCGGCCCCCATGGACCGGCGGGTCCTGGAAGCCCTGGCGGCGGCGCCGGACCGGCCGTGGCAGGCGTTCCGATGCATCCCCAAGAAACTCCGGCTGATGTTCCTGCACGCCTATCAGAGCTACCTCTACAACGAGATCCTGGCCGAGGCGATCCGCCGGACCTTTCCGGCCGAGTCGGTGGTGGAGCTGCACTACCTGGGGGGCCGACTGGCCATGCCGCAGCGACCCGACGAGGCCTGGAGATCGTGGCTGGACGCCCTGGATCTGCCTCTGCCGGCCCCCGGGGTCGTCCCGCGGTCCGGCTGGGCGGCCGCCGCGCAGGCGGTTCTGGGGCGCGAGGGCCTGACGATGGAGGGGCTCGCCTTTCCCGATCGAAAGGACGGGTTCTTCCGCGCCGTGCCCCGTCCCGCGCGGCTCGCGCCGGCGGAGGCCGCGGTCGTGGATCCTGCCCCCGCCCCGGACGCCGTGCGGGTGCGTTTCTCGCTGCCGCCGGGCACCTATGCGACCATCGTGCTCAAGTGGCTGGCGGCAGCCGAAGCGGCGCCAGGCAGTGTAGCGTAGTAAGTGTTACACAAGTGTGTTTACGATACTAGTGACATAGTATGAAGTGACTGACTATTAGTTGCACAGTTATATCTAGTATGGAGACTGCTATGCGTAGGTCGGTGTTGGCCGTTCTTCTGGTCGCGTGGTTGGCGCGCCCGCTCCTGGCGGACCCCGCGGCCGCGAAGGGGGAGTGGACCATCCTCGTCTACATGACCGCCGATTGCGATCTCGAATCCTTCGGGGTGCTCGATCTCGTGGAGATGGCCAGCGTTCCGCACGCCGACTCGGTCCGGGTGATCGTTCAGTGCGATCGCGCCGAGGAGGACGATCCGGAGGCGGGGTACTCCGGCGAGGAGCTCGGTTCGCTGGGGAACTTCACGGGGACGAAGCGGCTGCTCCTGGGCCATGATCGGGTCGAAGAGCTCGCCGACCTCGGCGAAGTCAACATGGGTGATCCTTCCGCGTTCATCGACTTCGTGTCGTGGGGCTTCAAAACCTATCCCGCCAAGCGGACCGCGGTACTCTTCTGGGATCATGGCTCCGGTTGGCCGGGATACGGCGGCGACGACAGCCACGATCACGACATGCTCGACCTTCCCGAACTCGTCAAGGCCCTCCCCGAGGCGCTCCAGCGCGGCGGCGTGGACCGGATTGATCTGATCGGATACGACTGCTGCCTGATGGCGTCCCTGGAGGTCATGCGCGCGGTACAGCCCTTCGCGCGCACGTTCCTGGGCTCGGAGGAGCTCGAACCGGGAGACGGCTGGCATTACCAGACCTGGCTGCCGGCCGTGATGTCGAAACCGGACCTCGATGCGGCGTCGCTGGCGAAGGTGATCTGCAACTCGTACCAGGCGTTCTTCGAGAAGCACAAGGACCCGCAGATGCGCGCCGAGGGGCGGAATCTGACTCTTTCGGTCGTCGACCTCGACCGCGTCCCGGCCGTCGTGTCGTCCGTCGAGGAGCTCGGCGGCGCGTTGGCCGGACGATTGCGCGAGGACGAGGGCGCGCTGTGGGACATCGTCGCGCGCGCCCGTCACCGCACGGAGGAGTACGGCAAGAGCGAAGACGGGGGCAGCGAGCATATCGACCTGGGCCACCTGGCCCGGAATCTCAAGGGGCACGGCGCGGATTCCGCCGCGGACCGCGTGATCCGCGCGGTGGACGACGCCGTTCTGCACCGCATCGGCGGAAGGAATCGTGCCCACGGCCGCGGCATCTCGATCTACTTTCCCACCGTGCCGGCCGACGACGGGGGCGACGACCTGCTCGGCCCGTACGCGTCCGCGTCCTGCGGGGAAAACTGGTCGGCCATGCTCCGGACCTTCGTGGAAATGTCGCTGGAGGACGTGACGCCTCCCCTGATCGGGGACTTGGCCGTCTCCAACACGACGCTCGGAGCCGGGGAGCACATCGATCTCACCGCGCGGCTCCAGGGGGATGACATCGCCGAAGTGTACTACGTGCTGGCGGAGCCGGTGGGAGACGAGGCGGTGATCATGGGCATGGTCCCGATCCCCGTCGACGGCGACGAACTGGCGGCCAGGTTCGACGGTACCTGGATGGCGATCGGCGACGCGAAGAAGCAACTGGCCGCTCCGGTCGTGTCGTTCGAGGTGATCGACGAGGAAGGCGAGGCGTACGTCGTCGGCATTCCCGCCATCTATCGGACTCCGAGCGGACGAAGGGAGTTCGAAGTCGTTCTCTATTTCGAGGTCGATTGGGACGAGAATGACGACTTCGTGGGAGAACTGATCTACGCGTTCCGGGACGGCCCGTCCGGACCCTCCGAGATCGACCTGAAATCGGGCGGCAAGATCCTGCCGCTCTACGTCGTCGTGGACGAGAAGGGGGATATCGAACAGCGGAGGGTCGAGGAGGTCGAGGCGCTCGTCATCGATGAGGGGGGACTCGACCTCGTCGAGATCGACCTTCCGCCGGGAAAGTACCAGGTCGGATTCGTCGCCGAGGACCTCTCCGGGAACCTGGGAGAAGCGATCGTCGACGTGGAGATCACCGAATAGCGGGGAGTGCAGGGCAAGGACGGCGACCGGCATCCGCATCGGGATGGACTGGGGGCGCGGGGGGGGGCCGGGAGGCGACCGCCCGGGGCGCCCTCATCGGGCCGTTGCTCCCCGGGGAAGCGGCCGCCGATCTCGCACGGACGGTGAGGGGGGATCTCGCGGTCCGGCGCGGGACTCCCTCCGCGCACGGAGGGTTCTCGCTCTCCCCGGTCTCATTCGCCGCCGCGAGTCCGGGGACCCGCGTGGGGCGGGACGCAGGGTGGTCCGCGGACGTCACCTGCGCGGCCCGAATCGATGGGTGGGACGTGGCGGCCATTCTGCGCGACGGGCGCTACGAAGGGGTATCGGCGACCCCGGCAAGGTAGAGTTCGCTGGAGAAAGCGCGGGTCGTTTCGCCCGGGCGCTCGGACCCGGATCGGTCCAACCGTCCTGCAACCGCACCACGCGGACGGGTCGGGGGGGGGCGGTCCGATCGTCCACTCGCACGGTATGCGCCGATCTCGGAGGAGAATCATGGACGGCGTGAGCTTCGGCGAGGCGGCGATCCTCTACCGTTCCGGCCTGGGCCGCGTCTCCCGCGCCCTCGAGTCCGGCGCAGGTGTCCTTTGCCTCTACTTTTGCGGACTCGCACTGTTTGGGATCCCCTTGCGGGGGTTGATCGGAGACTCGATCTACTGGCTGTCGGTC
This sequence comes from uncultured Planctomycetia bacterium, assembly GCA_964632945.1. Classification (GTDB taxonomy): domain Bacteria; phylum Planctomycetota; class MHYJ01; order WSZJ01; family CAZWCX01; genus CAZWCX01. The sequence goes on along the minus strand of CAZWCX010000026.1, from coordinate 16,201 downwards.
CTGGCCTGGATGGGACTTCTCCTGGTTGGGCCGGCCGTCACCCTGTCCCCCTGCTGGGCCCTGGAACGGGATCGCGGGACCCTGATCGGCCTGGTCCTCGCGCCGCTCGAGGTCGATGAGGCCTGGCGGTTCATGCTGAACGCGCGTGTCTGGCCCTGGCTTCGGTGGATGGCCTGGTCATGGCCGGCAATCCTCTTCGCCGCGGCGGCCTTCGAGGGATTGGGAGACATTGTGCTGTGGCTGGGCCTGCTCGGAACGTCCTGGGCACTCTCCGCGATCGTGTTCGCCACCGCCACGGCAGCCTGGACCGCCGCACGATTCCGCTCCGCGGCCGCGGGCGTCGCGGTTGCGCTCCTGATCACTCTGATCGGAGAGGTGCTCATCCCTTACGTCTGCGTCCTGATCGCCTGGGTGGTCTGTGGCTCGACGCGGTCGGATTGGCTGGCGGTCCGCCTCCTCGTCGCGGCCGTCCTCTCCCTGGCGGTCCATGGCGCGATCGCCTACCGACTTGCCCGGGGGGCGCAATTTCGGTTGTCGGAAATGCTCGAGGGCGCCGCGGAGTCCGGCGGCGCACCGATGTGATCTCCCGCCTCGAGTCGCCGCGATCGCGGTCAGAAGATCCGCTTCCCCAGGGCGGAGAGAGCAAGTTCGGCGGCCAGTTCCGCGGTGGTGTTGCGATTGTCGAGAATGGGATTGATTTCCACCAGGTCCAGCGCGAGGAGCTTGCCGCAGTCGGCGATCGCCTCCATGATGAAGTGCGCCTCCCGGTAGTCGATCCCGCCCTTCTTCGGCGTCCCCACGCCCGGAGCCAGCGAAGGGTCCACGACGTCCATGTCGAAGCTCACATGAATGCCGGCGGTCCCATGGAGGAGAACCTTGAGGACCTCATCCAGGACCTTGGCGATGCCGTCGCGGTCGATTTCGCGCATGGTCACCACGCTGACCTTGGACTCGGCGATCTGTTCCTTCTCGAGCGCGTCGAGATCCCGGATCCCGAGCAGCACGGTGTTCCAGGGCTGGACCTTGGGCGCGAAGCCGCCGATCTGCGCCAACCCGGGGTTTCCCATGCCGAGTAGGTGCGCCAGCGGCATCCCGTGCACGTTGCCGGTTTCCGAGGATTCCGGCGTGTTCATATCCCCGTGCGCATCCACCCAGAGCAGCCCGATGGGCATGTTCTTTTCCCGGTAGAGCTTCGCCGTGCCGGCCACCGAGCCCATGCCGATGGAGTGGTCCCCGCCCACGATGATCGGCAGATCGCCTTCGCGCTGGCACTGGTAGACCATCTTGCACACGTTTTCGCACACGCCGCGGATGTCGGCGGCGAACTTCTGCTTGGGGTCGCCCGGGGCGACCTCCTCCGGCAGGGGGACGTCGACGTCGCCCCGGTCGACCACCTCGTATCCGAGCCCGCGGATGTCCTGGACCATGTCGGTCATGCGGATCGCGGTAGGGCCCATATCGACGCCGCGGCGGTTGCCGCCGAGGTCGAGCGGGACGCCGAGGAGGGAGACTTTCTTCTTGGGGGTCATCGGGGCCTCGCCCAATTCGGGATTGCGGGGACGCGGAGGAACCCGGGCAGGATAGCACCGTGGCCGGAGGGCGGGCAAGAGAAGGCGGCCGGGACGGAATGGAGTTGGCATCCGCCGCGCCCGAAGTATACTGGTGGGGTGGCCTGCGGGCGATGGAGGGGGAGATGCGCGTGTTTCTGACCCCGGGCATGCTCATGGTCATCGTGCCCGCGGTGGTCATCGTGGCGCTGGTGGCGGCCCGTTCGCGGGCCGGCCTGGCGTGGCGACGCCTGATTCCGGCCGCCCTTCTCCGCGCCCTGGTGGCGCTCGGCCTGATCGTCGCGCTCGCCCGCCCCGCCGAGATGGATCAGAAGATCGAGCCGCGCGCGCTCGTGGTGCTTTTCGACCTCTCGGACAGCGTCTCCGCTCCGGCCCGGGCGGCCGGGTACTCCCATCTGAGCGGCCTCCTGCGCGGCGTCGCGGCCGAGCCCGGACTTTCGGTGACCTTGATTCCGTTCGCCGGGGCGCCGGTATCCCTCGGGACCCGGCCGGCGGCCGAAGCTGCGCCGGGGGAGGACGAGCGTGCCGTGATTCTCTGGGACACGGTCGGCCGGTCGCTCCGGCGCGAGCTCGATACCCTGCGGGAGCAGCCGGGGGCGGATTCGCCCGGATCCGCGGGCGGCGATCTTCGCAAAGTGCTCGAGGACCGGGTTGCTCGCATGGAAGAGACTCTGGCCGCGCTGGATCGCGGACGTTCCGACCTGGCGCGGGCCCTGGCCCTGGCGAGCGGAGTGGACCCGGTCGCTGGGACGCGGAGCCTGGTCGTGTATACCGACGGTCGCTGGGACCCGCCCATCCTCGGCTGGGAGGAGATCGCCTCCGCGTTCGAGAGGGTCCGCATCGTTTCACTGGAGGCCGGCGGAGGGGAGGACTTGATCGCCGAGGAACTTCGCATGCCCAGGCGCGTGCGCTCCGGCGAGCCCTTCGACGTTCGCGCGGCCCTGCTTCTGGGCGGCCCGGGGCGGGCCTCGGCCCGGTTGCTCGTCGACGGACGCCCGCTTGGAGAAGTGGAAGTCGTTTTTCCGTCCGCCGGCCGGCAAGAGGCGGTCTTTCCAGACCTCGTTCTGGAGGAAGGGCTCCATCGGATTCAGGTCGTCTCCCGCCTGGCCGTCGGGGACGAGGCGGAGACCCGCAACAATCTCCTGCTCGGCGCCGTGGATGCCGTCGGCCGCCCGCGCGTCGCCTTGGTCGAGTTCGAGCCGGGCGCGGGCGGCAACCTGACGCGCGCCCTCGAAGCCCAGGACCTCGACATCGTCCCCTTGTCGGCCCGGGATCTTCCCCGCCGGGGAGATGCGCTCGGGGAGTTCCACGCCGTCGCGCTCGTGGAGCCCTCCGCCAAGTCCCTCGTCGATGCGCAGGTCGAGGCGCTGGCGGAATACGTATCCGACGGCGGCGGCCTGTTCGTCGCCACCGGCGTGGACGGGAAGTCCCTGGCGGCGCTGCGCGCTTCGCCGCTGGCGCGCCTGCTTCCCGTCCGGATTCCGGAGCCGGAAGCGAAGCCCCCGGACCCGGAGCCCAAGCCTCCCGATCCGGAACCGGATCCCCCTCCCGACCGCAAGGACCCGGTCCCGGCCGATGTCGAGATTCCCACGATCGCGCTGGTTCTGGCGATCGACAAGTCCGGATCGATGCAGGGGGAAAAGCTCCTCCTCGCCAAGGAGGCGGTGATCGCCAGCGCGCGTGCGCTGCGGCCCGATGACCTCGTCGGGGTGCTCGCATTCGACGGGCAACCCCGATGGGTCGTGACGCTTCGTCCCGCGCGGCAGATCGAGTACATCGAGGACCGCGTCAGCCGGATCGCCGCCGCCGGGGGTACGGACGTCTATCCGGCGCTGGCGGTCTCGTTCCGAGAACTCCACTCGGTCGAAGCGATGGTCAAGCACGTGATTCTCCTGACCGATGGGTACACCCCGATGAACGATTTCATGGGGTTGTGCGAGAAGATGGTCCAGGAGAAGGTCACGGTATCGACGGTAGGCGTCGGGGACGAGTACGACGGCGTGCTGCTCTCGAACATCTCAAAATGGGGGAAGGGGACATTCGATTTCACGAACGACGTTTCGGAAGTGCCGGCAATCTTCCTGCGCGAGACCCGGCGGGCGGCGAAGTTGAAGTCGCCCGAGGGACCCGGCGGGAAGGCTCCGGATTCGCCGCAGGGGGACCCGTTGACGGCGGCGCCCCGGAAACCGGAAGGGCAGGGGGGGGAGCCGGGGAATCCGGGGGGCGACGGCTCCGGGACCGGGTCGAAGCCCGAGGAAGAGGTCGCGCCGGTTGCGGGATCCGTGCGGGTGGTGGCGACCGGACCGGGTCCGTTGGTCGAAGGCCTGGATCTCGAGCGGCTTCCGCGGCTCGAGCGCCAGGCGGTGACGACGTTGCGAAAGGGTGCCGCGGCCCCGTTGGCGGCGGAAGGGAACGGCACGCCGGTGCTCGCCTTCGGCCGACACGGGCTGGGAAAGGTACTGACCTGGACGAGCGACTTCCGGGAGCGTGGCGCGCCGGCCTGGGTGCGGGCGGAGTGGCTGCCCCGCTTCGTCGCGCGCGCGCTGCGCTTCGTCGGCTCCGCCGAGCCCCCGGCGGCGGTCGAGGTGAGTTATCGCGTTGCTCCCGCCCGGGACGGTCAGGCGGTGGCGCTGGAATGGACGTATCCGGCGATGGCGGCCGGGCTGCCGTCGCCCGCGCAGGCAACGGTCGTGGCGGCCTTCGAGGGAGGGGAGGAGGTCGGCTCCACGCCCGCTCCGGTGCCGGTCCGCCGTTCCGGTCCGGCTTCCTTCCGCGCCGATGTTCCCGTCCCGCAGACCGGCAAGCTGGTGCCCGTGATCGTGCGTCATGAGACTTCGACGGGCGCGGCGGTCGCGCATCGATTCGGCCTCGCGGAGCCGTACTCTCCCGAATTGCGTCGCCGGACTCCGGACCCCCAGGGGCTTTCCGCCCTCGTCCAGTTGCTGGATGCGACGGAAGCGGCCGCGGACGGGTCCGCGGCGGCGCCGGCCCGCGCCCTGCGCCGGTTCCGCGAACAGGGACCGGACGTCATTCTGTTTCTGGTATTCTTCTTCTTCGCCGAAACCATGATTCGGAAGCTGCGATGGTAAACTCGTGGATGTGTCGCGCGGTCGCGGCGGCATGCCTCCTGGTGGGCGTGACGTTGCGGGCGGACGAGGAAGAGAGCCCGCTCGCGGATCTGGTGCGTGATCTCGCCGCGACGGACGTGGCCGCGCGCCGCCGTGCCGCCGAGGAATTGGGCGCGCGCGGAAGCGAGGCGGCGGAGTCGGTGCCGGCGCTGGCGGACGCCCTGTTGGATCGCAGCATCGAAGTCCGCTTGGCGGCGCTCGACGCCCTGGGCGCCATCGGATCCGCGTCCGTCGGGGCCATTCCCGCGATCGTCGGGTCACTGCAGGCGGAAGCGGCCGTCGAGCGCGCCGCGGCCGCCCGCGCTCTCGGCGGTATTGCGCTGCGCTCCGAGGATGCGGTGCCCGCGCTCGTTGCCGCCCTCCACGACCCGGATCCCGAGGTCGTGAGCGCCGCCGCGGCCTCCCTCGCGGAGTACGGCCCCGCGGCCGCTCCTGCCGTCCCGCAGCTGACCCGGTTGATGCAGGAGTTCGAGACCGAGGCGGCGCGGGAGGCGATGACGGCCTTGGGACGCGTCGGGGAAGCGGCCCGCCCAGCCGTCCCGTCGCTCGGGGAACGGCTCTCGGCTGCGGATCCGCTGACCCGGATGTCCGCGGCCCTCGCGATCCAATCCCTCGGAACCATCGCCTTGGAGGCCGTTCCTCTCCTTCGGAAGGCGATCGCCGATCCGGATCTCGCCGTTCGCCTCTCGGTGATTCAGGCGCTCTGGGCCGTTGCGAGACCGTCGCCGGAAACCGCAATTGCGCTCGGCCGGCTTCTCCCCGCGGCGGACGACGACCTCAAGCCGTACGTGCTGTCCACGCTGAGCGAAATGTGCGCCGAGGCCGCTCCCGCAGCTCGAGAAGTGGCGGCCCTGGTTCAACACGAGGAATCCTGGCTTCGCGCGCAGGCCGTGAGGGTCCTGGGCGTGATGGGGCCTGCGGCTGCGGCCATCGCGAAACCGGCACTCGAGACCGCTTTGCAGGACTCCGACCCGGAGGTCCGCGAGGCGGCGGCGGAAGCCAAGGCGGCTCTCGGGATGAATGGACAGGAATAGCAGAGGGAGTCCTGACGATGGTCCTGTGGGTGCAGAGGTCCGGAAGGGCCGGTCTGATCGGCCGGGTCGCCTTGGTGATCGCCGTCGCGTGCGCGCCGCTCCCGGCGCAGGAACCGGGAAGCGCGGCCGAATCGGACTTTGCGGTCTTCGATCGGGATCGGGTGGGCCTGGACTCGGCGGTGGTTACGGCCGCGAATTCCGCCATCGACCCCGTGCGGCTTTGCGTGGAACTGATGCGTGAGGGAGACGTGCGAATCCGCGCGGAGGCCGCACGGACGCTCTGGTTCCTGGGCACCCCGGCCGGGGTCGCCATCCCCGAATTGCAGCGTTCCCTCGAGGATCCGGAACCGGAAGTGCGTCGAGCGGCGCTTCTCACCCTCTGGGACTACGGACTCTCGGCCCTCCCGGCGCTCGACTCGATCCGCAGGAAGCTCCACGACGAATCCGCGGAAGTGCGTCGCGTGGCGGCCGGGACTCTCGGAACTTTCGGACCCGCGGCGCGCGTTGCCGTGCAGGAACTCGTTGCCCTCTCGGAAGACCGCTGCAAGGGCGTGCGGTTGCAGACCGTTCTCGCCCTCGGCTCGATCGGCCGCGATGCGGAGCAGGCCATCGAGGCGCTGGTGGACCGCTTGTCCCGCGACCGGGACGAGCGCGTACGCGCGGCCGCGGCGCGCGCGCTGGTCACCTTCGCTGCGGACCACCCGTCGGTTCGCGTCGCGCTCGAGTACGCTGCCGCGACCGATGCCGGGGAGACGGTCCGCGCCGCGGCCGGCTCCGCCAAGACCTCCCGCCCGGCGCGCTGATCCGCGCGATCGTCAGCGCGGAACAGGGTCCGACCCGCGCAGGAACTCGATCGTCCGGCGCACGCCCTCTTCCAGCGGAGTGGGTGCGAACCCCAGTTCGCGGATCGCCTTGGTCGCGTCCACCCGCGGGTTCCAGAGGAGGAACCCGAGTTGCCCCGGCGTGATCAGCGGCGTGAAGCCGAACGTTCGCCCGAGGGCCTGCCCGGCCCACGCGACGCCCCGGAGCAGCCACGCGGGTGCCACGGGGGGAACCTTGGGCAGCCCCGCCTGCCGACAGATCTCGCGCGCGAGGTCGGACACCAGGACATGCGCGTCGGCCACCAGGTAGCGCTCGCCGGATCTTCCCCGCTCGGCGGCCGCCACGTGCGCGTCGGCAACCCCGTCGACATACGCGATCGACATCCCGCCCGGCGTGAGCATCGGCGCTTGCCGACGCATCAGTTTCAGGAAAAGCGTGTTGAGCGTGACATGGACCGGGGCCGGTCCGTAGACGGCGCTTGGGTTGACATAGACGACCTCGAGGCCGCGCGCCCGCACCGCCTCCGCTTCCGCCTCCGCCCGCTGCTTCGAGTGTTCGTACGCGCTGTGCTTGGGAACCGGGTCGATTCGGGTCTCGTCCATCGGCCCGCCGGGGTCCGCGGCGAACACGTCCATCGTCGACGTGTAGACCACCCGGCGCACCCCCGCCGCCAGCGCGGCTTCCAGGACGTTTCTCGTACCCTGGCGATTCACGCGGTCGAACATCTGCTCGTCACGCTGCCATTGTTCCGGCAGCCCCGCCGAGTGGAACACGAGAGACGCGCCGGATGCCGCGGGAACCAGCGAGGGGGGATCGGTCACGTCCCCCCGGACGAGTTCGACCTCCGCGGGGAGGATCGTCCGGGCTCGTTCGGGGTCGCGGACCAGCGCACGCACGCGATCTCCCCGCCGGGCCAGTCGCCGAACCAGCGCATGACCCACGAGTCCGGTCGCCCCCGTGACCAGGATGGCGCCCACTCCGCTCATCGTTTCCTCCCGTCGGAATCCCGGGTGCTCCGGGAATCCTGATCTGCGCGGCACGGCCGTCGCCGGCGCCCGCTCACAATTCGAGCCGCCCTTCCACCAATCGCAGCTTGTCCGATCTCGGCAGCGACTTCACCGCATATTCCAGCGATCTCGCCTCTCGGCCTGTGCGGCAGGAGCGGGTCCAGATCAGCGCGACCGGAAGCCGGCTGCGCGTGTATTTGCTCCCGGTACCCGCGCGATGGCGCTCGAGTCGATGCTCCAGTGCGTTGGTGATCCCGGTGTAGAGCGAACCATCGGCGCACCGGAGGATATAGAGCACCCAGGCCTGTTTTCTCCGGAGCGCGCGCGCGCGCCCGGTGGGCGGGTTTCGGGATGCCGCCACGGCAGGTCCTTCCATCAGCCCCGGGGGTCCGGAATCCGTACCAGCAAGGCCACGGCAGGTCCGGCAAAGGAAAGGGAAACCCCGCCGTTCGATCGGAGGGTGGGAGGAACGGTCCCCCCCGGCCCCCCCCAGGAGGCGTCCGCGCTGTCGAGCGCGGTGCGCCATGTCCCGGAAGGAAGTGGGACCTGCACCTCGACCGACCGGTCATCGAAGTGCATGATCAGAAAGATCTCGTCGCCGTCCCCTTCGCGCCGAATCCAGATCGTGCGATGGCCGTCCGCCGCACCGCCCGTCAGGTCGGTCCGGTCGGCGCGGGTCAGCGCCGGTAGGGTGCGGCGAAGTCGAAGCAGGTGCCGGTGGTATTCGAGCATGCGCTGGTGGGGTTCTTGCCGCAAGAGAGTCCGGTCGAGTCGCGCCGAGGTGAAGGTCCGTTCCGACGCGGGATCCGGCGGCTCGCCGTCGGCTCCGATGGAAGGGAACTCCGCCTTGCGCCCGGCACGCACCGCCTCGATCAACGCCGCGTCGCCGTGGCTGACGAAATACGGGAACGGCGCCGTCTCGCCGTACTCCTCGCCCATGAACAGCAGGGGCAGGAAGGGGGAGAGGATCATGGCGCCGGCGGCGAGCCGGAGGCGATCGGGGCCGATGCGCGGCGCCAGCCGGTCTCCGAGTCTCCGGTTTCCGATCTGGTCATGGTTGGTCGCGCAGACGACGAAGCAGTGCGAGGGCAGATGCGCGGCCGAATTCCCGTGGCGCCGCCTGCGAAATCGGGAACGCTGCCCCCGATAGACAAAGCCGTCCCGATAGGCGCGGATCAGGTCCTCGGGTCCGTCGAAGTCCTCGTAGTATCCGTTCCGCTCACCGGTCAAGAGTACATGCAGCGAGTGGTGCAAGTCGTCGCTCCACATCGCGTCGAGGCCCCACCCGCCCTGGTCCTCGGGCGTCACTACGCGCGCGTCGTTGAGGTCGCTCTCGGCGATCACGTGAACGCGACGCCCCAGCCGGCGCGCCTCCGCGCGGACCTCCGCGCCAAGCTCGGCGAGGAAGGTGCGCGCCGACGCGTCCACGATCGCATGAATGGCATCGAGCCGCAGGCCGTCGAAGTGGAACTCGCGCACCCAGGAGAGGGCATTCTCGAGGAAGTATCGTCGCACTTCGTCGCAGTCGGGGCCGTCGAAGTTCACCGCCCATCCCCACGGGGTCTTGTAGCGGTCGGTGAAGTACGGGGCATAGGCCCACAGATAATTCCCCTCGGGGCCGAGGTGGTTGTACACGACGTCGAGCACGGCCGCGAGTCCACGCTCGTGGCAGGCCTGCACGAGGCGACGGAGGCCCGCCGGGCCGCCGTAGCTGTCCTGGACCGCGAAGGGGTAGACGCCGTCATATCCCCAGTTCCGGCTGCCCGGAAACTGGGCCACGGGCATGATTTCCACGGCGGTGACGCCCAAGTCCCGCAGCCCGTCCAGGTGGGGGATGGCCGCGTCGAACGTCCCCTCCGGCGTGAAGGTGCCGACATGGATCTCGTAGAAGACGGCGTCCTCGAGCGGGATGCCGCGCCAGCCCGCGTCCCGCCAGGCGAAGTCGGGGTCCACGACTTCCGATGGTCCGTGCACTCCCTCCGGCTGCCTGCGGGAGGCCGGATCGGGGCGATCGTCTTTCCCATCGATCGTGTAGAAGTAGCGAGCGCCGGCGGCGAGGCCTTCGATCGTGCAGGCGTGATACCCGAGCGGGTCTCGCGTCATGGCGATGCGACGCTCCGCCGGTGCGACGAGGTGGAGTTCCAGATCGGCCGCCTTGGGGGCCCAGACCCGGAAGGTCCATCGGCCGTCGCCGCAGGGGCGGGCGCCGAGCGTGAGCGGCCGTGACGGTGCGGGGTCGATCATGATCGCGTGCTTCCCCTTTGTCGATGTCGCCGGTCCGCCGGCGGCGCGGTCGGTCCCGCCTCGGGCCCGGGATTCCCGCCACGCGGGACGCAGGCGGTTGCGGATTGGGCGACCGGAATCCGTCAGGATCGCGGCGGCAGTCTTCCGGTCACCTTGGTCATGGCACGCAGCGCTTGTCCCGATTCCGGGGTAAGCGAGTCGGGGGATTGCCGCCAGCCCCAGTTCCCCTCCTGCGTCCCCGGCTTGTTCATCCGGGCCTCGGAACCCAAGCCGAGCAAGTCCTGGATCGGAAAGACGGCCAGGTCGGCGACCGACACCATGGCCACGCGGATCATGTCCCAGGCGATCCGCTTCCCGTCGGTCCCCGTGTACAGGCGAACGACCTCTCGCTCCCGCTCGATCTGTTCCGGCGTTCGCGTGCTCGCCTCCGATCCGCGGTCGTTCCACCAGCCCGTCGTGGTGTCGTTGTCGTGCGTGCCGGTGTAGACGACGCAGCGTCGCGGGTAGCTGTGCGGCCGATAGTTGTCGGCTTCGAGGTCCGTGCCGAAGGCGAATTGCAGCACACGCATGCCGGGGAAGTGGAACCGATCGCGCAGCTCCTTCACCTCCGGCACGACGATTCCGAGGTCCTCCGCGATCAGGGGAATGCGGCCGAGGGAGCGCTGCACGGTCTCGAAAAAGTCCCGGCCGGGCACGTAGACCCATCGGCCGTGTTCCGCGGTTTCGGCGTCCGCCGGGATCTCCCAGCACCGGTGGAAGCCGATGAAGTGGTCGAGCCGGACGGCATCGAACCGCTGCAGGATCGCGGACAGGCGCGCAAGCCACCAGTCGTACCCGCGCTCGCGCATCCGCTCCCAACGGTAGAGCGGATTACCCCAGAGCTGGCCCGTCTTGGCGAAGTAGTCCGGCGGAACGCCGGCCTGCACGGTGGGCCGTCCCTGCTTATCGAGGCAGAACAAGTCCGGATTCGCCCACACGTCGGCGCTGTCGTGGGCGACGAAGATGGGAGCATCGCCGATCAAGCCGATATCGAGAGAATGGGCCAGGGTGCGGAGTCGGGTCCACTGTCGATGGAAGGCGAATTGGATGAATTCGTGGAAGTGGACTTCCGTCTCGAGGCGGGCACGCGCGCCGGCGAGGGCGGAGGGCTTCCGGGAGCGAAGGTCCTCGGGCCAACCGGACCAGGCGCGGCCGCCGTGGGCGTCCTTGAGGGCGCAGAAGAGTGCGAAATCGGGGAGCCACCCGGAGCAGGAGGAGCGGAAGCCGTAGAATTCCTCCTGGAGGTCGGGGTTGCGATCCGCGGCAAAGGCGGCGAAGGCGCGCCGGAATCGCGGGGTTTTGAAGGCGGTGACCTCGCCGAACCGGATCTGGTCGGGAGGAAAGGACCGGTCGGGGGCGAGGTCGTTTTGCGAGAGAAGTCCATCCTCGAACAATCCGTCGAGTCCGACGAGGAGCGGATTGCCGGCGAAAGCGGAGGTTGCGTAGTAGGGGGAGACGCCGCCGCCGCCCGGAGGGCCGACGGGCAGCATCTGCCACCAGGCCTGGCCGGCGTCCGCGAGGAAACGGACGAATTGCTCGGCCGGTCGCCCGATGTCCCCGATCCCGTGGGGTCCCGGGAGCGAGGTGGGGTGGTGGAGGATGCCGCTGGAGCGGGTTTCCAGGGTCGGTTTCGTCATGGCTCGATCCGCTCCAGCAGGGCGACGGGAAGGTGCGCGAAGACCTGGTCGAGGGGGAATCCCGGGGTTCCGTGATCCATCCGTGGCGAAACTACGGTGCCGCTGAGGATATCCCGATACGGCCCGGACGGCAGGGACGGAGCGGAGACGAGTACGGTGTCCTTCCACAGGGCCCCCACCGGATCGCAGTCTGCGATTCCCGGCCTGAGGAAGAAGCGTGCCGCGACGGCGATCGCGACCCCGGACTCGTTTTTCCGGGAGAAGGCGACGACCTGGGCGGCGCGTTCGCCCCGGGCGGACAGCGGCAGGTAGGCGCCGCGCGAAAAAAGGTCCGGGTGGGCGGCCCGGTGACGCAGGGCCCGGCTGACGACCCAGAGCTTGATCCGACCGTCGGGGAGGGAGTTCCGCAACTCGGACAGGAGGGCGGGGAGATCGGCGGTCGAGCGGCGATCCAATTCGGCCAGCATCCCGCGTCGACGTGCGAAGTCCACGGGGCGGCGATTGTCCGGATCGACGAGGCTGAAGTCCCAGGTCTCGGTCCCCTGGTACAGATCGGGGATTCCCGGGGCCGCGATCTTCAGGATCGCCTGGGAGAGGGAGGTGAAGAATCCTGCGCGCGCGATCGGGCCCGTGAACCGGGCGAGTTCCTGGCGCAAGCGGTTGTCTTCCCGGGGCGCGAGCGTCGCTTCGACGAAGGCGGACACGGCCTGATCGTAGGCGGCATCCGGCTGAATCCAACTGGTGTGGACTTTGGCTTCGCGCAGAGCTTTCAGCATGTAGTCGCGGATGCGGCGTGTGAATTCCTCGCCGGGGACGGCGTCCGACAAATGTTCGGGCGGCCAGGCGCCGACGAGGGTCTGGTAGAGGAGGTACTCTTCGTTCGCGTCCGGGACTTCGCGTCCTCCGAGCAGCGTCTTCGACGGGCGCGCGAGGGCCCGGAAGGTGGCGAGAGCCGTGTCCCAGGCCTCCGGAAGCTCCGAGAGCGCATCGATGCGGGCGCGCACGTCCTCCGAGCGTTTGGTGTCGTGCGTCGTGGTCGCGGAGAGGCCGTCCGGCCAATGGTCGAGTCGGGCCGCCATGGAGCGGTGGAACTCGTCCGGGGTTACGCCGAAGTGCTCCGGCTCCGCGCCCACCTCATTCAGGGAGGCGAGCGGATAGACCCGGTAGAAGGCGGTGTCCTCGAGGCCCTTGGCCATCACGGGGCCCGTGATCTGCTGGAAGCGGAGGACGAAGTCCCGGCGAGCGAGCCAGTGTTCCTCGCGCAGTCCACCCGGGTCTTTGAGCGTGAGGACGTCGCCGATGAAGTCGAAGAGCGAGTCGGGAGTGGCGGGGTTGCGTCGCTTGGCGAGCGAGACGGCCGAAAGGAGCAACCGGCGATCCTCCTCGCGCACGACCGAGTCCTCCCGTCCGACGTACGTACGGTAGGTGGGAAAGGCGGCGGTCACTTCGCGAAGAGCGAAGCGCAGACTCTCGAACGTGAAGTCCCGGGAGGTCCGGTGCTGCTCGGAGACCTGGTCAAGGTAGTCCGACAGCACATGAAGTTCGCTGGCCAGGGAGACCAGCAGGATGAACTTCTTGCAGGTGATGAGGAGGTCGTCGAAATCGTACGATCGCCCGATGAACTTCGAGTAGAGGGCGCGGAACTTGGTGTAGGCGGAAGGATCGACGAACAGGCCATTGACCAGATTGAGGAATTCGTATCCGGTGGTCCCGTGGATGGGCCAGTCGCGCCGGATCGCTTCCCCGCGCGACAGGATTTTTTCCACGATGAGGTGGATCGGTCGCTCGGGGTCGTTCGCCGCCGCCCGTGGGCCGATGACCTCCCCGCACGCCCGCTGGAGCTTTCGCAAGTAGGCCCGCGGATCGAGCAGGCCGTCCACGTGATCCACGCGCAGGCCCGTGAGGCACCCGTCCCGGACGAGCGCGAGGATGCAGCCGTGGACCAGGTCGAAGACGAGGGGATCCTCCACCCGGATCGCCGCGAGCTCATTGACGTCGAAGAAACGGCGATAGTTGATCTCATCGGCGGCGACGCGCCAGTAGCAGAGTCGGTAGGCCTGCTTGTCGAGGAGCGCCTCGAGGCGATCGAGGCTGCGGGGATCTCCCGGACATCCATTGACGTCGGTGACGCTGGCGTCGACCGCTTCCCGCACCTCGCGGCTTCCTTCCACGAGGGCGCCGAGGCGGCGCTTGATGATTTCCTTCTCCCGTTGGCGTTCCTTGACGCTGGGCGCATCGGTCTCCGTCTGGGTGGGAAGATGATTGAGCGCGGTCAGGATGCTCTCCAGTTCCTGCACCCGCTCCTCGGATTCACCGAGCCGCTCCGTGAGCGCGCGGCGCGCCGGTTCCAGGATCTCCGTCCAGGAGCGGGGCGCGAGCGGGAGGAGGAGCTCGTAATACTCCGCCCAGAAGGCGCCCGCGCGGTAAATGATCCGGATCTGGTGGTTTTCGAGGACCGTGCCGTACTGGTCGCCGAGGAAGGGGAGGAGGACCTTGTTGGCGAGTTCCGTTTTCGGTGGGTGCCAATCGATGTCGAACACCCGCGAGAACGGCGAGCTGGGCCCATTCTCGAGGACGTCCTGCCACCAGGGATTGCCGCTGCCGTGGATGCACATGTGGTTGGGGACGACGTCCGCGATCACCGCGAATCCGCGAGACCGCGCGCGGGCGCACAGGCCGCGCAGCGCGTCTTCGCCGCCCAGTTCGAGATTGACGGAAGAAGGGTTGACGACGTCGTAACCGTGCGGGCTGCCCGGTCGCGCCGTGAGGAAGGGGGACAGGTAGAGGCCCCGGATGCCGAGATCGTGGAGGTAGTCGAGAATCTCGTCCAGGGCGGCAAACGGGAAGCCCGAGCGGAGCTGGATCCGGCAGGTTGCGGAGGGGAGCGGCAGGCCGCTTCCGGTCTCGGCGGGAACGTTCATGGGTGTTTCATCGTAGCCCTGCGTCCGGAAACGTGTCAACGCTTATCCGGCCCGCGGCGGGCGGGCCGGCGAACGCGCAGGCGAGCCGCGGCGGTCGGCTTCGCGCGGGCGAGCGGTGCGGCCGGGCGCGCCGGGTTGACCGCGTCGGCCGGCGGCCCTATAATGGTCGCGTTCCAAGGGAAGGAGGATCTTCGCGCGGGAAGGCGGACGGGCGACGAGCGTCGCGGTCCTTGCGGCTGCGGCCGTGAGGGTCGAGGAAAGTCCGAGCTCCGCAGGACAGGGTGGCTCCTAACGGGAGCCGGGGCCGCGAGGCTTCAGGGAAAGTGCCACAGAGAACAGACCGGCCCGCATCGGAAGCCGCGAGGCCTTCGGTGCGGACCAAGGGTGAAACGGCGAGGTAAGAGCTCACCGCCCCGTCGGCCGGCGCGCTCGCGCGCGGGCCGGGTCCCGGCTTCACGGCCGGGGCAGGGCAACCTCGGGGGCACGGCAAACCCCACCCGGAGAAAGACCAAATAGGGGAGCGAGTCGGGACATCCGGTCCCGGCTAAGGCTGGTCCGGCCGACGTTCCCGGGTAGGTCGTTCGAGTCTTCCCGCGAGGGAAGAACCAGATTGATGACGCTCCGGCCCGCGCGAGCGGGTCGCACAGGACTCGGCTTACCGCCCGTCCACCTCCCCGCGCCGGGATCCCTCCCCCCTGGACGCGAATTCGCCGCCGTTTCGACGGCCCTTCGTCGCGTCGTTCCGGATCGACCGGATTGCTTCCCGGGTCGTCGAGGCTCTTCCCGGATCGCACGGGGAACTTCGTCTCGACGGTGGTTCGCGGGCCGATGGGTCCGCCCCGAGGAGACCGTCGCCCCGGGAACGGTGCAGGGCAGCCGCGGTTCCGGGACCGCTGCCTCTCGGGCCGTTCGGTTCTCCGAATGAACCCCAAGCGGAAGGACCTTCTCCATGTCCGATCGGACCGTGTCGTTCCACCGGCTCGTTGAGGTCATGGCCCGCCTTCGCGCGCCGGACGGCTGTCCGTGGGACCGGAAGCAGGACCTCGCCAGCCTCAAGAGCTACCTTCTCGAGGAGACGTATGAGTTGCTCGAGGCTCTCGAATCCCGGGATCCGGACAAGGTCCTGGAGGAGGCGGGGGATGTCCTGTTCCAGGTCGTATTCATCGCGCAAGTCGCGAAAGAGAACGGCTGGTTCGATGCCTACGACGCCGCGGCGGGGATCGCCGACAAGCTCGTCCGCCGGCACCCCTGGGTGTTCGGCGACATGAAGGTCTCCGACCCCGACGTCGCCATCCGGGAGTGGGAGATACTCAAGGCGAGGGAGAGGGCCGCGCGTCCCGGGGGATCCGTACTGGACGGGATTCCCAAGGAGCTGCCCGCCCTCCTGCAGGCGTTCCGCCTCGGCGGCAAGGCGGCGAAGGTCGGATTCGACTGGAAGGACGTGTCCGAGGTTCTCGAGAAACTCGACGAGGAGGTCGCCGAGTTTCGCGAGGTCGTGGAACGGCAAGACCTGAACGAGGCCCGACGCGAAATGGGGGATCTCCTGTTCGCGGTCGCCCAGATCGCGCGCAAGCTCGGGATCGATCCGGAGGATGCCCTCCGGGGAACCAACCGGAAATTCATCGACCGCTTCCAGCACGTGGAGCGGAGGCTGCGGGAGTGCGGGCGGACTCCGGACGAGGCGGGTCTGGAAGAACTGGACCGCCTCTGGAACGAGGCCAAGGCCCGCCCCGACGGCGGGTCCGAAGCCTAGTGGGGCTTCAACCTTGATTTCCCAGGTTGGTCCGGTCGCTTTTCGCGC
>CAZWCX010000025.1:0-68073 GCA_964632945.1 uncultured Planctomycetia bacterium | reverse complement strand
GAAACAGGCAAAGCGCGTTCTCTCGGTCGCCGTTCACAATCACTACAAGCGGCTTAACCACGCGTCGAAGAACAACGACGTCGAACTTGCGAAGTCGAACATTCTCCTCTTGGGACCGACGGGCTCGGGCAAGACCCTGCTCGCCCAGACGCTCGCTCGAATCCTTGATGTTCCGTTCACCATGGCGGATGCGACGACGCTTACCGAAGCCGGCTATGTCGGTGAGGATGTCGAGAACATTATCCTGAAGCTGCTCCAGTCCGCCGACTACAATGTCGAGCGGGCGCAGCGCGGGATCGTCTATATCGATGAAGTCGACAAGATCAGCCGCAAGTCGGACAATCCTTCGATCACCCGCGACGTGTCGGGCGAGGGCGTCCAGCAGGGCCTGCTCAAGATGCTCGAGGGGACGATCTCCAACGTCCCGCCGCAGGGCGGCCGCAAGCATCCGGAGCAGGAGTACATCCAGATCGACACCACCCACATCCTGTTCATCGGCGGCGGGACGTTCGACGGCATCGAGAAGACCATCAGCCGCCGCGTCGGCCGCAAGACGATCGGCTTCAGCGCCGACACGCTCGACCTCGACGAGCAAAACCTGGGCGACATCCTCGAGTACCTGGAGCCCGAGGACCTGATCGAATTCGGGATGATCCCCGAATTCGTCGGCCGCTTCCCGGTCATCTGCGTGGTCCGCCCGCTCACCCTGGACCAGATGGTGCGCGTCCTCACCGAGCCGAAGAACGCGCTGGTGCGGCAGTACCAGTACTTCTTCAGCCTCGAGGGGGCGACGCTCACCTTCACCGAGGAGGCCATGGCCGAAATCTCCCGGAAGGCGCTTTCGAAGAAGACCGGGGCGCGCGCCCTGCGCGGGATCATGGAATCCCTCCTCCTCGACTCCATGTATGAACTGCCCTCGCGCAAGGACCATCCGACCTACGTCGTGACGGACAAGATGGTGCGCGGGGAAGAACCGATCGTCCCGCTCCCCGCCAAGAAGCCGGCGGCGAAGGGCGAGTCGAAGAAGGAGACCGCGTAGCGACCGGCCGGGGACCCCAACCGCCGGGCCCGCGCCGCGCGCGCGCCCGGGGGCGCCGGCCCGTCCCTCCGCCCGCGCCCGATCCCCATGCCTGCCGCGCGAGCCGTCCGCGACATGTTCGGCGCCATCGCACGCCGCTACGACCTCCTCAACACCCTGTTGAGCGCGGGGCGCGACCGCGCATGGCGCGAGGCCACCGTCGACCGCGTCGCGGAAGGGACCGCGACCCGCCCGCCCCGTGCGCTTCTCGACGTCTGTTGCGGGACCGGCCGGCTCACCCATGCCCTGCAGACCCGCTTCCCGCAGGCGCGGGTGGTCGGGACCGACTTCTGCCGCGAGATGGTCGTTCGCGGCCGGCCCGAGGTCGACCCGCGCGCCGACCTCCAACTCGCCGACACCCTGCGGTTGCCGTTCCGCGATGCCTCCTTCGACGCCGTCACCGTGGCCTTCGGCATCCGCAACGTGGCGGATTACCGCGCCGGCATCCGCGAAATGGCCCGCATCGTTCGCCCGGGAGGTCAGGTCCTCGTCCTCGAATTCACCCTCCCCCGGTCGAACCTGTTCCGCCGCCTCTACCTGTTCTACTTCACCCGTGTCCTTCCCTGGATCGGCCGCCTCGTCAGCGGCGCGCGCACCGACGCCTACGACTACCTCCCCCGTTCGGTCCTGACGTTCGCGACCGACGCCGAAATGCGCGCGGCCTTCGAAGCGGCCGGCCTGGAGGACGTGCGCCAGATCCCATTGACTTTGGGAATCGTCACGATACACTGGGGCAGAGCACGCGCGTCCTCGCGCTAACTTCCCACCAGCGGAGCTTTTCGATGCAGATCAACAGCCCAAACAAGGACCACGAACGCGCCCTGGGAGATCTCCGGGTGCGCGATCCGCAGCGCCGCGCCACCGCGGCCGTCAACCTCGGACTCTACGGCACTCCCGAGGTGATCCCCGCCCTCGTCGAGGCCGTCAAGGACGAGTCGGAGTTCGTGCGCGTTTCCGCGCTTTACTCCTTGGTCGTTCTTGGACATACGGAAAGCGTCGCGCAGCTCATCCCCTACGTCAGCCACAAGCGCGCCCACTTCCGCAAGCTCGCGCTCAAGGCCCTCGAGGCTGCGACCCAGAAGACCCACGGCGGGCCGCACGACGATGCCGGCGCCTGCACCAAGGCCGCCCAGGCCTGGGCCGAATGGTGGAAGGCGAATGCCGCCAAACTCAAGTGGGACGGACAGAAGAAGGTCTACGCCTAGTGGGTCTTCAATCTTGAGATCCTAGGTTCGGCCGAGGCGGTTTTCGCGCCCGGCGAGGCGCGAGGAGGAGGCGATGCCCCCGTGCATCGCCGACGACGAGCAACGAAGCCCGGCGCGAAAAGCGACCGGACCAACCTGGGAAATCAAGGTTGAAGCCCCACTAGTCCCCGATCGATCCGGCCGCGTCCCGGCGGGCATTCCATTCGGACCCGAACCGGGTGGGCTCCGGAAGGTCCCGAAGACCTTTGGACAAGCGATGTCCGGGGGCGCGGACAACCGGGGACGCGGCGGGTTCGGCTCGTCCAGGCGCAAGTCATTGTTGAATAGCGGATTGGGCGGGCTTGACAATCTCCGGCCGCGTGGCCCGCGGTTTGTATTCCTGATGGGCAGGTTCGTGGTGGTCGTCAGGGGTTCTCAACGTCGGACCGACTGTCATGCGTGAATTCACGATCGCCGGCATCCTCCTCGTGGGGTCGCTCCTGCTGGCCGCGGGTCCGGCCCGGGCGGGGGACGATCCACCCGCCGAGGTGAAGCAGGTCTTTCAGGGGCTGCGCGGCCTCTGGCGCTCCGGCAATACCGAGGGCCTCGCCCCGTACTTCGGCAAGCGGGTCACCCTGGCCCTGGATGACCAGACCAACCACGAGTACTCGAAGGAACAGGCCAAGGAGGCGCTGCGGGGGTACTTCGAGCGCACAGAGATCGTGAACGTGGCGGAGCCGAAGAAGTACCTGGGTTCGGGCGATCGCTGGACGGCGTCGTTCAAATACGAGTACCGCGGTCCGGGCGACCGGGAGGCGCGGGAGCGGAAGCTCACCCTGGCGATCTACCGCAAGGGCTCGGAATGGATCCTGGAGTCCGCCCGGGTGATGGACTGATCCGATCCGGCATCGGCGCGCGGCCCGGACCGCGCGCCTACATCCCGGCGAGGAACGCGGCCAGTTCCGCGTCGATCTTGCCCGCCTTCGGCCCCAGCAGCCCCGCGAAGTCCGCCGCTTTCCCCTCCGCCGCCGCTCCGATCGCCTTCTGCAACACCCCCTGGTAGCCCGGGTCCGGACCGCGGTCGAGGAAGTAGACGAGCGCCCACGACTGCGCGGAGAAGAGGGCGGCATCGCGAGGGCCGAGACCGGCGGCCTCGACCCGGCCGAGCCGGGTGAGCCGCTCGGTGGGGAAGAGGAGCTTCGCGAGGGTGGCCTGCTTGGCGAGGACGCGCGCGCCCGGGGCGACGCGGGGGAACTCGTACGTCTTGCCGTTCCAGGCGAACCCCTCGAACTGTCCGGCCAGTCCCTCCAGCAGCCAGTCGGGAAACGAGGCGCCGGGGAAGGCGCGCAGGATCCAGAGGCGCGCCGCCTCGTGCATCGCGGAGCGCATGGTCTCGCCCAGGTCGGCGGCGAGGTCGTACGTGACCGCGGTCGGGACGTCGGCGATGACGAACCCGCGGAGGCCGAGCTTGTCCTCGTTTTTCGTTTCCCGGCAATAGTCGCGGAAGTCGCCGTAGTCCTGGAAGGCCAGGATCGTCATCCGGGCGCCGGCGGGGATCTGCGGCTCGCGTCCGAAGAACGCCTTCATCTCCGCGTGGGCGGCTTCCGCGGCGTCGGCGAGTTCGCGGGCGAATTCGGGACCGAGGTTCGTTCGCACCGTCCAGTGCGGCGTCGATTCCTGCGCGGCGTTGGTCCACGAGCGCGTCGCGGCGCGGTACTCCTCCGGCGTCAGCCACTTGCCCTGGAGCTTCCGGTAGCCGAGGAGGGTGAGCTTCTTCTCGTCGATGGTCACCCATTTGCCGCCCACCTTGATCTTGCCGGCGGCGATCTGGTCGCGGTCCTTCTTGGGCATCCACTCGCCGCGGAAGAGGACCTCCCCCTTGTCCAGCCGCTTTTTCTCCTCGGGGGTGACGAAGGCATTCTGGTGCACGACGAACCCGCTCTCCGGCACTTCCATCCCGCGTTTCGTCGCGATCAGGCGATCGCGCTCGGCCTTGAGCGAGGCGTCCTGCTCGACCGCGCGCTGGAGGAGCGCGGTGGCGTCCTTGTCGAGGGCGCGTTCGAGGCCGAAGCGCGCCAGCGCGAAGATCTCGGCCGGGGCGGGCTTCACGCGCAGGATCAGGTCGGTCAATTCCTTGGGGCGGAAGGCCACCCAGAGGCCCTTGCCGCTCCCCTGGGCGAACGAATAGTCGAACCCGTCGTCGCGCGCGCCGACCACCTGGGTCTCGACCTCTCCGGCCTTGATCTTGACGTCGCCGACCGACTTGTCGTTGATGCCGCGGATCACCTTGCCCATGGCCCCGGCCAGCGCTTCCAGGGTCCGCGCGCGATGCTCGACTTCTTCCTTGTGAAGCGGCGACGACAGCCGCTCCTGCCACTCGCGGTACTCGCGGGCCGCGTCCGCGAACCGGTACTGATGAGCCAGCGCCTCGATCAGACCGGCGACCAGGGGGAAACCGGCGCGCTCGAGGTCGAGTTCCCGCCGTCCGCCGGCGGCCGACTCCGCCTGGACGGTCTTTTCCGCCCGCGACAGCAGCGCGGCAAGCGGGCCGAGGACGCGGTTCCTCTCCAGGTGGCGGGGCAGGTACCGGTTGAGGCGGAGCGCCTCGGCCAGCGCGGTGCGCGCGCCGGCGGCATCGCCGAGGCGCCACCGGCAGAGCGCCTGCAGCGCGGCCGCTTCCCAGTCGGGGTGGTCCTGGTGGAAGGAGAGTTCCGCCAGCGCGGCGGGATAGTTCTCGGCGGCCGCGTAGGCCAGGGCCTGGGCGTTCGCCGTGCGGACCGTGCGCAGGTCGGGCGGAAGGCCGGCCAGGATCTCCAGGGCCTTGGCCGGATCGAAGTACTTCGGATCCCGCGCCAGCGCGTGCAAATAGGCCAACCCGACGTGCCCGCCGAAGCAGGTCGGCAATTCCTTTCGCATCTTGTCGGCGTCGGCCTGCGCATCGGCGTACTTCTCCGCCAGCACGGAGGCCACGCAGCGGGTGAAGAGGGCGAAACACCGGTCGCTCGGATCGTCGTGTTCCGCCCACTTCGCGCAATCGGCGGCGCATTTGTCCCATTCCCCCTGCGCCAGGTAGGCGCGCGCGCGCATGTAGTGGTACCCGATGTCCTGCAGCGACAATGCCTTGGTCCAGTCCTCGATCGCCCCGTCGATTTCGCCCAACTCCAGGCGGGCGCGGGCGCGCGTATGGTAGCCGACCCCCCACTGCGGCACGCCCCGAACCGCGGCCTCGGCGGCCTCGAGTGCCTCGTGCCAGCGCTTGGTGTCGCACAGGGCCTGCGCCAGGTACCCCTGGTAGTTGGCCGCCCCCGCCCCCAACCGCGCGCCCTGGGCCAGGTCGTCCGCGGCCTCGCGGGACTTCTTCAGCCACAGGTGCGCAATCCCGCGGGCGCAGTAAGCCTCGCCGTACCCCGGATCGGCGCGGACGGCACGATCCGCCAGGCGGAGGCCGTCGGCCTCCTTGCCCGCCTTCACGGCTGCAAACGCTTCCTGAACCAGCTTTTGCGCTTCCGAGCGATCCGCCCGCGCGGACGTCGTCAGCAGGACGAGGAGGCCACCGGCAAGCAGGGCGAGAGCGGGCGAAAAGCGGCGCATGGAAGGCTCCGCAAGGGAATGGGGGACACGACAACCGGGGAATTGTACCGTTTCGAGGGGACAAGGCTCAATCGTTGTGACGCTTGCCGGCCTTTGGTAGGATCAGGGCGGGTTCGGGTCCCCCCGTCGAGGAGGGTGGTGGGGGGACCGACCCCCCTACGCATGGAAACCGGAATGCACGTCGTCACCATCGGTGAAGGGGATCGTTTCGTCGATCTCTCCCGTGAGTTCGCCCGGAACGGGGAGCAGGTCACGTCGATTACCCGGGAGGGGGCCAAGGCCCCGTTGCGGCGAAGCAAGATCGCGCTGCTGCGCCAGGACCTCTCCCAATGCGACCTCGGCAAGCTGGCCGCTCCGATTCAGGGGACGGACGTGGTGTTCGTCGTCCACGACGACCCCACCGTGGTCCGTCAAATCCTCGAAAAAGTGGTTCCGCAATCGAACGGCGCCGCAGTCTACACCGTCACGAGCGCCGACACCGCGGATCTGTCGCGCTCCTTCGGCCAGGTCCGCTTTACCAGCGTCAACGAAATGCTGTCGGTGGAGGGACGCGCGCTTTACGACCGTGCAAACACGGTCAGTCGCCTCCGCGCCCTCCGCGCGTCGTGCGAGGACGCGAAACGGCTCCTCATCGTCATCTACGGCAATCCGGATCCCGATGCGCTCGCCAGCGCCGTCGCCTTGCGCATCCTGCTCAAGCGCAAGGAGGACAACTGCACCATCAGCTACTCGGGGGAATTGGGGCGGGTGGAAAACCTCGCCATGATCCAGACGCTGGGGCTGGTGGTGGAAAAATTCGACCCGGCACGGATGGGGGAGTACGACCGCTTCGCGACGGTCGACGGCCAGCCGACCTTCTTCCCGCCGGACTTTCCGGTTCAGTTCGACATCGTGATCGATCATCACCCGAAGACCAAACCGGTGACGGGGCGATTCGTCGACATCCGTCCGGACGTCGGCTCCACGGCGAGCATGATGACCGCCTACCTCCTCGCCGCCGAGGAGAAGATCAATCGCCGGCTGGCGACCGCGTTGCTCTACGCCCTGCGCACGGACACCCAGAACTTCCAGCGTCCCCTGTCGGACGAGGATCTCACCGCCCTGCGCGTGCTGTCGCGCCGCGCCGACCACAACACGATCCGACGCATCGAGTTGTCCCACTTCCCGATCGACACCCTCGACTATTTCGGCATCGCCCTGGTCAAGCGATTGGTGGCGCGGGATCTGGTCTTCAGCCATCTGGGTCCGGTCAAGATGACCGACATTTGCGTGCATGTGGCGGAGTTCTTCATCAAGGTGACGAACATCCGCTGGTCGATCGTCTCGGGGGTGTTCGCGGACACCCTGGCGGTGGTCTTCCGCAGCGACGGCTACAAATCCGACGCGGGGAAAGTGGCCGCCAAGGCCTTTTCCGACCTGGGTCGCGCGGGCGGACACCGGACCATGGCGCGCGCGGAGATTCCGATCTTCGCGCTTCGTCCGGAGTGCCCGAGCCTCTCCAACGAGGAAGTGGAGCTGTTCATCCTCAAGCGGCTCGCCCCGCAGCTGCGCGGGCTCCGGCGCGTGCTCCA
The DNA here is from genome assembly GCA_964632945.1 of uncultured Planctomycetia bacterium. Classification (GTDB taxonomy): domain Bacteria; phylum Planctomycetota; class MHYJ01; order WSZJ01; family CAZWCX01; genus CAZWCX01. The sequence goes on along the minus strand of CAZWCX010000025.1, from coordinate 60,649 downwards.
GGATCATCGGGGGAGGTAGGGGAGGGGCGCGCCGGCCCCGGCGCAAGAATTCCGTTGCGGCCGGCACGCCGACGCCCTATCATCGGAGGTCGCGACCTACCTGGAGACGTGGCAGAGTGGTCGATTGCGGCGGCTTGCTAAGCCGTTGTACGGGTTATGCCTGTACCCAGGGTTCGAATCCCTGCGTCTCCGTTTCTCCCGCCCCGCGGACCTTGCTCCCAAACACCGGGGAGACGGCCCGATGAAGGTCGATCTGCGCATCCATCCCGCGATGCGTTTTTCCTGCACCCAATGCGGGCACTGCTGCCGCGGCTGGGCGATCTCCTTCAGCGACTGGGAGAAGTCCCGGTTCGACGGCGAGGATTGGGGTGCGCACTTTCCCGATCTGGCCGGCCGGACGCTGTGGGAACCGGTGGCGGGCGCCACGGGGGCGCTGAAGTGGCGAATGCGTCTCCGGGAGGACGGCGCGTGTCCGTTTCTCGGCGGGCGCAACCAATGTCGGCTGCACGAGAAGTTCGGGGCGGAGGCGAAGCCGCTGGCGTGCCGGATCTTCCCGTACACGTTCGCGGAAACCCCCGCGGGGACGTTCGTCGGGCAGCGCTTCAACTGTCCGGGAGTGCTGGAAGGCCGGGGGGAGCGCACGAGCGGGCAGGTCGGGGAGCTGGCGGCGACGCTCCGGGATCTGGGGCGGGTGGCGGCCCTGCCGGCCTATCCGGAGCGGGTGCCGGTGGGGGGGCGGGGCCGGCTGGACTGGAGCGACCTGCAAGGGCTCGAAGCCGGGCTGCAGCGTCTCATGGATGACTCCGACTTGAGCCTGCCGCGCCGGCTGCTGGTGATGGTGCGGCTGGCGGGCGTGCTGGAAGGCGCGCGCATGGAGTCGCTCACCGGCGACCGTCTGCGGCAGATGCTCGAGATGGTGATGCCGGAATTGAAGGCGGGGGTGGCCGAAGTGGGGCTCGCGTCCCCGGGCCTGGGGATCGCGGAGCGAGCGCTGTTTCACCAGTTCCTGGCCATCGTGCACTCGCAGGAGTACGCCGCCTACGGCGCGAGGTCGCCGCGGAGGGGCCTGCGCCTGCGCCTGTGCGCGGCCGCCAACGGCTATCGATTCCTGTTCGGGCGGGGTACCGTCGAGGTGTCGGGCTGGCCCGGACCGGTCGATCTCGCGCGCGTCTGGGACGTCCCTGCTCCGCCGTCGGAGGCGCGCGTGTCGGAGCTGCTGGAGCGGTACGTGCGCGCGAAACTGTGGGGAAAAGCGAGCTTTTCCCGGTTGCTCTTCGACCTGAGGTACGAGCAGGGGCTGGGGTTCCTGGGTGCGCTGGTCGCGGCGGCCTCGTGGTGGGCGCGCGCCTCCACCGTGGCGCGGGGCGCCGCAGCGGCGGAGGTGCGGGATTGGGAGCAGGGGATGTCGCGGGTGGATGGGGCGATCACCTCCCTCCGCGGGGCCTCGTTTTATCACCGGATGGTGCTTCGTTCCGTGGCGCGTCCGGATCTGGCGGAGCGTCTGGTGCATTGGCTGGCCGCCCCCCGGGGCGCGCTGGCGACCGCGTAGGCCGAAGGAGAGGGGAATGACCGCCCGAGATGCCGATCCGCCGCCGGCCCCGCGCCGCCGCGCACCCGGCGCGCGTCCTGCCGCATCCGCCCCGAAGGCGCCGCCGGACCGCGCGGCGCACGCCGCCGCCGGCGAAGGGGCCGCGCCGGCCTCGCCCGGCGGACGCGCGCCCGGCCGGTTGTCGCGTTCGGGCCGCGCCGTCGCCCCGCCCCGCCCGCGCCCGAAGTGGCTGATCCCCGCCGGCATCGGCGTCGCCCTCCTGATCGTCGCGGCCGTCGTCCTGATCCCGATGATGGAGGCGCGCAATCGCCGAGCCGCGGCCGGGCGCGAGCTCGCGGACCTGCGCAAGCGCGCCGAGGCGGCGGCGGAATCGCTCGACGGTGTCGCCGACGTGCGCGCGGCGTTCGACGCCTACGTACGGCGGTATCCCGAACCGGAGTGGGCCGACAAGGCGAAGGAACGCCGCGTGGAGTTCGACGCCGACGTGCGCCGGAAGGAGCGCGCGCCGCTCGAGAACGAGGCCGGCGGCTGGGTCTACAAGGCCCTCGAGGAGGTCCGCAAACACGAGGCCGCGGGGGACCTCGTCGCGGCGGTCGCCGTGGAGAAGACCGCGCCGGCGCACTACGCCGACACCGAGGCGTTCCGGCCGTTTCAGACGGAGATGGAGCGCCTTCGGCCGCTCCTGGCCGCACAGCGCCGCGCGCGCTGGGAGGGCGATGCCGCCGAGGCGGACCGACTCGCCGCCGCCCGGGAATGGTCCGGGGCGATCTCCGTGCTCGACCGCGTCCTCGCGTACGGCGACGAGGAACAGGCCGGCGCGGCCCGCCGCCGGATGAAGGAAATCCGCGCCGAGCGCGCCGCCGTTCCCGGCGTCGGCCCGGTGATCGCCGCCCTCACTTGGCTCGCCCGGCACCAGTCGGAAGACGGGGGGTGGGAGCCGGCCCTCTTCCACCTCGAGTGCCAGGGCGGGCGGTGCACCGGGACGGGCAACGCGAAGTACGGCATCGGCGTCACCGCGCTCGGGGCGTTGGCCTTCCTCGGCGCCGGGTACGGGGGAAGCGCGGACGAGGCGTACGTCGATCCGCTCGGCCGGAAGCCGCGGAGTTTCACGCGCGCGGCCGCCCGCGCGCTGGAGCGGCTGCGGCAGTCCCAGGGCCCGGACGGCGCGTTCGCGGCCCCCGGCGCGCTGCGCCCGATGTTCAGCCATGCGCTCGCCACCCTGGCGCAGGCGGAGGCCGCGCGCTGGCTCGCCGACCCGGCGGCGGCGGAATCCGCGCGCAAGGGGGTCGAGTACCTGATCGCCGGACGCGTGCCCGGCAAGGGCTGGCGATACGAGCCCAAGACCGACAAGGCCGACTCCGCGGTCACCGGGTGGGCCCTGATCGCCCTGTGGAGCGCGCGTCAGGCCGGGATCCCCGTGGAAGAGGCCGCGGTGGCCGAGGCGCGCGGGTTCCTCGACTCCCTCACCGACGCCAACTATGGACGCTGCGGCTACCTGCACGTGAAGGACATCGGCGGCAAGGTCGTCGACGGGGACCTCGGCGTGAGCCGCGTCGCCCGGGAGTTCGGCCGGGGCGTCGAGGTGGGGAACCTCAACGAGGCCTATGCGGACCACGAGGCGCTCTCCGCCGAGGCGATGGCCGCGCGGTTCCTGTCCGGGGGGGACACCAAGGACGTCCGGTTCGAGCTCACCGCCAAGGCGCTGGTCCAGGACCTGCCGTATTGGGACACGGGCAAGAAGTCGATCGACTACTACTACTGGTTCTTCGGGACGCTCGCCCTCTCCCTGCTGGAGGGCGCCGACGGTCTGGCGACGGGAAAGTACGGCAAGCACTGGTCCAAGGCGGCGTCCGAGACGATCTCGCGGAACCAGGACGGCGAAGACGCCGGGTGCTCGCACGGTTCCTGGGCCGAGCTCGAGCGATGGTCGCATGCGGGTGGACGTCCCTACGGCGCGGCCCTCAACGCGATCACCCTCCAGGTGCTGTTCGGATTCGAGCGCGCCCTCGGGCGGACCGCGGGCAAGTGAGAGGAGGTCGCCCGCGGCGCGGACCGGCGGGCGCGGAGGCCGCCGCGGAGCGCGGCGACACGACGGTGCCATGCACACGATCCATCTGATCTCCGTGGTCGTCCACCTGCTGGCGGTCGTCCTGTGGGCCGGCGGCCTGCTGTTCTTCGCCCTCGCCATCGTGCCCCTGCTGCGCAGCGGCGCCGGCGGAGCCGGCGCGGCCGACCTCGTGCAGCGCCTCGGGCTCCGGTTCCGGCCGGTGGCCTGGATCTGCTTCGGCGCGCTGACGGTCAGCGGCGCGGTCAACCTGTGGGCGCGCGGCATCGGCCTGGGCGACCTCGTCCGCGCCGAATTCTGGGGCACCGCGTTCGGAACCACGCTCGCGGTGAAACTGGGGATCGTGGCGGTGATCTTCTCGATCAGCGCCTGGCACGACTTCTCCGTCGGTCCGCGCGCGACCGAGCGCTGGCGCGAATCGCCCGAGGCCGCCGAGACGAAACGATTGCGCCGGGCCGCCAGCTGGATCGGACGCGCCAACGTCCTCCTCGCCCTGGGGGCGATCATCCTCGGCGTGCTGCTGGTCCGCGGCTTCTGACCAACGGATCCGGACGGGGGGACCGCGACCGGCGGCCCCGACGCCGCGAACGAATTCGCACCGGGCCGGATCGGACCCGGTGCAAGGGAGGAGAGTCTCATGCGCTACGTCCACGTCCTCGCGTTCACGACCGGGGCCATCCTGTTCCTGCTCGCGCTGCTCGACCTCTACGGGTACGGCATCCGCGGCACGCAGGACATCGTCCTCTGGCGGGCGGGCGTGGCCGTCCTCCTGCTCGACCTGTCGCTCGGCCAGGCGGCGCGCGGCAAGACCTCCTGAAATCGCAGAGTCCATCCGGTCGGTCGAGGGGACGACCCGGCCCGCGCGGGACCCCGGTGACCGCCGGTTTGAGAGGCGCCTCCGCCATGACGTTTCAGCCCTCGTTCCTCTGGCGACTCGACGGCGAAGTCGACCGCCGGCCGTACCTCGTCACCGGGGTCGTCGCCTTCGCGGTGAAGCACGGGCTCGACCTGCTGGTCGCCGGCGGCGTCTTCTCCCGCCCCTGGGGGCTGCTCACCTACCTGCTGCCGCTCGTCGGTCGCGACCCGCGCCGGTACACGCCCGGCGAAGACGCGCTCTTCTACTCGTGCATGCTCGCCCTGGCGCTGCCGTTCATCTGGATCGGCGTCGCCCTGACCGTGCGGCGCCTGCGCTCCGCGGGCCTGCCCGTGTGGCTGGTGATGCTCTTCTTCCTCCCGTTCGTGAACATCGTGCTGATCGCCGTCCTCTGCGTCTGGCCGCCCGCGCGTCCGGTCGCGGCGGAGGCCTCCCCGACCGCGGACCCGGGCCCGCGCCCGTGGCTGCTGCCGTTCCTGGACCATGTCCTGCCGATCGCCCCGGGCAAGGCGGCCGTCATGGCCGTCCTCCTCCCGCTTCCCCTCACGCTGGGAACCGTGTTTCTCGGCGTACACACATTCGCCACCTACGGATGGGGCCTGTTCATCGCGGCGCCGTTCTGTCTCGGACTGATCTCCGTCCTCCTGTACGGCTACGCGGCGCCCCGCACGCTTCTCCCCTGCCTCGGCGTGGCGACGGTCTCCACCCTCGTCCTCGCCTTGGGCCTCGTCGGGGCGGCGATCGAAGGGGCGATCTGCGTGATCCTGGCCTTGCCGCTGGCGACCCCCCTGGCCATGGCGGGCGGGGCGATCGGCTACGTCATGCAGCGCCGGCCCGAGCGACGCGAGGGCACCGGCTGGGTCGTCCCCGCGCTCCTCCTGGTCTGCCCCCTGCTCATGGGCGCGGAAGCCGCGTCCGACCGCGAACCCCCGCTGCTGGAGGCGGTGACCGTGGTGGAGATCGACGCGCCGCCCGAAGTCGTGTGGCGGCATGTGATCGCCTTCTCGGAAATCGCGCCGCCGGAGGAATGGCTCTTCCGCGCCGGGGTGGCCTACCCCATCCGCGCGGAGATGCACGGCCACGGCGTCGGCGCCGAACGCCACTGCGTCTTCTCCACCGGGGCGTTCGTGGAACCGATCGTCGTCTGGGACGAGCCGCACCGCCTGGAGTTCCTCGTCCTCCGCAACCCCCCGCCGATGGAAGAGTGGACCCCCTACGCGCGCGTGCGTCCGCCGCACCTCGAAGGGTACTTCCTCTCGCGCCGCGGCCGGTTCGAACTGGTGCCCCTGCCCGGCGGGCGGACACGGCTGGAAGGGACCACGTGGTACCAGCACCACCTGTGGCCCTCGGTCTACTGGGAGGCCTGGTCCGGCGCGGTGATCCACCGCATCCACGGCCGCGTGCTGCGGCACATCCGCGACCGCGCGGAAGCGCCGCGGTAGAGGCGGGGCACGGGCGCGATCAGCGGGTCTGGACGGTCAGGGTCGCTTTCTTGAGGAAGAGCAGCGCGAACGCCGTGTCGCTCACGCGGTGCCGCGCCGGTCCCTCCCAGCGGCCGTCCTCCTCCTGCTGGTCCAGCAGCACCTTCGCCCCCTCCAGGTACCAGTCGTGGCCGCCGATGCGTCGGATCCCGTAGAGGACGCCGACGCGCTCCACGCTGTACAGGTAGTAATGGAAGAAGGTGGACCAGAACCCGCTCGGCGGGCCGCTGGCGCGGGGGCTGAAATTGGCCTGCAGGTACGCCAGCCCCTCCCGCTTGGCGCGGGCGAGCGACTCCCGGGTCCCGGTGTCGAGTTTCCCCTGCACGAACAGTTCCGACTCGCAGACGATCAGGCAGGTCAGCCCGGCGCAGGTCATCGCCGCGTACCCCTTTTCCATCGGCTTGAGCGCGATCACGCCGTAGCCCCAGGGGCGCGGCGAGACCAAGCCCCCCTTCGCGACCGTTTCCCCCTCGGCGGCGGCGGCGGACTCCGCCTCGGTCTCGACGTTCAATTCGATTTGCGGATCGCCGGGCGTGATCTGGTTGTCCACGAAGTGCCGGATCACCTTCTTCCACACCTCCGGCTCGATCTTCACCCCGCAGCGGGCCGCGGACTTGAGTCCGAGCAGCGCGTATTGCGTGTTGGACGTGTCGAGCCCGAGATCATTGTATTCGGGGTACCCCCAGGTCCCCGCGCGGCCCATCTTGGAGACGATCCAGCGCGCCGCGTCCTCGACCAGCGCCTTGTCCTCCGGCGTCAGACGTTCCTGGAGCCACTTGCGCGTGGCCTCCTCGTCGTAGGTCCGGATTTCGTCGAATTTCTCGAAGGGCAGGTACTTGGCCTCGACGGCCTGGATCAGGAGCGAGGCGTCGTAGACGCGCACCTTGTACGCGCCGCCGCGGGCGTACTCGAACGCCTTCACCACCGCGGGGTCGTCCGGTTTCACTCCCGAATGGAGCAGCGCCATGAGCACGATCGACGTGCTGCCCACGGTGTAGCTGCCCGCGAACCCTTCCTCGTCGCGGAACGACCCGTCCCGTTTCTGCTGCGCGCGCATCCAGGCCACGCCGCGGTCGATGGCGGTGTGGATGCCGCCGGCCAGCGCCTCTTTCGACAGCATTCGTTTGTCGTCGATCAGTTCGATCTCCTCGTGGGCCTGGAGGGAGGCCGAGGAGGGCGCCTTGTGCCCCTGCTGCTCCTGCCCTTTCACTTCCCAGTCGTAGCGCGCGCGGACCAGGCGCGGGCCGGCGGGATCGATCCACTGCCAGGTGCGCATCTTGCCCAGGGGCTTGCCGGGGGCGCCTTTCTTGAGGGCGCTGATCTGGAAGGCGCCCTCGAGAAGGGCCAGAGGCGGATGGCTCCCCTTCTCCATGCCCTTGAAGCGGACCTGCCCGTGCACGAGCACGGGCTCGAGGGCCGTGCCGCCGAGGCCGGGAATCCCGGCCGGAACCGAGTCGAGGCCGCGCTCGAAGCAGGGGGTCTTGACGTCCCAGCGCTGCCCTTCCTTGATCTTTCCCGCGGGCAACTGAAAGAGGAAAGGAAAGGGGAGTTCGCGGAAGACGCCGGCGACGAGGGCCGGCGCGTGCCGGGGGGAGAGTTCGGATCCGAACACCGTGAAGCGGCGGTCGTCGCCGCTCGCCGGCTTGCCGCCGACGACGGCGCGGCGGCGGTACTCGAGCATGGCGTCGGCCGGCAGGTCCCAGGCCAGGGGACCGATCTCCTGCGCGAGTGCGGACGCCCCGACGAGGAGCAGGCAGATCAGGGCGAGCGGGAGTCGGCGGGCCACGCCCGCGCGGAGGCACCGCCGGGCAGGAGGAAGGCCGGGGGTCATGTCGCCTCGTCGATCGGGTTCCCGATTCCGCGCCGGAACCGGGGGGACATCGGAGGCCCGGGGCGCGCCGGGCCGGGGAAACGTTCCGGATCCGGTCGCTCCCGGAGGGGCCTGACCGGCGGCTCCGGTGCGCCGGTTGCCCGGCGTCAACGGAGGGTGAGGGATTCGAACCCCCGGTGGCCTTTCGACCACTGCGGTTTTCAAGACCGCCGCAATAGACCGCTCTGCCAACCCTCCGGGAACGCCTCGGCGCGGGGCCGCCCCGGGCGCGAAGCCTACTCCGCTCCCACCGCCTCCAGCACTTCCTCCGCCACGAAGATCGGCGCGCCCCACTGGGTCGCCAGGGCGATCGCGTCGCTCGGCCGGGAGTCGATCTCGGCGACCTTGCCGTTGGCCTTGAGCACCAGCTTGGCGAAAAAGGTGCTCTCGCGCAGCTCGGTGACCACGATCCGTTCCAGGGTCGCACCCATGCCGCGGATGACGTTCTCGAGCAGGTCGTGGGTCATGGGCCGGGGGGTGCGGATCTTCTTGATCTTGCGGTCGATCGCGGCGGCCTCGAAAATGCCGATCACGATGGGGAAGCTGCGCTCCCCATTCTTTTCCCTCAGCACGATCACCTGCTCGTCGCCCGTCTCGTGGATGACGATGCGGATCAGCTGCATCTCCACCATGGTTCCGGAGCTCCTCCTCCCCTGCCCGGCGGTTCGCCGGCGCCGTGGGGTATTATAGCCGAGGCGGGATGGGTGGGAAGGGGTTTTCCGGCCGGGTCGGATTCCCGACGCTTGCAGCCATCCCGGCATGGCGCTATACTACACCCCGCGGTGCCGAAGCCCCTCCCACCCCTGTGAGTCCAGCCCCTCCATGAAGGCCCAGGTATTCGTCAAGACCGGCAACCTCGCCGGCAAGATCGTCTATCTGGACGAAGGGCAGCGCGTCACGCTGGGACGCGGATCGCAGTGCGACCTGGTCGTCCTCGACGCCGTCATCTCGCGCGCCCACTGCACCGTGAGCAACCGCAGCGGACAGCTGGTGCTCGAGGATCTCGGCAGCCGCAACGGGACCTACTGCAACGGGCAGAAGATTCCCGGTCCGCGCGTCCTCGCCAGCGGGGACGAGTGCCGGCTCGGCCAGACCCTCTTCACCGTGACCGTGAACGTCAACCAGGCCCAGGTCAACGCCGAGCCGGCGGCCGAAATGCCGTTCGAACTGCTTGCGCCGATCGAGGACCTGCGCACCAACCGGCCGGCGCCCGAGGTCGACATGCGCAAACGCACGCTCGACCCGGACGTCCCCGGCGTCGCCGCGCCCCGGGTCGGCACGCAGACCCCGCAGCCCGCCCACAAGGCGCGTCAGACCGTCAACGTCCCGTCGCCCGCGGCCACCGGGCACCACGCGGCCGTGGCCGCCGACCGGTGTTCCCGCTGCAACCGCCCGATCGCCCCCTGGGAGATCCAGGAAAACGTCGCCCGGAACCAGGGGGGGCAGTGGGTCTGCTCCGCCTGCCTGCAGCCGGGCATGATCCAGGAACTCGGCAACTACCGGCTGGTGGCGCCCATCGGCAAGGGACAGATGTCCACCGTCTACCGCGCGCGCCACGCCCGGCTCAACAAGGTCGTCGCCCTCAAGGTCCTCGATCCGTCGCTCTCCAGCGACGAGCACATCGTCCTCAAGTTCCTGCGCGAGGCGCGCGCCGGCGGACTCCTTTGCCACCCCAACATCGTCCAGTTGGTCGACGCCGGGGAGTACCAGGCCACCTATTTCATCGCGATGGAGTTCGTCGACGGCGGTCCCCTCTACCAGCTCGTCGCGGACAAGGGAAAGCTGACGCCGCCGGAAACGATCAACATTCTCAAGCAGATCGCCGTCGCCCTCGAGCACACCGAGTCGCGCAACATGATCCACCGCGACCTCAAGCCGGCCAACATCCTGGTGGCCCAGGACGGCACCACCAAGCTCAAGGACTTCGGCAAGGCCCGCTGGCTCGAACAGTCGGGCATGATCTCGATGACCCAGTCCTCGACCGGCCCGAACGACATGGTCTTCATGTCGCCGGAAATGGTCTACAACCCGGGCGCGGTCGACAAGCGCTCCGACATCTACTCGCTGGGAGCGCTCGGCATCTACACCCTCACCGGGCAGCCGCCGTTCCCGACCAAGAACCTGGCCACGTTGATCCAGACGATCCGCAACGACGATCCGGCCTTCTTCGCCTCCCCCGCCGCCAAGGAGGTCCCGACCGCGCTTGTGGAGTTCCTCCGCCGCTGCACGAAGAAGGACCCCAAGGATCGGTTCCAGAACGCGGCGGAGGCGTCGGAGGGGCTCGCCCAGGTGCAGGAGCAGCTCACCGGCCGCAAGGCCCGGAGCTCGAAGGCCGCCCTCGACGCCCAGGAGGAGGAGGCGGCGGAATTCGCGCAGAACGAGAGCGAAGACATCATGCGGGCGAAGGACGTCCAGCTCAAGCTGATCCCCGCCAGCCTCCCCGAGATTCCGCCGTACGAGCTCGCCAAGTACTACCAGCCGGCAAAGGCGGTCGGCGGCGACTACTTCGATTTCTTCTCGATCAATGACGGCCAATACGCCATCGTCGTGGCCGACGTGGCCGGCAAGGGTCTCGCCGGCGCCATGGTCATGGTGATGGTGCGCAGCATCTTCCGCGCCATGGCGGCGCAGGGCGGCAGCCCGGCCAAGACCCTGATTGAAGTGAACAAGAGCCTCTACCGCGACCTCAAGCGCGGCATGTTCGTCACCGCCGTCCTCGCCTTCTTCGACCCGAAATCGGACGTGATCCGGTTCGCGAACGCGGGCCACAACCCGCCGCTCTACTGGGACGAGCGCGCCGGGGCCTCGCGCTTCATCGAGGAGCACGGGCTCGCCCTGGGCATGACCGAAGGCCCGCGGTTCGTCGGCGGGATGAAGGACGTCGAGGTCCGGTTGCGCAAGGGGGATATGGTGACCTTCTATACGGACGGCGTGGTCGAGGCGATGAGCCCCGACGACGTGGAGTTCGGCACCGACCCCCTGGTCATCGCCGCGCAATCGATCCGCCAGGACAGCGCGGAGCGGATGGTCCAGCGCATCGTGTCCGCCATCGAGCGGCATGCCAACGGCGCGGAACAGAGCGACGACATCACCCTCTATGTGATGAAGCGCTGACCCCCCCCGTCCGAGGGTCCCGCATGAATCGTCCGCACCCCCTGCGCCTTGCGCTCTGGATCCCCCTCGCGTGCGCGCTCCTGGCCATCCCGGCGCCCGCGGCCGGGGACGACTGCGCCCAGTGCACCGTCAAGGCGCTCTGCGCGCCGCACAAGGACGCGGAGAAGGCCGCGCTCGAGGGCTTCAAGGCCGCCTTCAAGGACAAAGACCCGGAACGCCGGATCGCCGCCCTCCAAGGCCTGGCCGACGTGAATCGCGGGCACGCGAATGTGCGCTCCCGCGCGGCCGCCCAGGCGATGGCCGGCGCCCTGCGCGACCCCGCCCTCGAGGTCCGCACCGAGGCCGCCCCGCTGCTGGGCGCCACTCAGGAGACCGCCACCGCGGTCAAGGCCCTCGGCGCCACCCTCGATCCCCTCCTCGCCCGCTTCGAGAAACTCGATCTCAAGAAGGCCCGCGGCACCCGCGAATACACCCAGGACCTGCTGTGGTTGCGTGCGCTGTACGACGGGCTTCAGAAGACCGGCAGCCGCGAGGCCTCCCCGTGGTTCGCCAAAGCCCTGCCGATGAAGAATGCCGAGGTCGTCCAGGCCGCGGCCAAGGCCTGCGGCCACTTGAAACACCGCCCGGTCATCGACGCCCTCCTCGTCGCGCTCGAGCACCTCGCCGGCGCGGAGCCGACCGAGGAAACCGGTAACGCCTGGCGTGACGTCTGCCGCGTCCTCCCGGAGATCACCGGGAACAAGGACGTCAAACCCCAGGTCGATTCCGCGGACGCGCCGCGCTTCGTGCGCGACTGGCAGGACTGGTGGAAGGCGAATCGCGCGCGCAAGGAGTTCGACTAGCCGTTTCCCCGCTCCGCCCGCCCGACCGGGCGCCGGCGGACCCGTCGTCCCTCCCGTCCCGCTCGCGGAGCCCGGTCCTGCCGTGAACCCCTTCCGACTCGGCCTCGTCGGCCCCGGCCGCCACGGCGAACGCTACGCCCGCCACCTCCTCCGCGGCGAAATCCCCGGCGCCGTCCTCGCCGCCGTCTGCCGGCGAAATGCCGATCTCGGCGAGCGCTTTGCCCGCGCGGCCGGCGTGCCCTTCCACCCCGACCCCCGCGCCCTGGTCGCCGATCCCGGCGTCGACGGCGTGATCGTCGTCACCCCGACCGGCACCCACCGCGCCGTCACCCTCGAGGCGCTCCGCGCCGGCAAGCCCGTCCTCGTCGAAAAACCCCTCGCCGAGTCCGAAGCCGCCGCCCGGGAGATCGTCGAAACCGCCCGCAACACGGGCATGTCGTGCATGGTTGCCCAGACCCTGCGCCGCGAGGTCCTCTACCGCACCCTCGCCCGCGCCCTCGAGACCCGCCCCGGTCCGGTGCGGATCGACTACGTCTTCGTCCTCGATTCGCGCGCCGACGCGGTCGTGCGCTCGTTGCGCGCCGAGGATGCCCAGGGGCGACTCTTCGAGCTCGGCGTCCACATCCTCGATTGGCTGGCCCGCTTGCGTCCCGGGACCGCCGGCGCCGTCTCCTGCGTCGCCGAACCCCCGCCCCCGCGCGAGACCCGATTCACCCTCCGCTGCCGGTTCCCCGACCTCGAGGCCGTGGCCAGCGTCACGGAGCAACCGGCCCCCCGCCTCGAACGCATCCGCGTCCACGCCGGCGGCGACCTCTGGGTGGGGGAACGGTTCGCCCACACGCTGGTGCGGCACACCGGCGGATCCGCCGGCGAGGAACCCATGCCCCCCCAGGCGCCGACCTTGCCGGTCGTCGTGTCGGAATTCGTCTCCGCTTGCCGGGGGGGCGTCCGGATCGATGCCGAGGACGGCCTCATCGCCGTCCGTCTCGCGGAAGCCTGTACCCGATCAGCGCTTGGGAACGGCCAGTGGGTGGAGGTCGCGATTTGACCTGCCGCCCCCGGCACCGCGCCCCGATCCCGGCCGCGGGAGCCCGGGGTCGACGTTCGTCGTCGCCGGTCGGACCCGCCTTCCGGACCCGGGGATAATTCTCTTGACTAGGATCCCTCCGCTCGTAGAATGTCCGACGGTCCAGTTCGCCGGAAACACTCCCACGGGGAGAATTTCGGCGCGGCGACTGCGGATCCGTTCCGAAGTTGCCGAAAGACCCTTACGCGGACCGAGAGTGGGTCAGTAGGTTGGAGGGTGTCGCATGAGGCTTTCGGGGCTCGTCGTGCTCGCCGGCGTGGCGCTGGTCGCCGTGGGCGTCACGGGTTGCGGCAGCAAGGCCCCCCCGGCGCCGGAAAGCCGGATCCTGGGCCATTGGGAAGGGAACCTTTCCCGCGAAATCGATAATCTGCGGTTCAAACTCGAGGTCGAATTCAAGCAGACCCACCAGGGGATCCTCACCCTGACCCGCGTGACCGACCGCGCGAGCGGACGCGTCTACAAGACCTCGAGCTACGCGAACGTGCCCGTCCGCCAGGTCGGCGCCTGGGCGTGGCAGGAAGAGGCGACCCACGACGGCGCCCACGATCGCCGCTGGGTGAATGATCGTCACGTCGTACAGTTCTGGGCGTGGGTACCGGATTCCCGCGACCTGGAGCCGCGCAAGCTTTCGTTCATGGGCGTGGTCGAGCCGGGTGGGATCCTCTGGGGGACCTATCAGACCAACCACAACGAGGATCTCGGTACCTGGCGGATGTCGAAGAAGGGCTAGGAATCGGCCGTTCGCGACCGCCGAAGCGCGGCCGCGCACGCTGCGGAGGGTGTGAGATGAAGCATGTCGTGAAGGCGGGAGCGATGCTGGTCGCCGCCCTGGTTCTGTGCGGTTGCGCGCGCAGCTATCCCCCGTCGGTCCACGTAAACGTCCTGGGCAAGTGGAAGGGAATCCTGGTTCGCAACCAGGACGGTCAGGTCTTCGACCTGTGGGTGGAGATCGACCAGCGCCATCAGGGGCTGCACGCGACCGTCAAGGTCACGGAGCGGGGACCCGATGGTCGCGAGTACACCCACACCTCGATCAGCCAGATCGCGGCGACCGAGGAACAGAACATCGCCTTCACCGCGATGTTCCCGACGGTTCCCGACCGGGAGCAGGTCACCGTCTATCTCAAGGGCTGGTCGACCTACAAGCACATGTGGGGGAGCTGGTACACCTGCTCGCCCGACGACCTGGGCGTCTGGAAGCTCTATCGGCAGCGCGGGTAGCGCACCGGAGACTCGGATTGGCGGGGCCGCGCAGGCGCGCAAGCGCTGCGCGGCCCCGGTTCGTTTCGGGGCGCCCGCCGGCGCGGCCGCGATCCGGATCCGGAAGCCGCGGCCGGTTCGGCGGGCGCTCCGCGCGGAGGCCCCGGCCATTCCACGGACCGCGGTCGCGCGGGCCGGAAACCGGAGTTGCCTTTCCCCGGGCCGGCGGCTAGAGTACCTGCCGCGACCCGGGTACCCCGTGAGCGTCGCGCGGATCCCTTTGCCTGGAGGAGTCGACCATGCGCCGGCCGAGTCTTGCCCGCCTGCTTTCGTCCGCCCTGGCCGCGTTGTTTCTGATCCTCGCGGCCGGTGCAGGGCCGGTCGGAGCGCAGGAAGCCGAGGCGCCGCGCCGGCTGGCCCTGCTCGCGCTCATCGACAACGACAGCGGCGATACGCTCCCGGGGGACTTGGCGGAAGGGGTCGGCGACCTGGTCACGCGCTCGCTCGCGATCACGGGGCGCTATGCACGGGTCCGAACGCTGGTCGGCCGGCGCGCGACCCGGGACAACTTCTTCCGGGAGTTGCACGCACTGCTGCGCGCCGACTACGTCGTCGACATCGTCCTCGAGACCCACGGTCTTCCGGAGGTCCTCGCCGTCCACGGCGGCCGTCTCACCGGCCGGGACATCGTCGCGGAACTGGACGGGAAAGGCGGGGAGAAGATCCGTCTCGTCTACATGATGGGGTGCTACAGCGCCAGCCTGGTCGACGACTGGATGCGCGTCGGCGCGGATGCGGTGACCGGGCACGTCGGATTGAACGTGGTGCCGGTGTTCCACTTCCCGACCTTTTTGCGCCTGTGGGCGCAAGGGACGGATGCGCGCACGGCGACCGAGCGCGCCTATGAGATCAGCCGGAGACGGGCCCGTTCGGGTTGGTACCGGGCGCTGGGTCGGATCTTCCAGGGGGCGAAAATCACGGAAAAGGACATCGACCAGGGGAGCGTGACCGTCTTCGCGGGCCGTACCGTTACGATCGACGCCATCCCGACCCGGGCCGAGGAACTGGCCTGGCTCGAGGAGCGGCGCGCGGAAGACCGGGTCATGGCCGAGATCGACCGTCTCATCGACGAGCGCCTGGGTGCGCTCGACCGCGAGTCGCTGCGGGCGATGATCCGCGCGGCGACGCGGTAGGCCATGCGCCCGGAACCGGTCGCTCGCGGCGGGGGGGCGGAGCGGGACGCGCTTTCCCCCCGACGGCACTCGCGCACCCGCGGATTGCCGATTCGTGGCTTCGCCGGGATCCTGCTCGCGATCCTCCTCACGCTCCGGCCGGCCGGCGCCCCCTCCCGCGTGGCGGCGGAAGAGGTCGCCACCGGGGATGCCGCCGCCCGGCCTGCCGAGGCCGCCGCGCTGGCGGTCGTCGTTCCGCGCGCCTTTCTCCCCGCCCTCGAGGCGTACCTCGCTCATCGCCGCGCCGACCTCCCGGTCGAAACGGCCGTCCTCGAAGAGGTCCTCCAGGGCGCAGGCGCGGACGACCCCGAGCGGCTCAAGCGCTGGCTCCATGCCGCCTGGCAGGACCGTTCCGTGCGCTATGCCCTCCTGGTCGGGGATGCCGGAGTCCTGCCGGTGCGCTACATGACGCTCGACCGCGTTCACCCGCCCGCCTTCGATACGGCGTTCTATCCGAGCGATCTCTACTACGCCGACGTCGCGCGCGCCGACGGGTCATTCGACGACTGGAACGGCAACCGGGAGGGGCATCACGCCGGCTACTTCGGGGAGGTGCACGGCGAGCACCACAAGGATCCGCCGATGAATTTCGACGGGATCCACTACCTGCCCGAACTCGCCGTCGGGCGGTGGCCGGTGCGCACCGCCGAGGAGGCCGCCATCGTGGCCGCGAAGACGATTGCGTTCGAGCGGGCGCTTTTGTCGGAGCGGGGAGAGGCGGGCGACCCCGCGCCGGGACCGGGCTTCGGGTCCGCCGGCCGGCGTGTCGTCTTCGCCGTCGGCGGGGGCTGGGTCGACGCCCGGGGACGGTTCGACCGGTTGCAGGCGGAACTCGGCGAAGGCTGGAGCGCCGAGCGGCTCTACTACCGGGATGCCGGGAAAGAATCCGACCTGCCCCTGCCGGTCGAGGCGGAGATCGTCGCCCGCGTGCGCGCGGGCTGCTCCTTCGTCTTTCACGCCGGCCACGGCCTGGAGAACGGCTGGGAGGGATGTCTCTCCACCGACAGCGTCGCGCGGATGGAGGGGGCGCCGCTCACCCCGATTTTCTTTTCGGCCGGATGCTCGACCGCGCATTTCAGCACCCTCGCGCCCTACGACGCCTATCGGGACGTGGAGGGGAAGGAGCATGAGGGGACGAATCGGGGCGAAGTGTTCCGATCCCCGCCGCCCGCGCCGGCGCCGTACCAGCCGGAGCCCTACGACCGCACCGGCATCGGCGAATTCCTCGTCCGCGGAGGCCCGCGCGGGGCGGTCGCCTACATCGGGTGCAACACCGGCAGCCAGCCCTGCGGTCTCACGCTCGTGGACGGCTTCGTGCGCGCGCTCGCGCGCGCCGACCGGTCGACCCGGCTCGGCGATCTCTGGTGCCGGGCGATCCGGCACTACCACGCGCAGGAGCGGCTCGACGAACTCGTGCCCACCGCCGATTGGTACCCGGCCAGCATCTTCTTCCAGGGCATGAAGTTCATGCTCTTCGGCGATCCCTCGCTGCGGCTTCCCCCCGCGTAGCGGGTGGCGGTGGGGGGGGGGGCCGGGCTACTCGTTCCGCGGCCGCGCCACCAGGCGGATCCCGTTTTCGTCGTCGACCTCTCCCGGCAGGTCGAGGTCCCGCGAATCGGCGCGGCACCAGTTCGAGTCGCTCGTCCACGAACCGCCCTTGACCGCATACCCGCCGCGGTCGTCGCCGGTGACGGTCCACTCCGCCGCATTGCCGGCCATGTCGCGCGCCCCGAACGGGCTTTCGTCCGCCGGAAACGCCCCGACCGGAGCGGGGCGTCCCGGGGAGGATCCCTTGACGGCGCAGAGAGAGGAATCGAAGGCGTTGCCCCAGGGGTAGGGTCGGCCGTCGGTCCCCCGCATCGCCTTCTCCCACTCCGGTTCGGTGGGAAGCGCGAACGTCCAGGCGGCGTCCCCGCGTCGGCGGTCGAACCAGGCGGCGTAGGCGCGCGCATCGTCGAGATCGACGCCGGTCACGGGCGCGTCCTCGCGCAGGCCGTCGGGCAGCGAGAACCGTCCCTCCGGGTCCCGCGGCCACAAGGCGCCGTCGCGCGGCGCGGTCCGGGGCACGCGCCGGATCCCACCCTCCGCCCGCGCGACCTCCGCCTGCGTGCCGGGATCATTCAGGAATTCGAGGTACTCCGTGTTCGTGACCTCGAACCGGGCGATACAGTACGTTCCGGTCGTCGTTTCCGCGGCGGAATCCTCCCGCAGGAACGGTCCCGCCGGGACGTGGACGAAGCCGTCGGGCACGGAACCGGAGGGGAGCAGGGTCATCGTGCGATCGAGGCGGGCTTCGCGGTTCAGTCGCACGGGCAGCCGCGCCGGGGTCCGGCCGTCCCGCTCGATCAGGAAGAGGTACGACCCGGGGGGCAGGGCCGGCTCGATCGGCGTGCGGCCGAGTTCGGCCGGGAGGACGCCCGGACCGAAGAAGGCGGACCGGGCCGCGCGTTCGGCCACGGACGGCAGCGTGCGGCCGTACGCATCCGGTTCGAACCGGGCGAGTGCCTCGGTACGGCGGGCCTCGTCGAGAGGTGGTTCGCCGGGGGGGCGCAGGAGCGAGAGGCGGCCGACCTCGACGTAACGGAGGACGGAAACGCGCGCGGCCCCGCCCTCCGCGTCGATCTTCACACGGGAGGGTTCCGCGAGTCGCCGTTCCGCCCCCGCCCCGTCCACCGCGCGCAGGAGCGTCTCCCAGCGTGCGAGTTCCGCGGCATCGCCGGCGTCCTCCGCCGCCCGAAACTGCGCCCAGGCGAGGTCGGCGAGCAGCGCGCGCGCTTCCGCCCTCTGCGGATCGAGTTCGAGGGCCGCGGCGAGGTGGGAGGCCGAGGCCTCCCGGGCGGCGCGGGCACGGTCGCGCGCGGCCGCGGCGGCCGCTTCGGCGTCCCAGACCGCCTTGCGTGCCACCACCCCGGCGCGGTCGGCCAGCGCACCGGCGGCGCCCCGGCGCTCCGCCTCGCGTGCCGCGGTCTCCTCCCGTGCCCTCCGCCACTCTTCCAAGTGCTTCTTTCCCGCCGCCACCGCGCGCAGCACCGCCTGTTGACGGTCGATCTGCTCCCCGATCAGCGCGGTTTCGGGCCGGGCGGGCAAGAACCCGGCCGCGGCATCGAGGCGCTTGCGCGCACCCGCGAGGTCGCCCGCGTCGAGCGCCGCGGTGGCGGCGGCGATCGTCTCGTCGAAACGCAAATGGCGGAGGACGACGTCGCCGATGCCGTATCCGGCCAGGGAGAGCAGCAGGAACCCCAGCGCGGTCCCCAGCACGTACTGGGCGGGACTGCGTCGAAACTTCCGCTTCCACACATCCACCCGCGACGGACGGCGCGCGAGTACCGGCTCGTCGTCGAGCCAGCGCCGCAGGTCGTCGGCGAGTTCGCGTGCGTCGGCGTACCGCTTCGCAGGGTCTTTGTCGAGGCACTTGAGCACCACGGTTTCGATGTCCCGATCGAGGTTCGGATTGATGCGACGGGGGGGAACCGGCTCCGTCTCCTGGATCAGGTAGAACAGTCCCGCGGTTCCGGGCGCGGAGAAGGGGGGCGCTCCGGTCAGCAGCTCGTACAGCGTGGCGCCGAGCCCGTAGACGTCCATCTGCGGAGTGGCATCCCCGCTCCGGCCCAGCGTCTGCTCCGGACTCATGTAGGTCGGCGTGCCCAGGATTGCCCCCTCCACCGTGAGCCGGTGGCTGCGCGTGGAGACGGCGAGGCCGAAGTCGGTGACCCGGACCACGTCTTCGATCAGGGCGCCTGGGGATGTCCCTTCCTCCGCCTCATCGGGCCGCCGTCGGGCGGCCGGTCCGTGGCAACGGGCGGCGGCTTCCATCGCCCCCCGCTCCCTCCGGCTCAAACGCATTTCCGACCCCGTGAACGGCACCGGCTCCACGAGCAGATTGGAGGGCTTGATGTCGCGGTGCACCACCCCGTTCTCGTGGGAGTGGGCGAGTCCCAGGGAGGCCTGCCAGACGATGCGGATCGCGCGTTCCGGGGTCATGCCTTCGACCCGGAAGACCTCGTCGAGGGACCGTCCGGGGACGTAGTCCATCGCGATGTATCGGCAGCCGGGCGTGGCGCCGACGCTGTGGACGGCGACGAGATTGGGGTGTCCGAGTTGCGCGGTCGCGCGCGCTTCGCGTTCGAACCGTTCTACCCACTCGGGATCGTTCGCCGCCTCGCCGGTCAGCGGGAGGACCTTGAGGGCGCAGCGACGACCGAGGTCGGGGTCTTCCGCCAGGTAGACGATTCCCATCCCCCCGCGACCGAGTTCTCGCAGGATGCGGAACGGACCGATCGGGGCCATGCTCGCCTGCGACAGATCGCCGATGGCCGCGTTCGCGGTGCGGGAGGTCGCGCCGGCATTGCCCGCGCGGGGCGGGTGGCCGGTGGCGGGGGACTCGATCAGGGTGGCCTGGGAGGGGGCGGAGGGAGTCCGCCGGTCGACTACGGTGGCGTTTGAAGCCAAGGCGGGGAGGATGCTTTGCAACGTGAGCGGGGCGCCGCAGGAGGGGCATGCGGCGCCGGAGGGTAGCGAACTCTCCGGGATCCGGGCGGGCCGCGCCACCGGGGCGCCGGTCGCAGGGTCGAAGGCCCTCGCGCATGCGGCGCACCAGACGACCAGGTCCGAAAGGGGCGAGCGTTCCCAGGGCATCGGCGTCTCCGTCAAGCGGACTTCACCACCCCGCCCCGCGCTGCGTTCCTTGCGACCTGCGCGTATGCTATCATGTCGGCCGGCCGCGCACAGCAAAATGGATCGAGGAGCGCTGCGTGCCCATGAAGGTCTCCATCGTCGGCGGCGGCCTCTTCGGCCTCTCCGCCGCCGCGAATCTCGCCGTGCGCGGCCACGCCGTCACGGTGTACGAGACCGGCGAGATCCCGTCCGCAAAGGCCTCCAGCCGGGACATCTCCAAGGCGCTGCGGCTCGAATACGGCCCCGAAACGGCGACCTGGGCCCCCTGGGTGCTGCGCGCCCGCGAGGGCTGGATCGACCTCGAGCGGCGAACCGGCCGCCGGATCTATCATGAAACCGGGTACCTCGCGTTCGCGCGGCGATTCCAGCCCGGGGCCTTCGAGTACCAGAGCTGGACCTGGCTCGACTCCCAGGGCTTCTCCGTGGAGCGCATCAGCCCCCGGGAGGCGGCGCTCCGGTTCCCGGCCTTCCGCACCGAGGGCGTCGAGGCGTGCACCTACAATCCGATCGGCGGGTGGCTCGATCCGATGCAGGCCCTCCCCGCGTTCGCGGAGATCGCCGTGCGCGCCGGGGCGGACATTCGCACCGGCGCACGCGTCGCGGATCCCGCCGCGCTGGAGGGGGACGCCGTGCTGGTCGCGGCCGGACCCTGGGTCGCGCAGCTGCTGCCGCGACTGGGTCGGATGGTGAAGACCACCCGGCAGCACGAAGCGATGTTCCGGCCGGCCGATCTGCGCCCCTTCGCCGGCGCGCGCCTGCCGGTCTGGTCTTTCGACATTGCCGGCGAGGGTTGGTATGGCTTCTCCTTGCATCCGGACCTGATCGTCAAGTTGGCGTGCCACAATCCGGATGCCGAGACCGATCCGGACTGCGCGCGGGACGGCGACCCGGAGCAGGCGCGTCGGATCGACGCCTTCGTCCGACGGCGACTTCCGGATCTCGCGGGGGCTCCCGTGGAGGGACGGACCTGTCTCTACACGATGTCGAGCGACGGGGTGTTCCTGTTCGACCGTATCCCCGGCGAGTCCCGTCTCTTCGTGGCCGGATGCGGGAGCGGTCACGCGTTCAAGTTCGGCCCGCAGCTCGGCGTGTGGGGCGCCGATCTCGTGGAAGGAAAGCCGGTCCCCGAGTGCTTTCGCGCGGAAGCCCGGGGCACCGGACGGGTGGTCTGATCGGGGAAGCGCCGGGGCAGCCGCCCGGGAGCGGGTTCCCCGTCCCCGGGCCGGGGAGGGCGGGATGGAGCTGGAAAAGACGCGGTTCGTCGTGACCGGATCCACGCGCGGCATCGGTCGCGCGCTGGCGGAAATGCTGGTCCGCGCGCGCGCGCGTGTGTGCGTCAACGGGCGCAAGGAGACGGAGGTGCGCGACCTCGTTGCGCTCCTGCGCGGGCAGGGGGCCGACGTCGCGGGCGTCGCCGGAGACGTCGGGTCCGACGCCGACGCGCGGCGCATCGTCGGAGCGGCCGAGCGCGCGTTCGACGGAATCGACGTGCTCGTCAACAACGCCGCCATCCTCACCCCCCGCGCCCGTGTCGTCGACACACGGGCCGAAACCTGGGCGGAGGTCCTGCGCGTCAACGTCATCGGCGCCGCCAACCTGATCCGCCACGTCCTCCCGGCCATGGAACGGCGCGGCAGCGGGGTGATCGTCAACCTGTCGAGCGGCTGGGGGCGCGCCGCCGAAGGCTGGGTCGCCCCCTACTGCGCGAGCAAATTCGCGGTCGAAGCGCTCACCCAGTCGGTCGCCGACGAGAGCCGGTGCGGCGTGATCGTGTTTGCGCTCAACCCGGGGATCATTCGCACCGAAATGCTCGCCACCGCGTTCGACGAGGACGTTTCCCGGTACCCCGCCCCCGGTGACCTCGACCGCCGCTGGGCATCCCTGTTCGCGCGCGTGGAGCCGGGATGGCATGGGACTTCCCGCGACCTCTTTCAGGGGTGATTCGCGATGCCGCGTCCGGTCGAGCAGCGGTTCGCGCGCCTTGCCGTGGAGCGCGGATGGATCCGGGAGGCGCAGGCGGAAGCCGCCCTGCTCGCGGTGGACCAATCGGTCCCGCCCGTGCCCGTGGAGGTGATCCTCGTCGAGCTCGGGATGCTGGACCTCGCGCAGGTGGTCCAGTTGCTGTCCGTCCACGCAGAGGAGCTCGCCGCGCTGGACCGTCGCATGGGAGAGGTCCTCGGCGCATGGCGCTTTGCGGCCTTGACCGTGAACCGCGGTCTGGGATCCGCAGCCGATGCCCTGCGCGGTTTGCGCGCCGTGGCGCGACGCGAAGGCGGCGACGAGCCGCACACGCACGTGGGAGAGGCGCGTCCGGACTCGCCGGCGGCGGCCCCGCCCGCATCGGCGGGTCGGCCGGCCGCCCGCCCGTCCGAAGCCGCGGTCACCCTGACCGACGAGAAGTCCGCCGCCCGTACCGTCCCGACTCCCCCGGAACCGTCCGCGCGCCACACCCAGGGGACCCCGTCCGCCGCGGAGTCTCGCACGGCGTCGAGAGCGGTCGGAAGGCGCTTCGGACCGTACGAAATCCTCGCGGAGATCGGGCACGGAGGGATGGGCGTCGTCTACAAGGCTTGGCATGCCGGCCTCCGCCGCCACTATGCCGTCAAGGGACTTCCCGCGACGGACGAAGAGTCGCGGCTCGCCGTGGAACGGTTGCGCCGGGAGGCTCAAGCGCTGGCCCGGCTCGCCCACCCGGGAATTGTCGCGGTCCAGGACATCTGGGAGGACGAGGGGCGCACGTTCCTCGCCATGGAGTTCATCGAGGGGGAGACGCTGGACCGGGTCCTGCAGTCCGTGAACGGCGGAGTCACGCAGTTCGCCCCCGGTGCGGGCGGAGGAGCCGACCCGCCTTTCGCGCCGCCGTATGATCCGCTCCGCCGGACCGTCGGGCTGCCCACTCCGGAGGCGATCCGCATCGCTCGGGAGACCGCGGAGGCGATCCAGCACGCGCACGAGATGGGGGTCCTGCATCGCGACCTCAAACCCGCCAACCTGATCCGGGAGGAACAGGGGCGGATCCGGGTGATGGACTTCGGGCTCGCCAAGCTGACCGGCGGCGGCGGGACGAAAGTCACCCGGACCGGCTCCCTCATGGGCACGCCCGCGTACATCAGCCCCGAGCAGGTGGACGAGGGAATGGAGGCGGTCGATGCGAAGAGCGACGTCTACCAGATCGGCGCGATCCTGTACGAGCTGCTGACCGGACGTCCGCCGTACGAGGGGGACGGGGCGATGGAAATCCTGTTGCGCATCTCGCAGCACGACCCCCATCCGCCGCGAAAACACAATCCGCGGGTGGCCCGCGATGCGGAGACCATCTGCCTGACCGCGATGGCGCGGGATCGCGCGCGGCGCTATCCCACCGCCGGTCACCTGGCCGACGATTGCCGACGGTTCCTCGCGGGCGAGGCGATCCAGGCCCGGCGCGAGGGTCCGGCGGCCCGCGCGTACCGGTGGATGCGTCGCCACCGGGCGCTGGTGAGCGCGGCGGCGGTCCTCGCGCTGACCGCCACGATTGCCGTCGGAGCCGCCTGGACCGCCCGCCGCGCCCGCATCGATCAGGCGGAACTCGAGCGACAGGTGCTCGACGGCCTGCGCGAAATCGCGCGCACGAACCTCCAGGCCGCTTTGCTCGTGCGACGTGCCGGCGGACGAATGGACGAGACCGAGGCCGCCTTTCTCGAGCCGCTGCGGGCGGCCTCGCGACGGGCCGTGGAACGGGCCCCCTCCCTGGCCGAGCCGCACGTCCATCTCGGGCGCATGTATCGCGTCCTCCTTCGCTTCGACGAAGCGATCCTGGAACAGGACCAGGCGCTCGCCAAGGAGCCGGATCACGCCGCGGCCCGGTATGAACGGGCCATCTTGCGCGCGATCGCGTATGGTCGCCGTTTGAGCGAGTTGCGCCGCCGCTGGCTGGAGGGGGAGGGGCGTCGACTCGCCCAAACCGGGGCCTTGACCCCGGGCGGCGGCGCCCCCGGAGTCGGGCGCGACTTGCCCCGGGACGCCGAATTGGCCGACGCCGATCCTCTCGCCCTGCGTCTGCGCACGGGGATCGCCGAGGATCTGTTGCGCCTCGAAGCCTCCGCCGTCCGGGCCGAACTCCCCCCCGCCGTGCTCGCCAGCGCGCGCGGACACGCGCTCCTCTACGCCGGGCGGCGGGAAGCGCGAGTGCCGCTGGAGGAGGCGCTGCGGCTGGATCCTACGCTTGAAGAGGTCGTCGAGGCGCTTGCCCACCTCGCCCTCGCCGTCGGGGATCGCGCGCGCGCCGACGCCCTCTACTCGCGCGGACTCGAGCGGGATCGGGGCTACCTGCCCTTCTGGATCGGACGCGGCGAACTGCGCGCGAAGCAGGGGACCGCCGACCGGTCGGCCGGCCGAGATCCGGAGGCCTCCTACCGGGCCGCCGAGTCCGACTTTCAACGCGCCGTCGAGCTCGCCCCCCGCCAGGCCCGCCCCCGGGTCCTGCGCGCGGACGTTCGGGTCGAGTGGGGCGAGTGGCTCGAGGGACGGGGCCTCGATCCCGAACCGCTCTGGCTCGCGGCGGAGGCGGATGCCGGGGGCGTCATTCAGATCGAGCCGGACCTCCCGGACGGGTACCGCCTGCGCGCGGGCGCGCGCGCACGCTTCTGCTTCCGGTTCGAGGAACTCGGCAAGGACGGTGCATCCTGGTTCGAATCCGCCCTCGCGGATTCCGACCGCGCCGTCGCCCTCGCCCCGCTCGAGGCGATCTCCTGGTTGCAGCGCGCGCAGATCCGGCTCAATTGGGGTCTCATGCTCCGCGACCGCGGGCGCGATCCGGAAGCGGTCTGGCAGGCCTCGCTGGCGGACTTCGCCCGCGCCCTCGAGCTCGACCTGAGTTCGGAGGGTGCGTGGCGAAATCGCGGCGTCTTGCGGCTCAACTGGGCCGCCACGGAGGCGGCCCGCGGCCGGGACCCCGAGCCGTGGTATGCGCAGGCCGAGGCCGATCTGCTCAAGGCCGTGGATTTGGATCCCCGCAATCCGTCGGCCTGGCTCGCCCTCTGCGGACTCTGCAGCAATCGGGCACTGACCCGGCAGACGCGTGGAATGGATCCCGAACCCTCCTTCGCGGAGGCGGATCGATACGCCGCCCGCATGCTCGAGGCGAATCCGGAACTTGCCCGCGGTTGGCTCTTCCGCGGCAGCCTGCGCATGAATTGGGGCGTGTACCGGCACGATCGCGGCGAGGATCCGGACCAACAGTACCGGCAGGCGGAGTCCGACCTGTCCCGCGGCATCCAGCTCAATCCCGGTTCGGCGGAGGGGTGGTCCTCGCGCGGCCTGCTTTACGTCAATTGGGGCCTGGACGCCGGACAACGGGGAGGGGAGGCCGAAGACTTCTATCGCAAGGGGATCGAGGACTTCGATCGCGCCCTCGAGCTCAATCCGGCGTCGGCGGAAACCTGGAGGGAGCGGGGTCTGCTCTACGGCAACCGCGGCCTCCTGCACTCCCGAATCGGGAGCGACCCGATTCCGGACTTCGAGGCCTGCGTGCGGGACATCCGGAAGTCGCTCGAACTCAACCCGCAATCCGCCGCCGCGTGGGCGCGCCTGGGGGATGCGTGGCAGAATTGGGGCAGCTACGAAGAGTCGCGGGGCGTGGATCCGTCCGAGCGGTATCGGGAGGCGGCGGCCGTCTATGATCGCGCCCTGGAGTTGAGCCCGGCGTGGGCGGAAGGATACTGGCGGCGGGGAATCGTGCGCCTCAATTGGGGCAACAGCCGCATGAAGGTCGGGAGCGACCCGGCGCCGGATTACGAAGCGGCGTCCCGGGACTTCGATCGTGCCGCCGAGCTCAACCCGAACGATCCGGATCTCTGGCTGGCGGTCGGGCAGCTCCACCTGGTCTGGGGGATGTCGCTCGAGGTGCGGGGGGGGCGGGGGAGGAGCGGTATCGAGTCGCCGAACGGGCGTTTGCGCGGACGCTCGCGCTCAATCCGGGCTCCGCCGATGCCCGCCTGCGGCGCGGACGACTCTACCTGGCCTGGGCGGGCGACCGCCGCCGGCGGAAGGAGGACCCGGAGGATCTTCCGCAGCGGGCGCTCGAGGACCTCGATGCCGCCCTGCGGATTCACCCGCGGCACGGCGAAGCGCTCGCCTTTCGCGGTCTCCTGCACCGCGAACAGGGGCGTTGGCAGGAGGCCCTCGCGGATCTCCACGCGGCCGTGGCCGCGAACCCGGCCGCGTCGGGGCCGCTTCGCGCGGCCCTCGCGGAGGTCGAGGCCGAGCGGGCGGTGGAAATCGCGTCGGCGTCCTGGCGGGCGGCTCGGCGGGCGGCCGAGGAGCGCTTGCACGCGGGCGACTACGCCGGGGCGCGGCCGGAGTACGAACGGGCGATCGTGGGTCTGCGGGAGGCCGCGGAGAGCCTGCCCCCGACCTACCGGGCGGTGCTGGAGCGGAATTCGCGACGGGAGGCGGTGGGCATCCACTACAATCTCGCGTGCTGCCTGGCCCGCGCCGGGGATCGGGACGGGGCGTTCGCCTGCCTCGAAGAGTGCGTCCGACGCGGCTACGCCGACGCCGAGCATCTGTCCGGCGACGCGGATCTGGCGCCGCTGCATGACGACCCCCGCTGGGACGAATTGATCCGGCGCCTGCGCGCAGGGGGGGGATGACGACCCCCGCCGGAACCCGGGCGCCGGTGCATTGACCCTTCCGGCCGGCGGCAGGCCCTGCTATCCTGCAGGTACGGCTGCGCGCCCGCCCCGGGCCGCGCGGCCCATCCGCTTCTCCCGTCCTTCGTCGGGGACCGCATGTCCGCCTCGTTCGATGTCGGTGTGGGCCGCATCCTGGTCGAGCGCCGTCTCCTCACCCCGGACCAGGTCGAAGAAGCCCTGGCCCGTCCGGGGGAAGGATCGGTCCCGGGCGGGCTGCCCATCGGTCTCGTCGAAACCGGCCGGATGACGGTGGGCGGGATCGCGGAGGTGCTGGAAACCCACACGGGGGCGTTGGTCGAGTACGACCCTCGCGTTCTGCTGCGCGCCCACTCCTGGAAACTCGCCGCCCTGGCGCTCGCGGAGGGACGGCTCTCCGTCGGAACGGCGCTTTCGGCCTTGCGCGAACAGGCGCGCCGGGTCCACGAAACCGGCGCCTGGGCCCCGCTCGGCGCGCTCCTGGTGGAATTGGGTGCGATGCCCCAGGGGATCGCGGCGGACCTCGAGGGGCGCAGCGCCCCGGCCGACCGCGATCCGCTGCGGGACGGAGTCCGCGCGCCGACGGCGGGCGGAATCCGCGCGGCGAACGCGGAGACCGTGGAGGCTCGACCGGCGGCGAGCGCTTCACCCACCCTGCTCGAGGCGCTCCCCGGCCCGCGAGCGGGCGGGGAGCCTTCCCCCACCGTCCTCGACGCCACGGAGGAGGGCGCGCGCGCCCCCGGCGTCGCGCCTCACCCCGCCCAGCGGATCGGTCAATACGAATGGACGGAAGTCCTCGGCCGCGGCGGCATGGGCATCGTCTACAAGGCCTACCACCCCGGTCTCAAGTGCTTCTACGCGGTCAAGGCGCTGCAAGCCGGCGACGCGGCCACGGCGGAAGCGGTGCAGCGATTCCACAAAGAAGCCGAGGCCCTGGCCAAGCTTCGCCATCCCGGGATCGTCGGCGTGCACGACATCTGGAAGGAAGGCGGCCGCACCTACCTGGCCATGGAGTTCGTGGAAGGAAAGACCCTCGATGCACGGATCGCGCGTCCGGAGTCAGGAACCGGGGGACGGCTGCCTGGTCGCGAGGCCGCGCGAATCGCCGCCGAAGTGGCCGAGGCGATCCAATACGCGCACGACATGGGGGTCCTGCACCGGGATCTCAAGCCATCCAACGTCATCGTCGACCCGCGAGGGCGCGTCAAGGTGATGGACTTCGGCCTGGCGAAGATCGTGGATGCGGGCGAGGCGCAGGTCACGCGCACCGGAGTCCTCGTCGGCACCCCCTGCTACATGAGCCCGGAGCAGGTGGATGACGGAATGAGGGCCGTGGATGCGCAGAGCGACGTCTACCAGATCGGCGCCATCCTGTACGAGATGTTGTGCGGACGTCCCCCCTACGTCGGAGACGGCGCCATGGATACGCTCATGCGCGTCTCCCGCGACGACCCCGAGGCGCCGGGCCGCGTGAAACCGGGGATCGACCGGGACGTCGAGACCATCTGCCTCAAGGCCATGGCGCGCGAGCGGAGCGCCCGCTACCGGAACGCGCGCGAACTGGCCGAAGACTGCCGTCGCTGGCTCGACGGTGAGGCGATCCGCGCCCGCCGACAGGCGGTCTGGGAAAAGACCTGGAGGTGGGCGCGCCGCCGCAAGGCGCTCACCGCCCTTGCCTCCGCCGTGATTGCGGCGCTCGCCTTGGCCGGCGCATTCGCCTGGCATGCCCGCTCCGTCGAGCGCGAGAAGGCGGAGCTCGAGGAGCAGGTGCTGCGCACGCTGCGCATGATCTCGCAGACCAACCTCGAGGCCACCCTGATGGTGCGCCGGTCCGGAGGAAGCCTGCGCGAGGCGCGGAGCCGGTTCCTGGGCCCGCTCGAGGAGGCGGCGCGCGAGGCCGTGGCCAAACTTCCCACCCTGGCCGAACCGCACCATCACTTGGGCCGAATGTACCGGGCCCTGCTCGTCTTCGAGGCCGCGCGGAGCGAGCAGGAAGCCGCGCTGGGCAAGGACCCCGATCACCCGCTGGCCCGCTACGAGCATGCCCTGCTGACCGCCCACTTTCTCGGGCAACGGGTCCTGACGCTGCGCGACGACTGGGCCAAATCGGAGGGGCGGCGTCTGGCCTCCAAGGGGGCGCTCGAGCGGGTCCAGTCCCCGGACGATCGGCTGCGCCCGCGACCCCCGGACGAGGAACTGATCGAAGCGGACGGCGCCGCGCAGGCCCTCCGCGACCGCCTGATCGTCGATCTGGAGCGGTTGGACCGGGTGGTGGCGAATGCGCCCGACGCCATCTCGCCGGCCCGCCTGTCCTGCGCGCGCGGCCTCTTTCGCCTCCATCGCGGACGGAAAGGCGAGCAGGAGGAGGCGCAACGACTTCTCGAAGAGGCCCTCGCGGCCGACCCGGGACTCGAGGAGGCCGTCGAAGGCCTGGCGATGCTTCACCACGGACGCGGGAGATACGACGCCGCCATCGCGGCCCTCGACCGCGGAGTCGCGCAGGATCCCGGCTATGCCCCGTTCTGGTACGAGCGCGGACAGGCGTACTCCGACCGGGGGCAGTGGGCCGAGGCGCGCGGCGCCGATTCCGACGCGGACTACGAGCGCGGAGACCAGGATCTCTCCCGCGCGATCGAATTGAATCCCGACGCCGCCGAGTACTGGCAGCGGCGCGGAAAGCTGCGCACGCGGCGCGGCATCGGTCACGAAGCCTGGAGCCGGGACCCCGTTCCCACCTACCGGCTCGCCCTGGCCGATCACGATCGGGCCATCGGCATGAATCCTTCCCTCCCCGGCGGGCACCACGCGCGGGGCAACACGCATTGCGACCTCGGCATCTACCGCTACCTGACCGGCCACGATCCGACGGAGGACTGGCAGGCCGCGGCGGCCGATTACACCCGCGCGCTGGAGGCGGCGCCGGAATCGGCGGGTGCCTGGATGGATCGCGGCAACCTGGGCGTGAACTGGGCGAACCGGGACCAGACGGAGGGCGTGGACCCGTCCGGCCGGTACGCGCAGGCCGAAGCCGACTTCACCCGTGCCCTCGAGCTCGATCCCGGTTCCGCGGACGCGTGGATCTGGCGGGGCATGCTGCGCTCGAACTGGGGCGTGTGGATGGACCTGCAAGGCCAGGATCCGATCTCCCGGTACGAGGCCGCAATCGGCGATTTCGATCGCGCCCTCGAGATCACCCCGAAGTTCGCCAAGTCCTGGATGTGGCGCGGGAATGCCTTCGCCAACTGGGGCATTTTCGAACACACCCGCGGCCGCGATCCGCTGGAACGGTACGAACGCGCGGTCGCCGACCTGTCCCGGGCGCTCGAGATCCACCCACGGTTGGCGGAGGCGCGGACGTTTCGCGCGCGCGTGCTCTCCCACTGGGCGGTCGTGCTCGAGACGAGCGGGAGAGACCCCCTGCCCCTTTATGACCGCGCCCTGGCCGATCTCGACGAGGTCGTGGCCGGGGCCCCGGCCTTCCCCGATGCCTGGGTCTCGCGCGGCATGGTCCGGGTGAACGTGGGGATCTACCGTTACTCGCGGGGCCAGGACCCCGAGGCGCTGTGGCGGGGGGCGGAAGAGGACTACGGAACCGCCCTGGAGCGGAACCCCAAACTCATCGAAGCGCACCTCCGTCGCGCGCGCGTGAGAGGCAACCTGGGGGTTCTCGAACAGAGTCGGGGGCGGGATGCGACGCCGTTCTTCCTGCGCTCGGTCGAGGACTTCGAGGCCGCCACGCGCCTCAACCCGAATTCCGCGGAGATCTGGACCGGCCTGGGCTCGGTCCTCAACAACTGGGGGGCGTACCGGGCGGCCCGCAAGGAAGATCCGCTGCCGCAATTGCGCGATGCCGTCGCCGCGCTGGACCGGGCGACCGCCCTGAACCCCTCGCACGGCGGCGCGTGGATGTACAAGGCGAGCGCGCAGGGCAATGCGGCGCGGCAGACCCTGCGGGGCGGCGGGGATCCGTCGGTGTGGTTCGAGCAGGCGCGGAACTCGTCCGAGGCGGCGGTGCGGCTCAACCCGCGGTCGGCGGCGGCCTGGGAATCCTATGGCAACCTGGAGACGACCTGGGCGGAGCATGCCGAGCGCCACGGCGGGGAACCCCGCGGCCATGCGGAGGCCGCCGTGGCGCATTTCACCCGCGCCCTGCAGGAGAATCCCCGGTACGCCGAAGCCTGTTGGCGCCGGGGGCAGGTCCTCCACTCCCTCGGGCGACATGAGGAGGCGGTCGCGGATTTCGAGCGGGCGCAGGCATTGAATCCCCGTTCGTTGCCCCACTTCGAGGCGAAACTGGCGGCGGCCCGGCGACGCCTCGAGGAGCGCAGGGGAACTCCCGACCGCGTTGACCGACTCGAGGAGGCGAAGCGGATTCTCGCGTCCGGCGACTGGCCCCGGGCCCGCGCCGCCTTCGAGGCCGCGTTGGACGGTTCTGAGGGGGACCCGGCCGGGGCGACGCCGGAATCCGTCGAGGCGTTGCGCGCCGCGCGCGCGGGTGCAAGCCTCAGCCTCGCGCGCCTCCTCGCCCAGGCCAGCGCGGGTCGGGAAATGGCGAACTCCGCGCCGGTCTCCCTTCCGCCCGAGGAGTCCGCGCGCCTTCGCGACCGCGCCTTCCGCCACCTCGACGCGGCCCTCGAATTCGGGGCAGAGAGCGCGGACCGCCTCGAGGCGGACGCCGATCTGGCCCCGTTGCATGCCGATCCCCGGTGGTCTTCCCTGATGGCGCGGATTCGCGCGGGCGCCCATTGAGCCGGGAGCAGGATCATGTTCGATGACTTCACGGACGGCGCGCGCAAGGTCATGGCCCTCGCCCGGGAACAGGTGATCGACCATCGCCACGAGTACATCGGCACCGAGCACATGCTGCTCGCCCTCGCCCGCGTGAGGGAAGGCGTCGCCGCCGCGACGCTGAGCGACTTCGGCGTGAGCCCGGAAACGATTGCCCGTGAGCTGGAGCAGTTGATCCCGCGCGGTCCCGGTTCGGCCGCCGGGGGCAGGCTCCCGTTCACTCCGCGCGCCCGGGCCGCCCTGGAGAGCGCGGCCGGGTATGGCGAGCGCCCGGGCGGCCGGCGGATCGATACCGAGGATCTCCTGCTCGGGCTCCTGGATGACCGGGAGGGCGTGGCCGTTCAGATCCTCCGGAACCTGGGCGTCGATCCGGAGTCCTTGCGCCGGAACCTGCTCCGGACGCGGGGAAAGGACCCGGGGACTGCGCCCGCCGCGGCGCTTGCGGGCGGCGCCTGCGAGGAGCTCGACGCCCTCGGGGCCGACCTCTCGGCGAAGGCGGCCGCGGGCCGTGTCGACCCCGTGGTCGGGCGCCGCAAGGAAATCGAGCGGCTCTGGGTGATCCTGGGGCGCCGGGTGCGCAACTGCCCGGTCCTGATCGGCCCTCCGGGGGTGGGCAAGTCCGCGATCGTGGAAGGGCTGGCGTGGGCGGTCTCCCGCCGCGAGGTCCCCGAACCGGTCCGCGTGTCCGCGATCCGCAGCCTCGATCTGCCGCGTCTCGCCTTTCGTGACCGCGAATCGGCCGAACAGGCCGTGAATGGCTTCTTCGTTCGCGCCGCGGAACGGCCCGGGGTCGTTCTCTTCGCGGACGACCTCTTTCGCCGCCTCCTGCAACCGGACCCGGTCCGGGCTTCGGTCGCCGAGGGGGTGCTCGCGCGCGTCCTTGCCGACGATCGACACCGTCTCCTGGTCACCGCGCGCCCCGACGAATTCGAACGGGTCGATGACGCCCTCGGCTCGATGCGCCGGAGGTTCGTCCCGGTCACGGTCCCGCCGATGACCGACGCGGAAACCCTGGAGGTGCTGCGCGGGCTCCGCCCCGTGTTCGAACGCGACTACGGCGTGACCTGCGACGATGCCGCCCTTCAGGCCTGCGTGGCCCTGGCCGCCCGGCACCTCGAGGACCGCGCCGCTCCGGAACGCGCCATCGACCTGCTCGACGAGACGGCTTCCCGATTGCGTCTGCCGCCCGCCGGCGGCCCGGCGGATCCCCAGGCGTTGCGCCGCGACCTCGCCCAGGCGGATCAGGCGAAGGACCAGGCCGCGGCGCGCGGGGACTTCGAATCGGCGGCACGCGAACGGGAACGCGCCGCTGCGATCCGGGACCGGATCGACGCCGCAGTCCGTCACGCGCCGGGAGCGCCGCCTCCCCGGGTCGACGAGAATGCGGTCCTCGATACCCTGCGGACCCTTCTCGGAGGACGCCTGAGCGGCGTGTGAGCAAGCATGGTCCGATTCCCGGAACTCCCTGAGCCCACCCCTCCCGTCCGCGATGTCGCGCGCACGGAGCCCTACGTGCCGATCGGGAAGGACCAGGATCTGCCCACCGCGTCGCCCCGTCCCCCGACCGGTCCGGGCACCGGGGCGGATGCGCCGGGACTCCCCGACGCGGTCGCTCCGCTCGAGTCCCATACGCGCTTCGGCAAGTACGAACTCATTCGGGAACTCGGGCGCGGCGGCATGGGGGCCGTCTACCAAGCCTACCATCCGGGCCTGCGGAAGCACTTCGCGCTCAAGATCCTCGTTTCCGGGCCCCGCGCCTCCGGCGATCACGCGGCGCGGTTGCAGCGGGAAGCCCAGGCCCTGGCGCGCCTGAGCCATCCCGGGATCGTGGCGGTGTACGACGTCGGGGAGGAGGAGGGGCGTCTCTACCTGGCGATGGAGTACGTCGACGGAGAGTCCCTGGACCGGCGCGTGGCCGCGGGACCGGTCCCGTCGGCGGAGGCCGCGGCGATCGTGCGCCGGATCGCGATCGCGGTGCAGGCCGCGCATGACGCGGGCGTCCTCCACCGCGATCTGAAGCCGGCCAACATCCTGCAGGACCGCGAGGGCGCGCTCAAGGTCTCCGACTTCGGCCTCGCCAAGATCGAGGATCCGGTCCAGCTCGGAACCACGCGCACCGGGGCGATCATGGGCACCCCGCCGTACTTGAGTCCGGAACATGTGGAACAGGGGATGCGCGCGGTCGACGCCCAGAGCGACGTGTATCAGTTGGGAGTCGTCCTCTACGAACTGTTGACCGGTCAGCGACCGTACGAGGGGGATTCCTCGACCGAGATCCTGCTGCGGATCGCCCGGCAGGATCCCCCGCCCCCGCGGACCCGCGTGGCCGGCATCGATGCCGCCGTGGAGACGATCTGCCTGAAGGCGATGGCCCGCGAGAAGTCGTTTCGCTACCGGACGGCCCGGGACCTGGCCGAGGACTGTCGGCGGTTCGCCGAAGGGGAGGCGATCCTGGCCCGGCCGGAACCCGGGCACGCGCGCGCCTGGAGGTGGGTGCGGCGGCGCAAAGCCCTCGCGGCGGCCGTCGCGGCCGCCGTCGTGATCGCGAGCGCCGCCGGCGGATTCGCCTGGCGGGCCCGCGTCCTGGAGGAGGAGGTCCTGCGGGCGCTGCGGGATTCGGCGCGCTCGAGCGTCGATGCCGTGCTGATGGTGCGGCGCGTCGGCGGGAAGCTGCGACTCGCGCGGGAGACTTTCGTGCCGCCTCTGGAGGATGCCGCGCGCCGGGCGATCGCGCGCGCCCCCCGCCTGGCGGAACCCCATTACCGGGTCGGACGGGTCTATCGCGCGTTGCTCCGGTTCGATGCCGCGCTCGAGGAGCAGTCCCGCGCGCTGGCGAAGGACCCCGGGCATCCGGGGGCGCTGTACGAACGGGCCGTTCTCCTGGCGCACTTCTACGGCCGGCGGGTGGCCGAACTGCGCGACGCGCGGCTCGCCCGGATCGGCAAGGCGCGCGTCACCGGCCAGTGGTTCGCCGCCCTCGACGGCTCGCCGGCCGGCCCCGACCTCCCACCGGACGATGAACTGGCCGCGGAAGATGCCGAGGCGCTCCGACTGCGCGACGCCATTCGGGCCGACCTCGCGCGACTCGAAGCGGGATGGAATGCGGTCGGAACTTCCTCCGTCGCCCCGGCCGGGGCGGAAGCGATCTCCCCCGGCTGGCTCACCGCCCTCCGCGGCTTCGCCCTCGCCTACGGAACGGATGCCGACCAGGCGCGCGCGGCCGAGTTTCTGCGCGAGGCCACCGACGCGGATCCGCTCCTGGAAGAGGCATGGGAGGCCCGCGCCCGTCTCGACATCGGCCGCGGCGCGTTCCCCGAGGCGGTCGTCCTCCTCTCCCGCGCACTCGAACACGACGCCGGGTACGTGCCGTTCCTGCTCCTGCGCGCGGAAACCCGTCGCAGTCTGGGGCTCCGCCGCCAGGCGGAAGGGGCGGCCCCGGAGGAAGAGTGGAACAACGCCGAGACCGACCTCGCCGCCGCGGTCGCCGTCGACCCGGAGTTCGCTGATGCCTGGTCCGCGCGCGCCCGCCTTCGCTTCTCTTGGGGAGTGTGGCTCGACTCCCGCACCGGCGCGGCGGGCGAAAAGTACGCGCTCGCGATCGAGGACTTCGGCCGCGCGATCGCCCTCGACTCCGGATCGGCCGAACGCTGGCACGGACGGGCGTCCGTACACATGATCCGGGGACTGTACCAGGACCGGATGGGCGCGGACCCCGTCGCCTCCTACCGGGCGGCGGTGGAGGATTTCGACCGCGTTCTGGCGCTCGCCCCCGGGCTGGTGGAAGCCTGGCTCGATCGAGCCGAGACGCGCAACAACTGGGGGGTGTGGCTGACGCGGCAGCGGCGGGACCCCGGCGACCTCTTCACGGCCGCGATCGCGGACCTCGGCGAGGCGATCCGGATGGCCCCGGATAGCCCGCAAGGCTGGTTGCGGCGCGGCAATGTGCGCATGAATCGCGGCGTGGGCCTGGAAGACGGCGGGGATCCCGCGCCGTCCTGGGACGAGGCCGCGGACGACTTTGAACAGGCGGCCCGGCGGGCCCCCGAGGCCGCCGAGCCCCTCTGGCGACTGGGCAATCTCCTGTCGTATCGCGCCGGTTTCGCATCGCGCCACGGCGGCGATCCCGGACCCTGGTTCGAGCGCGCCCTCGCGGCCCTGGAGCGGGCGGTTCGGGTCGATCCGCGGGAGCCGCTGTCGTGGCAGACCAAGGCCAACCTCGAGTCCAACTGGGCGGGTTACCAGGAGTCCCGCGGCGGGGACGGACTCTCGTGGCTTCAAGAGGCAGAGGCGGACTGCGGCCGCGCGATCGACCTGCGTCCGGAGGATGCCTCGATGTGGATCACCCGCGGCGACCTGCGGTGTCGCATCGCCTCCGTGCAGGCCCGCCGCGCGGGGAACGCGTCCGACGCGTGGCAGGCGGCCCTGGAAGACTATGGCCGCGCCACGGAACTGTTGCCGGCCCTGGATACCGCCTGGCTGGCGCGCGGCGGCTTGCACCATCAAATGGCGATCCAGAGCGAGTCGCGAGGGGAGGATCCCCGGGAACACTTCCAGGCGGCGCGCGCCGATCTCGACCGGGCCGTCGCGGCTTCGCCTTCCACCGGGGGCGCTCGCCTGCGCCGCGCGCAGATGGGGATCGACCAGGCGCGATCCCTGCACCGGCGCGGGGAGAACCCGAATCCGCTCCTGGAACTCGCCCGTGCCGATCTGGATGCGGAATTGGCCGAGCGACCGGGGCATCCGGAGGTCCTGCGCACGCGCGGCGTCCTCCACATGAACCGAGGGGACTGGGCCGCGGCGGTTGCGGACCTCGAAGCGGCCGAGAAGAGCCATCCGAGCCCCCATCCGACCTTTCGTCGAATGTTGGAGGACGCCCGTCGGAGGCTCGGGGAGCGGCCCCGATGAGGGCGAGCATCGGACCGGACCCCGATTCCGCTTCCGGGGTTCGCCCGCGGCTGCTATCATGCCCGCTTCCGGACGCCTCCCCCGACCCTCGCCCGGTCGAGCCCCCATGAGCCCGACGAACGAGCCCTTCTCCGACCCCGGCGCCTCCAGCCTGCGGGTCCTCGTCCGGATGGCCGAAGACCGCGGGTTCCTGACGCCGATCCAGGCCGAAGCGGCCGTCCGCATGATCGAGGGATCCGTCGCCCCCGAAGCCCTCACGCGCTTCCTCCTCGACACCGGTCGGCTGACGGCGAATCAGCTCGACGAACTCCAGCGCGAGGCTCGTTCGATCCGCGAGCGGGAAACCGAACGATGGAGCGCGGGGGACGCGACCGGACGCACGCAAGCGGAGGACGTGCGCCGTCCCACCGTCCTCTCGCGCCCCCCCACGCGTCTCGGTCCGTACGAACTCGGCGACATCCTCGGCCGGGGCGGCATGGGAATCGTGTACCGCGCCCGACACTCCGGGCTGAACGCGGCGGTCGCGGTCAAGGTCCTCCAGGCCGCGGACCTCGCCGGCGCGGAGGCGCTGGCGCGTTTTCGCCGGGAAGCCCAGACCTGCGCGCGCCTGCGACACCCCGGCATCGTGGCCGTCCACGACATCGGCGAGGCCCAGGGCTCGTCGTACCTCGCCATGGAGTACGTCGACGGGCGAACGCTGGACGCGGTGATCGAGGACCGGGCGGAAGCGTCGGACGGCCCCGGGCTTCCCGAGTCCGACGCGCTGCGTCTCGTCGCCGATGCCGCGGATGCCCTGCAATTCGCCCACGAGCACGGCGTGATCCACCGCGACATGAAACCGGCCAATGTGATGCTCGACCGAACGGGACGGATCCGGGTGATGGACTTCGGCCTGGCCCGTACGGTCGACGCGGGCGGTTCCCTCGCGACGCGGGCGGGCACGGTGGTGGGAACGCCCGCATACATGAGTCCGGAGCAGGCGCGGGGGCGGATCGAGGACGTCGACGTCCGCAGCGACGTCTACCAACTGGGGGCGACGCTTTACCACCTGTTGACCGGCCATCGCCCCTACGAAGGGGAAACGGCGATGGAGGTGGTCCTCCAGGTGCTGCGCGGTCCGCCGATCCCGCTCCGGAGCCGGCGCAGCGGTCTGCACCGGGACACGGAGACCGTGTGCCTGAAAGCCATGGCGCGCGAGCCGGTCGACCGCTACTCGAGCGCGGCCGCCTTCGCCGCGGACTGTCGGCGTCGCCTGGCGGGAGAGCCGGTGGCCGCCCGCCGCGAGCCGTGGTGGCGTCGGACCGGGCGGTGGATCCTTCACGCGCGAATGGCGGCCTCGCTGATGGCCGTTGCCGTCGCCGGCATCCTCCTGACGGGTTTCATGACCTGGCGGTCCCGCCAGCTCGATCGGGAGGTCCTCGACGGCGTGCGCGCGATTGCGCGCGCCAATCTCGAGGCGGCCCTGCTCGTGCGCCGGACCGGAGGGACCTTCCACGCGGCCGAATCGCAATTCCTGCCTCCGCTGCTCGAGGCGGCGCGCCGGGCCCGGGCACGGGCGCCGGGACTGGCCGAGCCGCACTACCACGTCGGCCGGCTCTATCGGGCGATGCTGAAGAACGAGGCGGCTCTGACGGAACAGGACCAGGCCCTGTCCCTGGAGCCGACGTTCGTCGGAAGC
Source organism: uncultured Planctomycetia bacterium (assembly GCA_964632945.1). Classification (GTDB taxonomy): domain Bacteria; phylum Planctomycetota; class MHYJ01; order WSZJ01; family CAZWCX01; genus CAZWCX01. The sequence goes on along the minus strand of CAZWCX010000025.1, from coordinate 22,640 downwards.
CTGTATGAGCGCGCCGTCCTGACCGTGGCCCGCTACGGCGATCGCGTGCGCGAGTTGCGCACCCGCCGGGAGCGGAAGGCGATCGGCCCCGTCGATCCGCTCTCGCCCGCGGCCGACGCGGATACGCCCGATGGGGATCCGGAGGCGCGCCGACTCCGGGCTTCGATGTTGGCCGACCTCCATGGGTTGCAAGCCGCGCTCGAGCGTGCTTCCGCGGGCGGCGGCTCGGGTGCGGAGGCCGGCGGGTTTTCGACCGCGCTGCTTCTTTGCGCCGAAGGGTTGGTCCTCGCCCACACCGGGTCGCAGTCGGATCGCGCGCGCGCGGAAGAGCGACTGCGCGCCGCGATCGAACGCGATCCCGCCCTGGAAGAAGCGTACGAAGGGCTGGGCTGGCTGGCCGAGCAGCGTTCGGACTGGGCGACCGCCATGGAGTGGTACGACCGCGGCCTGCGGGTCGACCGAGGCTATGCGCCGTTCTGGGCCTATCACGGAGATGCCGCGCTGCAACGGGCCTCGGTCGCCCGCGCGGCAGGCGACGTTCCCCGCGCGTGGTACGAGCGGGCGATCGAGGACTACGGTCGCGCGCTCACGCTCGGCGGCGCCAGTCACCCGCGACATCTGCGCAGAGGGATCGCCCGCATGCTGCTCGCGGGCGCACGCATGATGTCGGACGCCCCCGTGGACGAGCTCCATGCGCAGGCGCGAGAGGACTTCGACGCCGCCGTCGCTCTCGCCCCGGCGGAACCCGAGGTGCGGCTCGGACGCGCTTCCCTGCTGTTGCAGCAGGCCGCCTACTCGGCGCTCCTGGGCCGGGATGCGGGGGCCGAACTGGAGGCGGCCGAAGCCGATTTCGCGGCGGCCCAGGACCTGGATCGCGAACGGCTCGACGTGCCCTCGCTGCGGGCCTACGTGCAGATCCAGCGCGCGCAACAGGCGAAGGTCGCCGGCGCGGAGGCGGAACGACTCTACGGGACCGCCATCGCCGCGCTCGAACGCGTGCTGGCGGCGAATCCCGACTACCCGCTGGCCCGCACCATCCGGGCCGAGGCGCTCTACTTCCTTGCCGGGGCCCGGTCGGAGCGCGGCCTGGATGCGACCGAGACGTACGAGGCCTGTGCCGGCGAGTATGCGGAGCTGGCCCGCCGTTCTCCCGCTGCCGTCGAGCCGCGCGTCAGCCTCGGGCAGACCCTCGCAGCCCTGGCGCGACACGTCGGCGGCCGCGGCGGGGACGCCCGGAAACACCTGGATGGGGCCGAGGCGGCTTTCCGCGAGGCGCTGGAGCTCGATCCGGACGGGGTCGACGCCCGCGTCGGCCTCGCCCGCCTCCTCACGGTGCGCGTCATGCTTTCCCCCGAGTCGACCGGTGAGCCGACGAGCGCTCTCGAAGCCGTCATCCGGGAGTATGACGAGGCGATCCGGCGCAACCCGAACGCGCACGCCGCGCGGACCGGTCGGGTCGAGACCCTGCGCATGCTGGCCGCGGCGCTGCAGATGCAGGGCCGCGATCCGTCCATCCCCCTGGAAGCGGCGATCCGCGACATGGACGCCATCGTTGCGGAGTTGCGACACATGCCCGACATCCGGGCCGCACGCGGCGAGGCCTGGGAGCAACTCGCGGACGCGTGGCACGCGCGGGGGCGGGACGCCGCTCCCGCCTATCGGAAAGCCGCCGACGACTACGCGGAAGCGGCGCGGATGAACCCGCACAACCGCATCGCGTTCAACGGGCTTGGCTCCTCCTCCCTCGGCCTGGCGCGAGTGCGTCGGTCCCGCGGGGAGGATCCGGATCCGGACCTGGCGCAGGCGGAAGAGGCGTTCGGCCGCGCCATCGAACTGGATCCGGAGTCCCCGGACGAGTACTGGTGGCGGAGCGTGGTGCGCCATGACCGCGCGCTCGCGCGGGCCTCCCGCTCCGGCGATCCGGAGACCCATCTGAGCGGGGCACGGCAGGATCTCGACGCGGCCCTGCAACGGAGGCCGGACTGGACCGACGCCTTCCTCAACCGCATCACGGTCGTCCTGGCGCAGGCGGAGCGCGCCGGATCGCGCGGGGAGGACGCCGCTCCATTCCTGGAACAGGCCGCCGCCGACGCCGCGCGCGCGGTCGAACTGTCCCCCGCGGCCCCGCTCCCGTGGTTTCGCAAGGGTTCGGTCGCCCTCCAACGGGGGTACTCGGCATTGAGCGCCGGAGCGGATCCGAGTTCTCTCTTGGCGGAATCGATCGCGGCGCTGGATCGTGCCCTCGAACTCGACCCCGCGATGGCGGACGCGTGGTGCAATCGCGGCGTGGCGCGGGTGAATCTGGGTTTTCATCGGTTGCTGTGCGGCGAGGATCCGCAGTCCGTGTTCGAGCCGGCGGCGGTCGACCTCGAGCGCGCGCTCGACCTCCAGCCCCGACATGCGACCGCAACGCCGGTGTTCGGACATCTGCACTACAACCTCGGCCGCTGGCGGCAGCGCACCACCCTCACCGGGGACGCGGATTATCGCGCGGCGGAATCCTGGTACGCCGCGGCGCAGGAGCTTTCCGGAGCGGTCTCCCCGGCCGCGACCTGGCTTGGCGAAGCCAGACTCGCGCGGGCGATCCTCTCCTGGTTGCGCGGCGAGGAGGTCGGCGAAGCGCTCGAAGCCGCCGAGAGTGCGTTCGCGGCGATCCTGGCCCTGGATCCTTCCGTCCCGGGAGCGCGCCTGGGATCGGCGAAGTGCGCCCTGGTGCGCGCGCTCGACCTGCGGGGCCGGGGAGGCGATGCCGGTCCCGAATTCGATCGCGCGGACGAACGGGTGTCCGAACTGGTCCGGCTCGCCCCGGGGAATGCCGAGGCCTGGGCGTGGCGGGGGAAGATTCGCCTCGAGGCTGCCGCGCGGCGCTCGCGGCACGGGATCGATCCGGGCGACGGCTGGGACCGGGGGCGGGAAGACCTGGACCGGGCCCTCGCGTTGGCCCCCGGCCTATCGCTGCACCGGTTGTTCCGGGGCGACCTGGAGCTGGAGCGCGGGCGCCACGCGGTGCGCCGGGGCGAGGACCCATCGGAAGCCTGGCGGCGGGCCCGAGTCGACTTCGACGAGGTCGTGCGCATCGATCCGGCCGGACCGGACGGGTGGACTGCGCGGGGGCGGTTGTCCTGGGAGGAGGCCCGGTTCGCCCGCGCGCGGGGCGCAGACGCGGATCGGTCCCTGGCGGCGGCGCGCGCCGATCTCGTGCGCGCCCTGGAGCTCAGCCCGGTCAACCCCATGACGCTCTGGCTGCTCGCCCGGGTCATCGGTGAACAGGGAGATGCCGTCGGGGCCTCCGAACGGCTCGCCGGAGTGCGAAGGCTCCATCCGCGCGCGGACGAGACCTTTCGCGAATTCCTGGAGTAATCGACGGGTCGAGGCCGATGCGCCACGCCCGGAACCCGACGGTCGGCGGACGGACCTGGAGAGGGAGTGGATCCGGCGATGAGTTCCGCACGGGACATGCTCTTCCGCCGGATCGCCGTCGAGCGGCGCCTCTTGACCCCGGCGCAGGCCGAAAAGGCCCGCCATGCCCAGATGGAAGAGCGGGTGCCGCCGTCGCTCCCGATCGTGCTGGTCGAGCTCGGCATCCTGTCCCACCGCCAGGTCGCCGATGCGCTGGCCGAGCATCGGGAGACGCTCGCGGGAGCCGACCCGTGGATCGCGGAACGGATTCGCGCCTGGCGCGTGGCCTGCCTGCTCGTGGAGCAGGAAGGCGTGGCTGCGGACGCCGTCCACCGCGCCTTGCGGGAATTGTCCGCCCGGGAAGAGTCCCGCCCGGCCTTGAGTAATCCCGAAGACCTCTTCTTGCCGCAAGGCATCGCTCGCGAGAGCCTGGATCGGGTTCTCCAGGCCATCGCCCCGGCCGTGCCGGTCGCCGCTCCGGAGGGGCGGAGGATCCTCCGGGAGGCCGCGACGACCATGCCGAGAAGCGGAGAGCGGCCGGGCTCGGCGGGCGGCGCCGCCGAGACGATTCTCCAACCGGCCCTCGCCGGCGCGACCGCCCATCGTCCGTCGGGGAAGCCCGGGGGCGGACCGGCCGCGCCCGCGACGCGCCGGTTCGGCCGGTACGACCTCGTCGGCGTACTCGGCCGCGGCGGCATGGGCATCGTCTACAAGGCCTGGCATCCCGACTTGAAGGCGTTCTACGCCCTCAAGGTCCTGCTCGCCGGCGCCGATGCGGCCGGCGACGAAATCCGCCGGTTCCTGCGGGAGGCCCATGCCCTCGCCCGGCTTCGTCATCCCGGCATCGTGGGCATCCACGACATCGGCGAGGCGGAAGGGAAGACCTACCTGGCCATGGAGTTCGTCGAAGGGCGGACCCTGGCCGATGTCCTCGCCGGCCGCAAAGGGGAACCGATGGCGCCCGCCGAGGCGCTCGGGCTCACGCGCTGGATGGCGGAGGCGCTCGAATTCGCTCACCAGGCGGGCGTGCTTCATCGCGACCTCAAGCCGGCCAACGTCCTGATCGACTCCGCCGGACGGCCCCGGTTGATGGACTTCGGCCTGGCCAAGTTCGAGGGACCCGGCGCCACGGTGGCCACGCGCTCGGGCGAGTGGCTGGGGACTCCCGCCTACATGAGCCCGGAGCACGCCGCGCAGGGGATGAGCGCGGTGGACCGGCAAAGCGACGTCTATCAGCTCGGCGTGATCCTGTACGAGATGTTGACGGGGAAACGCCCGTTCGAGGGGGAATCCGCCACCGAGGTGATGATGCGGGTGGCGCAGGAGGAGCCGCCGGCGCCGCGACGATGGCGCGCCGATCTCGACCGCGACGCGGAGACGATCACGCTCCAGGCGATGGCGCGGGACAAGTCCCGTCGCTACCGCCGCGCGGCCGATCTCGCGCGGGACTGCGCGCGATCCCTCGCCGGGGAGTCCATCAGCGCGAGGCGCGAGCCGGTCTGGATGCGACTCCGGCGTTGGTTGCGGAAGCGCTGGGCGGTCGCGCTCCTGACCCTCGCCGGGTCGGCCGCGTTCGCCGTTGCGGCCGTTTCGGCGCGGCAAGCCCAGCGGGCCGGACAGGAGCGGGAGCGGATCCGCGCCGAGCAACTCGCGGCCGAGGAAGGACGGCGACGCCTGCAGGAGGAAGTCCTGCGCAACCTCCGGCGCGTCGCCGAAACGAACCTCACCGGGGCCCTTCAGGTGCGCCGCGCCGGCGGGCGATTGCGTGACGCCGAAGCCGGCTTTCTGGAACCGTTGCGGGACGCCGCGGCGGAGGCGGCGGCGAAGGCCCCGGCGCTGGCCGAACCGCATCATCGGCTCGGACGCCTGTATCGCGCCCTCTTGCGCTTCCCCGAAGCGCTCGCGGAACAGGAGCGGGCGCTCGCCAAGGAACTCGACCACGCGCCGAGCCTGTACGAGCGCGCCATCCTGCTGTCGCGCCGGATCGGCGAACGCCGCGGCGAGCTGCGCCGGGAATTCGAGCTCGGCGCGCGCCGCCGGCTTCCCGGAGCAGGTCCGGTCGCCCCGGCCGGCGTCCCGCCGGATGCCGAGGCCCTGCTCGCCCGCGACCCGGAGGTCGCGAGCTGGCAGAAAACCGTCCGCGCCGACCTCGAGCGACTCGATCGGATCGGCGCGGGCGGCGGGCTATCCCGGGCGCGCGCGTCGTGCGCGCGGGGCCTCTACCTCTTCCACATGGGCCGGGCGGAGGACCTGGAGCGGTCGTTCGACTTGCTCGAGCAGGCGATCGCCGAGGAGTCCACGCTCGAGGAGGCCTACGACGGGATTGCGGGCCTGGCCGTTCTCGTTCAGGAGTTCCCGCGCGCGGTCGCAACCTTCTCCCGCGGCCTGCAAGTGGACCAGGGATACGTTCCCTTCTGGGAAGGACGGGGGGACGCGCGCCTCCTCGCCGCGCAGGAAGGGGAGCGGCGGGGCGAAGATCCCGCGGCAGGGTATGCCGCCGCCGAGGCGGATTTCTCGAAGGGCCTGGAGCTGGATCCATCCCGGGCCGTGCTCTACGTCAAGCGCGCCATCCTGCGCATGGCGACTGCGGAGGCGCAGTTCGTTCGCGGCGGCGATCCGGCGGCGGCGTACCAGGGGGCGCTCAATGACTTCGCGCGCGCCCGCGACCACGACGGAACGCTCCGCGAGCCTGCGCGGGGCTGCGGGGAGGTCCTGCATCAATGGGGCCTCGCGCGGTCCCGCCGGCGGGGGGATCCGGAGCCGCTCTGGGAGAACTCCGTCCACGAGTATGCCCGGCTCCAGGAGTCGTTCCCGGACCGGGTCGAAGGCTGGATCGGCCGGGCGCTGGTCGCCATCGACCTCGGTCGCCATCGCCGGGCGTCGGGAGGGGATTCCGGCGGCGCGTTCGCGGAGGCCGACGCAAGTCTGCAGCGCGCCCTCGAGCGGGAACCCGGCCATGCGGACCTTCACGTCTACGCAGCGGTGATCCGGTCCGAGCAGGCGGAGGAGAAGGAGGCGGCCGGAGGGGACGCCGGGCCGGACCGCCGGGCCGCGGCGGCCGCCCTCGAGACGGCGATGCGCCTCGACCCCGAGTCGGTCCCCGCACGGATGCAGCGGGGGATGCTGGCGATGGACCGGGGGAAGGCGCTCGACGGGCGCGGCGAAGACCCCCGTCCCGAATACGAGCAGGCGGTCGAAGACTTTCGCTGGGTGGCGGAACGCCGGCCGGCGAGCGGCGATGCGTGGCTTCAGCTCGGTCGCGCCGAAGAATCCGCGGGTCTCGCCGCCCTGGCCCGCGGGGACGAGCCGACCGACGCATTCACCCGGGCCCTCGACGCCTATGATCGCGGCGTGACCGCGCACGCGGCGTGGGCTCAGGCATGGGTGGCTCGTTCGCAACTCCACATGCATTGGGGCGTGGCCGCATCCCGCCGCGGGGAGCCGGCGGAACGTCACTTCCAGTCCGCCCTGGCCGACGCGGACCGGGCCGTGGCCCGGGACGCGCAACTCCCCGACGCCTGGCTCCAGCGTGCGACGGTGAACACGAATCGGGGGGTGTCCGCAGCCGCGCGGGGCGGCGACCCGGAGCCGCATTTTGCCGCGGCGATCGCGGACCATGGCAAGACGCTGGAGCTCGCGCCCCGGACGGCGGAGGCCCGCACGGGTCGCGCCGTCCTCGTTCTGGATGCCGCGCAGCGCCGCAAGGCGCGCGGGCAGGATCCGCAGACGCACTACCGGCAGGCCCTCGAGGACCTGGACGTCGTCCTCGCCGGGGATCCGCGGCGGGCCGATGCCTGGAGACTCCGGGGCGATGCCTGGATGGGTCTCTCCACCTGGCTCGAGGACGCGGGACAGGACCCGGCGGTGGCCCGTGCCGAGGGTCGTCGCAGCCTCGATCGGGCCGTCGAGCTGAACCCGTCGGACGCGGGCGCGCGCTGGCGGAGAGGATGGTTGTCCACCTGGCTGCGGAACTGGGAAGGGGCGGTGGCGGACTTCGAGGCGGCCGCGCGCCTCGACCCGACCGCGGTGCCCGCGTTTGCGGACAGGCTCGCCGAGGCGCGCATCGGCCTCCTGATCGAACGCGAGCCCGAGGGCTGGATCGGCCTGCTGGCCCGCGCGGACGAGGACCTGGCGGCCGGTCGCGCGGCCGACGCGCGCCTCCTCCTGGAGCGGGCGCTCGCCTTGAACGCCGATCCCGCGCGCACGCCGGGCGCGACGGAGTCGAAGATCCCCGCGGCCGAGCTTGCGGCGTGGCTGGCCGACGGGCACTACGACCTGGCCGCGCTCCTCGCCCGCGCCGGCGCGGCGAAACCCCCGCCCGGGGACGCGAAGGCGCTTCGGGATCGCGCCTTTTACCACCTGCGGGAGGCGATCCGCCTCGGGGCCCTCGACCGACCGTCGCTCGAGGCGGACGAGGCACTGACGCCGCTGCGCGGGGATCCGCGCTGGCGGGAGTGCGTGGATTCGATCCCGGGGGCGAAATAGCCCCGGTCCGGCGAATCGTCGCCGGGAGGAGAAGCGGGTGAGCGCAGGGTCGGACGTCCCGAACGATGCGACCGAGACCGGTCGCGGCGCGGAGGAGACCCTGCCGTGCGACGGCACGGCCGGCGCTCCCGAGGGCGGCACGGTGCTCTGGGATCCCGGCGCGAGCGCGGAGGCCGGGACCGGGCCCTCCCCGCAGTCTCTCCCCGAGGGACCGCGGCTCGGCCCGTACGAGCTCATCGAGTTGCTGGGACGCGGCGGCATGGGCGCCGTCTACAAGGCCTGGCATCCCGGGCTGCGCACCCACTGCGCGCTCAAGGTCCTGCTCGCCGGGGCCGACGCCTCGGAGGAGGACGTGCACCGATTCCGCCGGGAGGCGCACGCCCTGGCCCGCCTGCATCACCCCGGTATCGTGGCCGTATACGACGTCGGCGAAGAGGACGGGCGGACCTTCCTGGCGATGGAGTTCGTCCCGGGACGGACGCTCGCGGGGGTGCTGGCGGAGGGACGGGAGCAGGGGATGGAACCGCGGGCGGCCGTCGGACTGCTTCGGCAGATGGCGGAGGCGCTCGAGGCCGCCCATCAGGCCGGGGTGCTCCATCGGGATCTGAAGCCGGCGAACGTGCTGATCGACGCCGCCGGCCGGGCCAAGCTGATGGACTTCGGTCTTGCCAAACTCGAGGAAGGGGAGGGCTCCGTCGCCACCCGCACGGGAGAATTGATCGGGACCCCCGCCTACATGAGCCCGGAGCACGTCGAGCGCGGCATGACCGAAGTGGATCCGCAGTCCGACGTCTATCAACTGGGGGCCATCCTGTACGAGATGCTGACCGGGCGGTGCCCGTACGAGGGGAGCAGCGTGACCGAGGTGATGCTGCGTGTGGCGCAGCAGGAGCCGGTCGCGCCGCGACGATTGCGACCCGCGCTGGACCGGGACGCGGAGACGATCTGTCTCAAGGCGATGGCGCGGGAGAAGTCGCGGCGATACCGAAGCGCGCGGGAGCTCGCGCTCGACTGCGCCCGATACGAGGCCGGGGAGGCGATCTCGGCGCGGCGCGAGACCGGCCGGGAACGGGCGGTCCGGTGGGCGCGCCGGCGCAAGGGGTTCACCGCGCTCGCGGCGGCGGCCGCGATCGCGCTGGCGGCGGCCGTGCAGGCGGGATGGGACACGCGCCGGGCCGATCGGGAGAGCGGCGAGGCGCGCCGCGCCCTCGAAGAAGCGGCGGAGGAGCGGCGTCGTCTGGAAGCGGAGATCCTGGCCGGGCTCCGTCTCGCCGCGCGCGCGAACCTGACCGGCGCGCTCCTCGTGCGCCGGGCCGGCGGGCGCATGCACGAGGCGGAAGCGGCGTTCCTGGGACCGCTGCAGGAAGCCGCTGCACGAGCGTTGGCGCGCGCCCCGGACCTGGCCGAGCCCCACTACCATCTCGGCCGGATGTACCGCGCCCTGCTCCGGTTCGACGACGCCCGGGCGGCCCAGGAGCGGGCGCTGACCATCGACCCGGCGCATCCGCGCGCCCGCTACGAGCGCGGCCTGCTCCTGCTCCGCGCGTACGACGCGCACTTGCGGGATCGCCGGCGCGAGTGGCTGCGTCTCCGCGGCGAAGAGATGGCGCAGCGGGGGGGCGGCGCGATCCAGGGCGGAGGGGCGGCGCGCGAACCGACCGCGGCGGAGGTCGAGGACGACGAGGCGCGGCGGTTGCGCGAGGAGGCGCGGCACGACCTGCTGGCCGCGGCGGAAGCGGCGGGCGAGATCGGCCCGGCCCCGGGTCAGTGCGGCCGGGGAATGCTCGCCCACCTCGACGGGAACGTTGCGGCGGCGGCCCGCGCGCTGGACGAGGCCGTGCGGCTGGAGCCGGACCTGGAGGAGGCGTGGGAGGCGCGCGCGCACCTGGCCTTCCGGCAGGAGGGTCCGGACGCGGCCGCCGAGTGGTTCGCGCGTGGCCTGGCGCGCGACCGCGGGTATGTCCCGTTCCTGGAGGGACGGGCGCGCGTGCGGCAGGACGCGGCGGTGAGGAAATGGCAGCGCGGCGTGGATCCGTTCCCGGACTTTGCCGCCGCCGTGGAGGACCTGACCCGGGCGCTCGAGCTCGCCCCGGAGCGCGCGGACCTCTGGGAGGCGCGCGGCAGCGCGCGCGTGAACGAGGCGTACGCGCGCGCCGAGCGCGGGCAGGACGCCACGGCGCTCTTCGACGCGGCCATGGCGGACCTGGGGAAGTCCGCCGAGCTGCGGCCGGATCGCCCGGAGGTGCATCGGAGCCGAGGGTTGGCGCGGATCAACCAGGCCAACCGGATGTCGGCGCGCGGCCGGGATCCGCGCGCACAGTATGCCCTCGCCGTCGAGGACCTGACCCGGGCGCTGGCGCTCGACCCGGGGGACGACGAGACCTGGATGCGCCGCGGCCTCGCGCGCGCCAATGCCGGCAACTTCGCGGTCGCGCGCGGAGAGGATCCGGTCGCCCTCTACACCGCCGCGCTGGCGGACTTCGAGGAGGCGCTGCGTCGCAACCCGACGCGCGAGGAGACCTGGGTCAAGCGCGGGATCGCCCGCACCAATTGGGGGGCCCACCGGATCCAGCGCGGCGAGGATCCCGGGGAGCTCTACGAGGCGGCGCTGCAGGACTTCGCCGAAGCGGTGCGGCTGAACCCGTCGAGCGACGAGTCGTGGTTGAAGCGCGGTAACCTGCGGATCAACTGGGCGGCCTATCGCCTCTCGCGCGGACGGGACGCCACCGAGCTCCTCGATGCCGCCGTCGCCGATCTCGGCGAGGCGCTGGCGCGCAACCCGCGGCGCGACGAGACCTGGTTGCGGCGGGCGACGGCGCAGGTCAACCGCGGATACCTGGAGCAGGCGCTCGGGCGCGACCCGGCACCGGCCTACGCCGCGGCGGCGGAGGACTTCGGCCGCGCCATCGAGCTCAACCCCGCCCGCGACGAATCGTGGATGGGCCGGGGGAGCGCCCGGTTGAACCTCGGGCTCTATCGGGCGGGCCGGGGCGAGTCGCCGGACGACGACTACCGGGCCGCGATCGAGGACTTTTCCGGCGCGCTCCAGCGGAACCCCGGTCGCCCGGAGTCGTGGAATCGCCGCTCGGGGGCCTACCGCAGTTGGGCGGACGCCCTGTGGGCGCGCGGCGAGGATCCGGGGGACCGGTACGAGCAGGCGCTCGCCGATGGGGAACAGGCGGTCAAGGTGAATCCGCGACGCGTGGATCTGTGGAAGGAACTCGCCGACGCGCGGGTCGCGGCTGCGCGCAAGGGGGCCGCGGACGGGGAGCGGGCGGGCGCGCTTTGGCGCGGCGCGGTGGAAGCGTACGGTCGCGCGCTCGACCTCCAGCCGGGGGAGGCGGAGGCCCTGCTCGGGCGCGCGTCGGCCTGCGCGGCTTTGGGCGAAACCGAAGCCGCGTTCGCGGATTACGACGCGGCGGAACAACGGTGGCCGCGATACCCCCGCATCCACGCGGAGCGGGCGCTGCTGTTGGCCCGATCGGGGCGGGCGGACGAGGCGGTGGCGGCGGCGGAACGGGCGCTCGCGTTGAACCCGGATCAGCCGTACTATGCCTATGCCGCGCGCGGATTGGCACGGCTGCGGCAGGGTCGGCGGGAAGAGGCCGCGCGCGACTTCGCGGAGTTCGAGCGGCGCGCGACCCGGGACGATCCCTTGCGGCACGAGGTGGCGCGCTGGGCCGCGGAGGCGGGGGAGGGGCGATGACGACGGAGTCGCTGGACGCCGCCTTCGCGGAAGCCGCCCTTCGCGGCGGTTTGCTCACGTCCGCGCAGATGCGCGACGCGCGCCGGGCGCAGGCCGCCGAGAGCCCCGTTCCCCCGCTGGCGCTGGTGCTCGTCGAGCGGAGTCTCCTCACGCCCGTGCGGGTGGCCGATCTGTACGCGCGGCATCTGGGAATCTGGCGCCGGGTCGACGGCCGCGTCCCCGCGCAGGCGCGGGCGTGGCGCGCCGCCGCGCTCGTGCTGGCGCGCGGGTGGGCGTCTCCCGGGGTCGTCCAGGCCGCCTTGCGCGCCCGCTTGGCCGGCCCGGACGCCGGGGCGTCCTCGCCGCGCCTGGAGGAGACGCTGATCGCTCAAGGGGCGCTGTCGGCCGGGCAGGGGGAAGAAGCGCGGCGAGTGCTCGAAGAGGCGGAGGCGGAGGACGCGCGGTTGCAGGATCCGACCGCCACGCTTCCGTCCGACGACGATGCCGCCGGGACGACCGCCCGCGACGAGGGCGTGCTGCCGCCTCCTCGTCCGCTCGCGCCGGCGCGCCGATCCGCGGGAGAGCCCCGGCGCCTGGGCAAATACGAACTTCGCGAGGTGCTCGGGCACGGCGGGATGGGGGTGGTCTACAAGGCCTGGCACGTCGGTCTGCACGCGGAATGCGCGGTCAAGGTGTTGCGCGCGGGGGAGGACGCGTCCCGGGAAGAACTCCAGCGCTTCCGCCGCGAGGCCCAGGCGATGGCGCGCCTGCACCATCCGGGCATCGTGGCCGTGCACGACATCGGCGAGGAGGACGGTCGCACGTACATGGCGATGGAGTACGTGGAGGGGCTCACGCTCTCCCGGGTGCTGGAGGATCGGACCGCTCGCGGCGGATCCGCGGGGCTGCCGGCCCCGCAGGCGATCCGCTGGGTGCGCGAAATGGCGGAGGCGGTTCAGGCCGCGCATGACGCCGGTGTGCTCCACCGGGATCTCAAGCCGCAAAACGTCCTGATCGACGGCTCCGGGCGCGTGCGGGTGATGGATTTCGGCCTGGCGAAGATGGCCCAGGGCGCCGATGCCGCGGGGGCGACCCGCACGGGGGCGTTGCTGGGGACGCCGGCCTACATGAGTCCCGAGCACGTGAACGAGGGGATGTCCGCGGTCGACGCTCAAAGCGACGTCTACCAGATCGGGGCCGTCCTGTACGAGTTGCTCACGGGACGGCGCGCCTACCCGCAGGCTTCCCCGTCGGAGGCGATGCTGACGATCGCGCGGGAGGAACCGCCGCCGCCGTCGAAGTGGGTCCGCGACCTGGACCGGGACGCCGAGACGATTTGCCTCGTGGCCACGGCGCGCGAGAAGCCCCGGCGCTACGCGAGTGCCCGGGCCCTGGCGGACGATTGTGCCCGGTTTCTCGCGGGCGAATCGATCCACGCGCGTCCGGAAGGATGGCTCGGGCGGTTGCGTCGATGGGTGCGCCGCCGGCGGGCGACCGCGGCGCTGGCCGGCGCGGCGGTGCTGGCGGTGGTCGTGGCGCTCAGCGCCGCCCAGCAGGCCTGGGAGGCGGAGGCGGAGCGCGCGCGGGTGCGCCTGGAGCGGGAAGCGGCGGAGCGGGAAAAGCGTCGGCTCGAAGACGAGGTCGTCGATGCGGTCCGGCGGATCGCCGATTCGAGCGTGAAGGCCGTGGTCCTGATCCGCCGCGCCGGCGGCGACCCCGGGACGCGCGCCGCCGCGTTCCTGGCGCCCGTCGAGGAGGCGGCGCACGAGGCTTCGGCGAAGGCCCCCGCGCGGCCCGAGCCGCACGTGCAGCGGGCCCGGGTCTTGCGCGCCCTGCGGGATCGGGCCGCGGCGGCCGCGGAGATCGAGACCGCCCTCGGCAAGCAGGACGGCTTTCCGCCCGCGCGGTACGAGCGCCTGTGGCTCGCGGCCGACGCCCTTGCGAGCGGGACGGGAGGCGCGCCCGACGCGGAATGGCGCCGGACGCTGGCCGCCGACGCCGCGGCATTGGCGGCGGAATCTTCGGGTCTCGCCCCCGCTCAGCGGCTCTGCGCCCGGGCCCTCGGCCGGCTGCACGCGGATGACGCGCCGGATGCCGAAGGGGCGCGCCGGTCGTTCGAGGAGGCGCTTCGCGTCGACCCCGACCTGGAGGACGCCCGCGCGGCGCTCGAGAACCTGGGCGCGGGACCGTCGAATTCGGGCAAGTAGCCCGCGCGCCCCCGCGGGTCAGCCGCCGCGGACCCGTGCGCCGACCGCCCGCACGGACGCCTCATCCGGCCAGCCGCGCGCGACCCCGACCACGCGCGCGCCCGCGGCGAAGTAGTCCGGGATCGCCGCCGGCTCGATCCCGCCGCTGGCCAGCAGCGGCAGATCCGGAAACGGCCCGAGCACCCGGCGCAGGTAGTCGGGGCCGCCGACCGAACCGATCGGAAAGACCTTCACCAGGTCCGCCCCGGCCGCGCGGGCGGCCCACAGCTCCGCCGGAGTGAGCCCGCCGAGGACGAGAAAGGCGTCCTGCACCCGCGCCACGCGCGCCAGTCCCGGCGGCGCGACCGGCGAGACCAGGAAACGCGCCCCGGCCGCCCGCGCCGCCCGCGCCCCCGCCTCGTCCAGGACCGACCCCGCGCCGACCAACGGCCCGGCCGCCCGCGCGGCCAGCGCGCCGATCCGTTCCAGCGCGCCCGGCGTCGTCAACGTGATTTCCACCACCGGCGCTTCCCCGGCGGCGAGCGCCTCGACCGCCCGACGACCCGCGGCTTCCGTCGATTCGCGCACCACGGCGATCCATCGCGCCGCCAGGATCCGGCGGCCGGTCTCCTCCCGCTCCGACACCGCTACTTCCCCTCCCGGTCATGCCCGCCCGTTGCCGCCGGCGCGACGAACCGGAAGGAGTCGATGATCCGCCCCACCTGCTCCTTCCCTTCCGGCTTGTCATAGTCCGGCGCAAGCGCCCAGCAGACCACCTGCACCTTGCGACCGCCGTCCTCGGCGACGAGGATGCGAAAGACGAAGTCGATGTCCTGTTTCTTGCCGCGGAACGTGCGCACGATCGCCTTCCGGCCGTCGACCGTTCGCGTCTCGTTTTCGACCGTCTCCACCGGCTTGAGCGAAGGCACCACCTGTTCGGCGTACTGCTCGAGCGTGGACCCGGGGATCTCCTTGACGATCAGCAGGGCATAGAACCCCGGGTCGCAGGTCATCGCCATCGTTGCGCTGGGGTGCAGGTCGCGGGCCCCCTTTCCCTTGAGGATCTGCCAGCCCTGGTTCGGGCACTCCACGCGGATCCCGAGCCCGCCGTGGACGTAGACGTTGCCGAGGATCGCCTCCTGCGGCGTCGCGGCGCCGTCGAGCGCGAAGGCCGGCAGGGCCCCTCCGCACATCGGGCAGTGCTTCCACCACGACGAGTGGACGGTCTGGCCGCACCCCTCCTTCGGGCAGCGCGGCAGCTCCTGCGCGACCAGCCGCGCGGCGCCGAGAATTCCGGCGACGACGATCGCCGCAAGGGCGAGTCTCATGGCGGATCTCCGAAAGGACGGATCGAGGAAACCACGCCGGCGCGCCCCCGTCAACGGTCTTCCGCGCCTTGCGGGCTCGCGGAACGCCTGCTATCATCCCACCTCCCGGTTCCCCCCTGGGACGATCCGCCATGACCCGGGCCGACGACTTCCTGCTCCACCTCACGGATTCGCTGGTCGAGTCCGAAGGCCTCGACCGCCTGCCCGCCGGCCATCCGCTGCGCGACCTGTTCGCCGGCTTCGACGAAGTGATCGTCGGGGAACGCTCGATCGTCCTGCTCCTCCGCGCCGACGACCGCACCCTCGAGGACTGCCGCGGGGCGTTGGACCGGTTCGAGGAGATGCGCCTCGCGCGGCGCTTCCCGACCGGGATCGAATCGCTGCTGGTCGCGTTCGTGCATGAGCGGCCGTGCCCCCCGGGCCGCCTGGAGGCGGTCGCCGCCCTGAAGCCCGCCGTCCATCACAACCTCTTCGTCCTCGAGGCGCGCGCCATCGGCGTCACGGAACGCCGTGTCGTCACTCGGGCCGGCTGGCTGTCGCGCGCCAAGCCGTCGCCGGACTCGATGGAAGCGGCGCTCCGCCGCTGGACCCCCGGGGCGGCCGCCGCCCCGACCTCCGCGGACGTCGACCGGAAGGTGCTCGCGCGGTTCGAAACCGAAGAGCGCTTCGTCACCGAGCTGTTCGCCGTGCGCGCCTGGATCTCGGTCGCGCTGCTCGGCATGCTGGGGGCCGTTTTCGCCGCCATGTCCGCGCTCGGGGAGTCGGCGGGCCAGGGATCGGGAGCGCTCGAGGGCTTCCGCTCGGACGTCTACGTCCGCTTCGGCGCGAAGGTGAACGCGCTCGTGCACGCGGGCGAGGTGTGGCGTTTGCTCAGCTGCACGTTCGTCCACGGCAACCTCGTCCACCTGCTCTTCAACGGGTACGGACTCTGGGCCCTGGGTCCCATGCTCGAGCGGTACTTCGGGGTGCCGCGATTCCTGATCCTCTATTTCGCCGGCGGAATGGCGGGCTCCCTGGCCAGCCTCGCGTTGACGCCCGCACCCTCGGTGGGGGCGTCCGGCGCCCTCTTCGGGCTGTGCGGGGCGGTGGTCATCCTCGCCCTGCGGCACGGGCGCGTCGTCCCCTCCCGGGTGCGGGCGCGCATGCTCTCCGGCATGGTCTCGGTGCTGGTGATCAACCTCATCCTCGGCGCGATCATCCCCAGCATCGACCTCTGGGCGCACCTCGGCGGCGTGCTCGGCGGGGCGGCCGCCGCCCTCGGGTTGTCGCCGCGGGACGCGCTCTCCGGCTCCACGACGCCGCGCGGCCGCCGGGTCGCGTTCGCCCTCCTGCTCGCCCCGGTCGGGGTCTCCCTCGCGTTCGCGCTCCACGCCTTCGTCCGTCTCGGCAGCGACCCGCTCGACCATCCGACCCGCTCCGTCGAAGAGCCTTCGGGGACGCTGCAGATCGACTACCCGGTGATCTTCGAGTCCTTCCCCCTGCCCAAAGGCGCGCTTTTGGTCGGTCCGGGCGTGCAGGTCACCTTCTGGAGCGAACGCCTGCTCGACGACCCTTCGACCGACCTGCGCCGGGAAATCGAGCAGGAGGTGCCGCGCGCGTTCCGTCACCGCCTCGCGATCGTCGGCACCGGCGAGAAGCGCCGGCTCGGGGACCGAGTCTGGCTTCCGCTCGAACTCTCCCCGCTCACCGGCGGCGGCCGCCATCCCGCGCTCGCCGGCGTCGCCGAGGGTCGCATCGTCGTCCTCGCGTTCGTCGCGGAAGGGGGCGGTTCCGACGCCTACCTTCCGCTCCTGGAAAAAATCGCTTCGTCCCTGCGCCGCGTCGGACCCTGACGACGCGCCCCCCCTCCTGTCGAGGAACGGTTGCCATGTTTCGATCCCCGTGGTCTGCGCCCCTCGCCGCCTTCGTCCTCCTCGCCGCCGCCGCGCCCGCCGCGCGCCCGGCCGACGAGCTTCCCGCGTTGCGCTGGAACGTGCCGCCCGACCGCGTCCTCCGGTACACCGCGACCGGCCTGGCCAAGGGCAAGCCGCAGCCCGGCAGCGAGCGCGCCTGGACCGTCTTCGGCGCCGAACTCTCCCCCGGCAAGGACGCGAAGGAGCACGCGATCCTCGTGCGCAACCACCGCGACCTGCCCCTTCACTTCCTGTTCGTCCTGCCCGACCAGCCGCTCAAGGCGGGTCAACGCTGGAACTACCAGAAGACCTTCTTCGATCGCGGAGTCGACGCCTTTCCCACCGGCCTCTCGCTGCTCTGGGGAGACCGCCTCGACCCGGTCATCGTCCACGGACAATTCCGCTTCAAGGGGATGGAGGCGCTCGACGGCCGCACCGTCGCCGCTCTCGAAGGGGTCTTCACCATCAGCTCCGTGAAGAAGGGCGAACCCGGCAAGGCCCTCGGCTCGCTCAAGACCTGGCAGTGGGTAGACCCCGGCGAGGGTTCGCCGCGCCTCGTGCGCGCCCGGTACGACTACGATTCCAAGGGAGAGGAGATCCAGGACATCAAGCACGGGTTCATGCGCACTACCGTCCGGCTGCAGAAGTCGGAGCTGCTCCAGGTCGGCTCCGAAGACCGGGAACTCAGCCACGAACTCTTGAGCAAGGGGATCAACGACGCCATCGCCGGGGGCACCCGCTGGCTCCTCCAGCAGGCCAAGGCGAACGGTTCGTACAAGGAGGATCAGGCCTTCTCCGACGAGTTCCCGGTCGGCTGCACCGCGCTCGTCCTGCTCGCGCTCCTCCACTCCGGCGTGAAGGCCGACGAGCCGGTCGTCCAGAAAGGCTTCGAGTTCATCCGGAAGGCCTCGTACAAGCAGCACACGTACGATGCGGCGCTCCTCCTGCAGGCGATCGAGGCCAAGTACCTGCCGTTCGAGAAGCTGGAGGACGTGCGCAACTACAACGAGGCGGAGGCGCGCAAGGCGCTGCAGGCCGCCATCTCCGCCGAGGACCGGAAACTCCTGGAGGAGGCGAGCCAGTGGCTGCTGGCGCAGATGGGCCGCACCGGGACCTGGGGATACCCGGACTACAACGACGCGGGGTTCGACAACTCGAACACGCAATACGCCGTCCTCGGGCTGAAATCCGCCGCCCGGTGCGGCGTGAAGATCGACGCCGAGATCTGGAAGAAGGTCGCGCGCAACTTCCTCGACAATCAGCTCACCACCGGGGACCCGCAGCTGGAGCTCGACCTCGTCTGGGAGACCGAGGAGGAAGGCGAGACCGTGGCCAAGGGCGGGCGCGTCTCGCCGCGGCCGTGGGGATACGCGGTCGTGCCGCTCAAGCCGGCCGAAAAGGGGTACGCCGCGATGACCTGCGCGGGGCTGACTTCGCTCGTGATCGCGGAGTCCGAACTGTTCACCCTCGGCAAGCTCGACCAGGGGATGCGCGCCGACCTCGCGCGCGCCAAGCGGGAGGGGCTGGCCTACCTGCAGCAGAACATGAGCACCCGGTGCAGCGGCCCGGCGAGCGGGTATTGGACCACCTTCCACCACTACTACCTGTACAGCCTCGAGCGCGTCGGCGTGCTCTACGGCATCCGCCGGATCGGCGGCCACGATTGGTATCTCGAGGGGGCGCAGTTGCTGCTCGACAGCCAGCTTGCCGACGGTCACTGGGTGGGGGACGATCTCCACCCGGTGACCGATACCGCCTTCGCGCTCCTCTTCCTCAAGAAGGCGACCATGCGGGTGCTCACCCGGTAGCGCGCGCCCGCCTACGAACGCAGGAAGCCGCGGGGGCGAACCCCCGCGGCTTCCGGTTCTCCCGTCCCGCGCAAGCGCGTCGCGCTACTCCTTGGCCGCGCCCTCGCCGGACTTGAACTTGCCCTGGCGGATCAGGCTGGCCTCGCTCTTGGCCTGGCTGACGCGACAATAGGTGCCGGTCGCGCCCGGGACCGCGCCGTGGATGTACATGAGGTTCTTCTCGGCGTCGATCTTCACGAGCTCGATGTTCTTGATCGTCGTGCGCTCCTGGCCGTAGTGACCGGCCATGCGCTTGCCGAGCAGGACGCCCTGGGAGATCGAGTGCATGCGCCCGAGTGCCCCCGGGGCGCGCTGGCGGTCGGACTGGCCGTGGGTCTTCGGGCCGCCGCCGAAGTTGTGCCGCTTGACCACGCCGGCGAATCCGCGTCCCTTGGTCAGGCCCGTCACGTCGACATGCCGCACACCTTCGAAGGCCGCGACGGTCAACTTCTGGCCGAGCTGGTACTCTTCCTTCCCTTCGACCTTCACTTCTTCAATGTAGGAGAGCGGCTCGGTGCCGGCCTTCTTGAAGATCCCCATCATCGGCTTGTTGACGTTCTTGGCCCGCCGGGGCCCGAAGCCGATCTGGATCGCCGTGAGGCCGTCCTTCTCCTTGGTTTTCACCTGGAGGACCGAGCAGGGTCCGAGCTGGATCACGGTCACGGGCATGATGCGGCCGTCTTCCAGGAACAACTGGGTCATCCCCAGCTTCTTGCCGAGCAGCGTTTTCATGGAAACATTCCTTCGCAAACCGATGGAGGGGGATACCGCCGGATCCCATGGGGGAAGGGGAGTCTATATCAGGGCGGGGAAACCCTGTCAACGCTTTTCGGGCGGCGGCGGGGCGGTCCGGGGGACGGAAGGGGTGGTCTGGACGGGACATCCGACGGAGAGGCAAGGGTGGACCGAGGCCTACTCGTCGTCTTCCGGCGCGCCCGCCTGGGGGGGCGCCTCGTCGTCGGGGTTTCCCAAGGCCAGCGCGATCCCCAGGGCCGCGCACAGGGCGGCGAGCACCAGGAAGGCCGGATTGAGGCGCACCCGCAGGAGCATCAGGATCCCGATGGCGATCGGGGTGGCGAGGCAGAGGACGACGATGAAGGTGCCGGCGAAGTACTTGCGGAAGAGGGAGGGTCGGTGGCCGGCGGTCATGGACGAATGTCCTTCGAGCTGCATGGGTGCCTCCCGCAAGGGCTTGCACGGATTCCCGGTCGCGTCCGGGGCCGAGGATCGCGGCACCTAGAGTCTATCGGCCGGCGCCGGGGGAACACTTGATCGCGCCACCATTTCGGCCCGACGGCTGCATGGACGATGCGTTGGGCGGACCGCTGGGCGTGGGGAATTCTTCCGGGCCTCGCAGGGTTCGTGCTACGATGCCGGCGTCGGTACGGACGTCGGGTCCCGGACGTTCCTGGAGCAGGAGAGGCCCATGAAAACGATCGGCGAAAAGGACTTCGAGACGGCGGTTCTGAAGAGTGCGGCGCCCGTGCTGCTCGACTTCTCCGCCGAGTGGTGCGCGCCGTGCAAGGCTCAGGTGCCGATCCTGGAGAAGCTCGCGGGCGAACTGACGGGGAAGCTCGAAATTTTCACCATCGACATCGACGCGGAACCGGGGCTGGCCGGGCGATTCAAAGTGCTTTCGGTTCCCACCCTCATCCTCTTCCACCGGGGCGAGATCGCGAAGCGATGGACGGGGCGAACGGACCTGGCGACGTTGAAGCAGGCGGTCGAGGCATGCGCGTGACGAGCGACGTCGACGGGAAGCTGGCGCGCTTGCGCGCGGACCTTGCGGGCATGGGCCGGTGCGTCGTGGCCTTCTCCGGGGGCGTGGACAGTACGTTTCTCCTCCAGGTGGCGCACGAGGTGCTCGGGGAGCGGGCGCTGGCCATCACCGCGCGGAGCGAAAGCCTGCCGGTTGCGGAAGCGAGGGAGGCGGAATCGTTGGCCGCGCGGATCGGCGCGCGCCACGAGTGGATCGACACGCGCGAACTCTCGAATCCCCGGTATGTGCGGAACGACGCCGACCGCTGCTATCACTGCAAGACGGAGCTTTTCACCCACCTCCGGAGGATCGCCGAGGCGCACGCCGGGGCCGTGGTGGTCTACGGGGAACTCGCCGACGACGCGGCGGACTTCCGGCCCGGCCGGCGCGCCGCGCGGGAGTTCGGCGTGCGCGCGCCGCTGGCGGACGCGGGGCTGACGAAGGCGGAGGTGCGGGTACTCTCGCGTCGCTGCGGCCTGCCCACCGCGGACAAGCCCGCGCTGGCCTGCCTGGCGTCGCGTATTCCGCACGGGACCGAGGTCACGGCGGAGCGCCTGGCGCAGGTGGAGCGGGCCGAAGCCGGGCTCCATGCGCTCGGCTTTCCCGGCGTGCGCGTGCGCCACCATGGCGACGTGGCGCGCATCGAGGTCGCGGCCGAGCGGATGCTCGACCTGTGCACCCCGCCCGTGCGTGAGCAGGCGCTCGCCGCCGTCCGGGCCGCCGGATTCCGCTGGGCGGCGGTCGACCTCGCCGGCTACCGCCCGGGCGGTCTGAACCCGGGCTGGGTGCCGCTCCCGGTCGTGGGCGCCGACGGCGCGTAGCGCGCCGCCTCCCGCTCGCCGCCGCTCTTGACGCAATGCGTCGAAACCGATACCGTCGCGACGTGATCTTCGAATCGCCTGGAACCGAATGTGGAGGAAGGGATCATGAAACTCGCGTCGATTTCGCGCCGTGCCCTGGGGCTGGCGCTCCTGTCGCTCGTCTTCTTCGTCTTCGCCGCCGTCCCCGGATGCAAGCAGGAGACGGCGCCGCCGACCGGCGGCACGACCCAGACGCCCACCGAAACTCCGGCGGCGCCCGTGAACGCCGCGCCGGCCAACAAGACCGAGCATCCCTCGGGCGGGAAGTCGGAGCATCCGTCGGGCGGCAAGTCCGAACACCCGGAGCACCCCAAGAAGTGATTCGCGTGGGCGCGGCGAGCCCGTTGCGAAAGCCATCGCTCGACCGGTGAGGTGCCCGGACCGCTCCGGGCACCTCCAACCGAACCGTGCCTCCGCCACGCGGGCCGGGCGCCTCGGATCGCCGGGGAGCGAGCCCCGGCTTCTGCAGGTCCACGACTTCGCGCGGACCCATCCCGGGGCGATGTCCCGCGACACTCGGGTCGGTCCACATCTTTCGGAACCGCCCGGTCACCTCTCTGCCGCCGCGAATCTGCTCGGTCGGCCGCGTCACAATCCCCGCCTGCCGGAAGGGATCCGGCCTTTGCGAGAATTCGTTGCGAGTTCCGCTCTTGACCGCGACGCGCGTCCAAATAGAATCTTTATGTGTCGTTCGGCCGCACCCGGTGAGAAACGGATCGCCGCTGGAAGAGTCGTCGCAAGCCCGGGAGGGATCATGTGTTGGGTGTCGGGTGGGGGCGGAGACCGCGGTCCTGCGCGTCGTCGGCGCGTCCGAGTGGGGCCTCCACGCCATCGACGGCGAGGACAACACCTTTCTGCGGATGTATGTCGGCGCGGTGCGCATCGGAATCGCGGATTCTTTTTCCCGCCGGACGCGGATCGAGGATTGCGAGGTGTTCGCCGAACAGGCCGTCACGCTCGCCTCTGCGGAGGCGGCGATGATGCGCCGGAATGGCCTTCATGCCTCTCTCCAGGGGTTGGAAGTGGCGAGCCTGTCGCTCGCACCCGCGACGCTCGCCCACTTTGCGCACGACATCGACGGGACGAATCTCGTGAACGGTCGGCCGGTACTCTACCGGGTGGGGGGCGCGGGGGAAGACCTGGACTGTCCCTGGCCACAATTCATCCGAGCAAATCGATGGCTGATTTCGAGACGGGGC